>JBBSPA010000007.1:0-86203 GCA_038259225.1 Propionibacteriales bacterium
CGAACGACCTTCACGCCGACGAGCCAAGGCGGACACTATCCACCGCCGCCACCACCCCGTAGTGTCAGCGACGTCCTGACACATCGTGTCAGCGATCCGCCGACACATGACACACCCCCTCCCCGCTCCCGCCACCCTGACACCTCGGGCAGGATGGCGGGATGCTGCTCAGCGACATCGTCGTCATCGACCTGACCCGCGCACTGGCCGGGCCACACGCGGCACTGATGCTCGCCGACCTCGGTGCCCGGGTGATCAAGGTCGAGGCGCCCGGCTCGGGCGATGACAGCCGGGGATGGGGTCCGCCGTTCGTCGGCCCCGACGACGAGCCTCAGTCGACGTACTTCATGAGCGCCAACCGGAACAAGGAGTCGGTCACCGCTGACCTGAAGAGCGACGAAGGCCGACGACTGCTGCGCCGGCTGGTCGCCCAGGCGGACGTGTTGTGCGAGAACTTCCGGCCGGGCGTGCTCGACCGGCTCGGCTTCTCGATCGAGGAACTGCACGCGATCAATCCGCGGCTGATCGTGCTGTCCATTACCGGCTTCGGCCATGACGGGCCCGAGGGCGGGCGGGCCGGCTACGACCAGATCGCGCAGGGCGAGGCCGGGCTGATGAGCCTGACCGGAAACGGGCCCGAGGAACCGATGAAGGTGGGGGTCCCGATCGGCGACCTGCTCGCCGGGATGTACGGCGCGTACGGAGTGGTGGCCGCGCTGCACGAACGCTCCGGCACCGGGCGCGGCCGGCATGTCCGGACCAGCTTGCTGGCGGCCATCGTCGGAGTCCACGCCTACCAGGGCACTCGTTGGACCGTGGCCGGGGAAGTCCCGACCGCGATCGGCAACCAGCACCCGTCGATCAGCCCCTACGGGCTGTTCCACACCGCCGACGCCCCGGTGCAGGTGGCCTGCGGCAGCGAAGGCCTGTGGCGGTCGTTCGCACCGATCGTCGGGCTCGATCCAGACGACGAGCGGTTCGCCACCAACCGGCTGAGAGTGGCGCGCCGCGAGGAGCTCGGCGAGCTGATCGAGCACGCCTTTGCAGTTCACGGCGCCGAGCACTGGCTCCCGGTCCTGGCCGAGGCCGGCATCCCCGCCGGGAAGGTCCGGACCGTCGATGACGTCTACGCCTGGGAGCAGACCCGGTCACAGGGACTGCTCATCGACGTGGACCACCCGATCGCGGGTCGGGTGTCCCTGCCAGGCCCACCGCTGCGTTTCGACGACCTGCCGTACGCCGGCGGGCGTGACGCCCATCTGCCGCCGCCACGTCTGGGCGAGCACAACGATTCCGTGGCCGCCTGGCTCGACGCCCTGGAGTCCACCCCGGGGCCGGACGCCTGACCCGTACCCGCCCCGAACCCGCGAAAAGGGAGGAGGGGCTCGGTTCGGTTTGGGCGAGTGGGCGGGGGTGCTGGTCAGAACAGCAGGGCGTTGCCGGGGTCCTCGAGCAAGGCCGCGACATCGGCCAGGAAGCGCGAACCCTGTTCGCCGTCGACGATCCGGTGGTCGAACGACAAAGCCAAGGTCGTGATCCAGCGCGGCTTGATCCTGTTGTTGAAGACCCACGGCTGCTTGCGGATCGTGCCCATGCAGAGGATGGCGGACTCTCCGGGGTTGATGATCGGCGTACCCGCATCGACGCCGAACACGCCAACGTTGGTGATCGTGAAGCTGCCGTCGGCCATCTGCGCGGGCTGCGTCTTTCCCTCGCGGGCGGTCGTGGTGAGCTCGCCCAGAGCCTGCGCGAGCTCGACCCCGCCGAGCAGGTCGGCGTCCTTGATGTTCGGCACCATCAGCCCGCGCGGGGTCGCTGCCGCGATGCCGAGGTTGACGTAGTGCTTGAGCACGATCTCCTGGGCGGCGTCGTCCCAGGTGGCGTTGACCTCCGGGGTACGCCGGATGGCCGTGCAGACCGCGCGCGCCACGATCAGTAGCGGCGAGACCTTGACGCTGCGGAAGTCCCGGTGCTCGCGGAGTCGTTGGACCAGCTTCATCGTGCGCGTGGCGTCCACCGTGATCCACTCGGTCACGTGCGGTGCGGTGAAAGCCGAGGAGACCATCGCCTGCGCGGTCATCTTGCGCACGCCCTTGACCTGGACCCGGGTCTCGCGCTCACCGGTGGACCGGGGACGCGGAGCCGAGGCAGCGGACGCAGCAGTCTGGCCACCAGGCGCGAAACCTTGCACGTCGTCGCGCGTGATCGTGCCGTCGGGGCCGGTCGGGTTGACCGCGCTGAGGTCGATGCCGAGATCCTTTGCCAGCTTGCGTACCGGCGGCTTCGCCAAGACCGCAGCACCCTGCGACGAGCCGCCGGCCCGGGCGACCACCGATGCGGCGGGGACGTCGGCGTCCGAGGCATCGTCGAGGTCGACGTCCGGCGCCGGGGTGGCGTGTGGAGTGAACGCGTGCTGCACACCGACCTGCGCGGCGGCCGGTGAGGACCCCGACGGGGTCGAGCCGGTCTTGCGTGGACGACGCTTCGCCTCGGTCGTGCGAGGGCCGTAGCCGACCAGCACCGAGGTGCGACCGCCCGGCGCGGGACCGCCGATCAGACCGGGCTCGACGGCTTCGTCGCCTGTGGGCGAGGAAACAGCCTCAGTGCCCGTGGGCGCGGGGACCAGGTCTTCGGCTGCGCTACCGACCTCGGGCGTTGCCGGAGCCTCGGGCGCGGTCTTCGCGGCGCCGGCGTCCCCGGTCTCGACCGCGATGATCGCCGCACCGACGTTGACGGTGTCGCCCTCGCCGGCCAACAGCTCGGTCACCGTTCCGGCGTACGGGCACGGCAGCTCGACCAGCGACTTGGCGGTCTCGATCTCGACGATGACGTCGTTGATCTTGACCGTGTCGCCGACCTTGACGTTCCAGGTAACGATCTCAGCCTCGGTCAGGCCCTCTCCCACATCGGGGAGCTTGAACAGTCGTACATCAGACATGCAGGCGTCCGTTCCGATCAGTAGGTCAACGCGCGGTCGACGGAGTCGAGCACCCGATCGAGGTCCGGCAGGTACTCCTCCTCGATCCGGCTCGGTGGGTAGGGCGTGTCGAAGCCGCCGACCCGCAGCACCGGGGACTCAAGGGAGTAGAAGCACTCCTCGGTGACCCGGGCGGCGATCTCCGAGCCGAGTCCGAGCGTGAGCGGGGCTTCGTGGACCACGACCGCGCGCCCGGTCTTGCGCACCGAGGCGTGGACCGGCGCCATGTCGAGCGGCGAGAGTGTGCGTAGGTCGATGACCTCGACGCTCTTGCCCTCCTCCTGAGCAGCGGTGGCAGCCTCGATGCAGGTCTTCACCATCGGACCGTACGCGAGCAGGGTGAGGTCGGTGCCTTCCTTGACCAAGCGCGATGTGAACAGGCCCTCAGGCTCGATGGACTCGTCGAGCTCGGCCTTCTCCCAGTAGCGGCGCTTGGGCTCGAAGAAGACGACCGGGTCGTCGGAGGCGATCGCTTGCTGGATCATCCAGTAGGCGTCGACCGGGTTGGAGCATGCGACCACCTTCAGACCGGCGGTGTGCGCGAAGTAGGCCTCCGGGCTCTCGCTGTGGTGCTCGACCGCACCGATGCCGCCGCCGAACGGGATCCGGATGACGATCGGCATCGTGATCGTGCCGCGACTGCGGAAGTGCATCTTCGCGACCTGGCTGACGATCTGGTCGTACGCCGGGTAGACGAACCCGTCGAACTGGATCTCGCACACGGGGCGGTAGCCGCGCCTCGCGAGCCCCACCGCCGTACCCAGGATGCCGGACTCCGCCAGCGGGGTGTCGATGACCCGGTCCTCGCCGAAGTCCTTCTGCAGGCCGTCGGTGATCCGGAAGACCCCGCCGAGCTTGCCGACGTCCTCGCCCATGATGATGACGCTGGGGTCGGCTTCCATCGCGGCGCGCAGGCCCATGTTGACGCCCTTGCCGAGCGTGATCGCAGTCATCAGCGGGCCCTTTCGCTCGTGCTGAGCTCTGACGAGGTGAACGACTCCAGGTAGGTGGCGAACTGGGCCTTCTGGGCCTCAAGCTCTGGCGTTGTCTCCTCGTAGACCTGGTCGAAGATGTCGAGCGGGCTCGGGTCGGGCAGTTCCAGGCAACCCTTGCGCAGGTTCGCGGCCAGCTCATCCGCCTCGTGCTCGACCTCGGCGTAGTAGGCATCCTCGACGACGCCGTTGCGCGACAGATACGCCTTGACCCGTTCGATCGGGTCCTTGAGCTTCCAGTGCTCGAGGTCCTCGGTGACGCGGTACTTGGTCGGGTCGTCCGACGTCGTGTGGGCCCCCATCCGGTACGTGTAGGCCTCGACGAAGGTTGGACCGCTTCCTTCGCGGGCGCGCTGCAAGGCCGCCTGGGTGACGGCGTACGTCGCGAGCACGTCGTTGCCGTCGACCCGGAGCCCGGGGAAGCCGAAGCCGAGGGCGCGCTGGTACAACGGGATCCGGGTCTGCCGCTCGATCGGCTCGGAGATGGCCCATTGGTTGTTCTGGCAGAAGAAGACGACCGGGGCGTTGAAGACGCTGGCCCAGATGAACGACTCGTTGACGTCCCCCTGGCTGGTCGCGCCGTCGCCGAAGTACGCGACCACCGCTGCGTCGCGGTCCGGGTCGCCCGTGCCGACGGCGCCGTCGCGCTGCATCCCCATGGCGTAGCCGGTGGCGTGCAGGGTCTGTGCGCCGATGACGATCGTGTAGAGGGCGAACTTGTCAGCCAGCGGGTCCCACCCGCCCTGGTCGACGCCTCGGAACAGCCCGAGCAGGTGCAGCGGGTCGATGCCGCGACACCAGGCGACGCCGTGCTCACGGTAGGTCGGGAAGGCGAAGTCCTGATCACGAAGTGCGCGACCTGAGCCGATCTGCGCTGCCTCCTGCCCGAGCAGGCTGGCCCAGATGCCGAGCTCGCCCTGGCGCTGCAGTGCGGTGGCTTCGGTGTCGATGCGCCGGGTCATCACCAGGTCGCGGTAGAAGCCCTTGATCGCCTCGTCGTCGAGGTCGAAGGTGAACTCCGGGTGCTCGACGCGCTCGCCCTCCGGCGTCAAGAGCTGGATGAGCTCGGGGCCGCCGCCTTCTTGGTGAGGTCCGAAGACCTCCCCGAGGCCCGGACCGAATCGGTCGTTGGTCACTCGCACTCCCTCGTGTCATCGGTGTCCCGGGATCGCCGGCACCGTCAGGTCGTCGCAGGAACACAGCGTGGCTGCCGGCGCCGCGGGGTGGTGCGGCAGGTCAGCGGCCTCAGCCCGGATCGCCGCAGCGGGTCCGAACCTGTGCGTGATGCACGGATCTGACCCGCTGTGATGGCGACCACAACTACCGCCGACGATACCGAGCGGGTCATCATCACGCCTAATCCACCCGGCTGCCCACCACCCTGTGGCTGAACCTTCGTTCCCTCAGTGGCACGGAGGTTCAGCCACAAGGTCGGCTGGCGTAGTCTCGAAGAGTGCGACAGGACCAAACCCCTCAGACACTCGTGACACCGCCGCGGACGCCCCCGCCCGGCGCCTCGGTCGCCTCACCGCTGCTGGTCGCTGTCGCCCTGGGAATCGTGTACGTCGTCTGGGGCTCGACGTACCTGGCGATCCGGATCACGGTCGAGGACCTGCCTGCGATGTCGTCCGCGTCGTGGCGCTACGGCGTCGCGGGGCTGATCCTGGCCGGCCTGCTGGCCGCGCGGTCGGGCTGGTCGGTGCTGCGGGTGACTCGTGGCGAGCTGGCCGGCGCGGCCCTGCTCGGCCTGCTCCTGCCCACGCTCGGAAACGGCCTGGTCAGCGTGGGGGAGCAGAACGGCGCCCCGTCCGGCATCGCTGCGCTCATCGTCGCCGCCGTTCCCTTGTGGGTGATCGTCTACCGCACGGTGACCGGCGATCCGCCGCGCCGGCTCACGCTCGTGGGAGTCCTGCTCGGCTTCGCAGGTCTGGTTGGTCTCATCACCTCGACCGGCCTCGGCGGCGACGTCGCGTGGGGCGCCTGTCTGGTGATCGTGGTCGCCACCGTGTGCTGGTCGTTCGGCTCGTGGTCGACCCCGCGGTTGAGCCTGCCGCGCAACCCGTTCGTCACGACCACCTACGAGATGCTGTGCGGCTCGGTCTTCCTGCTCCTCGGCGCGCTGATCCGGGGCGAGCACGTCGTACCGCAGTCGGCGCCGCTCGACGCCTGGCTGGCCTGGGCCTACCTCGTGACGTTCGGCTCGGTCGTCGCCTTCACGGCGTACGTCTGGGTGCTGTCGGTGGCGCCGATCTCGCTGGTCGCCACGTATGCGTACGTCAACCCGGTCGTTGCGGTGTTCCTCGGCTGGCTGATCTTGTCCGAGGCGGTGACGCCGGCCATCGTCGGCGGCGGTCTCGTCGTGGTGGCCGCGGTGGCGATCGTGGTGTCGGCCGAGCGCAAGCCGCGTAAGGCCCCGGCTACGCCGGTTCAGCCTCGAGGATGAACCATGGCGTTCCGGTCGGCAAAGTCCGCGTGAGTCGAAGGTCGGCCTGGTTGCACAGCGACGCGAACTCATCCGCTGTGCGCTCCTTGCCGCCCAGCATGACCATCATGTTGAGGTCGGAGAACTTCGTCTCCGGTCCACGGTTCGGGCCCTCGAGCAACCGTTCAAGGATCAACACCCGGGGAGCGCTCGCCGAGCCTCCGCCGCGTCCTCCATCGCCTGAGGCGGACGCCACCGACATGGCGTCCCGGCACCGTAAGAGAATCTGCACGGCGTCCTGGTCGGACCAGTCGTGCAGGATCGACTTCAGCATGTAGAGATCGCCGCCTTCGGGCACCTGCTCGAACATGTTGCCTGCGGCCAACCGACACCGGTGCCGGAGCGCCGACGTGGCGAACACGGTCTGCGCGCGCTCGATCACGTGTGGCTGCTCGAACAGGACCCCCGACAGGTGCGGCTCCGCGGCCAGCACCGTCAGCAGGAGTGCGCCGACGCCCCCTCCTACGTCAACGACCGTCTCGACCTGCTCGAAGTCGTACGCTGCGACAACGGCGTCGGCAACGGCCCGGGTGTTCGCCGCCATCCACATGTCGAAGACATCACTCTTGTCGGGCCGGTTCTCGCGGTAGGTCCACACGTCGGCGCCGTACAGGTCTCGAAACCCGTTCTCACCGGTCCGGACCGTGTGCAGCAGATGGCCCCAGGTGCTCCATTGCTCGCGCTGGCCGATGAAGGACGCCAGCGCATGGACCGACTGGGTGGCGTCGCGGCACAGACCCTCGCTCTCGTCGTTGTTGGCGAACCACCCACGGTCGTCCTCGGCGTACATGCCGACCGCGGCCAGCGCGCGGAGCACGCGACGGAGCCCATCGGCGTCCACGTCGGCGGCTGCGGCAAGGTCCTCGACGGAGCGCGGCCCGTCGGTGAGAAGGTCGGAGATGCCGATGACCGCGACAACGTGGATCGCCGCCGAAATCCGGTAACCAAGGATGAGGCCGCGAAGTCTTCCGGCATCGGTCATCGGTGGATCACGTGCCGATGATGCTCCTCCTTTGCGCGCAACACCAGAGCCACCGGTTGTCTGCCGCGACGTGTCTTCCTTCCCCGTGCCAGAGGACAAGATCGTCAAGAACCGCGTCCATCTCGACCGTCGACCACTACGCCGTCGCCATGCGCGACCCGAGGGCAACGAGTTTGATCTCAACTAGTCAGGCCAGCGAGGCGATCCAGGCGTCGTGGAGGTCGGAGAAGCGCCCCTCGCCCCCGGCGATCAGGTCGGCCGGCGCGCCGTCCTCGATGATCTCGCCGTGTTCCATCACCAGCACCCGGTCGGCGATCTCGACCGTCGACAACCGGTGGGCGATGATGATCGCGGTCCGCCGGGCCAGGATCGTCCGCAGTGCGTGCTGCACCAGCCGCTCGGACGGCACGTCGAGACTCGACGTGGCCTCGTCGAGGATCAACACCGCCGGGTCGGCGAGGAACGCCCGCGCGAACGCGACCAGCTGGCGCTGCCCGGCGGAGAGCCGACCACCCCGGTTGGCGACGTCGGTCTGGTAGCCCTCGGGCAACGCGATGATGAAGTCGTGCGCGCCGATGGCCTGGGCCGCCCCGACGACTTCCTCCATCGTGGCCTCGGGCTTGCCGAACCTGATGTTGTCCGCGACCGTGCCGTTGAAGAGGAAGTTCTCCTGGGTCACCATCACGACGGCCTTGCGCAGGTCGTCCTCGGAGACGTCGCGCAGGTCGACACCATCGATCGTGATGCGCCCACCGGTGGGGTCGTAGAAGCGCGAGACCAGCTTCGCCAGCGTGGTCTTCCCGGCACCGGTGGTGCCCACCAGGGCCAGGGTCATCCCGGAGGGGACCGCGAGATCGAGATCGGGGAGAACGGGCCGGCCCTCGACGTACTCGAACTGCACGTGGTCCAGGCGTAGTGCTCCGTCAGAGTCGATGAGCGCCACCGGGTGCGCCGGCTCCGGGACGGACGGCTCCTCCTCGAGGACACCCGACAGCTTCTCCAAGGCGGCCGAAGCCGACTGGAACGTGTTGTAGAACTGCGAGATCTCCTGCATCGGCTCGAAGAACTGCCGCAGGTAGAGCAGGAACGCCGCCAGCACGCCAGGGGTGACCTCGCCGTCGATAGCCAGCTTCGCGCCGTAGATCAGCACGACGGCGATCGTGATGTTGCCGATCAGCTTGATGCCCGGCATGAACAGGCCGACCAACCGGAACGCACGCTCGTTGGCGAACCGATAGTCGTCGTCGACGGCGTCGAAGATCTCCTGGTTGCGACCCTCCCGGCGAAACGCCTGCACCGCGCGCATGCCGTTGATCGACTCGACGAAGTGGACGATGACGACCGCGACGGTCTCGCGAGTACGCCGGTACGCCTTGGCCGACTCACGCCGGAACCAGTTCGTCAGCAGCAGCAGGACAGGGAAGCACAGCAGCGCCACCAAGCCGAGCTTCACGTCGAGCACGAGCAGCAGCACAGCCGTGCCGATCAGGGTGAGGACGGCCGAGATCAAGCCGTCGAACCCGGTCTCCAGCAGCTCGTAGATCGCGTCGATGTCGGACGTCTGGCGCGAGATGACCCGGCCGGAGGTGTAGTCGTCGTGGAACGCCGGCGACAGGATCTGGAAGTGCGAGAACACCCGACGGCGCAGGGTGAACAGCACCTCCTGTCCGATCGTGCCGGCCAGCAGCAGGAACGTGATCCGGGTGACGGCCTGGATCACGACGGCCATCAGCAGGATCAGGACGATCGTGACAAGAGTCTGCCTGCCCTCGCCGGCGATGATCGGCGGGATGCCGCGGTCGATGCCCTCCTTGACCAGGTAGGGCACGGACAACCGGGCGGCGTTCTCGATCAGCACCGCGATCATCAGGAAGATCAACAGCCGCTTGTGCGGGCGCAGCAGCTGCCTCAGCAGCCGCCTGGAACGCTCCTGTAGCACCAAAGAGATCTTGTCGGGGATGTCGTCGCGATCCTCGGCCGCCACTCCCCGCCAGTCGACGTGCTCGCCGTTGTCGTCTGCCGGGTCCGGCGTGGCGTCGTCGCGCCGGTCGTCGGTCGTCGTCATCGCGCCGACACCCCCTCCGGCTCCGGGGAGCGTTCGTCGTCGTCGGTATCTCCGGCCAGCAGCTCGTGGTAGGCCGGCACCTCCGCCAGCAGCCGCTCGTGCGAACCGGCATGCGTGATCGTGCCGCCCTGCAGCAGCGCCACCTTGTCGGCCAGCAGCACCGTCGACGCGCGGTGGGCCACGACGATCCCGGTCGCGTCCGCGAGGACACGACGCAGCGCCTGCTCCACCAACGCCTCGGTGTGCACGTCGAGGGCAGACAGGGTGTCGTCGAGGACCAGGACGCGCGGCCGGGCGAGCACCGCTCGTGCCAGAGCCAGCCGCTGCCGCTGTCCGCCGGACAGGGACATTCCCTGTTCACCGATCCGGGTGGCCAGTCCCCAGGGCAGCTCGTAGACGAAGCTCGCCTGGGCGGTGTCGATCGCGGAGTGGATGTCGTCCTCGCTGGCATCGGGACGGCCGAGCGCGATGTTCTCCCGGGCACTCATCGAGAACAGGGTCGGTTCCTCGAAGGCGGTGGCGACGATCGTCCGCAGCGATGCCATGGTCAGGTCGCGGATGTCGACGCCGTCGATCGTGATCCGTCCGGCGGTCACGTCGTACAGCCGCGGCACCAGACCCGTGAGCGCGGTCTTGCCCGACCCGGTGGCACCCACGACGGCGACCGTCTCACCCGGCAGCAGCTCGAGGTCGACGTCGTGCAATACGTCCTGGTCGGAGTCGGGAAAGTGGAACCCGACCCCCTCGAACCTGACGTGGCCGCGCGGATCGGCGATCTCCTGGTCTCCCCCCGTGATCGCCGACTCGGTGTCGAAGATGTCCTGCACCCGGTCGGCGGCCGTCATCGCCTCCTGAGCCATCGCGAGGATGACCCCGAGTGCGGCGATCGGCCAGACCAACGAGAGCATCAGCGTGATGAAGGCGACCAGGGTCCCGATCGTGATCTCCTCGCGTCCCACGGCCATCGCGCCGAGCAGCAGCACGATCACCAGGCTGACGTTGGGGATGATCTCCAGGAACGTCCAGAACTTCGACGACAGCCGGACCTTCTGGATCGAGGTGTCGTAGAGGATCTGGGCGCGGTTGCGGAACTGGCCCTCGATGTGATGACGGCGGCCGAACGACTTGATGCTCCGAAAGCCGACCGCTGCTTCCTCGACCGCGGTGGCGACGTCGCCCTGCTGGTCCTGCACTGCGCGGGACACCACGACGTACTGCTCCTCGAACCTCTTGCTGAGCCAGATGATCGGAACAGCCGAGACCGCGACGACCAGCCCGAGCGGCCAGTACAGGTGCAGTAGCAGCGCGGTGACGACGGTCAGCTGCAAGATGTTGATGATCAGGAACAGCAGGCCGAAGCCCATGAAGCGCCGGATCGCGCTGAGGTCGGTCGTCACGCGGGACAGCAGCTGACCGCTTTGCCAGCGGCTGTGGAACTCCATCGGGAGCGCCTGCATGTGACGATAGAGGTCGTTACGGACAGCGGTCTCGAAGCCGAGCACCGCGTGCGCCTGGACCCAGCGCCGGATCAGGATCAGGGCGGCCTCGGTGATGCCCAGGAAGAGTCCGAGCAGACCGAGCGGCCAGATCCCGCCGATGTCACCGTCGGTGATCGGCCCGTCGATCAAGCCCTTGGTCACCAAGGGGATCGCCAGCGACACGAACACCCCGACCACTGCCGTCGAACCCATCACGAGCAACGCCCGCCAGTACGGCTTGAGGTACGAGCGCAGCCGCCACAACGACCGAGCACCGCCCTGCCGGGGCGGTGACGAAACGGTGGCGGGACTCGTCGCGGCGTCGGTCATCGGTGGCGAGGTCCCCTGGAGGTCGGCGGCTGGGCACGCCCAGCATCCCGGAAGGGTCCGACATCGGGGCGTCGTGTCCCTAGACGGCGGGCCGGGCGTTGTCGGCGCCTCCCCTCGGCCGAGGGCAGACGTCTCCCGAAAAGCGTGGGTTGGTTGTAAGCACCACTTTAGACGATGCCTCTGACGCCGTGCCAACCGATATCAGGGCGTCCGGGTCCACGGGCTCAGCCGCGGGAGGCGATCCACTTCCCGGCGACCTCGATGAGCAGGTCGTTGGCCGCGGTCTCCCCGATCGTCACCCGGGCGCCGTCCCCGGCGAACGGTCGCACGCTGATGCCGACCTCGTCGCACGCCTGCGCGAAGGCCACCGTGTCGTCACCCAGTCCGAACCACACGAAGTTGCCCTGCGCCCCCGGCAGGTCCCAACCCTGGGACGCGAGCGCCTCGGCGACCCGGGAGCGTTCGACGACCAACGCGGCGACGCGCTCGAGCAGCGGCTGCTCGCTGTCGAGACTCGCCAACGCCGCCGCCTGGGCGATCGACGAGACCCCGAAAGGCAGGGCACACTTGCGGATGGCCTCAGCCACCGCGGCCGGCCCGACGGCGTACCCGAGGCGAAGCCCGGCCATCCCGTAGGCCTTGCTGAACGTCCGGAGCACCACGACGTTCTCGCGGCCACGTGCGATCTCGATCGCGTCAGGTGTCTCGGGGTCGGTGACGAACTCCCGGTAAGCCTCGTCGATCACGACGAGCACGTGGGCCGGCACACCGGCCAGGAACTCCTCGAGCTCGGCGCGGTGGATGGACGGCCCGGTCGGGTTGTTCGGTGTGCAGACCACCACGACCTTCGTCTGCTCCGTGACGGCCGCGAGCATGGCGGGCAGGTCGTGCCGGGCCTTCTCATCCAGCGGCACCTGCACGCCGGTCGCGCCCGTCAGACCGACCGCGATCGGATACGCCTCGAACGAACGCCACGCGTAGACCACCTCGTCGCCCTCGGCGCAGCTGGCCTGGAGCAGGTGGTAGAGCACCGCCACCGAGCCTGCCCCGGATGCGATCTGCTCGATGCCGACGGCGTACTTGGCTGCCAGAGCCTCGTGCAGCGCGCTGACGCCCATGTCCGGGTAGCGGTTCATCGACTCAGTCGCCGTGACAGCGCGCGCGATGACACCGGGCAGCGGGGGGTACGGGTTTTCGTTGCTGGACAGCTTGTACGTCGGTCGAGCGCCCGGTCCGGCCGGCGCCGGGGGCTTTCCGGCCTTGTACGCCGGGATCGTGTCGAGCGCCGGTCGGAAGCGCGGAGTCGTCATGTCGAGTCACTGTAGTGACCGCCTCGGACACGGCCTAGGCTCGCGCCATGCCAGCCCCGAGGAGCCCTGCACGGGGCGTCGTGCTGGTCGTCACCGGCGCGTCCTTGTTCGTCCTCAACGCCGGTGTTTCTCGCGTCATCCAGTCCGCCGGCGTCGAGTCCACGACACTGACCACGATCCGGTGCACGGGGACCGCGATCGTCCTGCTGCTCATCGTGGCCGCACGTCGAGACCTGGGTTCGCTGGTTCCGCGGACCGTGCGCGAAGGGCTGACCACGGTCGCCTTCGGGATCACCGGGGTGGCCCTGGTCCAGTGGTTGTACTTCGTCGCCATCGACCGCCTGCCGGTCGGCATCGCGCTGCTGTTGGAGTTCACGGCGCCGATCCTGGTGGCGTTGTTCGCCCGCTTCGGGTACCGCGAGCACGTGCGCGGACGGTTATGGCTCGGCCTGGCGTGCTCCCTCGGTGGCCTGGCCCTGGTCACCGAGATCTGGTCCGGGTTCACCCTCGACACCTTGGGGGTCGTGGCCGGCTTCGGTGCGGCGTTGTCACTGGCGGCGTACTTCTTGCTGGGAGAGCGCTCGGTCGCTCAGCGCTCTCCCCTGTCCGTGCTCACCTCGGCCTTCGTCGTCGCCACGGTGTTCTGGAACGCGCTGGCACCGGTGACCAGGCTGTCGGCATACGACCTCGACGGTTCGGTCTCGTTGGGCGGCAACCTCGACGGCAGCAGCGCTACCTTGGCGTTGCTCCTGATCTGGATGGTGGTGCTCGGCACGGTGGCGCCGTTCCTGGCCGAGCTGAGCGCGCTGCGCCACCTGCGCGCAACCGAGGTCGGGCTGATCGGGATGGTCGAACCGGTCGGCGCGACCTTGCTCGGATGGTGGTGGTTCACCGAGAGCCTGTCCGTGACGCAGATCCTGGGCATCGCGATCGTGCTGGTGGGGATCGGGTTGGCGCAGACGTCCCGGGCGGTCGACGAGGCCCGTGAGTCGGCCCCGATGATGACCTGAGCCCCTGCTCAGACCGGAATCGACACCCGGCCGCCCACGACCCGGTCGAGGTGACGCCCGATCATGATGTCGAGCGGGTTCGTCAGGCAGCGGACCGATCCGCCGCCCTTGTGGAACTCCGAGACGTCGATCAGCACGACGGTGAAGCCGGCCGCCTCGAGCTCGTCGCGGACCCGGGGCGGGCAGGCCGGCATCACGATCGTGCGGCCCAGCACGACGGAGTTGGCGCAGAACGTCAGCGCGTCCTCCTCGCTCAGCAAGATCGGCTCAGGCACCAGCGCCAGCAGGGCCTCGGCGCTCGCCTCGTCGAAGGCGCTGGGGCACACCATGGCACGGCGCTTGTCGAGCGGGCAGAAGGCGAGGTCGAGGTGGTACATGCCCGGATGCGTGATCCGGACCCCTTGCACGTCGACCTCGAAGTCGGTCGCGAGGTGCTTGAGTGCGAGTTCTTCGGTTCGCGGGCCGTAGCCGATCACCAGCCGTCCGGCGTACGGGAAGGCATCCCCGGCCTCGAAATGCGCACCGACACCGTCACGACCCGGCGTGGACACCTGGAAGCCGGCGCGCTGGAACCAACGGGTGGCCGAGCGGGTCTCACGCCGCCGCTCGGCATAGCGCATGTGCGACATCGCGACCCGCCGCGTGCCCGCCTCCAGGGCCAGCCCGAGGTTCATCGCATAGACCATGTCGGGTGAGTCTTGCCGCTGAGCCACGACCTCCACCCGGCCGCCGGCCGCCTCGATCACCGCCACCAGGCCGGTCCACTGCTGGACAGCCAGGTCCGGGTCGGGCTGGCGGGTGAGGTCCATGTACGGGTTGATCCGATAGGCGACCCGAAAGTGGTCCGGGCGCACCATCGCGTAGTGACGGCCCCACCCCAGGCCGTCGGCCGCGGTGCCGTGCCCGGGTGCCGCCGACGACTCGTCGCCCCGCTGTGCGGTCGCTTCCTGGATCTGCACGGTCATCGGATTCACCCTCTCGACGTGGATGAGCCCCCTCGCGGACACCGGAGAGCTCGATCTTGGTCTGATTGTCGGACAATCTGACAATAGCGTAGCCGATAGTGCCGCCGTTGCGTCAACTCCGGGGCGCTCCGGGCTCGATAGGGTCGGTGGCCATGTACGACGACCTCCAGCTCGAGATCGAGCACTCCTCGACCGTGGACCGTGCGGCCGAGGAGATCCGTCGTGCCCTGTTCGCCGGTCAGATCGAGCCCGGGACGCCGCTCCGGGAGGTCGCGTTGTCCGAGGCGATGGGGGTGGGGCGCAGCACCATCCGGGAAGCACTCGGCGTTCTGGTCGCTGAAGGGCTCGCGGTCCGGGTGCCCCATCGCGGCGTGGCGGTCAAGGAGCTCAGCGCGGAGGACGTGCGCGATGTCAGCCGCGCGCGGGTTGCCCTGGAGTCCGCCGGAGTACGCCGATGGCCCGCTGCCGACGAGGCTGAGCGCGTGGTGGTACGCAAGGCCCTCGCGGCGTACGCGGAACTCGCCGGATCGACCGGCGCCGCCGATGATCCCGGGTCGATGACCGAGGCGCACTTGCGCATCCATCGAGCCCTGGTCGGATTGACCGGCAGCGAACGGCTGCTGGCCGCCAGCGACGCGCTGAGCGCCGAGATCAGGCTTGGCCTGGCCCATCTGGACCGGACCCGAGCCAACCTGCAACAGCAGGTCGTCGAGCACTCCCACCTCGTGGAACTGCTGGAGGAGGGCATGATCGAGGCGGCCATCGCCGACCTCGAGCGCCACCTCGGCGCCGCCGAGCACTCGCTGCTCGACGCCACCGGCCACGGAGCGGATCGGTGAGCCAGCCACGGATCCGGCCGGGGGTCCCTCACAGGCGACGTGGGACGATGCCGTCATGAAGACGTGGCTGATCCGGATCTTCACCAATGCGTGTGCCCTGGCGGTGGCGGCGTGGCTGTTCAAGGGCATCCGGATCACCGGTGACACCGATCGCGAGCGGGTGATCACACTGGTGGTGGTGGCGCTGCTGTTCGGAGTCGTCAACGAGTTCGTCCGGCCGATCGTGGCCTTCTTGTCCCTGCCGCTGTATCTCTTGACGCTGGGCTTGATGTTCTTCGTCGTCAACGCGCTGATGCTGATGCTGACGAGCTGGATCTCCGACCAGCTCGACGTGGGCTTTCACGTCAGGGGCTTCTGGACGGCGGTCTTCGGTTCGATCGTGATCTCGATCGTCAGCTGGGTCGTCGGTCAGGTGTTGCCCGAACCGGACCGCCGACCCTGGCAATGACGGCGTCGTCGTCACCGGAGCTTCCGGCGCCGCGTGCCCCGGGCCGGGGAGCGCGGTACTCGATCGCCTTCGTCTGTCTGGGCAACATCTGTCGCTCGCCCATCGCCGAGGCGGTGCTGAGCCGCAAACTTGAGCGGGCCGGGCTCGACCAATCGGTCGCGGTGCGCTCGGCGGGAACCGGGGACTGGCATGTCGGCGATCCGATGGACCGACGGGCTGCGGCCATCCTGGTCGAGCACGGCTACGACCCGACCCGGCACCGCGCTGCGCAGTTCGACGCTGCGTGGTTCGACCAGCACGACCTGGTCCTGGCGATGGACCAGGCGAACCTGCGTGACCTCCAGGGGTTGGCCCGCACCGAGAGCGAACGTGAGCGCGTCGTGCTGTTTCGCGCCTTCGACCCGGTCGTCGAGGAATCGCTGGACGTACCCGATCCCTGGTACGGCGGTGACGACGGTTTCCAGACAGTGCTGTCCATCGTCGAACGCACCGGTGACGCCCTCGTCGATGCGCTCGCGGCGTACCTGCCGGGTGACCGCGACGACGCGCTCGGCTGAGCGACGTCCGGGCGCAGCCACGGTGTCAGTGGTCAGCGGGTCGGGCAACGCGTAGGTTTCGGTGCATGGCGCGGATGAGCACGATCGCGAGCCGGGCCGAGGCTTTGCTCGGAACGGCGGTGGTCGCCACGACGCCGGTTGCCGGTGGGGACATCTGCACCGCGACCCGGCTTCGGCTCAGCGACGGCCGGAGCGCCTTCGTCAAGACCCGGCCGCACGCGCCGGACGGCTTCTTCGAGATCGAGGCCGCCGGCCTCACCTGGCTGGGCGAGGCTGGTGGCGCCGGCGTGCCCGACGTGCTCGGCACGAGCGAAGACTGTCTGATCCTGTCGTGGATCGAGCCCGGACGACCCAGCCTCGACGGCGTCGAGGACTTCGCTCGGCGACTCGGGCAGACCCACCAGTCCGGGGCCCCCCAGTTCGGCGCCGAGCGCGAAGGGTACATCGCGACGATTCCGCTCACGAACAACCCGACCGACACCTGGGCCGAGTTCTGGCCGACTCGCCGCGTACTGCCGTACCTGAAGGTGGCGCGGGATCGCGGCAACGTCTCGCCGGAGGACGTCGAGGCCATCGAGACCGCGATGGACAAGATCGGCGACCTCGCCGGACCCCACGAGACACCTAGCCGCATCCACGGCGACCTGTGGTCGGGCAATGTCGTGTGGAGCTCCGAGGGAGTCGGACTCCTCGTGGATCCCGCGACGCATGGCGGTCACCGCGAGACCGATCTGGCCATGCTGGCGCTGTTCGGCGCACCGCACCTGTCGCGGCTGCTCGAGGCGTACGACGAGGCGACGCCGCTGGCTGACGGGTGGCGAGAGCGTCAGCCGCTGCACCAGATCCACCCGCTGTTGGTCCATGCCATCTTGTTCGGTGGTTCGTACGGGTCGCGCGCCGGTGCTGCCGCCCGGTCGCTGCTCGACGGTTCAGCGGGGTCGCGACCGTCGTGACCTCTCAGCCCGGTCTCAGTCGTGGATGGCAGGCTTGAGCTATGCGCATCCTCGTGGTGGACGACGACCGCGCCGTACGTGACTCGCTGCGGCGCTCGTTGGAGTTCAACGGCTACGAGGTGGCACTGGCCAACGACGGCGTCGAAGCCCTGGCCCGGATCAACGGTCTGGCGCCGGACGCGCTGATCGTCGATGTGATGATGCCGCGGCTGGACGGCATCGAGACGACCCGTGCCTTGCGCGCGGCCGGGAACGACCTCCCGATCCTGGTGCTCACCGCGCGCGACTCCGTCGACGACCGCGTGGACGGTCTGGACGCCGGCGCCGACGACTACCTCGCCAAGCCGTTCGCGCTCGACGAGCTGCTGGCCCGGGTCCGCGCGATGCTGCGTCGGCGCACGCTCGGCGTCGGCGACGGCGACGACGAGGGACCGATGACGTACGCGGACCTGACGATGAACCCCGTCACCCGAGAGGTCGACCGGGGTGGTCGAGCGATTACGTTGACCCGCACCGAGTGGGACCTGTTGGAGCTCTTCATGCGCCGTCCCAAGCGGGTCCTGGAGCGCGCGTTCATCCTCGAAGAGGTCTGGGGCTACGACTTCCCCACCACCGCCAACTCACTCGAGGTGTACGTCGGTTACGTGCGCCGAAAGACCGAGGCTGCTGGTGAGTCCCGGTTGCTCCACACCGTGCGAGGCGTCGGCTACGTCTTGCGCGAGACGCCTCCGTGAGGCCAGAGAAACCGTCCCCTCCGGTCACCTCGCCGCCGGTCGTCACCGCAAGCGGGATCTCCTTGGCCGCGCGTATATCGATCCTGGCCGCTGCTGCAGTCGGACTCGCCGTCGCGGTTGCCGCGCTGGCGGCGTACCTCACCCTGCGGTCCCAGCTCTTCAGTCGGCAAGACGCCTCCTTGCTCGAGCGGACCCAGGCGACGGTGGACAGCGGGGTGATCAGCGAGGTGACGCTGCAGAACCTGCCGATCGAGCTGCTCGGCGCCACCGACCTGCGCATCTACCTGCTGTATTCCGACGGCACCGTCGTACCGGAGAACCATGCCTGGCTGGAGCCCATCAGCAATGACGAGCTAGCCGTCGCGGCGGGGCGTGCCAACGACAGCCTGCGCACGGTTGACCGCAACGGGCACGACTCCCGGGTGGCGACCGTCAACGCCGGGACCGGCGTCGCGTTGATGTTCGTCCAATCGACCGAGCCGATCCAACGCACGCTGGACCGGATGGGTCTGGTGCTGCTGCTGGTCGGCGGCGGCGGCATCGTCGCGGCCGCTGCGATCGGCCTGGTCGTCGCGCGTTCGTCGTTGCGCCCGGTACGCCGACTCAGTGCTGCCGCCGATCACATCGCGCAGACGGAAGAGCTTCGGCCGATCGAGGTCCACGGCAAGGACGAGCTGGCAAGTCTTGCGGCGTCGTTCAACAAGATGCTGGCCGCGCTCTCGGCCTCCCGCGAACGGCAGCGCCGTCTGGTGGTCGACGCGGGCCATGAGCTGCGTACGCCGTTGACCAGCCTGCGTACCAACCTTGAGCTGCTCGCCCAGGCGGACCGGCGCGGTGGGATGTCCACCGACCAACGCGACGAGATCTTCGTCGACGTCACGGCTCAGGTCGAAGAGCTTTCGACACTCGTCGGCGACCTGGTCGAGCTTGCCCGCGAGGAGCCGGTGGCGGTCAGGCCGGAGCCGATGGACCTGGCGGACATCGTGGCGCGCGCGGTGGAACGCGTACGCCGTCGCGCCCCCGAGGTCACCTTCGACGTCCAGACCGCGTCGTGGTGGATCGTCGGCGAGGCGGCGATCCTCGAGCGGGCGGTCACGAACCTGCTCGACAACGCCGCCAAGTACGGCCCGCCGGACGCAACCGTGACCGTACGGCTGGCGGATGGCCAGCTGACCGTGCAGGACGAGGGCCCGGGGATCGACCCGGCCGATCTACCTCTGGTGTTCGAGCGGTTCTGGCGCGCCGACACCGCCCGAACGCTGCCGGGTTCGGGACTCGGTCTGTCGATCGTGCAGCAGGCGACCCAACGACACGGTGGGCATGTTCAGGTCGAGAACCGGGAGCCGACGGGGGCAGAGTTCACGTTCTGGATCCCCGGCCAGGCGCGCGAGATCGAGGTGCCTGGTCCGAACGGTCCGGCCGAGCCCGGCTGGGACCCGGGGCAGCGGACGAGCTGACTCACAGAAACCTCTCGGCGCCGTCTCAGCCCCCTTTCAGCGTGCCGACGCATCGTTGAGGCATGACCAACGGCACGTACCCCCCTTCCTACCCACCTGGCGCACCGCTGAATCCCCTTGCAGCGAAGCCGAGGAAGGGGGGTCGTGTCGTTGGGACGGCGCTGCTCGTTGGCGCCCTCGCCGGCGGTGCCGCAGGCTTCGGGGGCGCCGCGGTGATGAACGACAACGCCGCCAGCACCGTCGCGACGAACTCCTCCGGTGCCCTCACGGTCAGCCCCTCCGCCGACAACGGAGTGCCGATCGGTGGCACCGAGGGTGCGGCCGCGAAGGCCCTTCCCTCCGTCGTCAAGATCTACGCCAGCGGACCTCAGGCCAGCGGATCGGGCTCCGGCATCGTGCTCACTCGGGACGGGGAGATCCTCACCAACAACCACGTGGTCGAGCTGGCGGCCGGTGGTGGCAAGCTCGCAGTGAGCTTCAACAACGGGATCACGGCCAAGGCCACGATCCTTGGCCGCGACCCGCTGACCGACCTCGCGGTGATCAAGGTCGACGGACAGAACAACCTGACCCCGGCGACCCTGGGAAACTCCGACCATCTCGAGGTCGGTGAGCAGGTCGTCGCCGTCGGCGCCCCGTTCGGGCTCGAAAGCACCGTCACGACCGGCATCGTCTCCGCTCTGAACCGTCCCGTGACGACACAGGGCGAGGCGGCCAACGACCCGACCACGGTCTTCCCCGCCATCCAGACCGACGCTGCGATCAACCCCGGCAACTCCGGTGGACCGCTGATCGACCTGAACGGCAACGTGGTCGGCATCGACTCCGCGATCAAGTCCACCTCGAGCACGACCGGCGGACAGAGCGGATCGATCGGACTCGGCTTCGCCATCCCGATCAACGACGCGATCCCGATCGTGCAGGAGCTGCGGGCCGGTCAGACCCCGACGCACGCGCGGATCGGAGTCTCGGTGGGCAACGCCACGGACTCGGTAGGCCTGCCCGCCGGAGCCCTGGTGGGAAAGGTCGAGTCAGGCACCCCGGCCTCCGGTGCTGGCCTGCAGAAGGGCGATGTGATCACCAAGGTCGACGGGACCCGGATCGACGACTCCGACTCGCTGGTCGCGATCGTCCGGTCCTACCGTCCAGGTGACAAGGTGACGCTGACCGTCGCCGGCTCCACCGACCGGGGCGTCATCTCCGGTAGCACCCGCACCGTCAGCTTGGCGCTCGGATCCGACGCGTCCTGACTGGCCCTCAATCGGAAGGGCCGGACCCCACCTGGCTGGGGGGTCCGGCCCTTCGTCTGTTCCGCGCTATCTGCAAGCACGCCCCCCATTGTTGAGTGCGCACTTGGTGACCGTCGAGTGCGCACTTGGTGACCGTCGAGTGCGCACCTGACGATGGTTGAGTGCGCACTTGGTGGCCCTGAATCTCCACGGGTGAGCCGCAGGTGCGCACTCAACCCCGAGCAGGTGCTCACTCAACCCCGAGCAAGTGCGCACTCAGCCCCGAGCAGGTGCGCACTCAACCAGGGCGGGGGGCGGGAGGTGCTGCGTCGACCGCTCCGGACGGATCGCCTCCTACGGCAGCAAGGAGTGCGCTGATCTTCCACTGCGTCTCGGCGTACTCCTCGTCGCACTCCGACCGCACCGTGATCCCACCGCCCGTCCCGAGCGTGTAGCGCCCGTCGCGGTGGACCAGGGTCCGGATCACGATGCCGAGGTCCGCGCGGCCGTCGTCTCCGAGCCAACCCAGCGCTCCGGCGTACGGGCCTCGCGCGCTGGTCTCGACGTCGGCGATGATCTGCATGGTGCGCAGCTTCGGAGCACCGGTCATCGACCCGCCCGGGAAGAGGGCTCGCACCGCCTCGACCGTCGTCACGTCCGGGCAGAGTCGCCCCCGGATCGTCGTGACGAGCTGGTGCACTGTCGGGTAGGACTCCACGTGCATCAAGTCGGTGACCTCGACCGTGCCGACCTCGCAGACCCGTGACATGTCGTTGCGCAGCAGATCGACGATCATCAGGTTCTCGCCACGGAACTTGGGGTCGCTGGTGAGCTGCGCGGCCGCGGCGAGGTCAGCTGCCGGGTCGGTATGCCGCGGAGTCGTTCCCTTGATCGGGCGCGTCTCCAGCGAACCTTCGGACGTGATCGTGGCGAAGCGTTCTGGTGAGCTGCTCAGCAGGCTGCTTCCCTGATGGGTGAGAAAGCCGGCGTACGGGGCGGGGTTGGCCCGGCGGAGCCTGCGGTACGCCGATAGTGGGTCGAGCTGGCTGGACACCTGCGTGCGGTATGTCAGGTTGGTCTCGTATGAGTTGCCCCGTCGCAGCTCGGACTGGACCCGGACAAAGGCCTCCGCGTAGCTGCCACGGTCCAGAGAGTGGTCGACCCGCGCAGGCGGCGCCAGGTCGGGTTCGGGGGCCGTGACGGTCCGTTCGATCAGGTCGGCGACCTCGTCGCGCCAGTCGTCGTCGCCGATCGCGGTGACCGTCCGACGCTCGTGATCGAAGGCGATCAACCGCTCGGCGCGCAGCCAACACGCATCCTCGGCCGTCCGAAAGCCGTCCAGACGGGCCGGAAGGTCGGGGCGGGAGGCGTAGCCGAGGTAGCCGACCCAGCCTGCGCCGGGATCAGCGTCAGGCGGTGTGTGGTGCTGCAGCGCGGCGAAGACGTCGTTTCCTACCGGTTGACTGGAACCGTCCCGGTGGGCGGTGACCACCCGCGTGCGCGCGTCGTAGCTGAGGCTGAGGTCTCCGGGCCGAAGCCAGCCGGCGTACGAGCAACGGCCCGACCACGGGCGTGCTCCCGCGCCGTCGAGCCAGAACGCCCGCTCCCGCGTGGCGAGCTGAGCGACGGCGAAGTCCTCGGGATCGACCCAAGGCAAGGAGATCTGCGTCATCGCGCGGTCTGGAGGAAGTTCGTGACAAGCCGTGCGCCGTACTCGGTCAGGATGGACTCGGGGTGGAACTGTACGCCGTGCAGCGGGCGCTCGCGGTGCTGAACTCCCATCACGACGCGGCCTTGCGGCTCGTCGCACCAGGCAGTCACCACCAGCGAGTCCGGGACAGCAACGGCGGCCTGCGAGTGGTAGCGCACCGCGGCGAAGTCCTGGGGGAGATCGGCGAACACGCCCTGGTCGGTGTGTCGTACGGCGGAGACCTCGCCGTGGGCCGGCTCCACGACCTCGACCTCGCCGCCGCAGCCGTGGACGATCCCCTGTAGGCCGAGACAGACGCCGAGCACCGGCACCGAGGAGTCCTCGATGATCACCCGACCGAGCGCGAAGTCGTGCGCATCGTGCACGGTGCCCGGGCCAGGCGAGAGCACGACATGCGTGTAGCCACGGCGCCAGCGGTCGCGGGCCGCGGGGTCGTCGTGCTGCACGATGTCGGGCAGTCGGCCGGTGACCGCAGCGATCAGGTGGACCAGGTTGTATGTGTAGGAGTCGTGGTGATCGACGACGAGTACCTCCGCCGCCCCGAGCGAGCTCTTCCCACCGATCGCGCCGCCCGCCTCGCCGATCGACCCCTCGCCGCCGATCGACCCCTCGCCCTCGCCGATCGACCCCTCGCCGCCGATCGACCCCATTCCGCCGATCGAGCCCATTCCGCCGATCGACCCCATTCCGCCGATCGAGCCCATTCCGCCGATCGAGCCTGTCGAGATCATCCGGCGTCGTGCTCAGCCAGCAGCCCCAGCAGGAGCTCGCGGATCAGGTCGAACCCGTTCTCGGTAAGGATCGACTCGGCGTGGAACTGGATACCTCGGTACCCAGGCCCGGCGATCAGGTGCACGTCCCCGGTCTTGGCGTCGGCCTCGACGTGCAGGTCCTCGCGTACGTCGGCCGGCTGCTTGGCCACGAACGTGTTGTAGAACCCGACGTTCTCCTGACGGCCGAGCAGGTCCAGCTTGGTCTGCGTGCCCTGGAAGACGATGTCCTTGTACGCCAGCTCGAGCCCGAGTGCACCACACAAGACCTGGTGGCCCAGACACACCGCCAGGAAGGGTTTCGCCCCCGTGAGCAGGTCGTCGACGGCATGCCGGACAGCGGCGATCTTGGCGTCGCCGACATCGCGCGGGTCACCCGGACCGGGACCAACGATCACGAGGTCGGCACGGTCGAAGTCGCCGGTCGTGTAGTCGTGGTGGCGGACGGTCTCGCTCGACATCCCGAGGATGGACAGCACATGACGCAGCATCGTGACGAAGTCGTCCTCGCCGTCCAGCACGATCACGTGGCGTCCGGCCAGCGCCGAGGACCGAGTCGCGTCGGACTGGTCGTTGAACCAGAAGCGGCTCAACCGTTGGTTGCGCTTGCCCAAGGCGACCAGGACATCCTCGTCTCGCGCCAGATCGGCCACCTGCGCCGACGGCGCGCCAGGGGCTGGGACGAGGCCGAAGGCCGTGAGGATGCCACCGGCCTTGGCATGGGTCTCCGCCACCTCGTACTCCGGCTGGGAGTCTCGTACCAAGGTGGCACCGGCCGTGACGCGCAGTGTCCCGTCAGGGCGGACATCGGCCGTACGCAAGACAATAGGCGCGTCGAGGGTCGGCCTGCCCTCTTCGTCACGGCCGATCAGCGCTAGCACGGCGCCGTAGTACCCGCGGCCCTGCTGCTCGTACTTGGCAATCAGGCGGCAGGCGTTCTCGACCGGACTGCCTGTGACGGTTGCGGCGTACATCGACGAGCGGAGTACGTCGCGGATGTCTCGGTGCGTGTGCCCGGCCAGGACGTACTCCGTGTGAATCAGGTGCGTCATCGCCTTGAGGAACGGGCCGAGGATCTGGCCGCCCTCACTGCAGATGTCGCACATCATCTTCAGCTCCTCGTCCACGACCATGAAGAGCTCGTAGATCTCCTTCTCGTCGACCAGGAAGTCCAGCAGCCGGCCCTTGAGCTCTGCCTGGTCCTGGCTGCCGCCGACGCGGAAGGTGCCGCTGATCGGGTTCATCCGCACCTCGCCGCCCGTCACGCTCACGTGGCGCTCGGGGCTCGCCCCGACCAGGAAGCGGTCGCCGGTGAACACCACGAAGGTCCAATAGGCGCCGCGCTCGCGCTCCAGGAGTCGGCGGAAGACGGTAAGAGCTTTCGTCGGCTCCCAATCGGCGATGGTGGCGGTGAAGTTGCGCGCGATCACCAGGTTGGCGCCCTCACCGTTGCCGATCTCGTCGTCGATGATGGCTCTGACGATGCCGGCGTAGGTCGTGTCGTCGATGTCGAAGCCGTACTCGCCGGTGGTATGGATCGGCTCGTCGGGGAGCACGGTCAGCAGGTCGGAAGTGGGGACGCGGCGGTGCTCGTCGATCTCGATGCTTACCAGCTGAGCGTCGTCCTGGTGGGCGGCGAAGCCGCGCTCGCGGATCTGCGCGAACGGCATACAGACGAGGCGGTCGACCACGGGTCCGGGACGTCCGGGCCGTCCGGGCTGTTCGGGACGTTCGGGACGGCGATCGTCGAGTGGGATGTCGGCCAGCCGCTGGTGGATCTCCGGACGGCCGGTGAGGACGGTGACGTGGTCGTCGCCTTGCAGCCGGATGAGCGCGTACGCCGGAGCAGACGTGACCTCGGCGAGGGTCTCGGACAGGCTCATGGACGACCGATCAGGGGATGTGACAGCCAGGAGGGGCGCGGCCTGGCTCGGCTGGTCTGAGGCTACCAACGCTGGCGACTGGCGCTCCGGCCACCAGGTTTGGGGAAACCTGGTGGCCGGACCCCCGGCCCCTCCGAACCTCCCCAAACCTCGAACCGCCCGCCTTGACGCTGGCGGCTGTCGCTCCGGCCACCAGGTTTGGGGAAACCCACCGCGCCCCCGGCCCCTCCGAACTTCCCCAAACCTCGAAGAGCCCCGGCTGACGTCAGGGTTGCCAGTGGTGGGTGGCGCCGATGATGTCGAGGCGCTGGGTAGCCCGGGTCAGTACGACGTAGAGGGTCCGGATGCCTGCGGCGGACTCGGCGACGATCTCGTCGGGCTCGACCACGACGATGCCGTCGAACTCCAGGCCCTTGGTGTCGATCGCCTCCAGCACCGGGATGCGCTCGGAGTCCCGCTCCCCGAGCCAGTGCTCGACGTCAGCCAGCCGGTCGATCGGCGCGACGACGCCGATCGTGCCGTCGAGCTGGTCGGTCAGCCGGCGGGTGGCCTCGCGGACGGCTTCGGCGAGGTACGCCGGCTCGACGTGCTGCACGCGCGGCTCGATGCCGGTCTCGCGGACGGCGTTCGGCAGGTCGGCACCAGGAATCGCCGCTCGGGCAACGTCGGCGGCCAGATCGAAGATCTCCCGGCTGTTGCGATAGTTGGTGGACAGCCGGAAGGCGTTCTCGTCCTTGCCACTCAACGCCTCGGCCCGAGCAGCGGCCGCCTCATCAGGCAGTGACCAGGATGACTGCGCGGCGTCTCCCACGATCGTCCAGCTCGCGTACCGACCACGCCGACCGACCATCCGCCACTGCATCGGAGTCAGGTCCTGCGCCTCGTCGACCAGCACGTGAGCGTAGCCGTCGTCCTCGATCGAGGCAGTCGGGCGTTCGCGGCCTCGCCAGGGGATCGGACCACTCGATCGGCGCTCGTCCACGGTCGAGAGCTCCGGCACGGTGTCGTCGTACAGGTCGGCGAGCGGGTCGTCTTCGGGCTCGGGCTCGGGCGGCTCCCCGAGCAGGTAGCGCAGCTCGTCAAGCAAAGGGATGTCCTCGACGCTGAAGTCCGAGCCGAGCGACTCCAGGAGGTCGTCGGTCTCCTGCCGACTGAGTACGCCCCGGGCGTCCTGCACGAGACGTTCACGATCGGCAAGCCAGGCGTAGACGTCGACCGCGTCGATGACTGGCCACCACGCGCGTGCGAAGTCGGTGAACTCGCGGCTGCCGCGCATCGTGTGGGCGAACTCGTCATGCCCGTGCTCGCGGGCGCGGTCCCCCGTGGCCTTGGTCCAGAGCGCCTCGATCAGCTCGTCGGCGACCTTCGGCGCGATCCGGTTGCGCTTCTGCCCGGAGCTGAGCAGCGTTCGCCGCAGCGCTGCAAGCTCACGCTCGGTGAACGTCAGGACGTCGTCGCGGTAGAAGATCCGGAACGACGTCGGCGCACCCGGGACGACGGCACGGACGGTCCGCCGCAGCACGGTCTTCATCCGAGACGAACCCTTGACGGCCGCCACCACGGGTCGGTCGTGGCGCTTGGCCGTGATCCCGTCGACCACTTCCCCGAGGGCGCGCAGCGACACACTCGTCTCACCGAGAGACGGGAGGACTCGCTCGATGTAGCTCATGAACACGGCGTTCGGCCCGACGACAAGCACACCGCCCCCCTCGAAGCGACGCCGGTCGGTGTAGAGCAGGTACGCCGCGCGATGCAGCGCCACGACCGTCTTGCCGGTGCCCGGTCCGCCACTGATCGTGGTGACACCTTTCTGGCGGGCCCGGATCGCGTCGTCCTGCTCCTTCTGGATCGTGGCGACCACCGAGTGCATCGACCGGTCGCGCGAACGTGTCAAGGACGCGATCAGGGCGCCCTCGCCGACCACGACGAGGTCGTCCGAGGCGGCCTCGACGTCGAGCAGGTCGTCCTCGATGCCGATCACGGTGTCGCGGCTGGACTGCAGGACGCGACGGCGTACGACGCCCAGCGGATCCTGGGCCGTCGCCTGGTAGAAGACCGAGGCGGCCGGCGCACGCCAGTCGATCAGCAGGATCTCGTGATCGGCATCGCGCAACCCGAGCCGGCCGATGTAGCGAGGGTCGTCGGTGCGCATGTCGAGTCGACCGAACACGAGGCCGTCGTGCGCGGCGTTCAGGCTGGCCAGCCGCTTGCTGGCCTGGAACACCATGGCGTCACGTTCGACCAAGCCACCCTCGTTGCCGAGCCGCGCGCGGGCATGACCGTCGGCGGCCAAGGCACGTGCGGAGGCGGTGGCGGCGTCGAGCCGGGCGTAGATGCGGTCGACGACCGCTTGTTCGTGCTTGATCTCCTGCTCGACCACGTCGTCGGTGACGGGTCGTTGGCGACGATCTGACACTGGTGCTGGTTCCTATCCCCCGGAAATCTGGTGAACATCCAAGTCTAGATCACCGATCCGGCCAGACGGAGCCCTTTCTCGCCGTCCCGATCGGCGTACCACTGCCTCCCCCGGCGAGGCAGACCGCGAGCGAGGGGTCAGAGGAGGCCGCGGATCGAGGCGTGGCCGCGCAGCAGGTTGCGGCTGATCGTCCGGCGCTGGATCTCGTCAGTGCCTTCGTAGATGCGCAGCAGGCGGAGCTCGCGGTACCAGCGCTCGAGCGGGAGCTCGCGGGTATAGCCCATCCCACCTGGAGCATCCGGTCGACGATCTCGTTGGCCTTCTGACCTCCGTACAGCTTGGCGATCGACTGCGCGTGGCGAGAGTCGACGCCCTGGTCGACCTGCCACGCCGCCGACAGCACGAGCCAGCGCAGCGCCTCGATCTCGACGGCCGAGTCCGCGATCATCCAGCCGATCGCCTGTCGCTCGGCGATCGGCTTCCCGAAGGTCACCCGGTTGCGCGCGTGCTCCATCGCCATCTCGACCATCCGTTCGCACGCACCGAGGGCACGCGCCGGCAGCAGGTAGCGGCCCTGGCCGATCCACCGCATCGCGAGGGCAAACCCCTGCCCCTCCTCGCCGAGGATCGCCGACGACGGCACCCGCACGTCGTCGAACGTCAGCGACGCCGGTCCCCACTCACCCATGGTGTCGATGTACGACGACGTCCAGCCTCGGTCCCGGTCGACCAGGAAGCAGGTAACGCCGCCATCGGCCCCGCGCTGCTTGTCGGTTACCGCGAAGACCATGCAGAAGTCCGCCTCGTCGCCCCCGGTGATGAACGTCTTCTCACCGTTGATCACCCAGTCGTCGCCCTCCCGCCGCGCCGAGGTCGTGATCGCCTTGGCGTCCGATCCCGCGCCGGGCTCGGTGATCGCGAAGCAGCTCTTCCGGGTGCCCTCGATGGTCGGGAGGAGATAAGCCTGGCGCTGGGACTCGTTCGCGTCGTAGAGGATGTTGTCGGCGTACCCGCCGAACTTGAACGGTACGAACGAACGGCCGAGCTCGCACTCCACCAGGGCGGCCATCACGCCCCCGAGCCCCATGCCGCCGTACTCCTCCGGCGTCAGCACCCCCCAGAAGCCGGACTCTCGGGCCCTGGCCTGCAGGTCTTCAAGCTCCTGCAGCGGCAGTCCCCGCTCGCCTGCCCGCTCCCGGCGCAGCACGTCCGGCTCGAGCGGCATCACTTCCCGCTCGACGAATGTCCGGACCCAGTCGCGGATCGCCCGCTCCTCCTCGGTCAGCCTCAGGTCCACAGTCCGGTCCTCACGATTCGGTCGGGCGAGTCATCTGCATCTTGACCGGGAACGGCGCGAACACCTCCGGCTCACGCACACCCGTTTCGTACCAGCCGTGACGGACATAGAACGACCGGGCGCGGTGGTTGTCGACCAGCACCCAAAGGTACGACGCGTCCGGCCCGTGCGCCGAGAGCCCGTCCAGGACTAGCGCGTGTAGGACGTCGGCCCGACCGGATCCCCACAGCCGTGGCAGCAGGCCCAGGTGGTGCAGCCACCGGTTGCCGTACGCCGCATAGCCGACCGGTCCCGACTCGTCCTCGTCGATCAGTGTCACGGTGTCAGGATCGTCGAGCACGATCCGCCAGCGGGCCAGCACGTCGTCGACCGGGAACGGACGATCGGAGCCGAAGATGTGCGCGAGCGCGGTGCTCGACGCGGTGCGCTCGATGTCGAGCAGCGTCAGCAGGTCCTCGTCCGTGGCTCGCCTGATCACCCGGTCACGCTAGTACCGCGACGGCACGGGTTACAGAGCCTGAGGCGCACCCTGCGTGGCTGCGCCTCAGGCTCCCATCCCCTCAGATGGCCGGATGGATGTCCGTTCGGACCTCGCTTCGGCGCAGACCGACCAGGCGCGGGTGAGCAGGTCAACCCGGTCCGGGCTGCGTCATCGAGAGCGTGCTCCGGCATCGGGTCGCTGACCATGGCCCCTTCTGACTACTGATGTCTCGCTCTTCGGACATGTCGGTTGAAGAGGGTGAGATGCTGAGGCTTGTGGCTGATGGCATTCGCTTCCGTTCGACCTCTGGGCGCTGGGTGCTCGGCGCTGCCGTGCTGGGTTCGGGTATGGCGCTGCTGGACGGCACGGTCGTCAACGTCGCGCTGCGTACGATCGGCCGAGACCTGGATGCGAGCCTGTCGCAGCTGCAGTGGATCAGCAACGGCTACCTGCTGTCCCTGGCTTCCCTGATCCTGCTCGGCGGTTCGCTCGGTGACCACTTCGGGAGGCGCCGGATCTTCGTCGTCGGGGTGGTCTGGTTCGCCGCGGCCTCACTGATTTGCGGTCTCGCGCAGACCCCTGAACAGCTCATTGCCGCGCGCGTGCTGCAAGGGGTCGGTGCGGCCCTGCTCACGCCTGGCAGCCTCGCCATGATCCAGGGCTCGTTCCATCCAGCCGATCGGGCCCGGGCGATCGGCGCCTGGTCCGGCCTGGGCGGCATCGCCGCCGCGATCGGACCGTTCCTCGGTGGATGGCTGGTCCAGTACGCCAGCTGGCGCTGGATCTTCCTGCTCAACCTGCCGTTGGCCGTCATCACGGTTGCGGTGGCGATGCGTCATGTCCCGGAGACGCGAGACCCGGAGTCCGTTCCCGGTTTTGACAGGATCGGGGCGACGCTGGGCGCGGTCGGGCTGGCCGGCGTCACCTTCGCGCTGATCGAGGCCGAGGTGCTCCCGCCGCTCGTGGTCGCGGTGGCCGCCCTGGCGGGGATCGCCGCGTTCGCGACCTTCGTGCACGTTGAGCGCACCAGCCCGCACCCGATGATGCCGACGATCCTGTTCACGTCACGACAGTTCAGCGCGGCCAACGTGATGACGTTGCTCGTGTACGCCGCCCTCGGTGGCGTGACGTTCTTCCTGGTGCTACAGCTGCAGACGGTGGCGGGCTACGGACCTCTCCGGGCCGGGATCTCGTTGCTGCCGATCACGATCGTGATGTTGTTCCTCGCCTCGCGAGGCGGCCAGCTCGCCAGCCGGATCGGTCCGCGCATCCCGATGACCGTGGGCCCTTTGGTCTGCGCGACCGGGATCGCGCTGCTCTCGCGCATCGACGCGGACACGGCGTACTGGGTCGACGTCTTCCCGGGCGTCACGATCTTCGCGCTCGGGCTGTCCTTGCTGGTCGCCCCACTGACAGCCACCGTGCTCGCGGCAGCGCCTGACCGCTACGCCGGTATCGCCAGCGGAGTCAACAACGCGGTGGCCCGAGCGGGGTCGCTGTTGGCGGTGGCCGCCCTGCCGGTCGCGGTCGGACTGAGCGGCTCCGACTACGACCGCCCGGGCGCGTTCGGTGCCGGCTACCAGCGGGTGTCGTGGATCTGTGTTGGCCTGCTGGTCGCCGGCGGGGTGATCTCGTGGCTGCTGATCCGCAACCCGATCCCGTCGTCGCCGGCTGCCGCTATGGCTGAAGGTCCGTGACGACGGCGGCACGGGGGTTCAGCCAGACGGGCCGTCAGCCGGAGCTGACGCCGTGCTCGGAGCAGCGGGCGGTCCAGCCGTCCGGCACGACCTGAACCACCATGCGGCGCCGGCACAGCGGGCAGTAGCGCGGCGGCTCCAGCTCTCGGCGCGTTCGACAGCGCGCGTGGTCTCCCGCAACCAGCGGCTCGCCGCAGTGGTCGCAGTACGCCGGGGAAGGTCCAGCGCCTGCACCGCCCACGGAGTCGACCGTCATCGCGACCTCACGTCCACCTTCGCTGGCTGTCCACGACTCCGGACCGGTCACAGCGTCTTGGACAGCTCCGTGATCGGCATCTGCAGCTCACCGAGAAGGTCCAGGTCCTCAGCGGGATCGCGGCCCAGGGTGGTCAGGTAGTTGCCGACGATCACCGCGTTGATGCCGCCGAGCAGGCCGTCGCGGGTTCCCAGCTCGCCCAGAGTGATCTCGCGGCCGCCGGCGTAGCGCAGGATCGTGCGCGGCATGGCCAGGCGGAAGGCCGCCACGGTCCGCAGCGCGTCTCCGGAGTCCATCACCGGCAGGTCGCCGAACGGCGTACCCGGTCTCGGGTTGAGGAAGTTCAGCGGCACCTCATGCGGATCCAGCTCAGCCAGCTGAGCCGCCAGCTCGGCCCGTTGCGCCAACGTCTCGCCCATTCCGACCAACCCGCCGCAGCACAGCTCCATGCCGGCCTGCCGCACCATCAGGCAGGTGTCCCACCGTTCCTCGTAGGAGTGTGTCGTGACGACCTGCGGGAAGTAGCTGCGGGCTGCTTCGAGGTTGTGGTTGTAGCGGTGCACACCCATCACGACCAACCGGTCGACCTGCTCTTGCGTGAGCATTCCCAAAGAGCAGGCGATGTTGATGTCGACCTCGGCCTGGATCGCCTTGATGCCGTCCTCGACCTGGCTGAGCAACCGCTCGTCCGGTCCACGCACCGCCGCCACGATGCAGAACTCCGACGCACCGGTGGCCGCCGTCTGCTTGGCGGCCTCGACGAGCTCGGGGATGTCGAGCCAGACCGCGCGCACCGGTGAGGAGAACTGGCCCGACTGCGAGCAAAAGTGACAGTCCTCCGGACAGCCGCCGGTCTTGAGCGACACGATGCCCTCGACCTCGACCTCCGGACCGCACCACGTCATCCGCACCTCGTGCGCCAGGTCCAGCAAGCCCGGCAGCGCCTCGTCCGGAAGCCGCATCACCTCGACGAGCTGGGCCTCACCGAGGCCGCGGCCCTGCTCGAGCACCTGTCGACGAGCCTCGGCGAGGATCGGGTATGGAACGTTCGACGGATCGGTCACGCAGGCAATCTATCCGCCCTCCACCTGCCTGCTACCGACGGCTTCCGCCGATCGGACCAGGGGACTCCGACCGGGAGACCAGACCGACCGCTGACGCGTACCCGTCTCACGCGAGGCTCAGGCGCCGCGCGCCCAGCGATAACCTGCTCGGAATGTCACAGCACGCATTTGCCGAGCACGAGGATGCCCTCGCGTTCGATCGCGCTCACCTGTGGCATCCCTACACATCGATGACCGCCCCCGCCGACACCCAGCTGGTCAGCGGGGCGGAGGGCGTCCGGATCCAGCTGGCCGACGGCACGGCATTGATCGACGCGATGGCGTCGTGGTGGTGTGCCATCCACGGCTACCGGCATCCCGCGCTCGACGAGGCGGTACGCCGCCAGGTCGAGGCGATGAGCCATGTGATGTTCGGTGGTCTCACCCACGGACCGGCGATCGAGCTCGGACGGATGTTGGTCGACCTCACTCCGGACCCTTTGCAGCACGTCTTCTTCGCAGACTCCGGGTCCGTCGCCGTCGAGGTGGCACTGAAGACCGCGGTGCAGTACCAGCGTGGTCGAGGTCGGCCGGAGCGGACCCGGATCCTGTCGTTGCGCGGGGGATACCACGGTGACACCAGCGGCGCGATGAGCGTCACCGACCCCGTCAACGGGATGCACACGATGTTCGCCGGGCTCCTCCCCCAGCAAGTATTCGGCGATCGCCCGCCGACCGCCGGCGCCGGCGCCGAGGTGGCGGCCTGGTCCGCACACGTCCGGAGGCTCGCCGAGGCCCACCACGACGAGCTTGCGGCCGTCATCTGCGAGCCCGTCCTGCAGGGCGCCGGCGGGATGCACGTCTATGACGCCGAGTGCGTGCGGGTGCTGCGTGACGTGTGCGACGAGCACGGCCTGGTGCTGATCCTCGATGAGATCGCCACGGGCTTCGGCCGCACGGGCGCCCTCTTCGCCGCCGAGCATGCTGGGATCGCGCCCGACATCATGTGCGTCGGCAAGGCGCTGACCGGCGGGTACCTGACCCTGGCCGCCACGCTGTGCACGTCCGAGGTCGCCGCAGGGGTGAGTGCAAGCGAGTCCGGTGTACTGATGCACGGGCCGACCTTCATGGCCAACCCGCTGGCCTGCGCCGTCGCATCGGCCAACCTCGACCTCCTGAGTCGCCGGGGGTGGCATGACGACGTACGCCGGATCGAGTCCGGCCTTCGCACCGGCCTCAAGGCGGCGGAGGACCTGCCCGGAGTCACCGACGTGCGCGTCCTCGGTGCCGTCGGCGTGGTCCAGCTGGACAGGCAGGTCGACGTGCCGAAAGCCAGCGCTGCCGCGGCTGAGCACGGGGTCTGGGTGCGGCCGTTCCGCGACCTCGTCTACACGATGCCGCCCTATGTCGTGACCGACGCCGACCTGCAGACGATCTGTGATGCCCTGCTCGCCGCGGCGGCCGACGGATGAGCTTGGACGACTGGCTCGAGCAGCGAGGTGCCCAGCGGCGCGCCGCCGGCCTCGAGCGCGTGTTGCGCCCCCGCGGCGCCGCGCCAGACGTGCTGGACCTGGCCGGGAACGACTACCTCGGCCTGAGCCGGCACGCCCAGGTCACCGAGGCAGCGGCCCGGGCTGCCCAGACGTGGGGCGGCGGGGCCGGCGCGTCGCGGCTGGTGACGGGAACGCTTGGCCTGCACGCCGAGCTGGAGCGGGCATTGGCCGACTTCACCGGACATCAAGCGGCGTTGGCCTTCTCCACCGGCTACCACGCCAACCTCGGCGTGGTAGCGGCGCTCACCGACTCCGACACGCTGCTGGTCAGCGATGCTCACGTGCACGCATCGCTGGTCGACGCCTGCCGGTTGGCCCGGCCAGCAGCCCTCGCGATCACCCAGCACAACGACCTGTCAGCGATCGCGGCAGCGCTGCGCGACCGTCACCAGCCGCGAGCCCTCCTCCTGGTCGAGTCGGTCTACTCCGTGCTCGGAGACGCCGCCCCGCTGGCCGAGCTCGCGGCGCTGGCCGAGGCGCACGACGCCGTCCTCGTCGTCGACGAGGCGCACGCGATCGGTGTCGCGGGCAAGGACGGTACGGGACTGGTGGCAAGCCTGGGGCTGGCCGGGCGCGCCGACGTGGTCGTGACGATGACGTTGTCGAAGTCACTGGGCAGCCAAGGCGGTGCGGTCCTCGGTTCGAGCGCGGTGATCGAGCACCTCGTCAACACCGCGCGAACGTTCATCTTCGACACCGGGCTGGCTCCAGCCGCCGCCGGTGCGGCGTTGGAAGCTCTGGCCGTGCTGCGTCGTGACCCTGGCCTGGCTCACCGGACCGTCGAGCATGCACGACGGCTCGCCGACGCCGTGCAGGTCCCGCCCCCCGCCGCTGCGGTGCTGTCCGTGCCGATGCCCGGCCCGGCGGAGGCGGTGGAGGCGCAGGCACATCTGCTTCGGCAGGGCGTACGCGTGGGGTGTTTCCGCCCGCCCTCCGTGCCGGACGGCCAGAGCAGGCTCCGGGTCACAGCGCGAGCCGATCTCAGCGAGGCAGATCTCGACCTGGCCTGCCGGCTGCTCGGCGCGCTAGGCGAGTTCTCGTGAGGTTCGTCGTCGTGACCGGCACCGGGACGGGTGTCGGCAAGACAGTCGCGACGGCAGCGATGGTGTGCGCAGCCCAGGCTCGTAGCCTTCGGGTCAGTGTCGTCAAGCCCTACCAGACCGGGGTCGGCGGCGACGGACCGAGCGACGTGAGCACGGTCCGTCAGCTCTCCGGGTGTCTGGATGTGCACGAGCTGGTCCGGCTCGACGACCCGCTGGCACCGGAGTCGGCCGCCCGACAAGGCAACCTCACGATCCCGTCCGTGCCCCAGCTGCTGGACGAGGTCCTCGGCCGGGCGGCAGGTCGAGACGTGACGTTCGTCGAAGGCGCCGGCGGCGTCGCGGTCCGGCTCGACGCGACCGGTGGGACCGTCGCAACGCTGGCCGCAGGGCTGCGTGATCGCGAGCATCGCGTCGACGTCGTCGTGGTCACCTCGCTGGAGCTCGGGACGCTCAACCACACCGAGCTGACCGTGAACGCGCTACGCGCGCAGCAGCTCGAGCCGGCGGGGCTGGTGCTCGGGAGGCTGCCGGTCGAGCTCGGGCTGGCCGAGCGCTGCAATCTCGAGGACCTCCCCCGGCTCACCGCTGTCCCGATCGTCGCGAGGATTCCCGCCGGGGCAGGCGACTATTCGCCCGAACGCTTCCGGGCCAGCGCACCAAGGTGGGTCAGCGCAGGCTGAGTCCTGAGCGCCTCCCTCAGCGATACAGACCCCCGGGCAGCCCGCTGAGGACCGCGTCGACGAGCGGCGCGGCGTCGTGGGAGCCCGACGACCCGTTCGCGACGAAGACGGCGAAGGCCACGTCGCCGCGATAGCCGATCATCCAGGCGTTGGTGCCGGTGCCGTTGCCCTTCGCGAACTCCGCGGTCCCGGTCTTGGCGTGCACGGGTATGCCGGGCAGATCCACGGAACCACCGGTTCCGTCGGTGACGACGAGCCGCATCATCTTCTGGAGGGCGGCGATGGTCGCCGGGTCGAGCTCGTTGAGCCGCGTGCCGGGCTTTTCGCCTGGCAGCAACGTTGGCGTGCGGGACACTCCGGAGTCCACGGCGGCGGCGACCATGGCCATCATCAGTGGGCTGGCCTCCACCTTGCCTTGGCCGATCAGGTCGGCGGCACGGGTGACGAGGTCTGAGTCAGCCGGCACCGAGCCACTGAAGCCGTCCAGGCCGAGGTCCCACTTCGCGCCGAACCCGAACTCCTTGCCTGCGTCAGCCAGCTGTTGCCCAGAGAGCCGATCGGCGTACCCCACCATGGTGGTGTTGCAGGACGCCGCGTACGCCTGGGCGAACGTCGGACGCGCGGAGGTGATCCCGCGCTCGTAGTTCTTGAACCGCTTCCCGTTGACCACCGTCGTGTCCGGACACCTGACTCGGGTGGACGGGGTCACCCGCCCGTCGTGGATCAGGGCATAGGAGCTCACGGTCTTGAAGGTCGAGCCGGGCGCGTATTGAGCAACCAGGGCGGTGTCGTATGACGTGGGGCCTGGCGCGTTGGCGGCCGCCAACACCTCCCCGGTGCTCGCCTTGACCAGCACCACGGCCGTGGTGTCCTTCGCCCGCGCCACCGCAGCCTCGGCGGCATTCTGAGCCCTGAGGTCGAGCGTCGTCGCCAGCGGCTCGCCCTTCGTGGGACGCTTGACGTACACCTGGTCCAGGGTGATCCCGCCTTGCGCCTTCTCGGCCAGGTCGATGGTCACACCGGGTTCGCCGGCGAGCCGGCGCTGGTAGGTGAACTGCAGTCCGGAGATGCCGACCTCGTCGGACGGCAGCGTGGTGTCGCCGGCGTTCTTGAGCGACTCCTCGGTCGCGGTGCCGACGGTGCCGAGCAGGGCCCGACCCCAGGCTGCGGTCGGGGCCAACGCCCTTCGGGCGGTGTCGATGGAGATGCCGGGGATCTGCAACAGCCGTTCGCGGATCTCGTCGTAGTCCTTGCGTCTCAGGTCGATCACCGAGACGAACCAGCCGGGCTTGGCGGCCGTCACGCGGTCACGCAGCGCGGCTGCGTCGATCTCCAGCAACTGCGTCAGATCGTCATACGTCGCCTTCTTCACCTTGTCCGACACCACGCCGACCCGGACGATGGAGCGCTCGGGGGTGAGCGCAATCCCGTTCCGGTCCAGGATCGGAGCCCGCACCGGGACCTTGCGGTGCCGGACCAGGGTCGTCACCTCGGTGAGGTCGGGATGGTAGGTGGAGGGCGACCAGGTCACCAGCCACTGTCCCTGGTTCAGATTGGCCTTGATGAGCGTCTCGTACGTCCACGGCCCGACGCCGGCGAGCTGATGCGTCACCTCGGCGTGCTCCTTGCAGGAGCTGCTTCCGCAGTCCAGATCGCCCGATGGCTGGACGGTGGTCGCGGTGATCCCCAGCTCGGCGGCGTGCGCGGAGATGTCGTGGACGGCCACACCGGGCTCGTCGACGATGCCGCGGAAGGCCGACACCGACGGATCCGCCCAGGCGGCGGCGAACTCGCCGATCACCGCCCCGCCGGTGTCGTCGGTGTCCTGCGGCGGTGTGGGGCCGGTCTTGTCGCCGCCGCCGGTGCAGGCCGTCAGGACCAGAGCGCACGTCGCGACAGCCACTCCGAGAGTTCTCGCCGGACGTGAAACACGTCCGCGCTGACCCCTCACGCGATGACCCCCTCGTGCCCGTCACGGGCGGCTTCCGAATCCGGTCAGCCTAGACGATCCAAACGCTGCGACCGGCCCTCGGGCTCCTTCGTCAGTGGTAGGTCACCTGGCCGGCGGCCTCGACGTGGGCATGGTCGTTGAAGGACACCAGGGTTGACCCGGAGTCACCGGTGACGAGCTTGGTGACACTGGCGTTGATGATCAGTCGGCTGACGCTCAGCCAGGTCGTGGTGTCGAGGCCCAGTGCTGTCGCCACCACCGCGGCCACCGGCCCACCGGAGCTGAAGACGACGCCGGTCTCCGTCGGACCCAGCCGGCGTACGACGTCGGCGAGGGCGTCGTCGATGCGGCGACGGAACTCCGGATGGCTCTCGACGTAGCTGCCACCACCGCCCAACCAGGTCTGGAGGGCATCGTCGAAGACGTTTCGAAACGCCAGCGCAGGCTCGGCCCTGGTCAGCAGGTCGTCGACCATCGAGGCGTGCGATGTGTAGGACGGCTCGCGCGCCTTGATGATGTCGATGTGGTCGATCTCGGCCCAGCGCGGATCCACGTCGACGACCGGTGAACCGTCCCAGCCGGCCGCCGCGTTCGCTGCTTCCGCCGTCTCACGATGCCGTTCGAGGTCGCCTCGCACGACCAGCGCCGGCCGTACGCCACGTGCGGCCAGCGCGTCTCCGACGAGCGTGCTCTGCTGGACGCCGAGGTCGGAAAGCTTGTCGTAGTCGCGGCCGAACAGGGACGCCTGGCCGTGCCGGACGAGGTAGATGATGCTCATCGGGGATTCACCGGACGAGCCCCTCGATCATGCGGGTGCACCGGCCGTCGAGGTAGTGCACCAGCTCGTGAAACCGCGCGTACGCGGGGTTGTGCGTCTGGCCGTCGTGGTAACGGCGATAGATCTGCTGCGCGATGACGGCGAGCCGGAAGAGCCCGAAGACTTCGTAGAAGCGACGCCCGGACGTGTCGATCCCGGTCCGTGCGGCGTAGTGGTCCCACACCTCCTTGCGTGTCAGCATGCCGGGAAGGTGCGTAGGCTGACGACGCAGGGCCAGCATCGTGGCGTCGTCGTCGGCCTGGGCCCAGTAGGCGAGTGCGCCACCCACATCCATCAGCGGGTCACCGACGGTCGCCATCTCCCAGTCGAGGACGCCGACGATCCGCTCCTGCTCCACCGGTGCGAGCACGACGTTGTCGAACCGGAAGTCGTTGTGGATCAGGCAGGCCCCGACGTCGGGGGGGCGCTCCGCCTCCAGCCAGCGGGTCGTCCGAACGTACGCCGGGGCGTCCGGCGTACGCGCGGCATCGTAGCGCCGGGCCCAGCCGCGCACCTGCCGTTCGACATATCCGTCACCGCGGCCGAACCCGTCCAGCCCGGTCTGGTGCAGGTCGACCTGGTGCAGGTCGACGAGCCGGTCCACGAACGCCGTGCACAGCCGTTGCGTCTCGGCGGCGCCCAGGCTGAAATCGCCGGGAGGCTCGGCCCGGAGGATGAGTCCCTCGATCTCTGCCATCACGTAGAAGTCGGCGCCGATGACAGCGGGGTCCGCACAGCGGGCCAACATTCGCGGGACATAAGGGAACGCGTCGGCCAGCGAGGACTGGACGGCGAACTCCCGGCCCATGTCGTGCGCTCCCTTGGCCGTGCTTCCCGCCGGGGGCCGCCGCAGGATCAGGCTCCGGAGCGGGTACTCGATCCGGTAGGTGAGGTTGGACGCACCACCAGGGAACTGGCGCACCAACGGCACGACACCCGGCTCAGCGCCCGGGACCTCGTGCTCGGTGAGCCAGCCCGCCAGGGCGTCGACGTCGAACGCATCCTCGTCTCGCACCGGAACGGCCGCCGACAGGTCGGGCAACACCGTCCGACCTGTCTCAGCCACGTCCGGCCAGCGCGTCGCGCCGACTCGCCTTGTTGACCACCCGGGCGCCGGCCCGCTTCATGCCCCAGTGGTACACCGGGCCGACCAGCCGCTTGGCGTACAGCACCGCCCGACCGTCTCGCGAGGGCAGCACCATGAAGCGTCCCTTGTCCACCGCCGCCACCGTCCGGGCGGCGATCAGGTCGGCAGGCACCCGCGAGGACGAGACGAGGCTGGCGCCGGACTTTTCGATCGCCGGGTCGGAGCCGCGAAGGATGCTGGCCGCGAGGTTGGTCCGGAAGAACGACGGGCACACGACCGAGACGCCGATCTCCGACGAGGCGAGCTCGTGCAGCATCGTCTCCGAGACCGCCACCACGGCGGCCTTGACTGCGTTGTACGACGCCATGCATGGCGCGTGCACCAGCCCGGCCATCGAGGCGACATTCACGATCCGGCCCGAACGCTGCTCCTTGAAGACCGGGATGAACGTCCTGCACCCCTTCACCACGCCGAGCAGGTTGATCTCGACGATCCACTCCCAGTCCCGGATCGGGACCACGTCGATCCGACCCCCGGCGCCGACTCCCGCGTTGTTGACGAGCACGTCCAGCCCGCCCCAGTGCTCGAGCACCCACGAACGCGCGCGTTCCCAGGCCTCCTCGTCCCGCACGTCGAGGGGAAGGTAGGAGACGACTCCATCGCCGGACGGCGCGGGCAGCAGCGAGGCGTCGGGCTCGTTGGCCAGGTCGGTCACCAGCACCTGCGCACCTCGTGCGGCGTAGCGGGCCGCGATCGCCTGGCCCAGTCCAGAGGCAGCACCGGTGACCAGGACACGTTCGGGCATCATCGCTCTCCCTGCCGGTCGATGTTCACGCCCGCCTCGTGCCGGGCCAGCTCGAGTCGGGCGATCAACGACAGGTGCACCTCGTCGGGCCCGTCAGCCAGGCGAAGCGAGCGGGCCGACGTCCAAGCGGCGGCCAGCGGGTGGTCCGCCGAAAGGCCCGCCCCGCCGTGCAGCTGGATGGCGAGGTCCACGACGTCTTGCGCGACACGAGGCGCCGCCACCTTGATCTGACTGATCTCGCTGCGCGCCCCCGCCAATCCTGCCGTGTCGAGCAGCCACGCGGTGCGCAGCACGAGCAACCGAAGCTGGTCGATCGCGATCCGGGCGGCGGCGATCCGTTCGCGGTTGCCGCCCAGGTCAATCAACCGCTCGCCGAAAGCCGTGCGCTGTGCGCCCCGCTCGATCGCCAGCTCCAATGCCATCTCGGCCAGACCGACAAGTCGCATGCAGTGGTGGACCCGGCCGGGCCCGAGCCGCCCTTGCGCGATCGCGAAGGCCTTGCCGACACCGGCCACGATGTGGTCGATCGGGACACGGACGTCGCTGAACGAGACCTCGCCGTGCCCGAACGGTTCGTCGTACATGCCCATCACCGAGAGCATGCGCTCGACCTTGACCCCCGGCGTCGACCGCGGGATCAGGACCATCGAGTGGCGGGCATGCTTGGGCGCTTGCGGGTCGGACAGGCCCATGAACACCAACAGGTCGCACCGCGGGTGGCCGATTCCGGTGCTCCACCACTTGCGCCCGTTGACCACGACCTCGTCACCGTCGATCACCGCGGTGGCAGCCATGTTCGTCGCGTCGGAGGACGCCACGTCCGGCTCAGTCATGCAGAACGCGGACCGAATCTCCGCGTCGAGCAACGGGCGCAGCCACTGCTTCTGCTGCGCATCGGTGCCGTAGGTCGCCAGCACCTCCATGTTGCCGGTATCGGGGGCGTTGCAGTTGAACACGTGCGGCGCGAGCGCCGAGCGTCCCATCAGCTCCGCGCAGGGCGCGTACTCGACGTGGGAGAGTCCTGCGCCGTGCTCCTCATCGGGCATGAAGAGGTTCCACAGTCCGACCGCGCGCGCTTTGGCCTGTAGCTCTGCGATCAACGGCAACGGCGTCCAGGGATCGTCACTGGCAGCAACCGCCCGGTGGTACTCCGGCTCGACCGGGTCGATCTGCGCATGCATGAACGACGCGACTCGGTCCAGATAGTCGCGGGCGCGCGGCGAGTGGCCGAAGTCCACACCGGAACCCTACCGCTGGGTAATCGAGCCCGGACCCCTACCGGGCGGCGACGGTGGACACGACCCAGGCCCTCACGTCCGGGCGCCCCCACTCCCCGGCCGTCGTCACGATCCGCCGGATCGCGGCAAGTGCAAACGGCACTGCCCAGAGCAACGCCCACAACGGCGAACTCGCCTGTGCTGTGATCGTGAAGACCATCCCGGTGAGGGTGCAGGTCAGAGCCAGGTACGACGAGTAGACGACCATGACCGACGGCGGAGCCGGCGTCCCCCGCGAAGACTTCAGGTCCATCGCGTAGGGCCGCCGCACCGACCAGTGCATCGAGCGAGCGACCACCTGAAGGCTCACGACCACGGTGGTCGCGAGCAGTGACGCGAGCTCGGCCGCGGTCGGCGTGGATCCCGCACGCAGTCCCGCGACGACCAGCGCCGTCACCATCGCGATCAGCAGGATCTCGAGGAGCACACGTACCCGGGCGTAGAAGACCTTCTCCGGGGCGACCGGGAGGCTGTCGCGCCACAGGGCACCGGTCGAGTCCAGACACCACGCATTCACGCCGAACAGCAGCGCACCACCGGCGGCGACCAAGCCAGGCAGGATCGGGAGCATCGCCCATTCGAGTCGCCCCGCCGCCGACACCAGGCCGGGCAGCAACGCCAGCACGACGAACCCCCGTCGCAGAGGCACCGACCGCCACACGCTCGCGCGATCGGTGCGAACCAACGCGGCGAAGTCGCTGGGCGGCGTCGCTCGCGGCGTGACGGACCGCCCAGCCTCCTTGAGCTCCTCACGAGGCTGCCTGCGCGCCACGGCATGGTTGACCCACGCGCCGGCACACACGGCGACCAGCAGCATGCAGGTCAGGGCGAGGGACCCGGTGATCCACGCGAGCCACTGGCCGTCTCGACCGCGCAGCGCGATCAGCAGCACCTGCAGGGTCGGGCTGTGGTCGAAGACCCGAGTGACCTGATGGGTCGCGACCAAGATCGCTGCTCCGAGGGCCAAGATGATCCCGGCTGCGCGCACGATCAGCACACCGCCTCGACCACGACGGACCCACTCCACCCCCCACGCGATGGCCTGTCCGATCGCGGTGGCGGTGACGAGCCAGATCGCCACGACGAGCTGCGCGGCCCACAGACCCGTCGGTCCCAGGGCGTACGCCGTGAAGCCGAACATGGCCCAGGCTTGAACCATCCAGGCCACGTTGAGCGGCGCGAGCAGAAGAGCGCCGAGGTGGTCGGTGGTGGGACTGACCGGGAAGCCGACGCCTTCGTCGCGCGGCAGCAGCTCGCGTCCTCCCCCGGCGCCCACGATCGCCAGCGTGGTCGTGATCAGGAAGGCAATGAACAGCGTCGGCAGCAACAGCACGATGTCCTGGGCGCGCGCCGAGGTTTCGTTTCCGGGTGCGAAGGCCGGGATGACCGCGGCACTCGTGCTGAGGAGCACGAACACAGCGACCACGATCTTCGCGCCGCGGCGTGACCGTCCGCGCAGCGAGGCTACGCGGAAACCAATCAACCAGCGGACGTCGCGGACGGAGCGGCATGCCTCGGTGACGACGCCAGGGCGGACAGGCGGGGCATCGGCCGTGCTGGTGGGAAACATCGTTGACTCGTCAGGACAGCAGTGCGCGGTAGGACTGAGCGCCGGTCTCGCCGCTGAGCTGGTCCGACGGCGCTGCAGCCACGACCTGCCCACCCCGTAGTACGACGGCCTCGTCGCAGGCTTGTACCGCGAGCTCGAGCAGGTGCGTGGAGATCAGCACCGCAGCGCCCCGACTACGGGCGTCCGCAACGACGTTCATGGTTGCCTCGACACCGAGCGGGTCCACGCCGTCGAACGGCTCGTCGAGCAGCAGCACCTGTGGGTCATGGAAGGCGGCCAGCAGAACCGACATCCGCCGACCCATGCCGTGACTGAAACCCGAGGTGACCCGGTGCATCGCCGCGCCGAGGTCGAACGCCTCCAACAGGTCGCGGGCGCGCTCGTCCCAGCCGGCAGGTAGTTGGCGGAGTCGCGCCGAGAGCTGCAGGTGTTCCCAAGGGGTGGCCCGTGGGATCAGACCGCCCACGTCAGGGCAGTAGCCGGCCTGGCGCTTGGCGTCGAGCGGGTGGGCTCGGACGTCGTACCCGTTGACGAGGACGGTGCCGGCCGTCGGGGGGATCACCCCCGCAAGCACCCGCATGGTCGTGGACTTGCCGGCCCCGTTGCGGCCGACCAGGGCGGTCGAGCCACCTGGCGGGACACTGAGGTCGAGTCCACGGACCGCCTCCACGGCTCCGAACTGCACGCGCAGGTCACGTACGTCGACGGCGGGGGTGCTCATGGGCGCGATTCTGCCAACGATCACTCGGCGGTGTCGCTGCTTCGCAGATAGTCATGGCGTGATCATCCGTTCGGCCCGCCGTCACCCCACATTCGGCCGGTGCCCGTTCAGAAGCGGGCCCCGGACTCCGCCTTGCTCACCAGAGGCGCCGGCGGCTCGAAGCGCGGCCCGTACGCAGCGGCGAGCTCACGTGCCCGCGCCGTGAATCCGGTCACGCCACCGGCATAGTTGTTGACGTACTGCAAGGCGCCACCGTAGAGCGGCGGGAAGCCGATCCCGAAGATCGAGCCGATGTTCGCGTCAGCCGTCGAACGCAGCACACCCTCCTCGACGCACCTGATCGTCTCCAGCGACATCACGAACGTGAATCGCTCTTGCAGGTCGTGGAACACCTCGTCGGAGACCGGGTTCTTCTCGGCTTCGACGAAGTGCTCCCACAGCCCGGGCCACAGAGTCTTCTTGCCGTCGGCGGGGTAGTCGTAGAAGCCGGCGCCGGCAGCCTTGCCCTTCCGACCGAACTCGTCGACCATCCGGTCGATCACGGCCATGGCCGGACCGGCGAACGCCCCGGCGCCTGCGGCCTCAGCCACCTTGGCCGCCTCGGCCGCCTCGGCCGCGATCTTGCGGGGAAGGACCAAGGAGACCTCGTCGACCATGGCCAGCGGCGGCGCCGGGAAGCCCATCTGGGTGGCCGCCCTCTCGATGGTCACTGGGTCGATGCCCTCGCCGAGCATGGTGACCCCTTCGAGGACGAGCGTCCCGAAGACGCGCGAAGTGAAGAACCCCCGACTGTCGTTGACGACGATCGGGGTCTTCCTGATCTGCCGCACGACGTCGTACGCCTTGGCCAGCGCAGCATCGGATGTCTTCTTGCCGACGATGATCTCGACCAGCGGCATCCGCTCCACCGGGGAGAAGAAGTGCAGCCCGATGAAGTCGTCCTGCCGCTCGACGCCGGTGGCGAGCCCGGTGATCGGCAGCGTCGAGGTGTTGGAGCACAGCAGCGCGTCGGGCTCGACGACGCCTTCGATCTCGGCGAAGACCCGGTGCTTGAGCTCCTGGCTCTCGAACACTGCCTCGATGACCAGGTCGCAGCCGGACAGATCAGTAGGCTTCTCGCTCGGCTGGATGCGCGCGAGGATCCCGTCGCGCTTGGCCTCCGTGACGCGACCACGCTCGACCTGCTTGGCCAGCAGCCCGGCGGAGTATGCCTTGCCCTTCTCGGCAGCCTCGGCAGACACGTCCTTGAGGACGACGTCGATGCCGGCCCGAGCACATTCGTATGCGATGCCTGCGCCCATCATCCCGGCGCCGAGAATGCCGACCTTGCGGGCGGAGTAGGTCGGCACGTCATCGGGACGCGACTTCCCACCGTTGATCGCTTGCAGGTCGCAGAAGAACGCCTGGATCATGTTCGTGCTGATCGGACCCGTCACGAGGTCGACGAAGTAGCGCGATTCGATCCGGGTCGCGGTCTCGAAGTCGGTCTGGGAGCCCTCGACTGCTGCGCTCATGATCGCGCGGGGCGCCGGGTAGCGGGCGCCCTTGAGCTGCTTGCGGAGGTTCGCGGGGAAGGCCGGCAGGAACTGTGCGAGCTCGGGGGTCGAGGGTGTCCCGCCGGGGATCTTGTATCCCGCGCGGTCCCAGGGCTGGCTGGACGCCTGCTCGTCGTCGCGGTGGTCGAGCACCCACTGCTTCGCGGTCGGGACCAGCGCCTCCAGATCGTCGACGAGCTGGTCAACGAGGCCGATCGCCTTCGCCTTGGCGGGCGTGTTGCGCTGACCCTGGAGCAGCACGTTCATCAGCGCGTCCTGGAGTCCGAACATCCGCACCGTGCGGGTGACCCCGCCGGCGCCCGGAAGCAACCCCAACGTCACCTCCGGGCAGCCGATCTCGCTGCGCCGATCGTCGTAGGCGATCCGATGATGCGCGGCCAGCGCGATTTCCAGACCGGCACCGAGCGCGGACCCGTTGAGGGCCGCGACCACCGGCTTGCCGAGCTTCTCGAGGCGACGCAGGTCGGCCTTCACCTGCTGAAGCAAGGCGAAGACGGCGTCGGCGTCGGCGGGCGTCGCCTTGACCATCAAGACCAGGTCCCCGCCACGCCGGTGATGTCGTCGCGCTCGGCGTACAACCGATCCATGATCACGTTCATCGAGGAGGCGTACACCTCGTTCATCGTGTTGGCGCGGGACTGCGGGTCGTCCAGGGTGAGCACGACGATGCCGTCGGCATCGATGTCGTAGCGAATGCTGAGGTCCTGTCCTGTGCTGCTGTGCGCGGCGGTTGCGGCGGTCGCGGCGGTGATGAGAGCTTCGGTCATGTCAGAGTGCTCGCTTCGTGGTCGCTGATCGGATCGCGTGGCAGGGGGTCGGCGGCTCAGAGCCGCTCGACGACGGTGGCGACGCCCATGCCTCCGCCCACGCACAGCGTGGCCAGCCCGAAGCGCAGGTCGCGGCGCTCGAGCTCGTCGATCAGGGTGCCCAGGATCATCGCGCCGGTCGCCCCCAGAGGATGCCCCATCGCGATCGCGCCACCGTTGACGTTCACCTTGTCGTGCGCGAGGTCGAGGTCCTGGATGAATCGGAGCACTACTGCGGCGAAGGCCTCGTTCATCTCGAACAGGTCGATGTCGCTGACGCCGAGTCCTGCCTTGGCCAGCGCCTTGCGGGCAGCCGGTGCCGGACCGGTCAGCATGATCAGCGGGTCGGATCCGCTTACGGCGGTCGCAAGGATCCGGGCCCGAGGGGTCAGTCCGTACCGATCGGCGACGCTCTGTCCACCGACCGCCACCAGGGCTGCTCCGTCCACGATCCCGGAGGAGTTGCCGGCGTGATGGACATGGTCGATCCGTTCCACCCAGTGGTACTTCTCCAGCGCTACCGAGTCGAAGCCACCCTGCTCCCCGATGTCGGCGAAGCTGGGCTTGAGCACGGCCAGGCTCTCCACCGTCGTACCGGGCCTGATGAACTCGTCGTGGTCCAGCACGGTCAGGCCGTTGCGGTCGAGCACCGGGACCACGGAGCGGCTGAAGTAGCCATTGGCCTCGGCCTTCGCAGCGCGAGCCTGCGACTCTGCGGCGTACGCGTCGACGTCGGTCCGCGCCCAGCCGCCGAGGGTCGCGATCAGGTCGGCGCCGATGCCCTGCGGTACGAAGTCGGTGGCGAAGGCGGTCTCCGGATCCATCGCCCAGGCACCGCCGTCGGAGGCCATCGGGACACGCGACATCGACTCCACGCCTCCTGCGAGGATCAGGTCCTCCCAGCCGGAGCGGATGCGCTGCGCCGCCTGGTTGACTGCCTCGAGGCCGCTGGAGCAGAACCGGTTGAGCTGGACGCCCCCGGTCGTGTCCGGCAGTCCGGCGGCGATCGCCGACACCTTGGCGATGTCGGCGCCTTGGTCACCGATCGGGGTCACACACCCGAGGACCACGTCGTCGATCGCTGTGGGGTCGAGGTCCGGGAAGCGCCGTCGCAGCTCGTCGATCAGTCCGACGACGAGATTGACGGGCTTGACCTCGTGCAGGCTGCCGTTGGTCTTGCCGCGTCCACGGGGGGTACGGATCGCGTCGTACACGAAGGCGTCGGGCATGCTCTCGGTCGGGTGACTGGTCATGAGCGGCGCAGGCCTCTCCGTCAAGGGCTAAGTTACTCACCAGTATACTCCGCTTGTTCGTCGGGTTGGAAGTACCGAGCTGGGTGGGCTGATTCACATCCTGACCGGTTGTCGCCTGCCGAGCAGGCTGCGCGTACGCCGTGACGGGGGTGGGTTCCTGAGTGCCTGCACGGTCCACGTGAGAGGCTGGTGCCCTAGACGTCGTTCTAGAAGGATCGCGAGGACGCGCATCCACTACCACGTGAACTCGAGGGGAAGGCTCCACGATGAGGAAGCTTCTGGGCGCCGCTGCGCTCACCACGATGCTGGTGTTGACCGGCTGCGGTGGCGGTGACTCCACATCGAACGAGAAGACGACCTCATCCAGCCCGACCGAGTCCAGCAGCGACGCGACCACACCGACCGACGCCACGCAGAGCACCGAGGATTCCGCCGCCAGCGGGGAATACTGCGACGCGCTGACGAACGCCAAGAACAACCTCTCGAGCATCGACTTCACCACGCTCGACGAGAAGGCCTACACACAACTGACCGGCGAGCTCCAGAACGTCGCCGATGTCGCCCCGAGCGATGTCCAGGACGACTGGCAGACCGTCCTCACCGCGCTGACCGACCTGCACGCGCTGCTGAAGACCGCCGGGATCACGTTCGATGACCTGGCCAACCTGAGCGCCGGGAAGATTCCGCCCGGAGTCGATCCCGCTGAGCTGCAGCGGATCGCCCCGAAGCTGCAGAAGATCACCGCTGACGGCAAGCTGCAGAAGGCCACGACAGAGATCCAGAAGAGCGCCAAGAAGGACTGTGGGCTGAGTCTCAACTGAGCCTGGGGAACCGCGTTGTCACGGCCACGCCTAGGGTCGAGCCATGAAACGACTCTCGGCTGCCGTGGCGGCACTGCTCCTCGGCGTCACGCTCGGCGCCTGCTCGAGCTCAGGCTCTGACGACCAGAAGAGCTCCTCGTCGGGGGACTACTGCGCGGTGCTGAAGAGGAGCCAGGACTCCTTCGGGGCGCTGGGATTCGACCGGCTGACCGACGAGCAGTTCGCCAAGTCACGCGAGAGCATCAGCCAGCTCCAGCAGGCGGCGTCCGGCCCGATCGCCGATGACTGGTCCACCCTGGGAACCGGCTTGGACGGACTCAAGAAGGCGGTCGAGGACGCCGGTGTCTCGCTGTCGGACATCCCGCAACTGGTGACCGGCAACGCGCCGAACGGACTGGACCCGGCCCAGGCTCAGCAGCTGGTTGGTGAGCTTCAGAAGTTCGCGGCCAACCCCGAGCTCAGCAAGGCCGCGAACGAGATCCAGACCGACGCCAAGCAGACGTGCAACGTCGACCTGCAAGGGGCTCCTTCGTCCTGAACACCGCGGCGCCTCGGCCCGCGCCGCGCCGCCGGGCCTGGCGTCAGAGGTCGAGGGAGCGCCCGATGATCTCCTTCATCACCTCGGTCGTACCTCCGTAGAGGGTCTGCACCCGGGTGTCGAGGTACGCACGGGCGATCGGGAACTCCGCCATGTACCCGTAGCCGCCGAACAGCTGCAGGCAGCGGTCCACTACCCGCTTCTGTAGCTCGGTCGTCCACCATTTCGCCTTGGCGGCGTCCTCGACGCTCAGGCCGCCGCCAAGGTGCTGCTCGATGCACCGGTCCACGTACACCCGGGCGATGTCGGACTCGGTGACAAGCTCGGCCAGCGTGAAACGGGTCGCCTGGAAGCTCCCGACAGACCGGCCGAACGCCTTGCGTTCACGCACGTAGTCCTTCGTCAACCCGAGGACGTGCTCGCACGCGGCCGCTGCTGTGACCGCGATGCACAACCGCTCCTGCGGAAGGTTCTGCATCAGGTAGGCGAAACCCTGGCCCTCCTCGCCGAGCAGGTTGGCGGCCGGCACTCGCACCTCGTCGAAGAACAGTTCGGCGGTGTCCTGGGCCTTGAGGCCGATCTTCTCCAGGTTTCGACCGCGCTCGAACCCGGCCATGTCGCGCTCGACCACGAGCAGCGAGATGCCGCGAGAGCCCGCGGCCGCGGCGGTCTTGGCGACCACGATGACGAGGTCGGCGTTGATGCCGTTGCTGATGAAGGTCTTCTGTCCACTCAGCAGGTAGTCGTCGCCGTCGCGTCGCGCGGTGGTCGCGATTCCCTGCAGGTCTGAGCCGGCGCCAGGTTCGGACATCGCGATCGCGGTGATGAGGGAGCCGTCGGCGTACCCCGGAAGCCAGCGTGCCTTCTGCTCGTCGTTCGTGAGGCCCAACAGATAGCCGGAGCAGATGTCGACGTGCACGGGGAACCCGACGCCGCTGGCACCGACCAGAGTCAGCTCCTCGTTGAGGACAGTGTTGAACCGGAAGTCGTGGACGCTGCCGCCGCCGTACTCCTCCGGCACGGCGAATCCCAACAGGCCCTGCGATCCCGCCCTCGCCCACACCTCGCGCGGCACGATGCCGGCCGTCTCCCACTCGGCGTGGTGCGGAGCGATCTCCTTCGCACAGAACGCACGGCAGGTCTCACGGAACGCGTCGTGATCGGCGTCGAACAACGTCCGCTGCATGCGTCCTGGTTCCTTTCGGTCGTACGTCGGCTGAGGAGCTCCGTCCCGAGCCCCGTGGATGAAGCGTCAGCCCTCCGGCCTTGCCTGGACGGCCACCCCTGCCCCGATCAGCTCGTCCACATTGTCGATTCCCCAGGCCAGCAAAGCCTTCCGGGTGTCGTGGCCGACAGGGACCGGCGGCGTCGTCAGGCGCCCCGGGGTCCTCGAGAAGCGCGGAGCCGGCGCCGGTTGGACCGCACCGCCACGATGCTCGAACGTACCGCGAGCGGCCAGCTGGGGATGAGCAGGCGCCTCGGTCAGCGACAACACCGGAGCCACGCAGGCATCGCCGCCCTCGAAGATCGTGACCCAGTCCGCCTGGGTGCGGGTAACGAAGACCTCGGCCAGCCGGGCTCGCAGGTCGTCCCACATGGCCACATCATCGCGATCCGGGAGTGGCGTCTCGAGGCCGAGCCGTTGCTCGAAGTCGGCATAGAACGCCGGCTCGAGCGGACCCACCGCCAGGTGCCGACCATCCGCGGTGGCGAACACGTCATAGAACGGTGCGCCGCCGTCGAGCAGGTTGGAAGCACGAGAGTCCGCCCAGGCACCGGCGTTCCGGAGGCCGTGCACCATCGTCATCAGATGCGCCGAGCCGTCGACGATCGCCGCGTCCACCACCTGGCCGCGTCCACTGGTCCGCGCCTCGTGCAGGGCCGCGAGCACCCCGACGACCAGGTACATCGCCCCACCCCCGAAGTCACCGACCAGGTTGATCGGCACCGAGGGCGACTCGGCAGGTCCGATGGCGTGCAACGCCCCCGACACGGCGATGTAGGTGATGTCGTGTCCCGCCGTCTCGGCCAACGGGCCATCCTGCCCCCAGCCCGTCATCCGCCCGTAGACCAGGGAAGGCCGGCGCTTCAGCAGGTCGTCGGGGCCGAGGCCGAGCCGCTCGGCCACGCCAGGTCGGAATCCCTCGACGAAGACGTCGGCCCGGTCCGCCAGCCGGCGTACGGTCTCGGCTCCCGTCGGGTGCTTGAGGTCCACGGCAACGCTGGGGCGGCCACGGTTCAGCAGATCCACCTCGGCGGGGATCCCCAGCCCTCCACCGGACGGTCGAGCGACCTTGACCACGTCCGCGCCGAGCTCGGCCAACATCATGCCGGCGAACGGGGCCGGTCCCATCCCAGCCAGCTCCACCACCCGAACACCAGCCAACGGACCGTGCGACTCAGCGGGTGCCATCCGGCGATCGTAGAGCCAGCCGCTGCAGGACTCGTTACTGCGTCTCCTCGTCGACGCCGATGTCCTCGTTCCACAGCTGTGGCGCCTCCGCGATGAACGCGCGCATCATCTCCACGCACGCGGCGTCATCGAGCAGCACGACCTGGACCCCTGCGTCGTGCAGCAGGTGCTCCGGCCCGGTGAACGTCCGGTTCTCGCCGATCACAACTCGGCCGATGCCGTAGAGCAGGATCGTGCCCGTGCACATCGAGCACGGAGACAGAGTGGTGTAGAGCGTGGCCCGGCGGTACACCGAAGCGTGCAGCCGGCCGATGTTCTCCAGGCAGTCGGTCTCCCCGTGTCGAATGACGCTGCCGAGCTGCACTCGCTGGTTGTGGCCCACGCCCCTGACTTCGCCATCGACCACGAGTGCGGCACCGACCGGGATTCCGCCTTCGCGCCGGCTCTTCATGGCTTGCTCGACGGCGGGCACCAGAAAGCGGGCGTCGTCGTCGGTCACGCTCATCAAGACTCCCGGGCCATCGGATCTGGGACGAGTCAGCCTTGCTGTGGACGCTCATCCCTGGATGGAACTAGCCGCCAGTTGGCTGCTGGCGCGCACGTCAGCGTACGCCGAACTATTCGTCCTCCCCGGTTTCTGTTTCACTACCTTGGGTGGGTCTCACCAATCGCGTGCTGAGTGGACCGGCCGGACCTTTGGTCCAGGTGTGGGCCGCGGAGTGTGACAGCCCGACCGACTTCAGCTCAATGGCCTCGGTCAACCCGGGGATAGGCTTCGTACGGGTCGGGGGTGTCACGACGGTGCATCTGCGCGGCCCGGCGACAAGGGCCTCGATATTGTCGTGCCCCCGCGACGCGGAGTACTTCGGAGCCGACTTCCGCCTCGGGGCGTATCTGCCGATGTTTCCGCCCGGGACGCTCGCCAACCTCCGGGACGCCGTGCTGCCGACCCTGTCGGACGGCAGAATTCTTCTCGACGGTCGGGCCTGGGAGATGCCAACCGCGCAGAACGTCGACGTCTTCGTCGGCCGTCTCGAGCGTGCCGGCCTCTTGGTGTCGGATCCGCTGATCGAGGAGCTGCGGCACAGCGGCATCGCTCCCACCATGCCGGAACGGACTGCGCAGAACCGGTTCGTGCGGGCCGTCGGCCTGTCCCGGCGCAAGCTGCTGGTGATCGAGCGGGCTCGGCGCGCGGCCCGACTGTTGCGGACGGGCGCGGCGATCGCAGACGTCGCCATCGATGCGGGATACCACGACCAGCCGCACCTGACCCGGTCGCTACGAGAACTGATCGGCCATACGCCGACCGAGGTAGCGCGAGGGGACGTGTTTCTGGCGTTGTGACCTGCGGTTCGGTACAAGACCGGCAGCCACCCCGTTCGATACGTTCCACGCCATGAATCTGCCGATGCTGACGTGCTCGGCAGCAGCTAAGAGGGCTCGTGAACAACACGAAGAGAGGGAGTGAGCGCATGCGTCGGATCATCAACTCGACCTACGTCACCCTCGACGGTGTCATCCAGAACCCGCAGGACTGGCCGTCGCTGGGAAGCTTCAGCGACCAAGGCAATGAGATCCAGACCGAGCTGTTGGAGCGCTGTGACGCGGTGCTGATGGGCCGCCACACCTACGACGGCTTCGCCCCGGTGTGGTCTGCTCGCTCTGGCGACCCCGCCAGCGACCGGATGAACGCCATACCCAAGTACGTCGTCTCGACGACGCTCACCGACCCGCAGTGGCACAACACGACGGTCATCAGCCACGATCCGATCGAGGCCATCGGTGAACTCAAGCAGCAGTCCGGAGCCGACATCGTGCAGTACGGCTTCGGCTCGCTGGCCCACGCCCTGATGGCTGCCGGGCTTCTTGACGAGCTGCGTGTCTGGGTGCACCCGTTCTTCATCGGCAGCGGCACCGGCAGCGACCTGCTCTACCGGGCAGGATCGTCGGCCACGTTCGACCTCGCCGACTCGACCAGGCTGGACAACGGCATCGTGATCCTCAGCTATCAGGCAACGGTGCGTTGACGGAAGAGTCGCACTGCCGGGTTCACGGGGCCAGCCGCCAGTGCTCGCCCTCCTGTGTTGGCAGGGCGTCGGGGTTCGGGCCGTAGATCGCAAACATTCGGGCGTAGTTCGGCGCCCAGTACCGGCCGACCTGACCTGCCGGGACGGTCACGGTGTCGCCGGTGCTGGCCACGACGGTGACGCCACCGCACTCGACGTGAAGCTCGCCCTCGATCACCAGATTCGTCTCCGTGTGGGGGTGGAGGTCAGTCCAGCCTGCCGCTTGCAGCTCCCACTCAGAGAGCACGAACTCGCTCCAGCCGTTCGGCGGCGGCGCTGAGATCCATCGCGAGCCCATACCCGGCCGGTGCGCTGTGGAGATCATGGGGGTCCGCTTCGAGAGTCGCGGTACAGGCGCCGTTGCGTCCCCGTCGTCTGGTTGCTCGTCAGGGGTTATCACGGCCACCTTTATCTCGTCGTGAGCCATCTGTCGTCCGGCCGTCGGCCAACGTGCCGAGCTGTACCGCGCGTGCAGTTCCGCGATTGCCACGCAGTGTGGATGCTGCCATACCTTCGCGGAGCAGGCCCCTCCATGCGGGCAGAGGTCAGGCTCTCGACGTCAGCCGGACGTGCGCGGCCAGCTCGCCTCGACCAGCCGGGTCGCCTCCGGTAGCGACAGTCCGCTGCGGCGGGCTGCCTCGGTGAAGCTGACCGCGGCCGTGCGGGCCGTACCGATCGCGGTGCCATCCGGGTTGTCCAGCGCCGTACTGGCCACGAAAGTGCCACGGCGTCCCTGGGTGTTGATCACGCCGTCGGCTTCGAGCTCGCGGTAGGCACGGGCCACGGTGTTCGGTGCCAGCCCGAGGTCGGAGGCAAGCTGACGCACCGTCGGCAGCTTCTGCCCCGGGGCGAGCTCGGCTGTCACGGTCATGGCCGCGACCTGGGTACGCAACTGCTCGTACGGAGGCATCGCGCTGTCGGGATCGATTCGCAGCAGGCTCACGGCACGGTCACGGCCTGCTGCTTGCGGCGCTGAGCTGCCGTGCGACCGGGGCAAGGTCGTGACGTTTCCGGTTGGAGAGCTCGAGCACGGACACGATCGCACTGATGACGACGAAGGCGCCGAGCACCTGCCAGGAGAAGTCCGGCACGAACATCAGCAGGACGGTTGCCGTCGTCGCCGCGGCCGCGGTGACCCAGTGCAGGTCGCGACGGGCCCGAACCAGGACGACGTCGGCGACGATGAGGTCGTCGGTGTCAGTCGCGGTCAGCGGCGCTGACACCAACCGACGTTGCAGGACTACCGACAGCGTGCACACCACTGCGAGCACCCCTCCTGCGAGGGCTAGGCCACCGACCGGAAACGGCTCACCAAGCCACGACCATGACGGTGTCCCGACAGCAGCGATGACTGCGATCGTCACCGACACCCATCCCACCACGGCTAGCCCGACCTCGACGGTCAGCTCGCGACGGTTCAGGTAGTCGGCCATCCCATGTGGCTGGAGCGTCGAAACGCGGACTCCGGGCTGGGGTCGGCGCAGCCAGCGCAGCGCGCCCAGCGATTGCGCGACCGCCGCACCCAGCCACCCGCCCGTGATCCCGAGTGCGCCGATTGAAGTGCCGATCAGGTCGCCACCAGCACCGTCGACGATGCCCTCGGCGAGCAACAACCCCGCCGAGATGCTGCCAAAGCCGATGCCACCACCGATCGCACCCCACCGCTGCCGTCGCAGTGCGTGCTCAGCCAGCCGGTCCCGAACCGGTCCGGCCGGGTCGAGCTCTGCCAGCTCGAGAATCTGCTTGAGCTGCTTGTCACGCGCGTTCGCCATCGACATCGACCGCCACATGACCGCGAAGAACCCGTAGCCCATCGCCACGCCGCTGGCAATGATGAGTACAACGATGAACACGACCCTCACGTCCATACCAACCCCCTTTGTACTCTATTTTGTACCATACGCTCTGCCACACCGGAAGTGGTCGAGCCCGTCCCGCCGATCGAGCCCCTCCCGCCGATCGAACCCCTCCCGCCGATCGAGCCCCTCCCGCCGATCGAGCCCGTCCCGCCGATCGAGCCCCTCCCGCTGATCGAGCCCCTCCCGCCGATCGAGCCTGTCGAGATCAACTGGGTCTCGACAAGCTCGACCACCGGGGTGAGGCGACCTACGCGGTGGAGTGGAGGGCGAGGACTCGCAGCGCCGTCAAGAGCGAAGCGAAGGCGCAAGAGCCCGACCTCCACACCGCCGCGGGCACCACGGGACCACCCGAGGGGTCTCGACAAGCTAGACCACCGAGGAGCTCGACCACCGAGGGGCCTGGCCACCGAGGGGCCTGACCACCCAGGAGCTCGACCACCGAGGGTCTCGGTCAGCGGCCGAGGGCCTCGGCTTCGGCGCCGATGGTCGTAGAGTCACCATGGCCGGTATGGACGACGGTGACGTCAGGCAGTACGAACAGCTTGTCGCGGATGCTGTCCACCAACGTTTCCTTGTCGGAAAAGCTGCGTCCGGTCGCACCCGGACCTCCGTTGAACAGCGTGTCTCCGGTGAAGACAACTCCGAGGTCGGATGAGTAGAGGCAGACCGCGCCCGGCGCATGTCCCGGCGTGTGGAGCACCGTCAGCGTGATGTCGCCGACCACGATCCGCATGCCGTCCTTCAGCGGCCCGTCCGGATCGAGGTCCGGGTGAGTCAGCTTCCACACCGGAGCGTCGTCCGGATGCAGCAGGATTGGTGCGTCCACCGTCTCCGCAAGAGCGGGACCGACCCGCACGTGGTCGTCATGCGCGTGTGTACACACGATCGCCAGCACCCGCCTGCCGGCGATCACGTCGATGATCCCCGCCACATCGTGCGGCGCATCGATCACCAGGCACTCGTCGTCGTTGCCGACCACCCAGACGTTGTTCTCGACGTCAAACGTCTCCCCGTCCAGTGAGAAGGTCCCACTGGTGACACCGTGGTCGACGTGGACGTCGCTCACAGCTCGACGACCGAACGCAGGACGTCGCCGGCGTGCATCTTGTCGAACGCCGCCTCCACGTCCCCGATCCCGATCGTCTCCGTCACGAACGCGTCCAGAGGAAGCCGCCCCTGCAGGTACAGGTCGACGAGCATCGGGAAGTCGCGACTCGGCAGGCAGTCGCCGTACCAGGACGACTTCAGCGAACCGCCCTTGCCGAAGACCTGCTGGAGGGGGATCTCGAGCATCATCTCCGGGGTGGGTACTCCGACGAGCACCACCGTCCCGGCCAGGTCACGAGCATGGAACGCCTGCTTGTAGGTCTCCGGCCGCCCCACCGCGTCGATCACGACGTCGGCACCGAAGCCATCGGTCAGCTCCCGGATCCGCCCGACGACGTCCTCGTCCTTGCCGTTGACGGTGTCCGTGGCACCGAGCTCGCGCGCCTTGTCGAGCTTGCGCGAGTCGATGTCGACTGCGATCACCCGACGCGCACCGGCCAGGTGAGCACCGGCAACGGCCGCGACGCCAACACCTCCGCACCCGATCACAGCAACCGTGTCGCCCCGGGTGACACCACCGGTGTTGATGGCCGCGCCGAGCCCGGCCATCACGCCGCAGCCCAGGAGTCCGGCCGCCGTGGCAGGAGCGGCAGGGTCGACCTTCGTGCACTGGCGGGCATGGACCAGTGTCTTGTCGGCGAAGGCTCCGATGCCGAGGGCAGGTGAGAGCTCAGTACCGTCGGGCAGCGTCATCTTCTGCGACGCGTTGAAGGTGTCGAAGCAGTACCAGGGGCGTCCCCGGCTGCATGCGCGGCAATGGCCGCAGACGGCGCGCCAGTTGAGGATGACGTAATCGCCGGGCTCGACGTCGGTCACGCCCTCACCGACGGACTCGACGCCGCCGGCCGCCTCGTGGCCGAGCAGGTACGGGAACTCGTCGCCGATTCCGCCTTCGCGGTAGTGCAGGTCGGTATGGCAGACACCGCAGGCCGCGATCTTGACGACGGCCTCACCCGGCCCCGGATCGGGGACGGTCACGTCCACCACCTCGACCGGCGCCCCCTTGGCGCGGGCGATCACGCCCTTGACGACCTGCGGCATACCCACTCCTTGTCAGCGACAAACTTCGGGAAGCGATCCGAAGATCGCTTCCCGAAGTTATCAATCGATCAACCTGTTAGCGGCGAGGACGCTGCGATGCATCGCAAGGCGGAGGAGGGAAGGCGATCTGGGGCGAAGCGATCGCCGACCGACGACAACGCCGCGAGGCGCGCAGCGGACCGCTGCTAGTCGACGTCGTCGTCGACCCAGTCCAGGGTCTTGGTGACGGCCTTCTTCCAGTTGCGGTAGGTCTTCTGCCTCGCGTCGTCATCCATCTGCGGCGTCCAGCGCTTGTCCTCGCCCCAGTTGTTCCGGACGTCGTCCTCCGATTCCCAGTAACCGACGGCAAGACCGGCCGCGTACGCCGCTCCCAGCGCCGTCGTCTCGGCCACCTTCGGGCGTACGACGTCGACGTTGAGCAGGTCGGCCTGGAACTGCATGAGCGTCTCGTTGGCGACCATGCCGCCGTCGACCTTGAGCTCGGTCAGCGCCACACCGGAGTCGGCGTTCATCGCGTCGACGACTTCCTTGCTCTGGAAGGCGGTGGCCTCCAGAACCGCCCGGGCGATGTGTCCCTTGTTGACGTAGCGGGTCAGGCCGACCAGCGCGCCGCGTGCGTCTGAGCGCCAGTGGGGCGCAAACAGCCCGGAGAACGCCGGCACGAAGTACGCGCCACCGTTGTCGTCGACACCCTTGGCGAGCTCCTCGATCTCCGGAGCATCCTTGATCAGGCCCAGGTTGTCGCGGACCCACTGCACGAGTGATCCGGTGACCGCGATGGAGCCCTCGAGTGCGTACACGGCGTCGTTGTCGCCGATCTTGTAGCAGACGGTGGTCAGCAGGCCGTTTTCCGAGGCCACCTGCTCCGTACCGGTGTTGAGGAGCACGAAGTTGCCGGTGCCGTAGGTGTTCTTGGCCATGCCGACCTCCAGGCAGGCTTGGCCGAACGTCGCGGCCTGCTGGTCACCGAGGATGCCGGCGACCGGTACGCCGTTGATGACACCGGGCTTGCACTCGCCGTACACCTCCGACGACGACTTGATCTCCGGCAGCATGGACATCGGGATCTTCATGTCCGCCGCAATGCCTTCGTCCCACGAGAGGGTCGAGAGGTCCATCAGCATCGTGCGGCTGGCGTTGGTCACGTCGGTGACGTGGATACCGTCGTTGTCCGCACCGCCGGTGAGGTTCCACAGCACCCAGGTGTCCATGTTGCCGAACAGCAGGTCACCGGCCTCGGCCTTCTCCCGGGCACCGTCGACGTTGTCGAGGATCCACCGGACCTTCGGGCCCGAGAAGTACGTCGCCAAGGGCAGACCGACCTTGGCCTTGTACTTCTCGGCACCATCGCTCCCGGCGAGCTCGTCGCAGATCTTCTGGGTACGCGTGTCCTGCCAGACGATCGCGTTGTAGACGGGCTGGCCGGTGGTCTTGTCCCACACCAACGCAGTCTCACGTTGGTTGGTGATGCCGATGGCCTTGATGTTGTCGGAGTTGAGGTTGGCCTTCGACAAGGCGCCGCCGATCACCTCACGGGTGTTGTTCCAGATCTCGATCGCGTCGTGCTCGACCCAGCCGGCACGAGGAAAGATCTGCTCGTGCTCCTTCTGGTCGACAGCGACCACGCTGCCGGAGTGGTCGAAGATCATGCACCGCGTGCTGGTGGTGCCTTGGTCGATGGATGCGATGTAGTCAGCCATAGGGAGTCACGTGTCCGATCAGACGAAGTTGACGATGTTGGCCAGGACGCCGGCGATGACGCCACCGATGATGGGCCCGGCGACCGGGATCCAGGAATAGGCCCAGTCGCTGTCGCCCTTGCCTTTGATCGGCAAGATGGCGTGCGCGATGCGTGGTCCGAGGTCACGCGCTGGGTTGATGGCGTAGCCGGTGGGGCCACCGAGCGAGGTACCGATCACGACCACCAGCAGGGCCACGGCCAGCGGGCCGAGTTGCGTCGGTGTCGAGCCGAACGAAAGGATCACGAACACCAGGACGAAGGTGCCGATGATCTCGGTGATCAGGTTGTTCGTGGTGTTGCGGATCGCCGGCCCGGTCGAGAACGTGCCGAGCTTCGCACCCGGCTCGCTCTCCGGGTCGTCGAAGTGGTCGCGGTAGGCGAGCCAGCAGAGCACAGCACCAAGAAACGCGCCGACGAACTCGCCGATCAGGTACCCGATCGTGTTGACGAAGTTGACGTCGCTTGCCGGTCCGTACGCGTCGACCCCCGAGGCGAGCAGACCGAACGTCACGGCAGGATTGAGGTGAGCACCGCTCTTGTAGGCGACATAGACACCTGAGAACACCGCGAGCCCCCACCCGATGTTGATCATCAGGAAGCCGCCGTTGAAGCCCTTGTTCTTGGCCAAGACCGCGTTGGCCACCACACCACAACCAAGCAGCGTCAGCATGGCTGTCCCCATGATTTCGCTGAGGATGATGTCTCCGAAACCTACGTCCACAGTATTGCCCTTCCGGACATGAAAGGCCTGGCAGGAGACCCTCCCCGACCTCTGCACCAATGGTTAGTGTGTATGACACTAGGGGCGTTGTTACCTAGGGGTCAACGACTCGATTCACCGCTATTGCCGCGTCTCGTCATACGCAACGGAGGTCCACCCCATGCCGACACCGGCACGACTCGACACCGACCAGCGGGCAGCAGCCTGGGACCGTCTGGCCTCAACGAAGTTCGATGTCCTCATCGTCGGCGGTGGGGTCACCGGCGCCGGAGCTGCCCTGGACGCGGCGACTCGCGGCCTGTCGGTCGCCCTCGTCGAGGCCCGCGACTTCGCCTCGGGCACGTCCTCGCGATCCTCGAAGCTGTTCCATGGAGGGTTGCGTTACCTGGAGCAGTTCAACTTCGGCCTGGTCCGGGAAGCCCTGCGTGAGCGCGAGCTGATGCTCACCCGGATCGCGCCACACCTGGTGAAGCCGGTCTCGTTCCTGTACCCGCTCACCCACCGGATCTGGGAGCGGCCGTACGTCAGCGCCGGGATGACTTTGTACGACTCGATGGGCGGGGCCAGGTCGGTCCCGCGGCACCGGCACTTCACCCGCGGGGGCGCCCTGCGCAAGGTGCCCGCGCTCAAGCGTGACGCGCTCACCGGTGCGCTGATGTACTACGACGCGCAGACCGACGACGCGCGGCACACGTTGACGGTTGCCCGCACGGCGGCCACGTACGGCGCCACCATCGTCAACTCCGCAGAGGTCATCTCGCTCACCCACGCCGGGGAGCGGATCGTCGGCGCCCGGGTCCGCGACGTCGAGACCGATCGCGAGGTCGACGTCAAGGCGTCGGTGGTGATCAATGCCACCGGTGTCTGGACCGACGACATTCAGACGTTGGCCGGCGGACGCGGCCGATTCCACGTCCGGGCGTCCAAAGGTGTGCACATCGTCGTGCCCCGCGACCGGATCAACTCCGAGACCGGGCTGATCCTGCGGACCGAGAAGTCCGTGCTGTTCGTGATCCCGTGGAACACCCACTGGATCGTGGGAACCACCGACACCGACTGGGAGCTCCACAAGGCGCACCCAGCGGCGAGCAAGGCCGATATCGACTACATCCTCGAGCACGTCAACACGGTGCTCACGAACCCGCTGACCCACGACGACATCCAAGGTGTGTACGCCGGACTCCGTCCACTGCTGTCCGGCGAGAGCGAGTCGACGTCGCAGCTGTCCCGGGAGCACGCGGTCGCCCGGCCGCAGCCCGGCCTGATCTCGATCGCCGGAGGCAAGTACACGACCTACCGGGTGATGGCGGCCGACGCGATCGACGCCGCCCTCGTGGACGTGGGCGGCCCGGTCCCGCCCAGCGTGACCGACATGATCCCACTGGTCGGCGCCGAGGGGTACCACGCGATGGTCAACCAGGTGGACCGGCTCGCACGCCGTGCCGACATGCCGGTCTGGCGGATGCAGCGTCTGCTCGACCGGTATGGCTCGATGACCGAGGAGCTGATGGCGCTGGCCGCCGACGACCACACGCTGCTCGAACCACTGGACGGCGCCGAGGAGTACCTGCGCATCGAGATCGTGTACGCCGCCTCGCATGAGGCCGCGCAGCACCTCGACGACATCCTCGCCCGGCGTACCCGCATCTCCATCGAGACCCCCGACCGTGGGACGACGGCCGCCTCTGCCGCTGCCGAGCTCGTCGCGCCGATCCTGGGCTGGGACGAGGAGCGGCTCAAGAACGAGGTCGAGGCGTACTCCGCCCGGGTCGAGGCCGAGCGCCGTTCCCAGCAGCAAGACGACGACCTGGCCGCCGATGCCGCCAGGATCGCCGCCCCCGACACCCGCGCGGTCGCGGTCGGTCGCGCCCTCGACTAGCGGCTCGGCACTAGAGGGTCACCAGACCCGTCGCGGCTCGGGCCCGAGCGAGCACAGGTGCTGACGTCGCCAGTGCGCGCTCGGCACCGGAGCGCAAAGCCGCCGCCAGCTCGGTCCGGTCCGCCATCAGCTCGGCGTGCCGTCGCTGGATCGGCTCCAGGGTGGCGACGACCGCCTCCGTGCACGCCGCCTTCAACGCGCCGTACGACGTGAACTCCGTAGCCGCGTCCTCGGCCGGCCCACCTCGAATCGCGGTCAGGATGTCCAGCAGGTTGGAGACTCCGGGCTTGGCCCGCGGGTCATAGCGGACGTCGTTGTCGGAGTCGGTCACGGCCCGCCCGATCTTGCGGCGGATCAGGTCCGGGGAGTCGAGCATCCGGATCACGCCCATCGCCGAGTCGGGAGCCGACTTGCTCATCTTCGCCGATGGCTCGACAAGATCTGCGACGCGAGCGGCCAGCGCAGCCCTGGTGAGCCCCGGCACGACGAACGTCTCGCCGTACTCCCGGTTGAACCGCACCGCCAGGTCACGCGCGAGCTCCACGTGCTGGTCCTGATCTCCGCCGACGGGGACGGACTCGGAGTCGTAGAGCAGGATGTCGGCCGCCATCAGGCAGGGATAGGTGAACAGGCTCGCCCGGGTCTTGGGCCGCCCTCCCTTCTCCTTGAACTGGATCATCCGACCGAGCTCCCCGACGTACGCCGTGCACTCCAACAGGTAGGCCAGCTCGACGTGGGCGGGTACGTGGGACTGGACGAACACGGCGCATCGCCGCGGATCCAGGCCGGCAGCGAGGAAGAGCCCGGCGGTCTGCACGGTGAGGTCTCGAAGCCGCTGCGGGTCATGCTCGGTCGTCATCGCGTGCAGGTCGGCGACGAAGTAGAACGCGTCGGTGTCGTCCTGGCCGGCTGCGAACCGCCGCAGCGCGCCAAGGTAGTTGCCCAACGTGAGCGGACCGCTGGGCGTGATGCCGGACAGCACGCGTGGCCGGCGAGTGGAGGTGATACTGGTCGTCATCGGGATCCCCGGGTGGTCGAGCCCCAGCCGTGAGCACGCCGAAGCCGCCCACCTGGGGCGGCTGGAAGGAGAGGTGACTCGATCTGGCGGCGCCCTACGAGGGCAGCCACCACGCGCGCAGCGAGATCGTCGTCGTCACCGGATCAGGATAGGGCATCGTGGTCTGAGCGTGCCTTCTTGCGCGACTGCCTCGGCTCCTTCTCGGTGGTCTCTTCTGGCGGGCGGCGATCTCTGTGGCTGGTGTCGAAGGTGACGTCGACGCTTTGAAAGCCCTTGTGCCCCTGCGCCTGCGCATAGCCGGTGTACACGGCACGATCTGCGTCAGTCAGATCGACGTTGTCGGTGAAGGGGGTCAACAGCGCCCGCGGGTAGAGGCGCTTGGCGTGCACGACGTTGATCTCGATGCCGAAGACGACTGCGAGCGCTCCGACGTAGATCCAGGCCAGCATGCCCAGCACCACCGCGAACGTCCCGCTGACAGCACTCGAGTCCTTGACGACCTGACTCACGTACGCCGACCCGACGTACTGCAACAGCTGCCAGACCCCAGCCACGAAGAGGCCGCCGAACGCATCCTGAATGACCGGGTGCTTGTGGGCGGCGGCGAGCCAGAACAGCACCGTGAAGATGGTCCCGTTCAACATGATCGTCGCGATCGTGATGCTCAGCGCCAGACCCGGTCGCATCTCGCCGGCGAGCGCATCGATCCCAGCGCTCAGGTTGGCGATCACCGTGGTCGCGAGGATCGCCAGACCGGAGAACGCGAGCAGGGACACGCTGCGGACCCGCGCCATGATCGGGTTGGGACGCCGGTTCCGGGGGACCGCCCAGGCGATGTTGAGTGCGTTCTGCGTCGCGGTCGCCACACCCAGCGAGCCGTAGAGAGAGGCGAAGACGCCGACGGCCACCGCCACACCACTGCCCTGCAAGCCACCGGGCGCCCGAAGGTCCTCCCCGATCACCGGGAAGCGCGCCAGCGTCGAATCGACGATCTGCTGCTGCAGGTCCGGGTTACCCTGCAGCACGAAGCCCAGGATGCTGGTGCCGAGCAGGAGCAGCGGAAACAGCGACAAGAAGGCGTAGTACGTGATCAGCGCGGCCAGGTAGTTGCCCTGGTCGTCGCCGAACTTGTAGATGACGCCCAGCGGGTACCCAGCCCAGCGATGCCGCCGCTGATAGCGGTCTACCCGCTTCCACCAGGACACGCGCCGTCCTTCCACCAGGCGGCACCGAGTCACCGCGATCCCCTCAAGTCAAGCATGGAGACGCCGATTGCGGGGGATCAGTACGCAGGTCGCGAACGCTTGAGAGGACACCAGGCGGAGCCGAAACTCATTGCCCAGGCCACCGCCCACAGCGAGACATCACGTGGTGGACGCCGCGCCCCAGCCGTGCCACCGGTCCACCTCGATCCAGGCGCTGACCCTGGGGTTGTCACGATTGCGGTACGCGCGACCGGTGTAGTGCTCCGCGATCCGGTCGATGTCGGCCAGGCCCTCGTCGTCCTTCATCTCGACCACGCGCCCCTGCACGCTGACGTGGGTGTACCAGTCACCCTCCTTCAGCGCCGTCAACGAGACGCGCGGGTCCGTACGGAGGTAGTCCAGTCGCTTCCGGCTGGCGTCCATGTTGACGAGGACCCGGTCGTGATCCATCACGTACCAGGTCGCGACGGACACCGGCTGGCCGTCAGCGCGCATCGCCGTGATGACGGCAGGGTTGGGTTGCTGCAGCAACTCGAGGACGTGGGGAGGCAAGGGGGCGTTCGGCATGTCTTCTCCTGGAGGGGGGACGTGGTCGCCTCCACTGTGCCAGGGTGTGCCGAGGGGGAGGGATACGTGGGCGCTGGCCCACGGTGCGAGTGAGGTTGAGGATGCCTGAGATCGACCGGGCCCGGCTGCGCGTGCTGGTTGCGCACGAGCAGCAGACGTATGAGCGGACGCACCCGACCAGCAAGGTGATGAACACCGATGCCACCCACCTGTTCGGCCGGGTGCCGATGACCTGGATGACCATGTGGCCCGGCGGGTTCCCGCTCTCGTTCGACCGCGCGAAGGGCAATCGCATCACCGACGTCGACGGTCACGAGTACGTCGACTTCGCGCTCGGCGACACCGGCGCGATGGCCGGTCACTCCCCCGATGCCACCGTGCGGGCGGTCCAGACCCGGATCTCCGAGCTCGGTGGCATCACGACCATGCTGCCGACCGGGGACGCTACCTGGGTCGGCGCGGAGCTGGCCCGGCGGTTCGGCGTGGCCCGCTGGTCGTTCACCTTGTCGGCCACCGACGCCAACCGTTGGGCGATCCGACTGGCGCGTGCCGTCACCGGCCGGTCCAAGATCATCTGCTTCGGCTACAGCTACCACGGGTCCGTGGACGAGACGTTTGCCATCGCCGGGCCCGACGGCTCCACGGTGTCGCGCCTGGGCAACGTGGGACCGCCGGTACCCGTCGAGCAGACCACTCGGGCGGTGCCCTGGAACGACCTCGAAGCGCTCGAGACCGCGCTGTCCCACGGTGACGTGGCGGTCATCGTGGCAGAACCCGCGCTGACGAACATCGGGATCATCCTCCCGGAACCCGGCTTCCACCATGAGATGCGAGCACTCGCCTCGACGTACGGGACGCTGCTCCTGATCGACGAGACGCATACCTTCTCGGCCGGTCCCGGTGGTGCGACAGCCGCGTGGGAGCTGCGCCCGGACATCGTGGTGATCGGCAAGAGCCTCGGCGGCGGGATCCCGTCCGGAGCCTACGGCCTCACTGACGACCTGGTCTTGGCGATCGAGGGGTTGGTGGCCTCGGGGGAGGCCGACATCGAGGACGTCGGCGGCGTCGGCGGCACGTTGGCCGGCAACGCGCTGTCGCTCGCCGCGATGCGAGCGACCCTCTCCGAGGTTCTGACAGAGGAGGCCTTCGCCACGATGATCGAACGGGCCACGTCGTTCACCCAGGGGGTGCAGTCGGTGATCGACAGCTGCCAGCTGCCGTGGTGCGTGACCCAGCTCGGCGCCCGGACGGAGTACCGCTTCACGCCCACGCCTCCCCGCGACGGCGAGACGTCAGCAGTGGTCGAGGATGCCGAGCTCGACGGCTATCTTCACCTCGCCCTGCTCAACCGGGGGATCCTGATGACCCCCTTCCACAACATGGCGCTGATGTGCCCGACCACCACGCAGGCCGACGTCGATCGCCATACCTCCGCGTTCGCTGAGGTGGTGCAGGCCCTCCGGGGCTGAGCCGTGCGGCGCGCGTCGACACCGGCCCCGCCTTGAGACGGGGCCGGTGTCAGTGCTGGTCTGTCCTGCTGGTGCGAGTGGCCAGTACGCGAGTGCTCAGTAGTAGAAGCCGCCGTACTCGTTGATCAGGCCCTTCTGGGGAACGACGACACGACGCTTGTCGCCCTTGCCCCGGAGGAAGATCTTGCGCATGCTCACGTTGTTGCCGGTCTTCGTCTCGTGCATCACCCCGAACGGGTTGGCCTCGACGGAGATGTAGTACTTGCCGTTCGGCAGGTCCTTGACGTTGAACGACTGTCCGGGCAGGCCCTGGAAGTAGGTGTCTCCAGATCCCGTGTCGAGGACTTCGCGCACCGCCATCGCCGCGTAGCTGCCGCACGAGGTGTGCAGGTCGGTGTTGTACGGGTTCCAGTTCGCCGCGTCCACGGTGTAGTCGACTGCGTCGGTGTTGGCCAGGCAGAACGCTTCCTTGCGGCTGCGCACGATGGCCTTCTTGTCTGCGTCGAGGAGCCGGTAGCGCGCGAAGTCAAGGAAGTGCCAGTGGGTGTGGCCACGCCGCGGGTCCCACTCCATCGTCCCGGCCGCCTCGTGCCCGACCTCGTTGCCGGCCGCGTCGTAGTAGTACTGGTAGGCGTCCATGATGTCCTCGTTCGTACGGCGGAAGCCGTCGACCACGAGCGGTGACGGGCCTGCGTTCCACACGGTCGCGGCAAAGGAGACGTAACCCCGGCGCAGGTTGATCGCGAACGCCGGAAGGCTTTGCAGGTCCGGCAGCACGGCGGCCGACGGTGCGGCCTGGTCCGGTCCGGTGGGTCGCGCCGAGGGCCGCCGGGGCACCCGGACGTCACCAGGTCCGGTCCGGTCAGTCGCGGCCTTTCCCGAGGCGGTCTTCCCGGAGGTGGTCGACGCCTTGCAGCCGCGCAGCGACGCCCCCGTCTTGCAGCCGCTCCCGTTCCCCTTGACCACGTTCACCTTGACGCTGGCGGTGGTGTCCGGCGCTGCCAGCCCGAGCAGGTCGACGTACGTCGGCTTGACCGTCACCGTGGCCTTGTACTGGCCGAGCGGCAGCTTCATCGACTGGCCGTACTCGCCGAAGACCGGTACTCCGTGACCGGGGCTGATGCCGTACACGGCCCCGCGGGTGAACGGGTTGTACGGGCAGTAGGACGGGTAGGGCTTGGCTGGGTTGGTGGCATTGGGGTCGATGCGGACCGCATCGCCTGCGGGACAGAAACCAACCGGACGTTGCGCGACGGTCTTCCCCGTTCTGCGGTCGACGAAGGTCAAGGTGAAGAACTTGTCGATCTGTCCGAACGTCGTCAACGCTCCGTCCGGCAGCGCGACATCGCCACCGGGGCGGATGAGCTCGGCGCTGATCGGCTGGAACCACGACGCTCGGTGTGCGTCGATCCGGAAGTCCTGGTTGCCGGCGATGGCGTAAATGCCGAGGTTCAGCTGGATCCGCTTGCCGTAACGCTTGAGCGAGATCTTGTCGGTGGCGTTGTCGAGCCGGAGCAGTGGCGACGGAGCCAGCGCGTTCCCGGCAGCCGATGGGCCGGTCTGTGCGGGCGCAACTCCGGCGACCGTCGTCGCGGCCAAGGTACTTGCAGCGGCGATCAGGATGCTTCGGCGCAGGGCCGTAGGCATACGTGTCATGTTGGTGAATCCCCCTTGTTCGTCCCCACCTGCGGTCAAGCGACGGCAGGTGGGACATATCCAAGCATGACCAGTTGCCGCTGCGATAGACCCGATCAGCGCACCGCTATCGACCTGTGTCGGCCCGGATCGTCCTTGTAACGGCGCGTTGTCCGCAGGGCGTTCGCTGGGCGCGGCCCGATTCCAGCGAGGTGTCAGCCGAACGCGCCGGGGTCGAGCTCGTCCACGAGGTCGACCAGGTCGGCGACCGAGTCGACGACGCGGGTGGCGCGGTACGGGAACCGGTCGACCTGGTGCCCCTGGGTGGATCCGGTGAGGACCAGGATCGTCCGCATCCCCGCCTCGAGGCCGGAGATCACATCCGTGTCCATCCGGTCCCCGATCATCACCGCCGTCTCGGAGTGGGCCTGGATCTGGTTGAGCGCGCTGCGCATCATCAGCGGGTTGGGCTTGCCGATGAAGTAGGGCGCGACCCCGGTCGCCTTGGTGATCAGCGCGGCCACCGAGCCGGTCGCGGGCAACGGCCCTTCCGGCGACGGGCCGGTCACGTCGGGGTTGGTCGCGATGAACCGAGCACCGCCCTCGATCAGGCGGATCGCTGTCGTGATGGCCTCGAACGAGTACGTCCGGGTCTCCCCGAGCACCACGTAGTCCGGGTCGCGCGTCGTCAAGACGTAGCCGATCTCGTGCACCGCCGTGGTGAGACCGGCCTCGCCGATCACGTACGCCGAGCCCGCACTGCGCTGCTGATCGAGGAACTGCGCGGTCGCCAGCGCCGAGGTCCAGATCGCTTCCTCGGGTACGTCGAGGCCGGCCGCCAGCAACCGGGCCCGCAGGTCCCGCGGGGTGAAGATCGAGTTGTTGGTGAGGACCAGGAACGTGCGTCCGGACTCCCGTAGCCGCTGCACGAACTCGACCGCTCCGGGGATCGCTCGCTCCTCGTGCACCAAGACGCCATCCATGTCGGTGAGCCAGCTCTCGACCGGCTTGCGTTCCGTCATAGCCACATCCTCCCAGGTCAAGGCCCCTTCCCGGTTCGGGGAGCCTTTTCGTGGGCATGGCCGGGCAAACCCTCCCCAGACCTGAAACCGGCCCCCGGGCCTGGCCAGGTTCGGGGAGCTTTTCGGCGGGCACGGCAAGGCACATGCTCCCCAAACCTGAATGAGCGCTCGAACCGCCGCCGGATCACCACCTGAGCGAGTGAGTCAGCCTTCGCGTTGCTGACTGACTGGCTCGATATCGGGTACGCCGTCGGAGCCTGGCCGCCACGGCAGCACCATCGTGGTGGTGGTGCCGACGCCCTCCGCGGACTCCAGCAGCAACGAACCACCGTGGTTCGTCATGATCGTCCGCACGATGACCAAGCCCAGCCCGGTGCCCGGGACGCCCGCGGAGACGGCGTTGCTGGCCCGGAAGAACCGGTCGAAGATCAGGTCCAGGTCCTTGGCTGGAATACCCATTCCGGTGTCACGGACCGCGATCGTGGCGGTCCCTTGAGCGTCATCGACGTTCAGCCTGACCTCGACCCGACCATGGGGTGAGGTGAACTTGATCGCGTTGTTGATCAGGTTGAGCAGGCCACGCGAGAGCTGTCCCTCGTCGCCGGACACGATCGTGGCGTCGTCAGGAACGCGGGACACCAGCTCGATCTGCCCCGAGGCGGCTTGCGTTCGCAGGTCCTCGACCGTGCTTCGGACGACGACGGCGAGGTCGACCGGGCTCAGGATGGTCCGGAAGGCGCCGGACTCGATGCGCGACAACGCCAGCAGGTCCTCGATCAGGGAGCCCAACCGGTCGACATTGCGCCGGATCACGCCGATGGTGCGGTGCTCGGCCGGGTTCCATGCCTCGGAGTCATCCTCCAGCAGCTCGAGGTAGCCGTTGATGCTGGTCAGCGGCGTCCGCAGCTCATGCGAAATGCTCGACATGAAGTCGTCCTTGGACTGGTCGAGCTCGCGGAGCTGCTCGATGACGTCGATCTGCCGCTGGTACAAGCGGGCGTGATCCAGGGCGCGGCCCAGATCGGCGGCCAACGTCTCCCCCAGCCTGATCTCAGAGCTCGGCCAGGTCCGCGGAACGAACGCGATGCAGGTCAAGATCCCGATCGGCTCGTTGTCGACCGCGACGGGGATGCTCAGCGACCCACGGGCTCCGGTGGCCTCGACCCAGGCCCGCCCGGCCACCGACGCGAACAACGGCACCGCGCACACGTCCGGAGTCACCATCGGTGCGTGATCGGCGTGCAGCCGCCGTAGCAGGTCGACCGAGCCCGGAGACAGCTCCCGTGCCTGCTCGGTCAGCGGCTGGACTCCTGCTCGGCACCACTCGTCGGCGACCGGGCCGAGGCCAGTGTCGGCGATGTAGCGGATGTAGGCGCGGTCCAGCGACAACCCGGCGCCCAGCTCGCTCAGTGCCAGCGCTGCGACTTCGTCGGGGTCGACGGTCTCTCGCACCCGGCGAGCGAACAACAGCGCGCGCAGCTGGAGACGCTGCTCCTCGGACTCGAGTGCGCGGAGTCGGTCTGACTCGTCGGCCAGCGCGTTCACCGACTCGGCGATCGCTGCCACCTCGGCGGGTCCGGTGGGCGTGGCGCGGACGTCGTACCGACCGGTCGTGAGGGCACCGACGACCTCCTTCAAGGAGGACAGCGGACGACGTACTCGACGGCTGGTGATGCGACTGGTGACCAGGCCGACCGCAGCGGCGACACCGGTCAGGATCAGCACGCCCGCCACGATCAGCCGTCGCGTCTGGTCAGCGTCGCGCCGCAGCTGGTCCAGTCGGCTCTCCAGGTGCCGCGACAGAGCGACATTGGCAGAACGGATGTCGTCGAACATCGCCTTGCCGGCAAGAAATGCCTCGGTCGAGAGCTCCTTGCCTGCTCGGATGCTTTCGACCCGGGGCAGCGCGTACGCCGACAACCACGTCTGGACAGCGGCGTCCTGGGACTGAGCCAGCCGGGTGCCCGCCGGGTCGTCTGACACGGCGGCCAACATCGACCTGCGAATGGCGGGCAACCGCTGAAGCGCCTGGTCGTAGGGTTCCAGCGCGACCCCTTCGCCACTGACGGCATAGCCGCGGAACCCGGTCTCTGCGTCCGTCATGGCCTGTAGGACGGCCGCGTTCATGGCAGCGGCAGGGGCAACCCGGTCGACCACCAGGCTCACGTCGCTGCTGGCCTGGTTCACCGACTGGGCGCCGGCGATGCCGACGACGACCAGCAGGCCGAGCACGATGGCGAAGGAGATCCGCAGGTCCATCCGCAAGGTCTTGGTCATGCCGACGGCCCACGCGTGCCGGTCTGGACGCGCTGACCCGCCTCCGCGGCGCCGGCGTCCACGTTCGTGAACCCCTTGCGCGTCATCGTGCCCCATTCCGGCGGCGTCGACCGCAGCGCCTGGACGGTTCCGCTGACCCGCCACCACGCCGTGAGCTGACGGTAGCCGACGTTCTCGACCACGGCCGCGAGCACGGCGACCCAGAGGTCACGACGCCGACGGTAGCGCCGGAAGCTGAACTCTTCCAGGGCCAGCGCCGCGAGGGTGAGCAGCACGGCGTACCCCCAGGCAGCAGCTAGCAGGAGCAGCGCGAGCGTGGTGTCGACGTCGAAGCCGATCAGCCCGGCGTCGTGCAGTCCGGCGATCCCGAGGATGACCGCGAGGTAGACCACCCCGGCGAGCTCGATGAAGGGCGCCAGTACTTCGAAGAGGACGAACCACGGCATCGCGAGCACGCCGACCAGTCCGTACCGCGGGTTGCCCACCATCCGACGGTGGCGCAGCAAGATCTCGGTGATCCCGCGCTGCCAGCGTCGACGCTGCTTGCCGAGGACCTCGCGGGACTCCGGGACCTCGGTCCAGGCAACCGGCTCGGCGACGAAGACGATCCGGTAGTCACGACCGAGCTCGGCGAGCCGGCGGTGCAGTCGCACGACGAGCTCGGCGTCCTCACCGATGCAGTCGTCAGCGAGACCACCCGCCTGGACCACAAGGTCGCGGCGGAAGAGGCCGAAGGCGCCGGAGATGATGAGCAGCGCGCCGACGCGGGACCAGCCGGTTCGGCCGATGAGGAAAGCGCGCAGGTACTCCACGACCTGGATCCGAGCCAGCCAGGGCCGAGGCATCAGTACGTCGACCACGCGGCCGGCGCGCACCCGACAACCGTTGGCGGCGCGAATCACGCCGCCCGTCGCGACCACGTGCTCCGGGTCGTCAGCGAACGGCTTCGTGACGTGCAGCAACGCGTCCGGGTCGAGCACGGAGTCGGCATCGACCATGCAGACCAGGGGATACCGGGCGAGGTTGATGCCGGTGTTCAGCGCATCGCTCTTGCCACCGTTGGCCTTGCGCACGACCACCACGTTGCGGGCGCCCTGGGTCGACATGTGCACGGCCTCCACGGCGCCGCGTGTCGCAACCTCGGCGGGGACGACCTTGGGGACCTCGACCAGGTCGAATGCCCGCGTCAGGACCTCCAGCGTCTCGTCGGTCGAACCGTCGTCGATGACGATGACCTCGTACTCCGGATAGCGCAGCGCCGTCATGGCCCGGACTGCCTCGACGATGCCCGTGCTCTCGTTGTACGCCGGCATCAGGATCGACACCGGAGGCGTCAGCGCGCTGCTGAACAGCTCGTCATAGCCCCGAAAGGCCGATCGGCGTACGTGGCTGATGAACTCTGCCCCGGCCAGGAACGTGAGGATCAAGAAGCTGGTGTTGATCAGCAGGAAGTAGACGATCATTCCCCAGCCGAGGCCGACCACGAGCCACCAGCTGAGCGCATGCTCCAGCTCGGTCATCTCAGATGCCCACTCGCTCGAGCTGCCGACGACCCAGCGCGTCCAGCGCCAACGCTTCGACGGCGTACGCGGCTGCGCGCGACGACCTCCCGTTCGCGATCACGCGCAATGCCTGGCGACCTGGATCCCCGAGCGCGGTCAGCGATTCTGCTGCGTTCACGCAGACCCGGTGCGCCTGGTCGTCCATGCATCCGACGAGAGCGATGACGGATTCGCGCCCTCCGACCTGTCCGAGCGAACGTGCGGCGACCGCGCGGAGCTCTGGCGATGGCGCTGTCAACGAGGCATGCAGCGGTTTGAGCGCCATGGGTACGCCGAGTCGGCCCAACGCCCGCGCCGCCCTGATCCTGACCTCGACCGACTCGTCGTGCAGGAGGAGGTGAACGAGTACCTCGGCGGCGACCATGGCACCACGCAGACCCAGCACCTCCGCAGCAACCGAACGCACCCGACTGTCGCTCGACTCGGACGCAGTCAGCATCACCGGCGCATCGGCGGCGCGCTCGAGCACGACGATCGCGGCAGACACCTCGCGCGGCGGGACCGGATGTGGCCCGGCCACAGCTTCCAGCAGAGGCCCGGCCGCCGCCTGGTCGCCGATCTTGCCCAGCGCTCGGGTGGCCACCTGACGAACCTCGGGCTGCCGGTCGGCCAGCAATGGTAGGAGAACCGGAACACTACCGCCGTCACCGGCCGCTCCGAGCATCTCCACGGCCCGGCACCGTCTGATCGCCGAGTGGGACCGCAGGTCGCGCCGCGCCCTCGCTAGGGTGCCGCGTTGGTTGAGCAGATCGACCAGTGCCTCGCGAGGCCCGCCGCGCACCTTGCCGAGCAAGGCGACCACGCCAGGCTCGCTGGCGCGCCAGACCTTGGCGGACACCTCCGACAACCGAGCCCATGACTCCGGGTCCGGACCGTCGCCGGCCAGGACCTGCAGTATCGACGGACGGGTCTGGGCGATGAGCACGGCCCGACGTCTCTCGAAGTACTCCGCGGTCAGCCGGCGCATGGCGACCACGATGAACAGCAGCGTCAGCAGCAACAGGACGGTCAGCAGGCCTACTCCTGCAGCTCGGGTCAGCCCGGGGATCGCGGTCGCATCCAGGTCGGTATGCAGGTCCCGAGCGGCTGTCGCCGCGATGCTCATCGTCGGGCCCGCGACAACACCGCGTTGACGCGGGCCGCCAGCTCGCGGGGGCTGAACGGTTTGACCACGTAGTCGTCTGCGCCGGCATCGAAACCCTGAGCGACGTCGGACTCCTGGGCCCGAGCGGTCAGCAAGATCACCGGTACGGCGGCCAGGTCGATCGAGTCGCGAAGCGCCCGGCAAACATCCAGACCGCTCATCCCTGGCATCATCACGTCCAGGATGACCACGTCGGGCCGGTCCGACTGACAGGCCTCGAGGGCGGCGGCCCCATCAGGCACGGCGACGACGTCCATCCCGGCGGCTTCGAGCTTGAACGCCACCAGGTCCCGGATGTCGGCGTCGTCGTCGGCGACCACCACCCGCACGGCGCTCACGAGCCCTCCTGGCCATGCACCGCCGACTCGGCACGCCGTGCGGCGTGGTCGATGGCGCGGCGAAGGTCGCGCTTGCCGAACGGCTTGGTGAGGACCGCGTCGGCCTGGCAGGGGCCGTCGCCTGAGTCGACGACCGACGCGATCACAACCGGACAGGTCCGGTGATCCTGCGAGCTTCGCAGGGCCGAGATGACGCCGTGGCCATCCAGACCGGGAAGCACGATGTCGACGACGGCGAGGTCGAGGGCAAGCCCCGGCAGCCCGTCCACCGCCGCCTCACCGGTGGCAGCGTGCACGACGGAGTAGCCGAAGGACTCCAGGTGGAATCGGAGCAGGTCGGCGACGTCGCGGTCGTCTTCGACCAGCAGTGCGCACGGCGTGGCTGTGGGTCCGGCAGACACGCGGACCTCCGATCAGGGCGGATGTGAGTCCACGGTAACCGGCATCGTGACAATCTGTGACGCTTTCCTAACTATGGGTGGTGGCTTCACCCACCTGGTGTACGCGGTCATGCGACGTACTCGTCGTAGGCCGGCAGCGTGAGGAAGTCCGCGAAGGTGTCGTCGAGCGCGACGGTCTCGAACAATGCGCGCGCCTGATCGAGTGCCTGGACGGTCTCCGGCTGGTCCGCCCACGCGATGGCCAGCTCGGAGTACACCTCCTCGACGATGGTGCGCACGTACTCAGCGCTGATCGTGGTGCCGTCGTCGATGCTGCTGCCGCTATGGGTCCACTGCCAGAGCTGGCTGCGAGAGATCTCCGCGGTCGCGGCGTCCTCCATCAGGTTGTCGATGGCGGCGGCGCCGGTGCCGAGAAGCCAGGACACGATGTAGCGGATGGCCACCGAGACGTTTCCGCGTACGCCGGCTGCGGTGATGACGCCCTCGGTCGAGGAGACGTCGAGCAGGTCTGCCGCCGTGACCGTGACGTCGTCGCGTTGCCGGCTGAGCTGGTTGGGCTGGTCGCCGAGCACGGCGTCGAACTCCTCGCGGCAGATCTCGACCAGTCCCGGGTGCGCGACCCAGGAGCCGTCGTAGCCGTCACCGGCCTCGCGCTTCTTGTCCGCCCGGACCTTCTCCAGGGCGGATGCGTTGACCTCAGGGTCGCGCCGACTCGGGATGAACGCCGCCATGCCACCCATCGCGAAGGCGCCGCGCTTGTGGCACGTGGCCACCAACAGCTCGGAGTACGCCCGCATGAACGGCTGCGTCATACCGACCGCCCCTCGGTCGGGCAGCACGAAGTCCTCCCCCGCGTCGCGGAAGTTCTTGATCACGCTGAAGAGGTAGTCCCAGCGGCCGGCGTTGAGGCCGGACGCGTGCTCCTGCAGCTCGAAGAGGATCTCGTCCATCTCGAACGCCGCGGTGATCGTCTCGATCAGGACGGTGGCACGTACGCTGCCGAAGGGAACGCCGAGCACGTCCTGGGCATGGGTGAAGACGTCGTTCCAGAGCCGGGCCTCGAGATGACTCTCCATCTTGGGCAGGTAGTAGTAGGGCCCCTGGCCACGCTGCAGCAGCTCTTCGGCGTTGTGGAAGAAGTGCAGCCCGAAGTCGAGCAGGCAGCCGACCATCGGGTTGCCGTCGACCAGCACGTGCTTCTCCGGGAGGTGCCATCCGCGCGGCCGGACGACCGGGACAGCCAGGTCTCCGTCGTTCAGTGCGTACTCCTTGCCCTCCCCGGAGGTGAACCCCAGCTGGTGGCGGTGCGCGTCGTACAACGAGACCTGCCCCTCGATCACGTTGCCCCAGTGCGGGGTGTTGGCGTCCTCGAGGTCGGCCAGCCAGACCTTGGCACCGGAGTTCAGCGCGTTGATCGCCATCTTCGCGTCGGTCGGCCCGGTGATCTCGACCCGACGGTCCTGGAGTGCGACTGGCGCAGGGGCGACCTGCCACTCGGCCTCCCGGACATCCTTGGTCTCCTCGAGGAAGTCCAGGGTCCCGGTCTTGCTGATCGTCGTACGCCGCTCGGCCCTGGCCCGCATCAGCTCGTCGCGCCGGCCGCCGAACGTACGTTGCAGGTCGGCCACGAACGCCAGAGCTTGTGGCGTGAGGATCTCGTCCTGGCGAGGCTCGTCCGAGGCCTCTTCCTGGTGCTCGTCTCGCGGTGCTCGGACCTCGACTCCACTCAGATCGGTCATGCTCCCTATCGTGGTCGGCTGGTCGCTCCCCCGCAACGTCACCTCTTCCCGCCCGACCTCCCTGCCTCCCGCCCCTGCCCGTCTCCCTCCCGCCCGTCGTCCCTCCCGCCCGTCGTCCCTCCCGCCCGTCTTTCCCGCGAATTGCGGGAAAGTTCAGGTCGACACGCCGATCGGGGCAGGCACGTCCCCGCAATTCGCGGGCTTGGGGGGTGGGGGGCCGGGGATGTGGTGGCTCCGTCACCTCAGCGCCGGGAGATCGAACCGTCGGGGTCGTTGACGGTGTCACCGCGATAGGTCAGGTTGGCGGCCGGCTCGAACGGCAGCGCCTCAAGCCGGGGGTCGGCGATGATCGTGTCGATCAGGTCGTGCGACCCGCCGACCAAAGTGGAGTCGAAGTCGATCTCCGTCGCCACGCACCAGGTGTGGTCAGTCGGCCAGAACAGCTGTGGCGTCAGCCGGTCCGCCGGGTGGTCCATCACGAAGTCCTGGGCCGCCTCGACCGGACCGGAGAACAGGAAGTACTCGCGGCCGAGCGGATGACGGACCACCGGGCCGTCTGTCACGTCGACCGGCAGGTGGGGTGGCGGCTCGGCCCCGGGCACGACGCCGGTGTCGACGTACGCCTTCACGCTGCGCAAGGGCAATCGCCACGGGACCAGCCGGCCCCACCAGGGTCGAGACACCGCCATCATCACCGAGGAGCCGCCGACCCAGCCGCCGAAACCGTTCCAGAGCGCGTGATAGCACGCGTCCGGGGTCGAGGTGTGATCGCGTAGGACAGCGCAGAGCGTCCTGAGCTGTCGTGCGTCCAGCTCGCCCTCCGGCACGTCCCCCACCGTCCAGTCGGCCTTCCCGTCGACTCCCTTGGTGACCGCGTGCCACTGCATCAGCGGGTGCACGACTCGCCCGGTGACCGACGCGACATCGGCCCAGCTGATCCGGTCGTCCGAGCCTGCTGAGGGCGCGTGGAAGATCCGGGCGTACGCCGCGAAGCCGGTCGGCACGATCGACGTGGCACCGGCGTACGGCGGCGTCAACCGCGGCTCGATCCAGTCCGCCGGCGAGACGTCCGGGCAATGGGTCAGTTGGTTCAGCCGGAAGGTCATACCGCTACCTCAATCCCGGCAACTGCGGGAAGGTGCAGGAAGGGACCGGTCCCGGATCTGGTGCCTGGCGGTGTCCCGGTTGAACCAAACGAGCCGGATCTCGGCCTTTCCGTACTCGTGCGGGCCCAGCTCGATCGTCATGTTCAGCTGCCTCGGTAGGTCGAGTAGCCGAACGGGCTGACCAGCAGGGGCACGTGATAGTGCTCGGCGTCGGTGATCTCGAAGCTGATCGACACCTCCGGGTAGAACGTCGGCACCCCGATCGCCGCGAAGTAGGCGCCGGTGTGGAAACGCAATCGGTAGACGCCTGGTTCGACCCGGTCGGGTCCGAGGTCACCGACTCGACCGTCCTCGTCGGTGATGCCGGTCGCCACCGCTGGGGGATCGGCCAGGTCGTGCTCGAGCACGACCGTGACGCCGGCGGCCGGACCACCCGTGGCAGTGTCGAGTACGTGGGTCGTCACCTGGCTCATGGGTGGACCACCTGTTGCAGCCGCAGGATCGCGATGTCGCGCAGCGCGTCGACCGTCTCGCGGCGTTCGGTCTCGTCGTCGTTGCGCAGCCTGCGCTCCAGCTCGTCGAGCATCTCCTCCCCTGACCGCCCAGCGGCACGGATCAAGAACACTCGGTCGAACCGTTTCTCGTAGTCGAGGTTGCCAGTCCGCAGCCGGTCCGCGACCTCCGCGTCGGCACCGACGGCTGCCTGCTCGTTCCTCGAGAAGGACGACTCCTGCTGGTCAGCGCTGCTCGTGCTCCGGTCGTCGCCGATTCGGGGGTGCCGGGCGAGTGCCGCGGCCAGCTCGTCGTCGTCGAGGTGCTCCGCGCTGGCCTTGGCCTGCCGGACCATACCGGCCAGGTCGGCGTACGGGCGAGCCCCGACGACCTCGTGGACCCAGCGGCGTACGCCAAGGCACGGGTCGATCCGCTCGCGCGCCTCGTCGTCCCCGAGTGCGTTGAACTCCCCGAGCTGCATCGACGTCCTCTCTCGATGAGTCGCCGTGACCGGCGGTGACTGGCGTCACCCTACTCGCCGGGGGCGCGGCTTCCGGTTTGCCTAGTTAACTATTCGGATGGCTTGTTAACTAGGCAAATCCCGGTAGCACAGTGAGGGCTTGCCTTGCAGACTCCGCTCCGGGAGTACGCCGTACCGCGATGTGCCTCCCGCTCCGCCACCGTCGAATCCCGGCGCGAGCCAACCACGGCAGGCCGCGACCACCCAGGGCGCTGCCGTGGCATGCCCGGCCGGTTCGCGTGAGCGCGCCGCTAGCCTGGGGTGATGCGGATCGTGTCGTTGCTGCCGTCGACCACAGAGATCCTGTTCGCGCTCGGGGCAGGCGACGACGTCGTCGGCGTGACGTTCGAGTGTGACTACCCTCTCGAGGCGCGGAGCCGACGGATCGTGTCGACATCGAGTCTCCCCGAAGGACTCGAACCGGCAGCGATCGACGCCCTGGTCGCCGAACGGATGAACGCCGGCGACGACCTCTACCACCTCGACGAGGGCGCCCTGGCCGACCTGGATGCCGACGTGGTGGTCACGCAGGACCTGTGTGCCGTCTGCGCGGTTGACGTGACCGTGGTCGACGACGCGCTGGCGCACTTGGGCTGCCACGCGGACGTCGTCACCATCGACCCGCACCGCCTGGACGAGGTGCTCGACTCGATCGGCGTCCTGGGCAAGGTCTCCGGTACCGAAGTCGCTGCCGCCGAGCTGGTCGTGGGGCTACGTCAACGGCTCGCCCAGGTCGAGGCCGCGGTCGCGGGCCGAGAGCGGCCACGGCTGCTGGTGCTGGAGTGGACCGAGCCACCGTTCGCGCCGGGTCACTGGGTACCGGAGATGGTCGCGCGCGGAGGTGCTGTCTCGACGCTCGGTGACGTAGGCGCGACATCGTTCCGTACGACGTGGGAGGTGGTTGCCGCCAGCCGGCCGGACGTCATCGTCTCGTCGCCGTGCGGCTTCGCCCTTGGCGAGTCCACGCGGCTGGCCCGCGAGCTGCTCGGGTCGGGCGTGCTCCCCGACCGCGTACCCCTGTGGGCCGTGGACGCCAACGCGTCGTTCGCGCGTCCCGGGCCGCGGCTCGTCGACGGGGTCGAGGCGCTGGCGGCGATCGCCCACCCGGACGTGCTCGGCGCACCGAACCCTGAGCTGGCCGTCCGGCTTCGCTGATCCGACCCGTCGTGGCCCGTGTTACGGGATGGTGTGCAAGGCAAACCCTCAGTTGGCAAGGCGGGTTTGCCTAGTTAACAAGCCGGGTGCATAGATAACTAGGCAAACCGCGACGGGCGCGAGGGGCGGCCACGGGCGGGAGGGTCAGAGGTCGCCGGGGAAGAGGTTGGCGTTGGAGGGGCGCCCGGTCCGTTTGACCCATTGCCGCCAGAAACGGGTCAGGTCGACGCCGGTACGCCGTTCGAGCCGGTCACGCAGCCCGTTCATCGAGATGTTGCCGCCGGCCTCGCGGCGCTGGATCGCCCGCATCGCACGGAAGAACCGAACGTCCCCGATCTTGTTGCGGAGCGCGTGGACGAAGAACTTGCCCTTCACGTACACCGGGTAGTCGAACTCATGATTGGCGCCCATGTCGTAGAGCTTCCCGCTGAACAGCGCGTCGCCACGGCGGGCGATCTGGGCCCGATACCTCTTGTCGAGGTCGACGCCACGGTGCTCGGCCCACAACCACTCGGAGTACGAGGCCAGACACTCGTTGAGGCAGATGTCCTTCCATCGGTGCAGCGCGACGTTGTCACCCCACCACTGGTGACCGTTCTCGTGCACGATCGTGAGGAGACCGGTGTGCGTGGAGTAGACCGGGCGGGTGTACGTCTCGAGGTCGTACGGGATGGCGCCACTGACGAACATCCCACCGGCCGAAGGCGCGGGGTACGGCCCCCAGCGGCGGGACAGCACGCGCAGGATCTCGGGCAGGTGAGTCTCGCGTTGCTGTGCCTTGCGATGCCGCGGTCCGTACGCAGAGATGACCTTCGTGCCGTCGGCCAGCCGCGACCGCTCGAACGTCAACCTGTCGATGACCAGCCCCACCAGGTACGTCGCGGTGCGCTCCGCGAGTCTCCACCGGAACGTCCGGACTTTCACGCCATCACGTCTTCCAGCCGTCGTACGCCCTTGGTCGCCGACCGAGATGAGGGAGAGCGGCGACGGCACGGTCGCGACCAGGGAGACTCGCGCCTTGTCGGTCGGGTGGTCGTTGCACGGGAACCAGGTGGCGCAGCCGTGCGGCTCGCCCTCGATGAAACCTGCGCCAGGCGCCCCACCCCCGCGGATCCACCCGCTCGGAGCACCCCCGTCATTCACGTGGTGCAGCTTCCCGTGGTAGCGCACCCGGGTAACGAAGACGTGTCCCTTGCCGACCCCGCGCGCCGGGCTGATCACCAGCTCGTGCGCGCCGGTACGCGTCCAGGTGGCGGCCCGCCCGTCAACCGTGATGGCGTCGACCTTGAGCCCGTCGAGGTCGAGGTGATACGAGGTGAGGCGCTTCTTGGCCACCGCCCGGACCACGGTGGTGGCTCGGAGCCTGGCGTGCTTCGCGAAGTAGTCGAGCACGACGTGGTACGACCTGACCTGGTAGCCGGGGTTCCCGTCGGCCGGGTAGTACGGGTCGCCGATCCCGCTGTCGTTGTCGGCGTACGCGGACCCGGTCGTTGCCGTACCGACCGTTGCGGCGGGGGCAGACCCGGTGACCGAGCCTGCCGCGACGATCGCGGTCGTGGCCAGGGCGGTGGTGAGGAAGCGACGGCTCATGGTGTCCTCGGGGTGACTCATGGCGAACCGCGTGACGCGCGGACGGCAAACGGCGTACTCCGCTGATCCTCGCACAGCTCACCCGGGGAGGCGGCGGCTGCTGGAGGCCGATCACCGGCTCGGCGGACAACGGGCCTAAGTGAGCAAGGCAAGCTCCCTGTCTGCAAGGCGGGTTTGCCTAGTTAACAAGCCAGCCGAATGGTTGACTAGGCAAACCGCGGCGGGAGGGCAAACCGCGGCGGGAGGGCGACAAGAGGCGGCCGCGGAAGGGCGACAAGCGGGCGGGCGGTTACAGCGAGCCGGGGTAGAGGTTCGGCGGAGATGGCGTGCCGGCGTTGAGCACCCACTCGTCCCAGAAGCTGGTCAGGTCGGCGCCGGAGCGGGACTCCAGCTGCGCACGCAGGTCGTTCATCGACAGGTTGCCGCCGACGTCGTCGCGCTGGATCCCGCGCAGTGCGGAGAAGAACGCTGCGTCCCCGAGCTTGCGACGCAGCGCGTGCAGGAAGAACGTGCCCTTGTAGTAGACACCTGGCCCGTCGAACTCATGGCCGGGGCCCATGTCGTACAGCGGGAAGCTGAGCCAGTCTCCGCCCCTGTCGACCACCGCGTGGTAGCGCGCGTCGAGGTCAGCGCCGTGCGCCTCGTCCCAGAGCCACACGGAGTACGACGCGAAGCACTCGTTGAGACAGATGTCCTTCCAGCGCCGGATCGACACGTTGTCGCCCCACCACTGATGGGCGTTCTCGTGCACGATCGTGGCGACGTCGGCGCCCTCGGTGTAGATCGGCCGGGTGACCGTCTCGAGCGAGAACGGCACGTCGCCGTTGACGAAGATGCCGCCCGCAGCAGGCGCCGGGTAGGGACCCCACGCGTCGCTCAGGACTTTCAGGATCTCCGGCAGCCTTCTCTCTCGCACTGGTGCAGCCGCCGGATTCGGTCCGTACGCCGACACCACCGGCGTACCGTCGGCCAGCTTCGAGCGCTGGAAGGTCAGCCGATCGATGTAGATCGTGGTGAGGTAGGTGGCGGTGGCCTCGCCGAGACTCCACCGAAACGTTCGCATCGGCGTGCCGTCGCGGCGCTGTGACGCGGTGGTCGCACCCTGGAGACCAACCGAGACGACCTTGAACGGCCTGGGGACGGTCGCGGTCAAGCGGAACGTCGCCTTGTCGGTCGGGTGGTCGTTGCAGGGGTACCACAGCGTGCAGGAGTGCGGCTCGCCGGCGATGAATCCGCCGCCCGGAGTGGTGGCGTCGTACCAGCCACTGCGCACCTGGCCGACACCGTCGACGCCGGGCTTGCCGTGGTACGTCACCGTCGTCGAGAAGCTCTCACCCGACGCGATGGCCCGCTTCGGGGTGATCACGAGCTCGTGGGCATCGGTGCGCGTGAAGCCGGCGGTGGCCCCGTTGACGGCGACCTCGGTGACCTTCAGCCCGAGCAGGTCGAGGTGGAAGGAGCTGAGCCGGTCCGCCGTCGCCGTCGAACGCACGGTGGTCCGGGCCTGGATCGACTGGTCGCGAGGATCGTAGGAGAGCCGGACGTGATACCCCGCGACGTCGTACCCCAGGTTGCCGTCGTCGGGGTAGTACGGGTCGCCGATCCCCTGGCCTGTGACGGGTGGTCGCACGATGTCGGACGGCGTGCTGCGGGTGGCCGAGCCACCGGTGCACGCAGCGGACACGGACAGCAGCAATGCCGTGCCTGTGGCTGTCAGTGCGGTCTTGCCCTGCGCACGCATCCCTGCCCTTTCGGCTCGTCGCGGCGTGGCGATCATCGCACCGTGCGTCATCGCGCGTCACCCTGGCGAGGCGTCAGGTCTGCGGGAGGTCGACCGTCTGGGTGCCGCCGCCGTAGCCGTTCTCCTGGTCGCGACCTTCGACGGTCACCGTGGCGACGCCGTCCGGGATCTCGACACCGCTCTGGGTCCGGGTGAACGGCTGCTCGGATGCGTGGTCGTGAGTCAAGGTCATCTCTCCGTACACCTCCCCGTCCGGGCCGACCACCCGCCAGCCGTCGGCGTAGCGGTCCGGACTGTCGTACGGCGAGCTCATCGTCACGTCGAAGGCGAAGGTGCCGCCGTCCTCGGGGCTGGCTTCGACCTTCACCACGTCCGGAAACTTCTGGCCCGTGGCAGCTGAGGCGTCCGGCTCAGACGAATCGGAGCCTCCGGAGCACCCCGCCACGAGCACGAGGGTGAACAACAGGACGACGAAGGTGCCCAGACGTTTCATCTGGTCGACCCTAACCCGGGCCGGCAGCCCCCGGGCGGGTCGAACGTTACGAAGATCTGACGACGTCGGAGGAGCGCGTGGCAGGCGCACGGGTTGCCGGGGGACCCCGTCTGAGTGGCAAGATGCTCGGTATGGGGAGGGAGATCGCTCAGCACGAGGCTGCCGTCCAGAGGTTGCAGGCGTCGTACGCCGCGATCCCGCTGGGCCAATCGGTCCGGCTCGCCAAGAAGACGTCCAACCTGTTCCGTCCCAGGGCTGCGCGGCAGTCCGGGTTGGACGTGTCCGGTCTCGACGGGGTCATCGCGGTGGACGCCGAACGGCGTACGGCCGACGTCCAGGGGATGTGCACCTATGAGCACCTCGTCGACGCCACGCTCCCCCACGGCCTGATGCCGATGGTGGTCCCGCAGCTGAGGACGATCACGCTGGGCGGCGCGGTGACCGGGCTCGGCATCGAGTCGTCGTCGTTCCGCAACGGGCTGCCGCACGAGTCGGTGCTGGAGCTGGACGTGCTGGTCGGTGACGGTCGCGTGGTCACCGCTACCGCCGACAACGAGCACCGGGACCTGTTCTTCGCGTTCCCGAACTCCTACGGCAGCCTCGGGTACGCCGTCCGGCTCCGTATCGAGCTCGAGCCGGTGTCGGCGTACGTCGGGCTTCGTCATGTCCGCTTCGACGACCTCGACTCGCTGACCAAGGCCGTCGCTGCGATCACCGAGACGCACGACCACGAGGGCGAGCAGGTGGACTTCCTGGACGGAGTGGTGTTCGCGCCGGACGAGGCCTACCTGACGCTGGGCCGCTGGGTCGACGACGTCACGGCGGCCGGGCTGCTCAGCCCGAGCGACTACACCGGGCAACAGGTCTACTACCGCTCCTTGCGCGAGCGCGACCGCGATGTGCTGTCGGCCTACGACTACCTGTGGCGCTGGGACACCGACTGGTTCTGGTGCTCCCAGGCGTTCGGGGCACAGCACCCGGTGGCACGCCGGCTCTGGCCTCGGCGGTGGCGGCGCAGCGACGTCTATCACCGGATCGTCGGGTGGGAGAACCGCTTCCACGTGATGGCTCGGATCGATCGCCGGCGGGGCAAGCCGGCGCGGGAGCGGGTCGTGCAAGACATCGAGGTGCCGGTCGACCGGACTGCGGACTTCCTGCGCTGGTTCACCGATCACGTGCCGATGCGCCCGGTCTGGCTGTGCCCGCTGAAGCTGCGCGACGTGGACGGGCCGGGGACGTCGCGGACCTGGCCGCTGTACCCGCTGCGCCGCGACACCACGTACGTCAACGTCGGCTTCTGGGGGATGGTGCCGATCGAGTCCGGCCGAGTCGACGGCGACGTCAACATGACGATCGAGCAGGCGGTCGCCGATCACGACGGGCACAAGTCCTTGTACTCCGACGCCTACTACGACAAGGAGACGTTCGCGCAGATGTACGGCGGCCCGACGTACGAGGCCGTCAAGACCAGCTACGACCCCGATCAGCGGTTGACCGGGCTGTACGAGAAGGTGGTGGGACGTCGATGACAATCGCGGACATGGTGGCCTCGCTGACGGCGGAAGAGCCGCCGTTACGGTTCGAGGCCTATGACGGCAGCGGCTTCGGCCCGGTCGACTCTTCGGTCACGATGCGCCTGGTCAACGAGCGTGGGCTGCGCTTCCTGGCCACGGCGCCGGGCGATCTCGGGATGGCCCGCGCCTACGTGTCCGGGGACCTGGTGCTCGACGGTGTGCATCCGGGTGACCCCTACGAGGCCCTGCGACTGATGGGCCGTTGGCGCGGTCGGCGTCCGACCACGTCGGAGATCGCGCTGATCGTGCGCGAGATGGGCTGGCGGCGGCTGCTCCCTCCCGAGCCGCCGCCGCAGGAGGCGCTGCCGCGGTGGCGCCGCGTGGCTGAGGGCCTGCGGCATTCGCGGGTCCGGGACTCCGAGGCGATCCACCACCACTACGACGTGTCGAACTCGTTCTACGAGAAGGTCCTCGGTCCTTCGATGGCGTACACCTGCGCGGTCTTCCCGACGGCGGACGCCACCTTGGAGGAAGCCCAGGCGGAGAAGTTCGACCTGGTCTGCCGCAAGCTCGGTCTGGCGCCGGGGATGCGACTTCTCGACGTCGGCTGCGGATGGGGTGGCATGGTCCGCCACGCCGTCAAGCACTACGGGGTCAACGCGCTGGGGATCACGCTCAGCGCCGAGCAGGCCAAGTGGGGCCAGCTCGCGATTCAGCACGAGCAGCTGACCGGGGCGGAGATCGTGCACGGCGACTACCGCGACGCACCGGGCCGCGACTTCGACGCGATCAGCTCGATCGGGCTGCTCGAGCATGTCGGCGTCGGGAAGTACGGCGAGTACTTCGGCTTCCTGCACAGCTTGCTCCGCGAGGGCGGCCGGCTGCTGAACCACTCGATCACGCGCCCGTACAACAACACCCGGGTGACGACCGGCGCCTTCATCGACCGCTATGTCTTCCCTGACGGGGAGCTGACCGGATCGGGCCGGATCATCAGCGAGGCGCAGAACGTCGGTCTGGAGGTCCGTCACGAGGAGAACCTGCGCGAGCACTACGCGCTGACACTGAAGGCGTGGTGCGCGAACCTGGTCGAGAACTGGGAGGCCTGCGTCGCCGACGTCGGCGAGCCCACCGCGCGGGTATGGGGCATGTACATGGCGGGATCCCGGTACGGCTTCGAGTCCAACGAGGTGCAGCTGCACCAGGTGCTTGCAGTCAAGCCGGCCGCGTCGGGCGAGGCCTTCTTCCCGCTCCGCCCGACCTGGCTATCCTAAGAGGACGCTTCTGCTCGGCAAACCAGACCGTCACCGGCTCGTAAGGTCCTTTTTCCGGTTCCGGACTTACGCTCGAACGAGCCGACAAAGGAGCTTCCCATGACGGACATGATGCACTCGACCACCGCGATCGTGCTGATGTCGGGGTTCCTGCTCCTCGTCGTCTCCGCGCTGTTCATCACCGTCCGGGTGGCCGGCGGGCGGGCCCCGCCGCGCGCCGGGCCGCCGGGCGCGCCGCGCGGCCGGCCCGCCCGCGCCGGCGGGGCGGGGGGCC
>JBBSPA010000008.1:0-84115 GCA_038259225.1 Propionibacteriales bacterium
GGCTCAATTGGCAGAGCACCGGTCTCCAAAACCGGCGGTTGGGGGTTCGAGTCCCTCCTGCCCTGCGACACCGGCATGACAGCGCGAGACCCACGAACGAAGGCCAGCACGAAGGCGAACAGCACGAAGGCGAACAGCACGCAGGCGAACAGCACGAACCAGCATCAGCCGGACTACCCGAGGTACCCCCGGGACATCCGGACAGATATGTCAGACAGCGACAAGCCAGGAAGGCAGAACGGTGACGGAGATCCGCTCCACGAGCTCTTCGAGCGAGCGCCGGCCAGGAAACAGCGGCCGGACCAGCCCGGCGTTGTTCTTCCGGCAGGTGATCGCCGAGCTGCGCAAGGTCATCTGGCCGACCCGGGACCAGCTCGTTACCTACTTCTTGGTGGTAATGGTCTTCGTCCTGTTCATGATCGCCGTGGTGTCGTTGCTGGACTTCGTCTTCAACAAGGCGGCCTTCTCGATCTTCGGCTAGCCAGCGGAGCAGGACCGAGCAGTATCCATGAACCCAGACAGCGAACCAACAGTGACGGAGCCCTCTGTGTCGAACGAGCAAGCCATCTCGGCGGTCGAGGTGGACGATGAGGTGTCGACGTCGACCGCGGACGCCCCCGACAATCCGTCGGTCGGCGACGTGACCGAGACAGACGGCACCGCCCAGAGCGACGGCACCGCCGAGACTGACGGCACCGCCATCGACGGTGGCACCGTTGACACTGACTCCGACGCGGACAGTGAGGGCGCTGATGACTCGGTGAGCGCGCCCGCTGTCGACCCGCTCGAGGAGTTCCGTGTGGCGCTGCGCTCCAAGCCCGGTGACTGGTTCGTCATCCACACGTACTCCGGAATGGAGAAGCGGGTCAAGACGAACCTGGAGAACCGGATCACCTCCCTGAACATGGAGGACTTCATCTACGAGGTCCATGTCCCTCAGGAGGACGTCTGGGAAGTTAAGAACGGCCAGCGACGGCAGATCAGCCGTACCGTGCTGCCCGGCTACGTGTTGGTGCGGATGGATCTGACCGACGAGTCCTGGTCAGCCGTTCGTCACACGCCTTCAGTCACCGGCTTCGTCGGACACAGCCACCAACCGGTACCGCTCAGCCTCGCCGAGGTCGAAGCGATGCTGGCCCCGGCCATCGTCGAGGAGGCCGAGGCGGCCGCGTCACCCACCAAGGCCAAGCAGAAGAAGGTCGACTTCACCGACTTCTTCGCCGGCGACTCCGTGATGGTCGTGGACGGGCCCTTTGCGACCCTGCACGCCACTATCACCGAGATCAACATCGACGCCCAGCGTGTGAAGGCCCTGGTCGAGATCTTCGGACGAGAGACGCCGGTCGAGCTCAGCTTCACGCAGATTCAGAAAGTCTGAGGCGGAGCTTGCTCCGGCTCAGCCCCTTCTGAATGGGCCGTAGCCAGCCTGCTGGCACGGCCAAGCCACCCGAGAAGAGTCCGCATCACCGGAAAGAAACAAGGAACCCCGACAATGCCTCCCAAGAAGAAGATCGCCGCGCTCGTCAAGGTGCAGTTGCAGGCCGGCGCAGCAACTCCAGCTCCCCCGGTCGGAACCGCCCTTGGTCCGCACGGCGTCAACATCATGGAGTTCTGCAAGGCCTACAACGCCGCCACCGAGGCGATGCGCGGCAACGTGATCCCGGTCGAGATCACCATCTACGAGGACCGGACTTTCACGTTCATCACCAAGACCCCGCCGGCAGCCGAGCTCATCAAGAAGGCCGCCGGCCTCCAGAAGGGCTCGTCGACGCCGCATACCGACAAGGTAGGACGGATCAACCGTGAGCAGGTGCGTGAGATCGCCACGACCAAGATGCCGGACCTGAACGCCAACGACGTCGACGCAGCGATGAAGATCGTCGAGGGCACCGCACGCTCGATGGGGATCACCGTCGATCGGTAGTGCTCGACACGTAGCCCGAGCAGCAGCTGAAGTACCCGAAGCACCCCCGAACAAGCCCAGCAACACGTGGCAGGGCCGCGCTGGCCCACCCGACCACACCTGGTGACATTTCAGAAAGGAACCAGACATGCAGCGCAGCAAGGCATACAGGACCGCAGCGGAGAACATCGACAAGGACACGTTGTACGCGCCGGTCGAGGCCGTGAAGCTGGCCCAGTCCAGCGGCAAGACGAAGTTCGACAGCACCGTCGACGTCGCGATGCGACTCGGCGTCGACCCACGCAAGGCGGACCAGATGGTCCGCGGCACTGTCAACCTCCCGCACGGCACCGGTAAGACGGCACGGGTCCTCGTCTTCGCCAACGCCGACAAGGCCGAGGAAGCTCGCAACGCCGGCGCCGATGTCGTCGGCGGCGACGAGCTGATCGACAAGGTCAACGGCGGGTGGCTCGACTTCGACGCCGTCGTCGCCACTCCCGACATGATGGGAAAGGTCGGGCGGCTGGGACGGGTGCTCGGCCCGCGCGGTCTGATGCCCAACCCGAAGACCGGCACCGTGACCCCGGACGTCGCCAAGGCGGTCTCCGACATCAAGGGCGGCAAGATCGAGTTCCGCGTCGACCGACACGCGAACCTGCACTTCATCATCGGCAAGTCGTCGTTCTCCACCGAACAGCTGGTCGAGAACTACGCAGCCGCGCTCGATGAGGTGCTCCGGCTCAAGCCGGCCAGCTCCAAGGGCCGCTACCTGAAGAAGGTGACCCTCTCAACGACGATGGGACCCGGGATCCAGGTCGACCCCAACCGGACGCGCAACCTGTCCTCCGCGGACGCCGCCGCCGAGGCCTGAGCCTCCGCTCCGCCTGACGAGACCGCCCCCGACCTGTTGGTCGGGGCGGTCTCGTACGCCGTGGGCCGGTGTCCGGTCTGGCCGAAGCGAGTCATCTGGTCGGGCGAAGGTCTATCGTCGCTCGTGTGCCGGTCACACGTCGCGAACGGCGGTGGTCCAGTACCGGTGCAGGGAGGTGACGGGTGGATCTGGTCTGCCCGGCCTGCGGGACTCACAACCGCCCTGGCCGGAAGTTCTGCTCTGAGTGCGCCGCGATGCTCGCGGTCAGCTGTCCCTCGTGTGGGGAGCTGAACGAAGCGCGGGACCGCTTCTGCGGCAACTGCGCCGCGCCGCTCGATCCCGCGTCAGCCGCGTCCACCTCGGGTCCGTCGCCCGTCCCCGAGCGCGACACCTCGCCCGTGGCCGAGCGACGCATCTGTTCGGTCGTGTTCGCAGACCTGGTCGGCTTCACGCCGTTGTCTGAGTCCATGGACCCCGAAGACGTGCGCGCGTTGCTGTCGCGCTACTTCGAGTCTGCCTCGACGGTGATCACCAGGTACGGAGGCGTGGTCGAGAAGTTCATCGGGGACGCCGTGATGGCCGTGTGGGGGACCCCGGTCGCCGGTGAGGGCGACGCCGAGCGTGCGGTACGCGCCGCCATGGACCTGGTGGCCGACGTGTCCGGCCTGGCCGCCGAGGTCGGCGTTCGGGGTCTGCAAGCTCGCGCCGGAGTGGTGACAGGTGAGGTCGCCGTCACGCTGGCCGCCGCGGGTCAGGGCATGGCTGCTGGTGACGCCGTCAACACGGCCGCCCGGGTGCAGACCACTGCGGACGCGGGCTCGGTCTGGGTCGACGCGGCGACACAGCGGCTGGCGTGCAACGGCATCGGGTTCGACGACGCCGGCGAGCACACCCTCAAAGGCAAGCGCGAGCCGGTCCGCCTGTGGCGAGCGACTCGCGTGCTCTCGAACATCGGCGGTGCCCAGCGTGTCGACGGCCTGGAGGCGCCGATGCTCGGTCGCGAGCCGGAGCTGCGACTGGTCAAGGACCTGTTCCACGCGGCGGCCGAGCGGCGCAGCCCTCGCCTCGTCGTCGTCACCGGTCCGGCAGGGGTCGGCAAGTCGCGGCTCGGCTGGGAGTTCGAGAAGTACGTCGATGGACTCGCCGGTACGGTCTTCTGGCACCGGGGACGGTGTCTTTCCTACGGCGACGGGGTGGCCTTCTGGGCGCTGGCCGAGGTCGTTCGGCAGCGGTTGGGCATCGCCGAGGAGGATCCGGCGGACCTTGCCTCCGCCAAGGTCCGTGAGGGCCTCGCCGGCATCGTGGACGACCCTGAGGAGCGGGCCTATGTCGCGCTTCGGGTGAATCGACTGCTCGGGCTACCTGACGAGGAGGAATCGACCCCCGCGCTGATCAGGGACGAGCTCTTCCCGGGCTGGCGGCTCTTCTTCGAACGTCTCGCGTCTCGCCAGCCGGTGACGATCCTGATCGAGGACGCCCAGTACGCCGATGAGGGACTGGTCGACTTCCTGAACCATCTGGTCGACTGGGCTCGCGACGCCCCGATCTTCGTTCTGGTGTTCGCCCGACCCGAGATCGAGGAGTCCCGGCCGGGCTTCGGAGTGGGGCGCAACCGGACCACACTGGCGCTCGATCCGCTGGATCGGCGTTCGATGGACAGTCTGCTCGACGCACTCGTCCCGGACCTGTCCGACGACGCTCGGGAGCGGATCTCCGAACAGTCCCAAGGGGTGCCGCTGTTCGCTGTCGAGACCATTCGGACGCTCATCGATCTTGACGTCGTGGTGCCCCAGGGAGGCGTCTACCGGCTCGCCGGAGACGTCGGAGCGCTGAGCGTGCCGGACTCCCTGCACGGTCTGCTGGCGGCCCGGCTGGATGCCCTTGACCAGGACAGTCGCGCGTTCGTGGCCGATGCGTCCGTGCTGGGCACGACTTTTCCGGCGGAGGCCCTGGTAGCGGTCTCCGGCAGGCCGGCGGCCGAGGTCGATGCCGGACTGCACGAGCTGCTGCGCCGCGAGGTGCTACGCGTCTCGGCTGACCCGCTGTCCCCGGAGCGCGGGAGTTACCAGTTCTCGCAGAACATGCTGCGGCAAGTGGCGTACTCGACTCTCACCCGACCGGAACGCAAGCGGCGACATCTCGCGGTGGCGGCGCACCTGAGAAACGTCTTCGCCGGCGACGGCGAGGAGATGTCGGAGGTCGTCGCGCAGCACTACCGCGATGCGCTGGACGCGGGGCCTAACGACGCAGACGCCGGGCAGATCCGAGCTGAGGCGATCCAGGCGCTGCGGCGGGCCGCCGAGCGAGCTCTCCGGTCCGGAGCCCCGCGCGGTGCAGCCGTCAGTTATGCCGAAGCCGCGGTGCTGATCGGCCAGGACCGGTCGCCTGGGCCGGCCGCCGAACTGCTGGAGGCCGCGGCGGAGGCCGCCTCGACCGCGGGTGACTTCTCATGGAGCGTTGAGCTCGCCGACCGTTCTGCTGAGCTGTTCGGCCAGGCGTCACAGGTCCGAGCGGCCGCTCGCCTCGACACTGTTGCCGCGCGGGCCATGCGTCGGATCGGACGGCACACCGAGGCGCGCCAACGCGCGGAGCGGTCGCTTGCCGTCTTGCGCACTGATCCGGATCACGACACGGTGGCCGCGCTTGCCGAGTTCGCCATGGTCGAGGGTCTGGCGGGTGGCCCGGACGCCGACCGACTCACGTCCGAGGCGCTCGCGCTGGGGATCGACCTCGACGTGGGTGAGCGCCGCCTCGCGGATCTGTTCATCACTCGCGGCCTGACCCAGCTGTTCCTCAACCAGGCGCCACGTGCAATCGCGAACCTGGAGTACGCCGCACAACTCGCCGAACGGGTCAACGACAGCAGCCGGTGGGGTCGGGCCCTGCTCAACCTGGCGTTCGCACAGCTCGTCTGGGATCCCGAGGCGGCCGCGGAGTATGCGCAGGCCGGCATCGATCAGGCGCGTCGGGTAGGGGCGTGGGGCGTGCTGTCGGTCGCCTTGTTCAACCGGGTGGTCGGGTTGCTGGGGCTTGGGCGTTGGGACGAGGCCCAGGAGGCGATCGACGACGTGGTCGGACGCGACGGGCTCGAGGACGACGTCGTCCTCCAGGCACAGGCGTGGATCTCCGCGCTGCGAGGGAAGTCGTCGGATGCCGAACGTGCCGCCATAGCTGCGGCGCTCCGGGCCAGCGAGGACGCCCAGGACATCTGTATCGGGCTGACCGTCGACGCGCTTGTCGCGGTGGCCGAAGGCGACAGCGACCGGGCGCTTCGCTCCTCCCTAGGCGTGCTCGAGCACGTCGATGGCCTGGGACTTCAGCACGAGACGGTCACGTGGGCCTGGCCGATCGCCGCCGACACGGCTCATCAGCTCGGCGACGACGATGCTCTGCAGAGGCTGCTTGGCGTTCTTGACGGCCAACCCATCGGTCACATCCCTCCGCTCCTCCGAGCCGAGCGCGATCTCGTACGCGCGCGTAGAGCCGGAGCCGTGGACGCAGGCGACATGACAGCCGAGCTGGCAGCGGCAGTCGAGTCGCTGCGTCGCGTGGGGAGCAGCTACCACCTCGCCCATGGGCTGATCGACCAGGCCGAGCACGCGCACGCACGTGGGTTGGGCACGTCCGCAGGGCTGCTGCTCGAGGAGGCGCGGGAGCTGGCCGAGCGGATGGGCGCCGGTCCCCTGCTGCAGCGCGTGGCTCGGACCGAGCACTCCCTCGTGCCGGCTCAGCGGACCGAGGACACAAGCGTGCCCGGCAGCGGACGCGTCGAGTCGACATCGCTGTGAACCCCGAGCACCCGGGCTGCGGCCTGCTTGTGAGCGGTCGCCGTGCAGAGATAGCATCGCGACGCCGACGTTCGGCCCTGTGTCACCCCAGGAGGACCCCTTGACCGCCGATCCTGCCGTCGTCCAGGCGCTGCGCGACACCGACCTCTTCTCGTCGCTGAGCAAGCGTGCGCTTGGGAAGGTCGCCGACCAGGCCCGGGTGGTCAATCACGCTGCGGGCAAGGAGATCACCGAGGAGGGTGGCGGCGGCGTCGGCTTCCATCTGATCACGTCGGGGACGGCGTCGGTCTCCGTCGGCTCGCAGTCTCGACCCGATCTCGGCCCCGGCGACTCGTTCGGTGAGATCTCCTTGATCGACGGCAAGCCCCGTTCGGCCACGGTGACCGCCAAGACCGACCTCACCACCGTGTCCCTGGTCTCCTGGAACTTCAACCCGATACTCGACGACGAGCCCGAGGTCAGCAAGGCCCTGTTGCTGGTGATGTGCGCGCGGCTCCGTGCCGCCGAGAAGCACCGCTAGCCCCGACAAGCGTGGCCGGCGAGCGCCGCGCAACCTGCCGCCCACGTACGATGGATCCGGTCAGGAGAATTCGGAACCGACGAGGCAAAGGGTCATTGCATGAGAGCTCGCCGACTTGCGGCGTCGATCTTCGCCTCCTGCGTCCTGATCGGTCTGGCCGGCTGCGGTGGCGGAAGCGCGACCGACGCGAAGGCTCCTGCCCAGAAGCCGTCCGCCGCGGCCGCCCTCACGAAGGGCAACTTCGCAGACGAGGTCCGGGCGGCCCAGGCCGGAGCGGGGTCCGCGCACGTCGAGGCGACCGTCGAGTCTCAGGGCCAGACCCTCAAGCTGTCCGGGGACGTCGCCCACCTCGACACACCACAGGCACCGGCCTTCGACTTCTCTGCTGACGTGGGATCACAGAAGATTCAGCTGCGTGCCGTCGACAAGGTCCTCTACGTGGCCGGTGTCGGTATCCCCGGGTCCGGCAAGAAGTGGATCAAGATCGACGTCTCCGACTCGACCAACCCGATCGGCCAGATCTTCCAGGCCGCCAACCCGGGGAACTTCGCGTCCTACCTCGATGGGGCGACGACGTTCAAGGACAAGGGCGAGCAGACCGTCGACGGGGTGGCGACCCGTCACTATTCGGTCACCGTGGACACCGCCACCATGCTGAAGAGCAACCCGGTCTTCAAGGGGCAGGACGTGTCGAAGCTCGGGCTTCCCGAGTCGCTGACCAGCGACGTGTACGTCGACAGCGCCAACCTGCCGATCGAGATCAAGGTGGACCTGGCCGCCGCGGGAGCCTTCGAGGCGCACTTCTCCGACTACGGCAAGACTGTCTCGATCACGGCGCCGCCGAAGAACCAGGTTGGCCGGTTCAGCCTCGGGAACTGACCCAGGACGCGAGGATCTCGGTAGGTCCCTCGGATTTGGCCCGGACAGGCCCGACGGCGTACATTGTTCGCACCGAAGACCGTCGGTCACTGACCCAGCTACCACGCCGAGTCAGTCGAAGGCCCCGCCACAGCGGGCGACCCGCGCAGGTGAACTGGAACAAGCTCGTAGTCGAGAGTTTCGCCCCGTGCGCCTGCATGGGGCGTTTTTTGTTGCTGAGGTAGGTGTCTTGGTACGGCGGAGCTTCGCGACCTGACGTGTTCCCCTAAGGAGGATCCATGGCGCGGCCGGACAAGGCAGCTGCCGTCGCAGAGCTGGTGGACGAGTTCCGCAGCTCAGGCGGGGCTGTGCTGACCGAGTACCGCGGACTCACCGTGAAGCAGCTGCAGGACCTGCGGCGAGCTCTCGGTGAGAACGCCAGCTACGCCGTGGTGAAGAACACGCTGACGAAGATCGCTGCCAAGGAAGCCGGTGTCGAGGGATTCCACGACCTGCTCCAAGGACCGTCTGCCATCGCCTTCATCAAGGGCGATGCGGTCGAAGCGGCCAAGAGTCTGCGTGACTTCGCCAAGGCAAACTCACCTCTCGTCATCAAGGGTGGCGTGCTCGACGGCAAGCCGCTCACCCCTGCCGAGATCGCCAAGATCGCAGACCTCGAGTCGCGCGAGGTACTCCTCGCCAAGCTCGCGGGGGCGCTCACAGCATCACTCCAGAACGCCGTTTTCCTGCTCAACGCACCGTTGTCTCAGGCCGCCCGTCTTGCTGGCGCCCTGCAGGCGAAGGCCGAGCAGGACCCGTCGATCCTCGGAGGTGGCGCCGCCGAGCCGGCCCCTTCGGAGGAGCCTTCAGCTGACGCTGACGACACCACCGAGGGCTGACGCTCCCGGACCGACCTATCCATCCAGGAATCCGGCCGTGCTCAACGCATCGGCCAGCACGACACCGTAATCAGGAAGGAACGCCACCATGGCGAAGCTCACCACCGACGAGCTCCTCGACGCTTTCAAGGAGATGACCCTCCTCGAGCTCAGCGAGTTCGTGAAGCAGTTCGAAGACACCTTCGGCGTTACCGCCGCTGCCCCCGTCGCAATCGCCGCCGCCGGGGCTCCCGCCGCCGGAGGCACCGATGAAGCCGCCGCCGAGGAGCAGGACGAGTTCGACGTCGTGCTCGACGCGGCCGGCGACAAGAAGATCCAGGTCATCAAGGAGGTGCGCTCGCTCACCAGCCTCGGTCTCAAGGAGGCCAAGGACCTCGTCGAGGGCGCACCGAAGCCGATCCTGGAGAAGGTCACCAAGGAGGCCGCAGAGAAGGCCAAGGAGTCCCTGGAGGCCGCTGGCGCCTCCGTCACCCTCAAGTGAGCCGTGGCGGCGTGGCATGCCCGCGTCGCCCTCGCTCCAGCAGAACCTCGCCTAGCGCGACCCGTTCAGGGCGGTCACCGACACCGATGACCGCCCTGAACGCTCTCGCACCAACGGATCCGCCGTTCGGCGCGCTCCGACACACGGTGTAAAAGGGGCATCCCTCTCACTAGGTCCTTACTCCGGCAGACTATGGCCCGGCACGCCGCCGAAGCCCGATCCGCCTTACCAAGCTCGCGGGATCGAGGCGGTGTGGTGCGCCGCTGCTCAGTGAACTGACGCGTGCGGCGGCGACGTTCGTGGCGAACGTGAACACCTATGACTCCGACAACATCGACGCCTTCCGCAAACGCCTCGACGGGCTCCTCACGCCAAGCTTCGCCCAGTCCAACCACGTGTTCGTCGACAGCGTCATCAAGACCATGAAGACGACGAAGCTGACATCAGACGGTGAGGTCCTGCGGACCGCCGTCGCCCAGATCGACGACAAGTCGGCCACCGCTTTGGTCATCGCAGACGCCCACGCGACGTCCGTGTTCGGTGAGCGGGTACGGCACTTCCGTTGGAAGGTCAGCCTGGTGCGGGACCCCGACCGGGCCGAGCGTTGGCTGGTCGATGACTTCGAGCCGGTGGCCTGATGAGTGACCCGACCCCGGCTCCGCGCCGAAAGATCGCAGGCGAGCGCCGACTCCGGCGCCCACCGGAGCCCGACACCGAGCCGGCGGCTGAGCCAGCCGAGGCGCTCGAGGCGACCGGACCAGGCACGGAACAACCGTCCGGCGCACTGCCTCCACCGCCTAGACCTCCTGCGAGCCGGCGCCTACCTGGTGCACAGTCCTTCGCGCGGGTGCCGAACTGGTTGCTGATCGGGCTGGCGCTCCTCTTGTCAGCCGCCGTGGTCTTCGACGTGGTGGTGGGAATCCGGTCACAGACGCAAGCACCGGAGCGGACGACGTCCTCCGCTGCCATCACCTCGGCACTCAGGCAGGCGCCGGTCCAGGCCGAGACGGCTGCGGTGCGCGCTCTCGCGTTCGACTACAAGACCCTGCAAGACGACGCCGACGAGGCCAAGCGCTTCATGACGACGCAGTACGCCGCGACGTTCCAGAAGACGGTGGACGGCCTGCTCGTCGCGCCGGCCAACCAACGCAAGGCGCACGTCGAGGCCGATGTGAAGGCGGCCGGGGTGGTCTCGGCAAGCGCGGCCAAGGTCGAGGTGATGCTGTTCGTCGACCAGACCAGCACGACGACGCTGCAGAGCCAACCGCAGACGTATCTCAACCGGGTGCTCTTTACGATGGTCAAGTCCGGCGACCGCTGGTTGGTTGATGGCGTGACAGCGCTCTGACCGCCAGCCCCGATGCCGTCACAATTGGACAAATAGGGATCTACTCGGGCGCCAAACGGGCTGTTTTTCGCGTGGTTGCTTGACTCAGCCGGTTCGGCGCGGCATGCTCGCCACAGTTCCGATCGCGGACTGCGGCGATGACGGACCAGAGCGCGATACCCACGCGTAGGTTCTGTCGAGGCCGGGTTCGACAGCAGTCGGCCCTTGGGGTAAACTGCTTCTTTGCGCTGCCTTCTCACTCCCAGAGCCCGGACGGGTTCCCTTTGGCGTGGGGTGATGTTGGTGCGCACCATCGGGATGAGTCCGCGAGCCTTCGGAAGGACCACTCTTGGCCGCCTCGCGCAACGCCAGCAAGACATCTAGCCGTACCACCACCGTGCCAAACCAGGCAAGCCAGCCAATTACCGGTATCGACACCGGTCGCGTGTCCTTCGCCAAGGTCTCTGAACCGCTTGCGGTTCCCGACCTCCTGGCGCTCCAGGCCACCAGCTACGACTGGTTGATCGGGAACGAGCCATGGCAGGAGCGGACCGAGCAAGCTCGGTCCGAGGGACGTGAAGACGTCTCGACGAGGTCGGGTCTGGAAGAGATCTTCGAGGAGATCTCTCCGATCGAGGACTTCTCCGGGACCATGAGTCTCTCGTTCCGTGACCATCGCTTCGAGCCACCGAAGAACACCGTCGAGGAGTGCAAGGAGCGCGACTTCACCTACGCCGCTCCGCTGTTCGTCACAGCCGAGTTCATGAACAACGAGACCGGCGAGATCAAGAGCCAGACCGTGTTCATGGGTGACTTCCCGCTGATGACAGACAAGGGAACGTTCATCGTCAACGGCACCGAGCGTGTCGTGGTCTCGCAGCTCGTCCGGTCCCCGGGCGTCTACTTCGAGCGGTCGATCGACAAGACCTCGGACAAGGACATCTTCACCTCGAAGATGATCCCGTCCCGTGGTGCCTGGCTCGAGTTCGAGGTCGACAAGCGCGACATGGTCGGAGTTCGGCTCGACCGCAAGCGCAAGCAGAACGTCACGGTACTGCTCAAGGCCCTCCAGGCGATCGCTGAGAAGACCGGCGAGGAGTACGACTACGAAGCCACCATGACCGAGCTGCGTCAGTACGAGTCCATCGTGCTGACGGAGGAGAAGGACCACACCTCCGGGCCCGACGACGCGCTGCTCGACATCTACCGCAAGCTGCGTCCCGGTGAGCCACCGACCCGCGAAGCCGCGCTGACGCTGTTGGAGAACTACTACTTCAACCCCAAGCGCTACGACCTGGCCAAGGTCGGTCGCTACAAGATCAACAAGAAGCTCGGTCAGGACCAGGCTTTCGACAAGCAGACGCTGACCATCTCCGACGTCGTCGCTGCGATCCGCTACATCGTGGTTCTGCACGACGGCCAGGTCGAGGTCGACTCTCCTCGCGGTCGCGTCGTGGTCGAGGCTGACGACATCGACCACTTCGGCAACCGGCGTCTTCGGACGGTCGGCGAGCTGATCCAGAACCAGCTCCGTACCGGCCTTGCCCGGATGGAGCGTGTGGTCCGTGAGCGGATGACGACGCAGGACGTCGAGGCGATCACGCCGCAGACCCTGATCAACATCCGTCCGGTCGTTGCTGCGCTGAAGGAGTTCTTCGGCACTTCGCAGCTGAGCCAGTTCATGGACCAGATCAACCCGCTGGCCGGCCTGACCCACAAGCGTCGCTTGTCGGCACTCGGTCCGGGTGGTCTGTCCCGTGAGCGGGCCGGATTCGAGGTCCGCGACGTCCACGTGTCTCACTACGGCCGGATGTGTCCGATCGAGACCCCGGAAGGTCCCAACATCGGCCTGATCGGGTCGCTGGCCACCTTCGGCCGGGTCAACTCGTTCGGGTTCGTCGAGACGCCGTACCGCAAAGTCATCGACGGGGTCGTCACGGACCAGATCGACTACCTCACCGCCGACGAGGAGGATCGCGTCGTCATCGCCCAGGCGAACGCCGGGCTCTCCGAGGACGGTCACTTCACGGAAGAGCGCGTGCTCGTCCGTACCCGTGGCGGTGAGACGGTCGACATCCCGCGCGACACCGTGGACTACATGGACGTGTCCCCGCGTCAGATGGTCTCGGTCGCCACCGCGCTGATTCCCTTCCTCGAGCACGACGACGCCAACCGCGCGCTGATGGGCTCGAACATGCAGCGCCAGGCCGTCCCGCTGATCCGGGCGGAGGCGCCTCTGGTCGGGACCGGCATGGAGTACCGTGCCGCGGTCGACGCCGGTGACGTGGTCGTGGCCAAGGCCACGGGTGTCATCACCGAGGTGTCGGCGGACTACATCGAGATCATGGAAGACGACGGGCACTACGAGACCTATCGCCTGGCCAAGTTCCGCCGTTCCAACCAGGGCACGTGCGTCAACCAGCGTCCGACGGTCGCCGAAGGCGACCGGGTGGAGGCCGGCTGGCCGATCGCGGACGGACCGAGCACCGACTCCGCGGAGATGGCGCTCGGGCGTAACCTGCTCGTGGCGTACATGCCGTGGGAGGGTCACAACTACGAGGACGCGATCATCCTCAGCCAGCGACTGGTGCAAGAGGATGTCCTCACCTCGATCCACATCGAGGAGCACGAGGTCGACGCCCGCGACACGAAGCTGGGTCCGGAGGAGATCACCCGGGACATCCCGAACGTCTCCGACGAGATGCTGGCCGACCTCGACGAGCGCGGCATCATCCGCATCGGTGCCGAGGTCGTCCCGGGCGACATCCTGGTCGGCAAGGTCACGCCCAAGGGTGAGACCGAGCTGACCCCAGAGGAGCGACTGCTCCGTGCGATCTTCGGTGAGAAGGCGCGGGAGGTGCGCGACACCTCGTTGAAGGTCAAGCACGGCGAGAGCGGCATCGTGATCGGTGTCCGCGTCTTCGACCGCGAGGACGACGACGAGCTGCCCCCGGGCGTCAACCAGCTGATCCGTGTGTACGTCGCTCAGAAGCGCAAGATCTCCGACGGCGACAAGCTCGCCGGACGCCACGGCAACAAGGGCGTCATCTCGAAGATCCTGCCGGCTGAGGACATGCCGTTCCTCGAGGACGGGACGCCGGTCGACATCATCCTGAACCCGCTCGGTGTGCCCGGCCGGATGAACATCGGCCAGGTCCTGGAGACACACCTCGGGTGGGTCGCCAAGAACGGTTGGCAGGTCGAGGGTGACGACACCGAGTGGAAGAGGCGGCTCACCGAGATCGGCATGGGGGAGGCCCCTGGCAACACCAACGTCGCCACCCCGGTGTTCGACGGAGCCAAGGAGGACGAGATCTCGGGGCTGTTGGCCTCGACCCGTCCGAACCGTGACGGTGAGCGGATGGTCAAGGGTGACGGCAAGGCGCTGCTGTTCGACGGTCGCACAGGGGAGCCTTTCCCGGATCCGGTCTCGGTCGGCTACACCTACATCATCAAGCTCAACCACTTGGTCGACGACAAGATCCACGCACGCTCGACCGGCCCGTACTCGATGATCACCCAGCAGCCGCTAGGTGGTAAGGCGCAGTTCGGTGGTCAGCGCTTCGGTGAGATGGAGGTCTGGGCTCTGGAGGCGTACGGCGCCGCCTACGCCCTGCAGGAGCTGCTGACCATCAAGTCCGACGACGTGCTCGGTCGCGTGAAGGTCTACGAGGCCATCGTCAAGGGCGAGAACATCCCTGAGCCCGGGATCCCCGAGTCGTTCAAGGTCCTCGTCAAGGAGATGCAGTCGCTGTGTCTCAATGTCGAGGTCCTCTCGAGCGACGGTGTGGCCATGGACATGCGCGACACCGACGAGGACGTCTTCCGTGCGGCCGAAGAGCTGGGCATCGACCTGGCCCGCCGGCCCAACGAAGGGGTATCGAGTGTCGAAGAGGTCTGAGCGAGCTCAGTCTCTTCGACACCCGACAGGGCAGGAGTCAGCTTGCTGACCAGGCAAGCCGTGTCGGCCTGATCGAGACCAAAGGCCTTCGGGTCCACGAAAAACAGCATCACCCGTAGCAACATCAGACGAAGGAACTCCTCTTGCTGGACGTCAACGTCTTCGACGAGCTTCGGATCGGCCTGGCCACCGCTGACGACATCCGTCAGTGGAGCCACGGCGAGGTCAAGAAGCCCGAGACCATCAACTACCGCACGCTCAAGCCTGAGCGGGACGGGCTCTTCTGCGAGAAGATCTTCGGCCCGACCCGGGACTGGGAGTGCTACTGCGGCAAGTACAAGCGGGTCCGTTTCAAGGGCATCATCTGCGAGCGCTGCGGCGTCGAGGTGACCCGCTCGAAGGTGCGCCGTGAGCGGATGGGCCACATCGAGCTGGCCGCTCCGGTGACCCACATCTGGTACTTCAAGGGTGTGCCGAGCCGCCTCGGCTACCTGCTCGACCTGGCGCCGAAGGACCTGGAGAAGGTCATCTACTTCGCCGCCTACATGATCACCGCTGTCGATGACGACGCCCGTCACAAGGACCTGCCGTCGCTGGAAGCGAAGATCGACGTCGAGCGCAAGCAGCTCGAGCAGCGCCGCGACTCCGACATCGAGGCGCGGATGACGAAGCTCGAGGAGGACCTCGCTGCGCTGGAGGCCGAAGGTGCCAAGGCCGACGCCAAGCGCAAGGTCAAGGAAGGCGCCGAGCGCGAGGTCAAGCAGATGCGCGACCGTTCGCAGCGCGAGCTCGACCGGATCGAAGAGGTCTGGAACTCCTTCCGCACACTGAAGGTCCAGGACCTGATGGGTGATGAGATCCTCTACCGGGAGATGAAGTTCCGCTTCGGCAAGTACTTCGAGGGTGCTATGGGTGCGGAGGCGATCCAAAAGCGCCTCCAGACCTTTGACCTGGTCGCCGAGGCCGAGTCGCTGCGCGAGACGATCCGGACCGGAAAGGGTCAGCGCAAGACCCGTGCGCTCAAGCGGCTCAAGGTGGTGTCGGCGTTCCTGACCACGACCAACAGCCCCGAGGGCATGGTCTTGGACTGCGTTCCCGTCATCCCGCCGGACCTGCGTCCGATGGTGCAGCTGGACGGTGGCCGATTCGCGACGTCGGACCTCAACGACCTGTACCGCCGGGTCATCAACCGCAACAACCGGTTGAAGCGGCTTCTCGACCTCGGTGCCCCCGAGATCATCGTCAACAACGAGAAGCGAATGCTCCAGGAAGCCGTCGACTCATTGTTCGACAACGGTCGCCGTGGACGTCCGGTCACCGGTCCGGGCAACCGGCCGCTGAAGTCGTTGTCCGACATGCTCAAGGGCAAGCAGGGCCGGTTCCGCCAGAACCTGCTCGGCAAGCGCGTCGACTACTCCGGCCGCTCGGTCATCGTGGTCGGCCCGCAGCTCAAGCTGCACCAGTGCGGTCTGCCCAAGCAGATGGCCTTGGAGCTGTTCAAGCCGTTCGTGATGAAGCGTCTGGTCGACCTCAACCACGCCCAGAACATCAAGAGCGCCAAGCGCATGGTCGAGCGCAGCCGGCCGGTCGTGTGGGACGTCCTCGAAGAGGTCATCACCGAGCACCCGGTGCTGCTCAACCGAGCACCCACGCTGCACCGCCTCGGGATCCAGGCGTTCGAGCCCCAGCTGATCGAGGGCAAGGCCATTCAGATCCACCCGCTCGTGTGCTCGGCTTTCAACGCCGACTTCGACGGTGACCAGATGGCGGTCCACCTTCCGCTGTCAGCCGAGGCGCAGGCCGAGGCCCGGATCCTGATGCTGTCGACCAACAACATCCTCAAGCCGGCCGACGGTCGCCCCGTCACGATGCCGACGCAGGACATGATCATCGGCATCTACTTCCTCACCCTCGACCGTGACGGACATCAGGGCGAAGGCCGGGCATTCGGCACGATCGCCGAGGCGATCATGGCCTTCGACCGCAAGGAGATCGCGCTCCAGAGCAAGATCAAGCTGCGGTTCCCGGAGATCACTCCGCCCGTCGGCTACGAGACGCCTGAAGGCTGGGAGCCGGGTCGGCAGTTGACTCTGGAGACCACGCTGGGACGCGCCATCTTCAACGAGGCGCTGCCGGCCAACTACGCCTACGTCAACGGCGAGGTCGGGAAGAAGCAGCTCGGCACGATCGTCAACGACCTGGCAGAGCGCTACACCAAGGTCGAGGTGGCAACGGCGCTCGACGCTCTCAAGGACACCGGCTTCTACTGGGCCACCCGGTCCGGTGTGACGATCTCGATCGAGGACGTCGTCACGCCTGACGACAAGCCGGAGATCATGGTCAAGTACGAAGACCAGGCCGCCAAGGTCCAGGGCCAGTACGAACGCGGTCTGATCACCGACGACGAGCGGCGCCAGGAGCTCATCGAGATCTGGAACACCGCCACCATCGAGGTCGCCAAGGCGATGGAGAAGGCGTTCGAGAAGACCAACCCGATCTACATGATCGTCAACTCCGGTGCGCGAGGAAACATGACGCAGGTCCGTCAGATCGCCGGTATGCGCGGTCTGGTGGCCAACCCGAAGGGCGAGATCATCCCGCGTCCGATCAAGGCGAACTTCCGGGAAGGTCTGTCCGTGCTGGAGTACTTCATCTCCACCCACGGTGCTCGCAAGGGACTGGCGGACACCGCGCTGCGTACGGCCGACTCCGGCTACCTCACGCGTCGCCTGGTCGACGTGTCCCAGGACGTCATCATCCGTGAGGACGACTGCGGCACCGAGCGCGGGCTGTCGAAGATCATCGGCGTCAAGCTCGATGACGGCCGGGTCACGAAGGACGAGTACGTCGAGACCTCGGCATACGCCCGCAACCTCGCCGTCGACGTCGAGCACCCCGATACCGGTCTCGTGCTGGCCAAGGGTGGCGACGACATCGGTGACGTGCTGATCAACATGCTGGTCGCTGCCGGAATCCACGAGGTCAAGGTCCGCTCGGTGCTCACGTGCGACGCCAAGACGGGTACCTGCGCCAAGTGCTACGGCCGTTCGTTGGCCACCGGCAAGCTCGTCGACATCGGAGAGGCGGTCGGCATCATCGCCGCGCAGTCGATCGGTGAGCCCGGTACCCAGTTGACGATGCGTACCTTCCACACCGGTGGGGTGGCGTCGGCAGATGACATCACCGAAGGTCTGCCGCGTGTGGTCGAGCTGTTCGAGGCCCGTCAACCCAAGGGCAAGGCTCCGATCTCGGAGTCGGCGGGTCGCGTCCGGATCGAGGACACCGACAAGACACGCAAGCTCGTCGTGGTCCCCGACGACGGCTCCGAGGAGCAGGCCCACCCGGTCAGCAAGCGCACCCGCCTGCTCGTCGAGGAGGGCTCGCACGTCGAGGTCGGTCAGCAGATGACGGTCGGCAAGGCCGATCCGCAGGACGTGCTGCGGGTGCTTGGTCCCCGGAAGACCCAGGAGCACCTGGTCGACCAGGTGCAAGAGGTCTACCGCCGTCAGGCCGTGGCGATCCACGACAAGCACATCGAGATCATCATCCGGCAGATGCTGCGCCGGATCACGGTGATCGAGAGCGGCGACTCGAACCTGCTGCCCGGTGAGCTGGTCGAGCGGATCCGCTTCGAGACCGAGAACCGTCGCGTGGTCGCTGAGGGTGGCACGCCCGCCTCCGGTCGTCCGGTGCTGATGGGCATCACCAAGGCGTCGCTGGCCACCGAGTCCTGGCTGTCGGCAGCGTCCTTCCAGGAGACCACCCGGGTCCTCACCGACGCAGCGATCCACGGCAAGTCCGACTCGCTGCTAGGCCTGAAGGAGAACGTGATCCTGGGCAAGCTGATCCCGGCTGGCACCGGTCTGGAGCGCTACCGCAACATTCGGGTCGAGCCGACGGACGAGGCACGGGCTCAGGCCTACACCATCGACTACGACACCTACGACTACGACTTCGGTCAGTCGTCGGGTCAGTCGGTTGCACTGGACGACTTCGACTTCGGTTCCTACCAGAACTGACCTCGGACAGCGCCAGCACAAGGCGGGCAGGACCTCGGAGCACCGGGGCCCTGCCCGCCTTTTGTCATGGCAGGATGCCTTCGTGACCGACATTCCGGACCCGGTGAGCCTGCCTGGTGATGCAGGAGTGCCGGCTGATGCGCCCCAAACCTCACCGGAGGAGCGTTTCCGTGACTTGGCCAGTCGATGTACGCGGTGGGTCGCCGGCGGCGTACCGCGTACGCCGCGTGAGGAGCTGGCCAGCCTGCGCGACGAGCTCGACGGCCTCGACAACGCCGACGTCTGGGATCGCTACGGGTCCCAAGGAGCCGTCGAGACGGTCGAGACGAAGGTCGCGGCCCTGCTCGGCAAGCCTTCCGCAGTGATGTTTCCCAGCGGGACGATGGCGCAGCAGTCGGTGCTGCGGGTCTGGAGCGATCGGACCGGCTCACGTCGCGTGGCCGTCCCCGGCCAGTCGCACCTGCTGCACCACGAGCTCGACGGCCCGCAGCTGCTGCACGGATTGCGGTACGAGCGGATGAGCGCCGAGCGGGCCGTCCCCACCACCAAGAGTCTCGAGGCGATCCCCGGTCCGCTGGCCGCTGCGCTTCTGGAGCTGCCGCTGCGGGACGCCGGCTACCTGCTGCCGTCGTGGGACGAGCTCGTGGAGTTCTCCGAGGCCTGCCGCGAGCGCGACCTGCCGCTCCACTTCGACGGGGCACGGATCTGGGAGTCGCAGGCACATCTGGGTCATGACCTTGCCGAGATCGCCGCGCTGGCCGACACGGTCTACGTCTCGTTCTACAAAGGGCTGCGTGGCCTGAGCGGGGCTGCGCTGGCAGGTCCGGACGACGTGATGGCCGAGGCACGGCAGTGGCGCCAGCGCCATGGCGGCACGCTGTTCACGTTGATGCCGTACGCCGTCAGCGCGTTGCGCGGCCTTCGGTCAGAGCTGCCCGGGATGGCGGCGCGTCACGCGTACGCGCTCGAGCTCGCCCCCGCCCTGGTGACCCGCGGCATCGCGGTCTTCCCGAACCCGCCTCACACCAATGCATTTCGGATCGTGGCACCGTGCCCGCCAGAGCTGGTGATGGAGCGGGTGATGGCCTACATGGAAGCCGAGAACACCGCACTCACGCCACCGTGGGGTGACAGCGAGATCCCGGGCTGGTGCTGGACGGAGTTCACCGTCGGGGCCGGCACACTCGCATGGGACGTCGACGAGGCCGCCGACCTGCTGTCTCGGGTGGTCCTCGGCGGCGGTGGCTGACAGGGCGCGGACCGGCCGAAGTGACCCCGAACACGCACTAGGGTCGCCGCCATGAACACACCGGCCACCCGGGACCGCCTCTTCGCCGCGCTGAACCCGCTTGTCGTCGACGGCACGCTCACACCGGTCCAGGCCGACGCCGTCTGTCGAGCCATCGAGACCGACCCCGCCTCCGACGGTGGTGCCGGGTGGGATCGCGCACGTCTGTTCGCCGCCCTCAGCGTCCTGGCCGCAGGGTCGCTGGCGACGGCCTACTCGATCGCTGCTGCCGTGAACGGGAAGAGCACGTTCGGCTGGAAGTCCACCGTGCTGCTGCTCGGCGTCACCGCCGTGGTCGCAACCGCCGCCGTAGCCTGGTTTCTTCTGCTCGAGGCCCAGCCCTGGTCCGGCTGGGTGTCGGGTGCGCTGGGGGTACTGGCGCTGGCTGGACTGTCGTTGGCGTTGCTGATCCTGTGGGACCCCGACGTCGTGGTCTACCTCGCGGGCGTGATCATGCTGGCGGGAGGGGTCGCCGGCTTCTGGTTCCTGCGCGGCCAGCTCTTCGCGGTCGTCGCCGCGGTCGGCGGACTGTTGGTGCTGGGTCAGCTCTTCAGCGACACGTTGGGCAACGGAGGGGATGAAGGCGATGCCCTGACGATCGGTATCGCCTTCCTGTTCTACGGGCTCGGGGTCGCGGCCGTGGGCTGGTTCTTCTCGTGTCGACGTCTGCTCGGGCTGATCGGACTCGGCATCGGTATCACGGCGATGTTCGCTGTGATGGTGGTCAACGCCGCCGCGGCCGCCTTAGCCGTGACGTTCGCGGATCCGCGGCTCGGGGGAGCGAGCGGGAGTGGGCCGGGCGTTGACAGCATCCGGTCCGACATCAGAATCGCGCTCATCTTCGGACTGGCGGTCGTTGTGGTCTCCGCCTTGGTGCATGCGTACGACGGCTACGTGGGGTTTGCGATCATGACTTTCGTGGGTGCAACCGTGCTGCCTGTCACTGCCGTGTTCGCGGTGGTCGACGATCACCCCCTGCGCTGGGGCGCCGGGTTCGCCGTGGTCGCCAGCCTGGGTTTGGCGGCGATCATCGGGCTGCAGCTGGACCAGCGTACTTCGACCGCTCAACTGGGCTCCGCCGGTACGCCGATGCCGCCCGAGCAGGCACATGACCCGCGGTCCGACACCGTCGCGTGGTAGCGCGGATGGGCGCAAGGCCACCCGTACGCCGCCAGCGGATCTCGGCGCGCGCGTTGCTTCTTCGCGGGGGCGCCGACCAGGAGATTCTGTTGGCCCGGGTCTCGACGAGTGGGTTCAGTGCGGCCGGAACCTGGACACTGCCCGGAGGAGGTGTCGACCACGGCGAGCACCCCGAGCAATCACTGCGGCGGGAGGTGCTGGAGGAGACCGGCCTGAAGATCGAGATCCGACGACTGCTAGGCGTGGTCTCGCGACACTTCACGGGACCGTCACCGCGGGGTGAGATCGAGGACTTTCACGGGCTGCACCTGGTGTACGAGGCCGTCGTGACCTCGGAGTCCGACTTTCCCCGCGTCGTCGAGGTCGATGGCACCACCGACGCCGTCGGCTGGATCCCGGTGGCGGGCTTGCGCACCAACAGGAAGGTCGCCGCGGTCGTGACGGAGGCCCTCGGGTGGGTCAGCGGAGAGGCTTGAATCCTGCTCTGCGTACTTGTAATGTTCATTACATGATTACCACTGCTCACGACGCGTCCGCCATCGAGGCGTGGTTCCACGGACGACTGCCCGACGCCTGGCAGGCCATGCCGCCGACCATCACCGTCGACCGCGAGGAGATCACCGTGCTTGTCACGATCGACCCCGTCAGCCTGGCGGACGACGCATCGCCGGCCGACCAGCGTGAAGCGACGGCCGGGCGGGTCTCCGGCTGGCGCGAGCAGACCCGGGACGAGCGGATCGGGATAGCGAGGGAAGCCCAGACGCGGTTCGACCGCAAGGTCTCCTGGGGAGTCGACGTCGCGGGCGAGCCGTCCGCCTCGACCCTCTTCACACACCTCGCCGTCCCGGTGATGACGAGGTTGCGGCAGCCGCAGCGGCTGGTCCTCGACACGCTCGTCGAGGCCGGCGTCGCCCGCTCCCGCGCCGATGCGCTCGCGTGGTGCGTCCGTCTGGTCGGTCAGCACAGCGAGGACTGGCTCGGCGAGCTCCGTTCGGCGATGGAAGGTGTGAAGGAAGTGCGCGAGCGCGGTCCCGCCTGACCTACAGTCACCGGCGGCCACGCCGTCGTCCTTCGGAACGTCAAGGCTCCCTCCCGAATGCCTGGTCAGAGCGGCATTTCTCGGCCGCCCCGGCCGTTTTGACCCTGCTCGGCCGTCCCGGTAGTCTTGAACACTGTGCCTGGGCCATCCAGGCCCTCTCGTGTGCCGCTGCAGCCCACCGGGACGACATCGCTTCACCAGTCGCTTCGACGCTGTGCGCCACGAATCTGCGCGTGACCACGATCGCCTTCGGCGATGTGACCGTAGCCCGGGCGACACGCCCGATCTCGGGGGTCAGTGGGCAGATGCCACAGAGCAGAACCCCCCAGGAACGAACCGACAGGAAAGAGAACGACGCGGTGCCCACCATCCAGCAGCTGGTCCGCAAGGGCCGCCAGGACAAGGTGTCGAAGACGAAGACGCCGGCCCTGAAGGGATCTCCTCAGCGGCGCGGCGTGTGCACGCGTGTCTACACGACCACGCCGAAGAAGCCGAACTCCGCTCTCCGCAAGGTCGCGCGCGTGCGCCTGACCAGCGGCATCGAGGTCACGGCGTACATCCCCGGCGTCGGCCACAACCTGCAGGAGCACTCGATCGTGCTCGTGCGTGGCGGCCGTGTGAAGGACCTGCCCGGAGTTCGCTACAAGATCATCCGCGGCTCGCTCGACACCCAAGGTGTCAAGAACCGCAAGCAGGCTCGTAGCCGCTACGGCGCGAAGAAGGAGAAGAGCTAATGCCCCGTAAGGGCCCGGCCCCGAAGCGCCCGATCGAGAACGACCCGGTCTACGGCAGCCAGTTGGTCACGCAGCTGATCAACAAGGTGCTCGTCGCCGGCAAGAAGCAGGTCGCCGAGCGCATCGTGCACACCGCCCTGGAGGGCTGCCGTGACAAGACCGGCACCGACCCGGTGGTCACGCTCAAGCGCGCCATGGACAACGTCAAGCCGACCCTTGAGGTGCGCAGCCGCCGCGTGGGTGGCGCGACCTACCAGGTCCCCGTCGAGGTCCGTGCGACCCGCTCGGTGACGCTGGCCCTGCGCTGGTTGGTCCAGTACTCCCAGGCTCGTCGCGAGAAGACCATGTCGGAGCGGCTGATGAACGAACTGCTCGACGCGTCCAACGGGCTCGGTGCAGCGGTCAAACGCCGCGAGGACACCCACAAGATGGCCGAGTCCAACAAGGCCTTCGCGCACTACCGCTGGTGATCCCACTGTGAACGGCCTCGGAGCTCTACTCGTCAGCCCCCCGTCGCCGTACACCCATCCGCATCTGCATCCGCCCATACACCATTAGGGCCAATCAGTCTTTAGGGGAAGTGCCCATCGTGGCTACCGACATCACCACCGACCTCGGCAGAGTCCGCAACATCGGCATCATGGCTCACATCGATGCCGGCAAGACCACGACCACCGAGCGGATCCTCTTCTACACCGGCATCAACTACAAGATCGGTGAGGTCCACGAGGGCGCTGCCACGATGGACTGGATGGAGCAGGAGCAGGAGCGCGGGATCACCATTACCTCCGCAGCGACCACCTGTTCGTGGAAAGACCACACCATCAACATCATCGACACCCCGGGCCACGTCGACTTCACCGTCGAGGTGGAGCGCTCGCTGCGCGTCCTCGACGGTGCCGTCGCCGTCTTCGACGGTGTCGCTGGCGTCGAGCCGCAGTCGGAGACCGTCTGGCGTCAGGCCGACCGCTATCGCGTGCCCCGGATGTGCTTCGTCAACAAGCTCGACCGCACCGGCGCGGAGTTCCACCGCTGCGTCGAGATGATCGAGGGCCGCCTCGGCGCGGTCCCGCTCGTCCTCCAGATCCCGATCGGCACCGAGGCAGACTTCATCGGCGTCGTCGACCTGGTGCAGATGCGTGCCCTCACCTGGCGCGGCGAGACCGTCAAGGGTGATGACTACGACGTCGAGGAGATCCCGGCGAGCCACGCCGACGCCGCGCGCGAGTGGCGCGACCGCCTCTTCGAGACGATCGCCGAGGCGGACGACGAGATGATGGAGCTGTACCTGGAGGGCGAGGAGCCGTCCAAGGACGCGCTCCAGGCCGCCATCCGTCGCGCCACGATCGCCAACAAGCTCACTCCGGTGCTCACCGGTACGGCCTTCAAGAACAAGGGCGTACAGCCGTTGCTGGACGCGGTCGTGGCCTACCTGCCGTCGCCGCTGGACATCCCCGCGATCGAGGGCCACGACGTCAAGGACGAGGAGCTTTCCGTTCAGCGTCAGCCCAGCGAGAGCCAACCGTTCTCCGCGCTGGCGTTCAAGATCATGGCCGACCCGCACCTCGGCAAGCTGACCTACCTGCGGGTCTACTCCGGCCGCCTCGACACCGGCACGAACGTCCTCAACCCCACCAAGGGCAAGAAGGAGCGGATCGGCAAGATCTACCGGATGCACGCCAACAAGCGTGAGGAGATCGCCTCGATCGGTGCCGGGCACATCGTCGCAGTGATGGGTCTGAAGGACACCACCACAGGCGAGACCTTGTGCGACCAGGCAAACCCGGTCGTGCTGGAGTCGATGACGTTCCCCGCTCCGGTCATCTCCGTCGCCATCGAGCCGAAGTCGAAGGGCGACCAGGAGAAGCTCGGTACGGCGATCCAGCGGCTGTCCGAGGAGGACCCGACGTTCCAGGTCCGCTCCGATGAGGAGACCGGGCAGACGATCATCGCCGGCATGGGCGAGTTGCACCTCGAGGTGCTGGTCGACCGGATGCGCCGTGAGTTCCGTGTGGAAGCCAACGTCGGGAAACCGCAGGTGGCCTACCGCGAGACGATCCGCAAGACGGTCACGAAGGTCGACTACGTCCACAAGAAGCAGACCGGTGGGTCCGGCCAGTTCGCCAAGGTCATCATCGACATGGAGCCGACCGGTGGGGACGGTGACGGTGGCTACGAGTTCGTCAACGCCGTGACCGGTGGCCGAATCCCGCGTGAGTACATCCCGCCGGTCGACGAGGGTATCCAGGAGGCCATGGAGTTCGGCGTTCTCGCCGGCTACCCGATGGTCGACATCAAGGTGACCCTCCAAGACGGTGGCTACCACGACGTCGACTCGTCTGAGATGGCCTTCAAGATGGCCGGCCGGATGGTCTTCAAGGAGGCTGCCCGTCGCGCCAGCCCGGTGCTGCTCGAGCCGATGATGGCCGTTGAGGTCACCACGCCCGAGGACTACATGGGTGACGTGATCGGTGACCTGAACTCCCGCCGGGGCCACATCCAGGCGATGGAGGAAGGGCTGGGTGGAGCCAAGCTCATCAGGGCGCTGGTTCCGCTCTCTGAGATGTTTGGATACGTTGGTGACCTGCGGTCCCGAACCCAAGGTCGCGCCTCGTACTCCATGCAGTTCGACTCGTATGCCGAGGTTCCCAAGAACGTCGCCGACGAGATCATCCAGAAGGTCCGCGGCGAGTGACCCGCCAGGGTCCTCTCCCGGCATACACGTAACGAGTCAAGTTCCAACCTAGGAGGAAGTCCAAGTGGCGAAGGCCAAATTCGAGCGGACCAAGCCGCACGTGAACATCGGCACCATCGGCCACATCGACCACGGGAAGACCACTCTGACCGCGGCGATCTCGAAGGTGCTGCACGACAAGTACCCCGACCTGAACCCCCAGTTCGCCTTTGACGACATCGACAAGGCGCCTGAGGAGAAGCAGCGCGGTATCACGATCTCGATCGCCCACATCGAGTACCAGACCGAGGCGCGTCACTACGCGCACGTCGACTGCCCGGGTCACGCCGACTACATCAAGAACATGATCACCGGCGCTGCGCAGATGGACGGTGCGATCCTCGTGGTCGCCGCCACCGACGGCCCGATGCCGCAGACGCGTGAGCACGTGCTGCTCGCCCGCCAGGTCGGCGTCCCGGCGATCGTGGTTGCCCTCAACAAGTGCGACATGGTGGAGGACGAGGAGCTCATCGAGCTCGTCGAGCTCGAGGTGCGCGAGCTGCTCTCCGAGTACGAGTACGCCGGAGACGACATCCCCGTCGTCCGCGTTGCGGCCTTCCCGGCGCTGAACGGCGACGAGAAGTGGGGCGAGTCCATTGTCGAGCTGATGACGGCCGTGGACGAGCACATCCCGCAGCCCGAGCGCGACACCGAGAAGCCGTTCCTCATGCCCGTCGAGGACGTCTTCACGATCACCGGTCGTGGCACCGTCATCACGGGTCGTATCGAGCGTGGTGTCGTCAAGATCAACGAGACCGTCGACATCATCGGCATCCGCGACGAGAAGCAGTCGTCGACGGTGACCGGCATCGAGATGTTCCGCAAGCTGCTCGACACCGGCGAGGCCGGCGAGAACGTCGGTCTCCTCCTGCGTGGTACCAAGCGCGAGGACGTGGAGCGCGGCATGGTCGTGATCAAGCCGGGCTCGACGACGCCGCACACGAACTTCGAGGCGAACGTATACATCCTGTCCAAGGAGGAGGGCGGCCGTCACACGCCGTTCTTCAACAACTACCGCCCCCAGTTCTACTTCCGCACGACGGATGTGACCGGAGTGGTGACCCTCCCGGAGGGCACCGAGATGGTCATGCCCGGTGACAACACCGAGATGTCCGTCGAGCTGATCCAGCCGATCGCCATGGAAGACGGTTTGCGCTTCGCCATCCGCGAGGGTGGTCGCACCGTCGGCGCCGGCCGCGTCACCAAGATCGTCAAGTAAGGCGCTCCAACGCCGTATTGACATCCGCACGGGCCCCGCACTCCTCAGGAGCGCGGGGCCTGTGTCATTTCGACACCCGGCCGCTGGCCGGGCGACGTCCCCGCGCTGCTGGTTGAATCCACGAACGCGGCACGGACCGGTGGCGCCTCGTTTGGGGAGGATTGTCTATGCCCGGGGCCAGGGGTATCTCCCCAGACGTCGATCGGTGCGGCCGGAATCTGCTCCGTGTGGCCGCCGCTGCCACCCGGTGGTCGCTCGATTTGGCACGCCTGGGGGCCATCTGGCAGACTGTCGGGGTTGCTCAGGCGGGATCGCCGGGGCCGAGGCCGATGGAAACCGCGTCGCCCTGGCCGCACCGGAGACACCGCTCAAGGCGGGTTGCTCTGTGGTTTTGCTCCAGAGCCCGGCCCTACAAATCCCCGTACGACGATTGATCGAGACTTGCGGTGTGCTGCGTGCAAATTGCGCGACACACCCGACCTCGGGGGTCGGAGAACGGGCCTGTCGCCCTCCTGGGTGACCGGACAGCCCCTGATGTACGAGTAGAAGGACGAAGCGAGAGCATGGCGGGACAAAAGATCCGCATCCGGCTCAAGGCCTACGACCACGAGGTCATCGATTCTTCGGCGCGCAAGATCGTCGACACGGTGACGCGTACTGGTGCGAAGGTCGCGGGCCCGGTGCCGCTTCCTACCGAAAAGAACGTGTTCTGCGTGATCCGCTCGCCGCACAAGTACAAGGACAGCCGCGAGCACTTCGAGATGCGCACGCACAAGCGGCTCATCGACATCATTGACCCGACGCCGAAGACAGTTGACTCGCTGATGCGACTCGAGCTGCCGGCCGGCGTCGACATCGAGATCAAGCTCTGAGGGGTAGGACACCTATGAGCCCCCAAGAAACCACCACCGCACGCACGGTGCGAGGGCTGCTGGGCCGAAAGCTCGGCATGACCCAGCTGTGGGACGACAACAACCGGATCGTCCCCGTCACGGTGATCGAGGCAGCCACGAACGTGGTGACTCAGGTCCGCTCCACCGACGCCGACGGTTACACCGCCGTCCAGCTCGGGTTCGGCGAGGTCAAGTCGTCGAAGGTGACCAAGCCGCAGGCCGGGCACTTCTCGAAGGCGGGCGTCACACCGCGTCGCCACCTGATGGAGATCCGGACGGCCGACGCCGGCGAGTACGACCTCGGCCAGGAGCTGGCGGCCGACGTCTTCGCCGCCGGCGAGACCGTCGACGTGACCGGCACGAGCAAGGGCAAAGGTTTCGCCGGTGTGATGAAGCGTCATGGCTTCCACGGAGTCGGCGCCTCGCACGGTGCGCACCGCAACCACCGCAAGCCGGGATCCATCGGCGGCTGCGCCACCCCGGGTCGCGTCTTCAAGGGAATGCGGATGGCCGGCCGGATGGGCGCCGACACCGTCACGACCCAGAACCTCACGGTGCACGCAGTGGACGTCGAGAAGGGCCTCATCCTCATCAAGGGTGCGGTTCCCGGGCCCCGCGGCACCGTTGTGGTTGTCCGCAGCGCGGCCAAGGCGAAGGGAACCCAGGCATGAGCACCATCGACATCCTCGACGCCAAGGGCAGCAAGTCCGGCAGCGTCGACCTGCCCGCCGAGATCTTCGACGTCCAGGTCAACATCCCCCTGATCCACCAGGTCGTCGTCGCGCAGCTGGCCGCCGCCCGTCAGGGCACGGCGGACACCAAGAGCCGCGGCGAGGTCGCCGGTGGTGGGCGCAAGCCTTACCGCCAGAAGGGGACCGGTCGCGCTCGACAGGGCTCGATCCGCGCACCCCAATTCGCCGGCGGTGGCGTCGTGCACGGTCCGACGCCTCGAGACTTCAGCCAGCGCACGCCCAAGAAGATGAAGGCGGCTGCCCTCCGTGGCGCGCTGTCTGACCGGGCGCGCGAGGGACGTGTGCATGTTGTGGAGGGAATCGTCGACGGCGAGTCCCCGTCCACGAAGTCGGCGATCGGCGCCCTGGCGGCGCTGACCAGCCGCCCGCGCACGCTGGTCGTGCTCGAGCGGGGCGACGATGTCGCGTGGCTGAGCCTGCGCAACGTCGACACCATCCACGTGCTGAGCGTGGACCAGATCAACACCTATGACGTGCTGCTCAGTGACGACGTGGTCTTCACCAAGGGGGCCTACGACGCGTTCGTCACAGGGCCGGTCACCGGCAAGTCCGTCAAGGCGGTGGCGACGTCCTCCGAGGCCGCCACGTTGGACGCTCCGGTCGACGCGGACAAGCCCGCCAAGGCGGAGAAGCCTGAGAAGGCGGAGAAGCCTGCCAAGGTCGACGCCGCCGACGAGGCGCCGTACGGTCCCGGCTCGGCGTCGCCGCTGGAGAGCGGTGAAGCGCCCAAGGGCTTCACGATCAAGGGCAACGCCGACTCCCTGAAGTTCCACCAGCCCGACGGCCAGTGGTACGAGCAGACCGACCCCACCGTGTGGTTCGACTCCGTCGACTCCGCCGAGAAGGCCGGTTTCGTCGAGGCCGGCTCGAAGGCCTCGATCGAGGCGAACGAGGAGAGCGGGAAGGCCGAGGACGAATGACGAACCTCTACAAGGACCACCGCGACGTGTTGCTCGCCCCTGTGGTGAGCGAGAAGTCCTACGCATTGCTGGACCAGAACAAGTACACGTTCCTGGTCCGCAAGGACTCGAACAAGACCGAGATCAAGATCGCCGTCGAAAAGGTGTTCAACGTCCAGGTCACCAGCGTCAACACCATCAACCGACCGGGCAAGCGCAAGCGCACCCGCAACGGCTGGGGCTCGCGTCCGGACACCAAGCGGGCGATCGTCAGTCTTGCCGAGGGCCAGCGCATCGACATCTTCGGAGGCCCGGTCTCCTGACCGGGCTCGACAACGAGGACTGAGAACTCATGGGTATCCGTAAGTACAAGCCGACCACGCCGGGCCGTCGCGGCTCCAGCGTCGCCGACTTCGTCGAGATCACGCGCTCGACCCCGGAGAAGACGCTGGTCGTGCCGCTGCCCAAGAAGGGCGGCCGCAACAACCAGGGTCGGATCACGACGCGCCACCAAGGCGGCGGGCACAAGCGTGCCTACCGGATCATCGACTTCCGTCGCTACGACAAGGACGGCGTACCGGCCAAGGTCGCGCACATCGAGTACGACCCCAACCGGACCGCCCGGATCGCGCTGCTGCACTACGCCGACGGCGAGAAGCGCTACATCATCGCGCCGAACGGTCTACGGCAGGGCACGCAGGTCGAGAACGGCCCCAGTGCCGACATCAAGCCCGGCAACAACCTGCCGCTGCGCAACATCCCGGTCGGTACGACTGTGCACGCCATCGAGCTCCGCCCCGGTGGCGGTGCCAAGATCGGCCGCTCCGCCGGTGTGGCAGTGCAGCTGGTCGCCCGCGAGGGCAGCCGCGCACAGCTGCGGATGCCGTCCGGTGAGATGCGGTACGTCGACGTGCGTTGCCGCGCCACCGTCGGCTCGGTCGGCAACGCCGAGCAGTCCAACATCAACTGGGGCAAGGCCGGCCGGATGCGCTGGAAGGGCAAGCGCCCGACCGTGCGTGGGGTGGCCATGAACCCGATCGACCACCCGCACGGTGGTGGTGAGGGCAAGACCTCTGGTGGCCGCCACCCGGTGTCCCCCTGGGGCGTCCCTGAGGGCCGAACGCGCAAGCGCAAGGCCTCCGACAAGCTGATCGTCCGTCGCCGCAAGACCGGCAAGCGCTGAGAAGGGCCTGACACATGCCACGCAGCCTCAAGAAGGGCCCGTTCGTCGACGACCACCTGCAGAAGAAGGTGGACGTGCAGAACGACAAGGGCACCAAGAACGTCATCAAGACCTGGTCACGTCGCTCGATGATCGTGCCGGACATGATCGGTCACACGATCGCCGTGCACGATGGTCGCAAGCACGTCCCGGTGTTCGTGACCGACGCCATGGTGGGACACAAGCTGGGCGAGTTCGCGCCCACCCGCACCTTCCGTGGACACGAGAAGGACGACCGCAAGAGCCGCCGCCGCTGACGCGGACATCGACTGTGACCGCCGAGAAGCCGGAAAGAAGTAATTGACATGAGCGTTACTGAGCGCAGGCGCTTAAGCGCCCGCCGCGAGAACCTGCTGGGTGACCAGCCGGGTTCCTTCGCCGTCGCGCGCTTCGTCCGCGTGACGCCGATGAAGGCCCGCCGCGTCGTCGAGATGGTGCGCGGAGCGAATGTGGATGCGGCCTTGGCCACCCTTCGCTTCGCACCCCAGGCAGCGGCTGCGGACGTCTACAAGGTGCTCGAGAGCGCCGTCTCCAACGCCACCGAAGGTGAGGGTCTGGAGCGCGGCACCTTGGTCGTCACCAAGGCGCTGGTCGACGAGGGCCCGACGCTGAAGCGTTTCCGTCCCCGTGCGCAGGGCCGCGCCACGCGCATCCTCAAGCGCACCAGCCACATCACGCTGGTCGTGCAGCCAGCCGCTGGCTCTGACTCGACAACCGCAGGAGGCTCCCGCTAATGGGCCAGAAAGTCAACCCGCACGGCTTCCGCCTCGGGATCTCCACGGACCACAAGTCCCGTTGGTATGCCGACAAGCTGTACAAGTCCTACGTCGGTGAGGACGTCGCGATCCGCAAGCTCCTCACCAAGGGCATGGACCGCGCCGGGATCAGCCGCGTCGAGATCGAGCGCACCCGCGACCGGGTCTCGGTCACGATCTACACCGCTCGTCCCGGTATCGTGATCGGTCGCCGTGGTGCCGAAGCTGACCGGATCCGCGAGAACCTCGAGAAGCTCACGGGCAAGCAGGTCAAGCTCAACATCCGTGAGGTGCTCAACCCCGAGATCGACGCCCAGCTCGTCGCCCAGGGGGTCGCCGAGCAGCTGTCGAGCCGGGTTGCCTACCGGCGCGCCATGCGCAAGGCCATCCAGACGGCGATGCGATCCGGAGCGAAGGGCATCAAGATCCAGTGCTCGGGTCGTCTCGGTGGCGCTGAGATGTCCCGCTCGGACTTCTACCGCGAAGGTCGCGTCCCGCTGCACACGCTGCGCGCCGACGTGGACTACGGCTTCTACGAGGCCAAGACGACCTTCGGCCGAATCGGCGTGAAGGTCTGGATCTTCAAGGGCGAGGTCGCCGGAACCCGCGCTGAGCGCGAGGCCCAGGCCGCAGCGCTGGCGCAGGCGGGCAACCGCAACCGGCCGACCCGCGGTCGTCGCCCCGGCGGAGACCGGCCCGAACGCGGCGACCGTCGTCCCGACACCGCTCCCGCCGAGGCAGCATCCGCGACCACGACGTCCCCGGACGCAGCCGCCGCGCCGACCACAGCCGCGCCGACCACAGCCACCGCGCCGACCACAGCCGCCCCGGCCGAGTCCACCGGACAGGAGGGCTGAGCCATGCTGATCCCCCGTAGGGTGAAGCATCGCAAGCAGCATCACCCGAAGCGCACCGGCGCTGCAAAGGGTGGCACCAGGCTGGCTTTCGGCGAGTTCGGGATCCAGGCGGTCGAGGGCCACTACGTCACCAACCGCCAGATCGAGTCCGCTCGTATCGCCATGACCCGCCACATCAAGCGCGGTGGCAAGGTCTGGATCAACATCTACCCGGATCGCCCGCTGACCAAGAAGCCTGCCGAGACCCGGATGGGCTCGGGCAAGGGGTCCCCGGAGTGGTGGATCGCCAACGTGAAGCCGGGCCGCGTGTTGTTCGAGCTCTCCGGTGTATCGGAGTCGATCGCACGCGAGGCCATGCGTCGCGCCCAGCACAAGCTTCCAATGAAGACAAAATTCGTGAGCCGGGACGGTGAGTTCTGATGGCGACCACGGCAGCAACTGAGCTGCGTCACCTCGACAGCGACTCCTTGGAGGAGAAGCTGCGCGAGTTCAAGGAAGAGCTCTTCAACCTGCGCTTCCAGGCAGCGACCGGTCAGCTCGAGTCGCATGGGCGGCTCCGCCACGTGCGCCGGGACATCGCGCGGATCTACACCATCATGCGCGAGCGCGAGCTCGGCATCATCACCTCCGACGCTGATGAGACCAACGACGACAGCGACAACGACAGCAACGACGACAGCAACGACGACAGCAACGACGAAAGCAACGACGACAGCAACGACGAAGGTGCCGCATGAGTGACGTGACCACCGATGAGCGCAACCGGCGCAAGGTCCGCGAGGGCCTGGTGCTGAGCGACAAGATGGACAAGACCGTGGTCGTGTCCGTCGAGGACCGCGTCAAGCACGCCTTGTACGGCAAGGTGCTCCGACGCACCAGCAAGCTGAAGGCGCACGACGAGACCAACCAATGTGGCACCGGTGACCGGGTCCTGATCATGGAGACCCGTCCTCTGTCCGCGACCAAGAGATGGCGCGTCGTCGAAGTCCTCGAGAAGGCCAAGTAACCCGTTCCATCAGGCTCAGTCCGCTGAGAACCGATGCGACATAGGAGAAGAGACAGATGATCCAGCAGGAGTCGCGACTGAAGGTCGCCGACAACACCGGTGCCAAGCAGATCTTGTGCATCCGGGTGCTCGGTGGTTCCGGTCGGCGCTACGCCGGCATCGGCGACGTCATCGTCGCGACCGTCAAGGACGCGATCCCCGGTGGCAACGTGAAGAAGGGCGAGGTCGTCAAGGCGGTGATCGTTCGCACGGTCAAGGAGCGCCGGCGCGCCGACGGCTCCTACATCCGCTTCGACGAGAACGCCGCGGTGATCCTGCGCCAGGACGGCGAACCTCGCGGCACCCGCATCTTCGGACCCGTGGGTCGTGAGCTGCGGGACAAGAAGTTCATGAAGATCATCTCGCTCGCACCGGAGGTGCTGTGACCATGGCGAACAAGTCGAGCAGCCTGACCATCAAGAAGGGCGATGTGGTTCGAGTCGTCGCCGGCAAGGACAAAGGCGCCGAGGGCAAGGTCATCGCCGTCGAAGCCGAGCGCAACCGGGTGATCGTGGAGGGTGTCAACCGCGTCAAGCGGCATACCCGTGTGGTCAACCAGGGCGGTCGCGGCGGCACGACCGGCGGCATCATCACCCAGGAGGCTGCGATCCATGCGTCCAACGTGATGTTGCTGACCGAGGTCGACGGCAAGAAGGTCCCCACCCGCGTCGGTGCCAAGCGCGTCGAGGTCGAGAAGACCCGTGGCGACGGGACCACGTACACCAAGCACCGCAGCGTACGGGTCGCCACCAAGAATGGCGAGGAGATCTGATGAGCACCACCACCTCTGAGGCGCGCGAGGCGCCTCGGTTCAAGACCAGGTACCGGAGCGAGATTCTTCCGGCACTGAAGGACGAGTTCGGCTACGCCAACGTCATGCAGGTGCCCGGTCTGACGAAGATCGTGGTCAACATGGGTGTCGGCGAGGCGGCCCGCGACTCCAAGCTGATCGAGGGCGCGGTGCGAGACCTGACGATCATCACCGCCCAGAAGCCGCAGGTCACCCGGGCGCGCAAGTCGATCGCCCAGTTCAAGCTGCGCGAGGGTATGCCGATCGGCGCCCACGTGACGCTGCGGGGTGACCGGATGTGGGAGTTCCTGGACCGGCTGCTCTCGCTGGCCCTGCCCCGTATCCGCGACTTCCGCGGGCTGTCACCGCGACAGTTCGACGGCAAGGGCAATTACACCTTCGGACTCACCGAGCAGGTCATGTTCCACGAGATCGACCAGGACCGGATCGACCGTCAGCGCGGTATGGACATCACGGTCGTCACGACCGCGACGAACGACGAGGAAGGCCGGGCGCTGTTGAAGCACCTCGGCTTTCCCTTCAAGGAGAACTGACATGGCGAAGACATCGTTGGTCGTCAAGGCCGCCCGCAAGCCCAAGTTCAAGGTGCGTGGCTACACCCGTTGCCAGCGCTGTGGTCGACCCAAGTCGGTCTACCGCAAGTTCGGCCTGTGCCGGGTGTGCCTGCGCGAGATGGCCCACCGCGGCGAGCTTCCCGGCGTCACCAAGAGCAGCTGGTAGTCGGTGTCGACGAATCGCTTCGCTCTTCGTTGACGCCGCCACCCTGGGGCTCCGGCCCCAGACCCCGATTTCATGGTTGAGGTCCCCTACCGGACCAAGACCGCCGAAGAACACCAGACAGAAACGCTGAAGGTCGGGAGACCGAAACCACAGCGAGAAAGAGGCCCCCGGCCATGACGATGACAGACCCGATCGCAGACATGCTCACGCGTCTGCGCAACGCCAACCAGGCGTACCACGACACGGTCACCATGCCCTACAGCAAGCTGAAGTCCGGAGTCGCTGAGATCCTCCAGCAGGAGGGCTACATCGGCTCCTGGAAGGTTGACGAGCCCGCTGACGGCGTCAGCGTCGTCGGCAAGACGCTGGTGATCGACCTGAAGTACGGCCCGAACCGCGAGCGCTCGATGGCCGGTGTACGCCGGATCAGCAAGCCCGGCCTTCGCGTCTACGCGAAGTCCACCGGCCTGCCGAAGGTGCTCGGCGGACTCGGCGTTGCGATCATCTCCACGTCGACCGGCCTGCTGACAGACCGTCAGGCCAAGAAGAAGGGCGTAGGTGGGGAAGTCCTCGCCTACGTCTGGTAACCCCCGGAATCAGGAGGAGGAACACTCATGTCGCGTATCGGCAAGCTCCCCATCACGGTTCCGTCCGGGGTCGACGTCGCGCTCGACGGCCAGACGGTCACCGTCAAGGGCCCCAAAGGCACGCTGTCCCACAAGGTCCGCGAGCCCATCGCCGTGGCGAAGGCCGACGACGGAACGCTCCAGGTCAAGCGTCCGAACGACGAGCGTGAGAGCCGCTCGCTGCACGGTCTGTCCCGCACGCTGATCGCCAACATGGTCACCGGCGTCACCGACGGCTACGAGAAGAAGCTCGAGATCGTCGGTGTCGGCTACCGCGTCGTCGCCAAGGGACCCACCCAGCTGGAGTTCGCGCTCGGCTACAGCCACTCGATCACCGTGCATGCCCCTGAAGGGGTCGCGTTCGCCGTCGAGAGCCCCACCAAGTTCGCTGTGCAGGGCATCGACAAGCAGGTCGTCGGCGAAGTCGCGGCGAAGATCCGCAAGCTCCGCAAGCCCGAGCCGTACAAGGGCAAGGGCATCCGTTACGCCGGCGAACAGATCCGCCGCAAGGTCGGAAAGGCTGGTAAGTGATGGCTATCGCACTCAAGGCGCGCAAGCACACTGCGTCCAAGACTGCGTCGCGTCAGCGCCGCCAGGTCCGTGGTCGCAAGAAGGTCCACGGGTCGGCCGAGCGTCCCCGTCTGATCGTGACCCGGTCCAGCCGCCACCTGTTCGTCCAGGTCGTCGACGACCTGGAGGGCAAGACGGTGGCCTCGGCCAGCACCATGGAAGCCGACCTGCGCACGCTGGACGGCGACAAGACGGCCAAGGCGAAGAAGGTCGGCGAACTCGTCGCCGAGCGCGCCAAGGCTGCCGGGGTCGAGTCGGTCGTCTTCGACCGAGCCGGCAACAAGTACCACGGGCGGATCGCCGCCCTGGCCGACGGCGCCCGCGAAGGCGGCCTGGCCTTCTAGGCCACACACACGACGTACTGACGTAAGAGAGAGAAGGTAGTTCGAATGAGCGGACCCCAGCGCCGTAGTGGCGGTGCCGGTTCCGACCGCCGAGGTCGCGACGACCGTCGCGGTTCGGCTGCGGAGAAGACCGCCTACATCGAGCGCGTCGTGGCGACGAACCGTGTCGCCAAGGTCGTGAAGGGTGGTCGACGCTTCAGCTTCACCGCCCTTGTCGTCGTCGGTGACGGGGACGGCAACGTCGGTGTGGGCTACGGCAAGGCCAAGGAGTTCCCGGCAGCGATCGCCAAGGGCGTCGAAGAGGCCAAGAAGTCGATGTTCAAGGTGCCGCGCAGCCAGGGCACGATCCCGCACCCGGTCCAGGGTGAGAAGTCGGCCGGCGTCGTGATGCTGCGTCCGGCTGCCCCGGGTACCGGCGTGATCGCCGGTGGGCCGGTGCGCGCTGTCTTGGAGTGTGCGGGCATCCACGACGTGCTGAGCAAGTCCCTCGGCTCGTCGAACGCGCTCAACATCGTCGGCGCCACCGTGGCTGCCCTGCGCATGCTCAAGACGCCTGAGGACATCGCCAGCCAGCGTGGTCTGACTGTCGAGCAGGTCGCCCCTGCGGCGTTGCTCAAGGCCCGCGCGGAAGTGAGCGAGTGATGGGTCGGATCAAGGTGCGTCAGGTCAGGTCCGGCATCGGCAGGAAGAAGAACCAGCGCGAGACCCTCCGCAGCCTCGGCCTCAAGCGGATCGGCGACATCGTCGTCAAGGAGGACCGCCCCGAGATCCGCGGGATGCTGGCCACGGTTCCGCATCTCATCGACGTCGAGGAGGTCGACTGACATGACGCTCAAACTCCACCACCTACGCCCGGCGCCCGGCGCCAAGACCGCCAAGACCCGGGTAGGTCGCGGTGAGGGCGGCAAGGGCAAGACAGCGGGTCGAGGTACCAAGGGTACGAAGGCGCGCTATCAGGTCCCGGCTCGCTTCGAGGGCGGGCAGACGCCGCTGCACATGCGACTGCCCAAGCTCAAGGGCTTCAAGAACCCGTTCCGCGTCGAGTTCCAGGTGGTCAACCTGGACAAGCTGAGCAGCCTGTTTCCCGACGGCGGCGAGGTCACACCGGCCCTGCTCGTGCAGAAGGGTGCCGTACGCGACAACGCTCCGGTCAAGATCCTCGGCGGTGGCGAGATCAGCGTTGCGGTGCAGGTCAGCGCACACGCGTTCTCGGCCGCGGCCCTGGAGAAGATCGCTACAGCCGGTGGTTCCACGACGCAGCTCTGAGCCGGATGCCCTCGGAATGTTATTGTCCGAGGGCATACGTCTAGTCTTTGACACAAGCCCTCGGGCACAGGACACGAATGATTCTCCCGCACGGGGGATTGCTGGGAGGACTTGGTGCTAAGCGCCTTTGTCAACGCATTCCGGACCCCGGACCTGCGGCGCAAGCTGCTGTTCGTGCTCCTCATCGTCGTGCTGTTCCGGCTCGGGTCGTCGATTCCGTGTCCCGGCGTCGACTACGTCAAGGTGCAGGAGGGGCTCAACGGTGTCCAGAACGCAGGCATCTACGGTCTGATCAACCTGTTCTCCGGGGGCGCCCTTCTCAAGCTGAGCATCTTCGCCCTGGGCATCATGCCCTACATCACCGCGAGCATCATCCTGCAGCTGCTGACCGTGGTGATCCCACGCCTGGAGACCCTCAAGAAGGAAGGCCAGGCCGGCACCGCCAAGATCACCCAGTACACGCGTTATCTGACGCTCGGACTCGCGATCTTGCAGTCCACCGGCATCGTGGCGCTGGCCCGCAGCGGCCAGATCTTCCAGGGCACGACCGTGCAGGGCTCCTTGCTGGTCGACGACAAGCTGACCACCAGCCTGATCATGGTGATCACGATGACCGCCGGGACGGCGATGATCATGTGGTTCGGTGAGCTCATCACCGACCGCGGTATCGGCAACGGCATGTCGATCCTGATCTTCACCTCGATCATCTCCTCCTTCCCGACAGCCTTGTGGGGCATCAAGAAGGAGCACGGCTGGGACATCTTCGGCATCGTGGTGATGATCGGCCTGATCATCGTCGCGGCGGTGATCTTCATCGAGCAGGCGCAGCGCCGGATTCCGGTCCAGTACGCCAGGCGGATGGTCGGACGACGGATGTTCGGCGGCTCCTCGACGTACATCCCTCTCAAGGTCAACCAGGCCGGCGTGATCCCGGTGATCTTCGCCAGCAGCCTGCTCTATCTCCCCGCGCTGACGTCGCAGTTCAACCCGACCGCCCCGTGGTCGGCCTGGGTGCAAACCCACTTCGTCCGTGGTGACCACCCGTACTACATGCTGACCTACTTCCTGATGATCGTGTTCTTCACGTACTTCTACGTGGCCATCACGTTCAATCCCGAGGAAGTCGCCGACAACATGAAGAAGTACGGCGGCTTCGTGCCCGGCATCCGGGCGGGCAAGCCGACCGAGGACTACCTGGCGTACGTGCTCTCCCGGATCACCTTTCCCGGAGCGATGTACCTCGGCCTGGTCGCGCTGGTTCCGCTGATCGCCTTCGTGGTGGTCAACGCCAACCAGAACTTCCCCTTCGGCGGCACCTCGCTGCTCATCATGGTCGGCGTCGGCCTGGACACGGTGAAGCAGATCGAGAGCCAACTCCAGCAGCGGCACTACGAAGGATTCCTGCGCTGATGCGCCTGGTCTTGGTAGGCGCGCCGGGGGCGGGGAAGGGGACGCAGGCCAAGTTCGTCGCGAAGCACTACGACATCCCCGCGATCTCGACCGGCGACATCTTCCGGGCCAACATCGCCGCCAAGACCGACCTTGGTCAGCAGGCCAAGCGGTACATGGACGCCGGGGACCTGGTCCCTGACGAGGTCACGATCGGGATCGTCCGAGCCCGGCTCAGCCAGGACGATGCACAGAACGGGTTCCTGCTCGACGGCTTCCCCCGCACGCTGGCCCAGGCGCAGGCCCTGCGGGACATGCTCGACGACCTCGGGACACCGTTAGACGTGGTGCTCGAGCTCCAGATCGACGACGACGAGGTCGTACGCCGGCTGTCCGGTCGGCGTACCTGCCGCACGTGTGGCCACGTCTGGCACGTCGAGTTCGATCCGCCGAAGAAGGAAGGCGTCTGCGACGTCTGCGGCGGTGAGCTGTTTCAGCGTGACGACGACCTGCCCGACACGATCCGTCGGCGGCTCGAGGTGTATACCGAGCAGACTGAGCCGCTCGTGGGGTTCTACCAGGAGGCGGGGCTGCTCCGCTCGATCACTGCGCAGGGTCCGGTCGACGAGATCACCGAACGAGCCATCTCCTCACTGGCCTCGGTCGGCGCCGGCGCCTGAGGCGATCGATGTTTCGCGAACGCGGCGTCGAGATCAAGACGCCGGAGCAGATCTCGCTGATGCGCGAGGCTGGTCTCGTCGTCGGTGAGGCCCTGGAGCTGATGCGCGAGGCCGTCGCGCCGGGGGTGACGACCAGGAAGCTGGACAGCATCGCCGCGGACCACATCCGTGATCGGGGTGCGACACCGAACTTCCTGGGCTACCACGGCTTCCCCGCCACGATCTGCGCCTCGGTCAACGATGAGGTCGTGCACGGGATCCCGGGAGACCGGGTACTCGTCGACGGTGACCTGGTTTCCCTGGACTGCGGCGCGATCGTCTCCGGCTGGCACGGCGACGCGGCGATCACCGTCGCGGTAGGGGAGGCGACGGCTGAGCTGACCGAGCTGATGCGCGTCTGCGAGGAGAGCATGTGGCGGGGCTTCGCGGCCGCCCGCCTCGGCGGCCGAGTCACCGACATCTCGCACGCGATCGAGTCTTACGTACGCAGCCAGGGCAACTACGGCATCGTCGAGGACTACGTCGGGCACGGCATCGGGTCGGCGATGCACATGCCGCCGAGCGTTCCGAACTACGGCCGGCCGGGCAAGGGCACGAAGCTGGTGCGCGGGCTCGCGCTGGCGGTGGAGCCGATGATCACCCTCGGTACGATCCAGACGCGCACCTTGGAGGACGAGTGGACCGTGGTGACCGACGACGGCAGCTGGTCGGCGCACTTCGAGCACTCGTTCACTCTCACCCCGGACGGCGCGCTGATCCTGACCGCGCTCGACGGCGGCAAGGCCAAGCTGGCCGAGCTCGGCGTACCCTGCGCCGCTTGAGCCTCAGGCCCGGGGGTAATGGCGGTGGCTAGCTGGTGACGGCGGCGACCGAGTCCGCCCAGATCGACACGGCCTCGTCGACGTGCCCGGGCTCTACCACGAGTGCTGGGATGAACCGGACGACCTGGCCCCACGCACCACAGGTCAGCAGCAGCAGCCCTCGGCGAGCCGCCTCGCGTTGTGCCGCAGCCGCGGTCGCGCCGTCGGGGCTGCCGTCGGCATCACGAAACTCGTTGCCGAGCATCAGTCCGAGACCGCGGACGTCGGTAATGCCTGCGTGGCCGGCGGCCGCCTTCTCAAGCCCTGCTCGGAGGTGGGCGCCTTGCTCCGCGGCGTTCTCGACCAGGTGCTCTTCTTGCACCACATCCAGCGTGGCGAGCGCAGCCGCGCAGGCAACGGCGTTGGCGCCGTAGGTCCCACCCTGTGACCCCGGCCAGGTTTTGGCCATCAGCTCGGAGGATGCTGCGATTGCGGACAGGGGGAAGCCAGATGCCAGACCTTTGGCCGTGATCAGGACGTCCGGGCGGAGGTCGAAGTGATCGCCGCCCCAGAACCGGCCCGTTCGTCCCCAGCCGGTCTGGACCTCGTCGACGACGAGCAGGATCCCGGACGCGTCAGCCCGCTCCCTCAGGCCGGCGAAGAACCGGGTGTTGCCGGGCACGTAGCCGCCTTCTCCGAGGACCGGCTCGACGATGAACGCTGCCGTGTCGGCCGGCGCGCTGACGGTCTGGAGCAGGTAGTCGAGCTGGCTGAGCGCGAAGTCGGTGACCTCGTCGACCGACCAGCCGTAGTGCGTGGGATCGGGAAAGGGCGCGACATGCACGCCGCTCATCAGCGGGCTGAATCCCGCCCGAAACTTGGTGCCTGAGGTTGTCAGGGAAGCGGCCGCTACCGTCCGGCCGTGGAAGCCGCCATGAAAGGCGATCACGTTCGGGCGACCGGTGGCCTGTCGGCTCAGGCGAAGCGCCGCCTCGACCGCCTCGGACCCGGAGTTGGCGAAGAACATCCGATCCAGGCCGGGCGGGAGGACCTCACCGAGCCGGTCCACCAGATCGAGCAGGGGTCGGTGCATGACGGTGGTGTACTGCGCGTGGATCAATGTGCGAACCTGCGCGGCAGCCGCCTCCACGACGCGTGGGTGGCAGTGCCCCGTGCTGGTGACCCCGATTCCCGCGGTGAAGTCCAGATACCGACGGTCCTCCTCGTCGTAGAGGTAGACACCCTCGCCGCGTGCGGCAACGACACTGGTCGCTTGCTTGAGCTGCTGGGACAGTTCAGCCACGAAAACCCCTCTGGTAGATTGTTGACAATCACTGTACAACGGCTCGGCGAGCTTGCGGAACCCGTCTCGCCCACGACCAGGAGGCGACCGATGGCCACCGGATCCGGCGCAGCTGCCGCTGACAAGACCAGGCAGACGAGTGTCGTGCGGGACGTCCCCAAGCAGCTGTTCATCGCAGGGGCGTGGGTGGATGCCGACGACGAAGCCACCTTCGTGGTCCACGACCCGTCGACCGGGGCCGCGCTGTGTCGGGTCGCGGACGCCTCGCCTGCCGACGGGGTGCGAGCACTCGATGCAGCGGTCGCTACGCAACCCGCCTTCGCCGCTCTCGCACCGCGCACCCGAGCGGACATCCTGCAGAATGCGTTCGAGCTGTTGCACGAGCGAAAGGAACAGCTCGCCCTCCTGATGACGCTCGAGATGGGCAAGCCGGTAGCCGAGGCGGCGGGCGAGATCGCCTATGCCGCGGAGTTCTTCCGGCATTTCGCGGGCGAGGCTGTTCGGATCGACGGGGGTTACCAGACGGCGCCGGCCGGAGGCGCCCGGTTCCTGGTCACAAGGCAGCCGGTCGGCCCCTGTCTGCTGGTCACCCCGTGGAACTTTCCGATGGCTATGGGAACCCGCAAGCTGGGGCCGGCGATCGCGGCAGGTTGTACCAGCGTCATCAAACCTGCTCAGCAAACGCCACTGTCCATGCTGGCCCTCGTTGGCATCCTTCGGGAGGCGGGCCTTCCCGACGGTGCCGTCAACGTGGTCACGACCACGGATGCGGGTGGTGTGATGGAGCCTCTGATCCGGTCGGGTCGGGCCCGCAAGCTCTCGTTCACCGGCTCGACCAAGATCGGGAAGGTGCTTCTCGAGCAGTGTGCCGAGAAAGTCCTGCGGACGTCCATGGAGCTCGGCGGCAACGCACCGTTTCTGGTCTTCGACGACGCTGATCTCGACGAGGCGGTCGACGGAGCGATCGCCGCCAAGATGCGCAACATGGGAGAGGCCTGCACCGCCGCCAATCGCATCCTCGTGCACGAGTCGGTGATCGACGAGTTCGGCGTAAGGCTCGCCAAGAAGATGGCCGCGATGCCAGTGGGACGCGGCACCGAGGACGGCGTCAGGGTCGGCCCCCTGATCGACGAGGCCGCTCAGCGCAAGGTGACCGAGCTGGTGGCCGACGCCGTTGCGCGTGGCGCCGAGGTCCTCACCGGTGGCGAGACACCGGTCGGCGACGGCTACTTCTACCCACCGACGGTGCTGACTGGCGTACCCCGTCAAGCCAGGATGGCGAGCGAGGAGATCTTCGGTCCGGTGGCGCCCCTCACGCCGTTCTCCACCGACACCGAGGCCATCGACGCGGCCAACGACACGGAGTACGGGTTGGTCTCCTATGTCTTCACCAACGACTTGCGACGAGCGCTGCGCATTGCCGAGGCCTTGGAGACGGGCATGGTCGGGCTCAACCAGGGCGTCGTGTCCAACCCTGCCGCCCCGTTCGGCGGGGTCAAGCAGTCGGGGCTCGGTCGCGAGGGTGGGTCGAGCGGCATCGACGAGTTCTTGGAGACCAAGTACGTCGGCATCGCCCTGTGAGTGGGGCGTGGTCGGCTGGGACGGCTAACGTGACGCACCGTCTGAGGACGTGCCGTCCGGCCCGGACACCGCTCGACCGTGCGCGGCCTTGGTGAGCCGGACGATCGCGTCCTCCATGTGGTCCAGCAGGAGCCGGTCGGTGAGGGCAGCGTCTTGGGCGACGAAGGCGTCGGCAATCGCCCCGTGCTCCACCACGCGCTCGTCGAGGTACCGGTAGGTCTCCTCCAGAGCGTGGATGCACATCTGGGTCTCCGTCAGCAGCGTCTGGTGGATCCGGGTCAACCGCGGGCTGCGCGCCAGTGACACGAGCCGTTGGTGGAAGGCGATGTCGGCCTCACTCACGGCGCTGGCATCCCCGCCGTGGGCGGCCTCTCGCATCGCATCGATGACCTCGTGCAGGCTCACGCCGGCCGTCACCGCGTCTGCGCCGCCCAGGATCTTCGCCGCGGCCGCCCGCTCGACGACTCCGCGGGCGAGGTACATGTCCCTGACGTTCTCCGGTGTCATCTCGATCACGAACACGCCGCGGTTACGGACCGAGACCAGCAGGCCTTCCTGTGTGAGGCGCTGCAGGCCCTCGCGAAGGGGGCCGCGACTGACGCCGAGCTGGCGGGCGAGTTCGGCCTCGCCGAGCTGCATGCCGGCGCGCAGCTCGCCATGACTGATCGCCTGTCGTAGCTTGTCGGCGATGATGCTGGGCGTCGACTCGCGTACCAGGGGTTCGATGTAGCGACGCGCGGGCATCAGCGACCTCCCCTCGACCTCGCCACCGCAGATGTGCCGAACAGCGTACCGAGTCCGGGGAGTGCAGGCGGCGGCGTGACGAGGGACAACCCCTCCCAGATGGTCACCTGGTTCGCGGTCAGCACCGGCATACCGGCGGCGGCTTCCAGCTCATCGAGCCAGGCCAAGGAATGCATCGCCGTGTCGGGAACCAGCACTGCCTCCGCCCCCGCCGTGTCCACCGTCTCGATCATCCTCACCACGTCGGCGAGCCCCAGCTCACCGACCTCCCGGGCCGTCACGATGCCGTGACTGCCCATGGTCGTCACCTCGACGCCGCCAGCGCGGAGGAAGTCCACGAAGTGCCGAGCCACTTCCTGCGGGTACGACGCCGCGACGGCGACCCGGCGCACGTCCAGGCTCCGAGCAGCGTTGACGAAGGCGATCGACGTCGACGACGCCGGCAGACCCACCTGGTGCGCCAGGTCGTCCACCTGGCGGCGGGCGCCGTCCCACCCGAACACGAAGCTGCCAGACGTGCAGGCCCACATCACCGCGTCCGGACGGTGCGTCAGCAGCGCCTGCGCTCCCGCCGTCAGCCGGTCCGGACGGCCAAGGTCCAGGAGGGCGTCGACCCGGTGCGCGTCCTCACCGACCGACGTATGGACGAGCGGAAGCCTGATCCTGTCGCCCAGCCGGTCCTCGAGCATCGCGAAGTCGTCCTCGGCACCGTAACCGGGGTACAGCAGCCCGATCGACACCGGTTCAGCCATCAGACCTCCTCATGGGTAGATTGTTGACAATACTACATACGCTCGCTAGGTTCGGCTGCCATGCGCAGGTTGTGGCTCGGGACGCGCCCAGACCGTGCCGCCTCAATCCCCAGGTAGTGGCCAGGATCGGAGTGAAATGAGCGAGATCTCCCGTAGGACATTGCTTCGCGGCCTCGGAGCCGCCGCGGTCGGTGTTCCGGTCGTGGGCTTCCTCGGTGCGTGCAGCAAGACCGACGCCGGTGGCGGCACCAGCAACGCCAGCAGCGTGCTGAAGCGTGGCCGCGACCAGGGCTTCCTTCGGGTAGCCGTGTTCAGCGAGCCGCCGTACACGAAGCTCGAGACCGACGGCACCGTGACCGGCGCTGAGCCCGACGTGCTCCGCGCGGTCGTCAAGACGCTCGACATCCCCGACATCAAGGGTGTCAAGGTCGCCTACGAGTCGATGATTCCCAGCCTGCAAGCCGGCCGAGTCGACGTGATCGCGGCCGGTCTCTTCATGAAGCAGTCCCGGTGCGCGGAGGTGATCTACAGCGAGCCGGTGATCGTGTCGACCGAGTCGTTCGGTGTGCCGACCGGCAACCCCGACAACGTGCTCACGGTGCAAGACGTCCTCGACAACTCCAAGCTGAAGATCGCCGTGCTCCCCGGCGGTTTCGAGCAGGGCATCCTCAACACTGCCGGCGTCCCCAAGGGACAACAGGTCATCGTCAACGACAACGTGAGTGGTGTGGAGGCCGTGAAGACGAACCGCGCCAACGCCTTCTTCCTGCCCACCTTGTCGTTGAACGACCTCGAGCAGACCGCGGGGGGCTTCGAGGTGACTGACGTTGTCTCCGACGCACCGAAGACGGGCTCGGGCGCTGCATGGAAGAAGGGTCAGGAAGCCGCCGTAGCGGAGTACAACAAGGCGCTGGCCACGTTCAAGGAGTCCTCGGGGTTCGACGACATCATGAACAAGTGGGGCTTCGACGCCGAAGCCGCTCGCAACGCCACGGCCAAGGAGCTCTGCCAGGTCGAGGGCTGAGCCCGAAGCCGGACCGGACCTCGTCATGTCGAACATCCTCGACTACCGCAGCCTGATCCTCGACGGACTCCAGTTGACCTTGCTGGTCACGGTCCTCGGGCTGTTGCTGACCGTGGTCGTCGCCTTCACGGCAGGACTGGCCCGGCTCTCGCGGCATTGGCTGGTGCGTGCCCCGGCGTACGTGTTCGTCGAGGTGTTTCGCGGCACCTCGATGATCGTGCAGCTCTTCTGGTTCTACTACGCCCTGCCACAGCTCGGATTCGAACTGACGCCGCTGTTCGCCGGCGTGCTCGTCCTCGGGCTCAACGAGGGGGCGTACGCCGCTGAGGTCGTGCGCGGAACGATCGCGTCGCGGCCGGCCGGACAGACCGAAGCGTGTGTTGCCCTGGGCATCGGACCGGCGCGTCGGATGTGGCGAATCCTGCTCCCGCAGTCGATCCCGGCGATGCTCCCGTCCTTCGGGAACGTGTTCGTCGACCTGCTCAAGGCCACCTCACTCGTCTCGTTCATCACGATCAACGAGCTGACCTTCCACGCGTTGGACATCCGGAACAACACCGCCGACACCCGCGGTCCGTTCTTCACGATCCTGGTGCTCTACTTCGTGCTCGCGATGCTGATCGCCGGCCTGACCCGTTGGCTCGAGAAGCGATTTGCCACCGACCGCACACCTCGTCCGATGCGGACCTACCGAGTCGTCGAGGGCGGACTGGGGGGCGGGGCGCGATGAACTGGAGCAGCGCATACGCGATAGACATCCTGCCGCGGTTGTTGGAGGGCCTGTGGGTGACGATCGAGGTGACCATGGCGGGCATGGTCATCGCGTTGGTGGTCGGGCTGTTCGTGGCGGTCGTCCGCTACCTGAATATCCCGGTCGTATCGAGCCTGTTCACCTTCTACGTGCTGTTCGTGCGGGGGACGCCCCTTCTGGTCCAGGCCTACGCTGCCTTCTTCATCCTGCCGTCGTACGGGATCACCTGGTCGGCGTTCACCACTGGTGTCATCGTGATCGGGCTGAACTACAGCGCCTACACCGCCGAGGTCTACCGGTCGGGGATCGAGGGGCTTCCCGCCGGACAGTGGGAAGCGGCCTGCGCGCTGAGCCTCCCGACGCGACGTACCTGGACCAAGATCGTCCTGCCGCAAGCGGTCAAGACCATCATCCCGGTGCTCGGGAACTACTGGATCCAGATGTTCAAGGACTCTGCGATCCTGGCTGCGATCACCGTGTCGGAGCTGATGCAGACGGCGAAGACGATCGGGTCCAGCGACTTCCGCTATCTCGAGCCGTTCACGATCGCCGGCATCTTGTACCTCGTGGTGAGCTACACCGCGTCCCTGTTCGTCAAGTCGATGGAGCGTCGTTATGCCCCCACTCACTGAGGACCACCCGACCACGGGCGCCAGCGACCGCGAGGGCAGCGAGATGATCACGTTCGCCGACGTCAGCAAGAGCTGGGGCGACAACCATGTGTTGCGCTCCCTCAACTTCCACGTGGCACAGGGGGAGAAGGTCTCGATCATCGGACCTTCGGGGTCGGGCAAGACGACCATCCTGCGGATCCTGATGACGCTCGAGACCCCGGACGACGGCCTTGTCTCGATCGAGGGCGAGACGTTGTGGGACGCCCGCGGCAAGGCGAAGCCGAAAGAGACCAAGCAGATGCGGGCCACCCGGCGCAAGGTCGGCATGGTCTTCCAGTCGTTCAATCTCTTCCCGCACATGACGGCGGTGGAAAACGTCATGGAGGCACCGGTACAGGTGCTGGGGATGTCCAAAGAGGAGGCGCGCGAGCGCGCCACCGGCCTGATGGAGCAGGTCGGGCTCAGCCAACACCTCGACCACAAGCCGCCCAAGCTCTCCGGTGGGCAGCAGCAGCGGGTCGCGATCGCCCGCGCGCTGGCGATGCGACCCAAGATCTTGCTGTTCGACGAGCCCACCTCGGCCCTGGACCCCGAGCTGATCGGGGAGGTGCTTGCGGTCATCCGCGACCTGGCGCTGAGCGCCGACATGACGATGCTCATGGTGACGCACGAGATGCGGTTCGCCGAGGAGATCTCCGATCGGGTGGTGATGTTCGACTCCGGCCAGGCTGTCGAGCAGGGTCCACCGCACAAGATCTTCAAGGACCCGGACCACGACCGGACGAAGAAGTTCCTGCGCGCCGTGCTCGACCGTTGACGGCCGCCGCCGACGTCGACCTGTCCGACCTCGCGAGGCAGCTGCGCGCGGCGATGCGGGGAAGCGTCTCAGACGACGCGGCCGCGAAGGCGTTGTACAGCCTCGACGCCTCGAACTACCGGGTCGTCCCCGATATGGTCGTCGTCCCCCGCGACACCGAAGACCTGGTTGCTGCGGTCACCCTGACTGCCGCGGCCGGTGCACCGGTGACCCTCAGGTCCGGGGGCACGTCGATGGCCGGCAACGACCTCGGTGGCGTGGTCATCGACGTATCCCGTCATCTGACTTCGATCCTCGCCCTCGACCCAGTGGCCCGGACGGCGGTCGTCGAGCCGGGTGTGGTCCTGACCGACCTGCTGGCTGCGGCCGGTCGACACGGCCTCACGTTCGGGGCCGACCCGTCCTCGGCGAGCCGCGCCACGTTGGGTGGGATGATCGCCAACAACGCCTGCGGGGCTCACTCGGTCGCCTGGGGGACGACGGCGGACAACGTCCGCAGCCTCGACGTGCTGCTGGCCGACGGCACTGCGATGACCATGGACGTACCGACACCGGGGGAGCGACCCGACGACCGTCGCCGCAGGCTGGAGACTCAGCCGGGTCGAGCCGGCGAGCTGGCTCGGGCACTGCTAACTCTTGCTGACGACGAAGCGCTTCTCATCGGTCGTCGATTCGGCACGTTCTCCCGCCAGATCTCCGGGTATGCGTTGCAGCACCTGCTCCCCGAGCGCGGACACGACCTGGCCCGGCTGCTCTGCGGGAGCGAAGGCACGCTCGCCACGACCCTGCGCGCCACCGTCGCCCTGATGCCGCTCCCGGCCGCCCGGGCATTGTTGGTGCTCGGCTATCCGGACGCCGTGGCGGCCGCAGACAGCGTGCCCGCCATGCTTGGCCACGAGCCGCTCACGATCGAGTCGATCAACGCGACTCTGGTCGACAGGCTGCCCGACCAGGTGCGTCGCGAGGCACGCCATGCCGGGTTGCCTGACGGACAGACGTGGCTGCTCGTCGAGGTCGGGGCGGAGACGGGTGAGCAAGCACGACAGCGGGCAGCCGACCTGGCGCAGGATCTGGCCGACCTGGGCAAGGCCGTCAGATCCTCGGTCGTCGTGGATCCGCGTGCGCAGGCAGTGCTGTGGAGCTGTAGACGAGACGGGGCGGGGCTGGCAACTCGACGTCCCGACGGTGCGGAGGCCTGGGGTGGATGGGAGGACGCCGCCGTCCCCCCGACGAAGCTGGGCGCCTACGTGTCCGGGCTCGACGAGCTGCTGGCCCGCTACCGGCTGTCCGGGGCGTCGTACGGGCACTTCGGAGAAGGCTGCATGCATATGAGGATGGACTTCGACCTGCTCACCACCGAGGGCGTCGCGGCGTACCGATCCTTTGTCGAGGAAGCGTGCGACCTGGTGGTCTCGCTGGGCGGGTCCGCGTCGGGGGAGCACGGCGACGGACGGGCTCGGTCCGGTCTGTTGGAGCGGATGTACGGCTCTGATGCGGTCGCGCTGTTCGACCGGGTGAAGGGTGCCTTCGACCCGACAGGCGTGATGAACCCGCACGTGATCGTCGACCCGGCCGGCTTCGACACGTCGCTGCGACATACCGGCGCTGCCCGGGGCCGCGAGCTGCACACCGTGTTTTCCTACCGCGAGGACGCCGACAGCTTCGCCCAGGCGCAGCGGCGGTGCGTTGGGGTGGGAAAGTGCCGCCAGAGCGCGGGAGGTGTGATGTGCCCGAGCTATCAGGTGACCCGGGAGGAACAGCACTCGACCCGTGGCCGCGCCCACCTGCTCTGGGAGATGCTCGAGGGTGACGTGGTCAGCGACGGCTGGAGATCGGCTGAGGTGCGAGATGCCCTCGACCTGTGTCTGTCGTGCAAGGGCTGTCTGTCGGACTGTCCGGTCAACGTGGACATGGCGACGTACAAGGCTGAGTTCACCTACCAGCACTACCGCGGCAGACCGTGGGCACGGCCACGGTCGCACTGGTCGATGGGATGGCTGCCGGTCTGGGCCAGGATGGCGTCGAAGGCGCCGAGGCTGGCCAACCGGATCACCGGCTCGCGCGTCGACACCTTGCTGAAGCGGATCGGTGGGATCGCGGTGGAGCGCGCCCTGCCGGCGTTCGCGGAGCTGTCGCTCACAAACTGGTTCGCAGGCCGCGCTGTCGGCGCGCCTGGGGGTGGTGCTGCGACTCGCGGCCAGGTCGTGTTGTGGCCGGACACGTTCACCAACCGCCTGTCGCCTGAGGTCGGTCGCAGTGCCGTCGCGGTGCTGGAGGCGTCCGGGTTCGACGTCGTCGTCCCGACCGAGCCGGTGTGCTGCGGCTTGACGTGGGTGTCGACCGGCCAGCTCGACCGGGCGGCCAAGGTGTTGCGGCGCGCGCTCCGAGTGCTCACGCCGTACGTCGAACGAGGCATCCCCGTCGTCGTTCTCGAGCCCAGTTGCGCGGCGATGTTCAGGCACGATGCGCCGGACCTGCTCGGCGACGATCCACGAGCGGGGGCGTTGGCTGCGCAGACGTACACGCTGGCCGAGCTGTTGGCCCGCTTCGCGCCCGACTGGACGCCTCCCCCCGTCGACCGGTCCGCGCTCGTCCAGGTGCACTGCCACCAGCACGCGGTGATGGGCTTCGCCCCGGACACGGCTCTGATGCAGGCGGCTGGCCTCGAGGCGACGATCCCGGACTCAGGCTGCTGTGGACTGGCCGGCAACTTCGGCTTCGAGGCGGGTCACTACGAGGTGTCGCAGGCGGCCGGGGAGCGGGTGCTGCTCCCCGCGGTCCGCGCGGCCGCCGACGGCACCGAGGTGATCGCTGACGGCTTCAGTTGCCGCACCCAGATCGAGCAGGGGACCGGCCGCCGGGCGAAGCACCTGGCCGAGGTCCTGGCCGAGGCACTGAACACCTCCCTGTCCTCCACCGGCTGACCAATCCCGCGATTTGCGGGAAGGTCCATGCCCGGTTCGGCGTGTCGACCTGCACTTTCCCGCATTTCCGGGGAATGGGAGAGGGGGAGAGATCAGGTGAGGAGGCGCAGGATGAGGAGGGTGTACGCGCGGGCCGCGATGAGCAGCTCGTCAACGCCGACCGACTCGTCGGCCCGGTGCGCCTGCGTCGCCACCGACCCAGGCCCCAGCACGACGACGGGCACGCCCGCCTCGCGCGAGACGAAGCCGCCGTCACAGGCCGCCGTCCATCCGCCGAGCGGAAGCCCAGGCCCTCCGGCGACCTGCAGCGCGGTGTCGACGGTACGGACGAAGGGGTCGTCGGCCGCGGTCTCGAACCCGGGCATGTCCATCGGCATCGTCACCTCCGCGGTGAGACCCCGCCGATCGAGCTCCAGCCGATCGACCCGACGGCGTACTGCTTCGAGCACCGCCGGTCCGGACTCGGCCGGAAGCAGCCGACGGTCGGCCATCACCCGGCACTCGGCAGCCACGATGGACGTGCCGGTTCCGCCACGGACCTGCCCGACACTCCACGTCGCCGGCCCGACCAAGGGATGGGCGTCGGTGGCGAGCTCGCTGTGCCAGCCTTCGAGGTCGGCGATCACGGCCGCAGCGCCGTACACCGCGTTGGCTCCGTCTCCGGGGTTGCCGGAGTGGGCGGCTCGACCGGTGACAGCGATCTCGACATACGCATCGCCCCGCGCGGCGATGATGGTCCGCAGGTCCGTGGGCTCGGCGACGACGCATCCGGCGAACCGGGAACGGTCGCTCTCCAGGTAGTGCCGGATGCCGAGACCGAGGTCTTCCTCGTCGACCGTCGCAGCGAGCTCGACCGGTCCCGACAGCCGGGCGCCCGAGCGGCGTACGGCCGACATCGCGAAGAGGCAGGCGGCCAACCCGCCGAGCATGTCGGTCGAGCCTCGGCCGTAGATGCGTCCGTCACGCAGCACTCCTCCGCGCGGGTCCTCCGTCCAGCCGCCGCCGACCGGCACTACGTCGGTGTGACCGAGCAACAGCAGGCCAACCCCGTCGCCTCCGGGCAGCACAGCAGAGAGGTTGGGCCGATCGGGTCGGACGTCGGTCATCTCCACGTCGAGTCCCTCGGCCGTGCACGCGGCCGCCATCAGCTCGGCCTTGGCGGCCTCGTCGCCTGGCGGGTTCTCCCCCGGCGCACGGACAAGCAGCTGCGTCAGGGCGACGATCGACTCGATGTCGAGCAGCGCCAGGACCTCGTCCTCGGCGTCGGTGATCCGGTCAGACATCCGCAGCTCCGTCGGCGCTGAGCCGGTCGACCGCCCGACGCAGCCGGGCGACACCCTCGCGCGTCCGATCCGGGGCTGTTGAAGCGAAGCACAACCGCAACGCGTCATGAAAGTGGCCAGCGGGAGAGAACGACGCTCCCGGAATGAACGCCACGCCCTCGGCAAGGGCGACCTCGAACAGTGCCTGGGTGTCGACACCGTTCGGCAGGGTGACCCACAAGAAGAAGCCGCCGTGCGGATCGGTCCAGGTGGCGATGTCACCGAAGTGCTGGTCGAGCGTCTGCTGCATGGCCTGCTTCCGCTTCCGGTACTCCGAACGCTGGGTGACCAGGTGGTCGGTGAGGTGGCCACCCTCGAGGAAACCCGTCACCAGCCGCTGTCCCGGCAGGTTGGTGCAAGTGTCCATCGCCTGCTTGGCGTTGATCAGCAGCGGCTGCAGCTCCGGTGCGGTGTCTACCCAACCGACGCGCAAGCCCGGTGCCAGGATCTTGGAGAACGTACGGACCGAGAAAACCAGCGGGTCACCTGCTCCGAGCTCGCGCAGTGTCGGTAGCGGGTCGCCCTCGAAGCGCAGCAGGCCGTAGGGGTCGTCGTCGATCACGACCGCGCCCCAGCTGCGCGCCAGGTCCAGCAGTGCCAGCCTCCTGGACAAGGACAACGTGGCACCTGACGGGTTCTGAAACGTGGGAATCGTGTAGATGACCTTGGGCAGACGTCCCTCGCGCTCCACGAGAGCCGGGAGCTGCTCCACGACCAGACCGTCGGCGTCCACGGGCGCCTCGAGCAGCTCGGCACCGTAGGACAGGGCGGTCGCGCTTCCGTTCGTGTACGTCGGCGACTCGACGACCACGAGATCGCCCGGATCAACGAAGAGCTTGCAGGCGAGGTCGAGGCCCTGCATCCCGCCCGACGTGATCGTCAGTCGGTCTGCCGTCGTGGCGTCGCTCGTGCTGTCGAGCATCTCCAGCAGCGCGTGGCGCAACGGCGGGTCACCTTCGGTGGCGGCGTAGTCGAACGCGTCGGTCGAGGTCGGGCCGAGGTAGCGCTTGCCGACCTCGGCCAGGGTGGCGGCAGGGATGGCCTCGGCCGCCGGGCTGCCCATCGCGAACCGCACGATGTCGTGCTTCTGCGCGGCGAGCAGCGAGGTGCTTGAGTCGATGACAGATCCCACCAGGCTGCCGGTGCGGGCGGCCAGCGGCAATGCCGCGACATTGGCTGTACGAGACATGGTCAGGTCCTCACGGTGAGCTCATGGGGCAGGTGGGCCAGGGGGCTCGTGCCGGAATCGGTCACGACGACGGGTTCGGAGAGCTCATAGCCCCACCCGTCCATCCACATGCCCAAGATGATGTGGAACGCCATCCCCGGGACGAGCACGGTCTCCTCCTTGGGTCGCAGGCTGACCGTACGCTCGCCCCAGTCGGGCGGGTAGCCGATCCCGATCGAGTAACCGATCCGGGACTCCTTGGCCAGCCCCTGCCGTGCGATCACAGCGTTGAACGCCGCATGCACGTCGTGGCCCGTGGCTCCCGGCACGAACGCGGCCTGGGCAGCCGCCATGCCTTCGGTCACGACTGCTGCTGTCCCGGCCAGCCTCGTGGGCGGCGTGCCCAGCATGATCGTGCGGGCGAGCGGTGCGTGATAGCGCTCGAAGGCACCTGCCAGCTCGACCGTCGTCGCCTCGCCGTCGACGAACGGCGCGTCGCTCCAGGTCAGGTGGGGTGTGCCGGCGGCGTCGCCGGTCGGCAGCATCGGCACGATCGCAGGGTAGTCGCCACCGTGCTCCGGTGTGCCGGTCGCCTGGGCCGCCACGATCTCCGCCGCGACGTCGCACTGGCGTCGTCCCACCGCAACCGCGTCGAGCGCCACGCGCATTGCCTGCTCAGCGATGCTGCCGGCCACCCGCAGGCGCTCGATCTCGTAGTCGCTCTTCACCAGCCGCACCCAGTTGACGAGCTCGTGGCTGTCGACCACCGAGGTCTGCGGCAGCGCAGCGCGCAGAGCCAGGTAGGAGCGGGCGGAGAAGAAGTGGGCGTCGGCCTCCACCGCCACCTGCTGGCCGGGGTCGTCTGAGAGCAGGCCGAGGGTGCGAGCGCGATCCGCGATCCAGTCGAAGGGATGCTCATCGGGGTGGTGCACCAGTCGCTCGGGGTATCCGTGCACCCGGTCAGGGTCGAGCGCCGAGACGGCAGCCGCCCCGGCCGCGTCCATCGCCCGGCCGAAGAACTGCGGGTCCCCTTCAGCCGGCACGATCAGGCTCTGGGGAACGTAGAACGACCAGGCGTCGTACCCGCAGAGGTAGTAGATATTGGCGGGATCGCTGACAACGAGGGCTGACAGCGACGCGTCCGCCATGCCGGCCTGGACGCGCGACAGCCGCGTCGCGAACTCCTGCTCAGGTGCCAGCATCGTCGAGTCCCTTCGTCGTGGGGTCGTGGAGCTCAGTCGCGACAAGGCGTTGGCCTGGTCCGTGCGCCGCCCTACCCACCGCTTCCAGGACTGCCCACATCGAGGCCTGGTTGGCGCTGACGACCGGTTTGCCGAGCTCGGACTCCAGGTCAGCGATCAGGTCGTACGTCGCAAGGTTGGTGCATGAGACGACGACGGCCTCAGCGTCCGGGTGGTCCGCGTCTCGCACCAGCTGGGCGGTGACGTCGTACGGAACGGTCCAGATGTCGTGCCGCAGTCCGAGGTTCTTCGTCGCGACGACGTCGACGGCGCCTTCGGACAGGAAGCCGGCGAGCCGGGCGGTGATGGCCGCGTCGTAGGGCGTCGCCACTCCTACCGCACTGACCCCGAGGCGCAGGAGGCCCGCCAGCAAGGCCCCGCTCGTCGTCACCGCACGAGCGGCACCTGCGTCGGCCATCGCCTGGACCAGGGCGCGCTCACCAGCGCGGCCGCGGACGAAGCTGCCGGACGTACAGGCGTACAGCGTGGCCGCGGGCTGCACCGCGCAGAGCGTCTGCACGGCCTGCGCCACGAGGTCGGCGTCGCCCATCTGCTCCACCGTCGACATCGTGATCGTCGTCGGGGTCGAGCGCAGCCGAGTCACGTACAGGTCGACGTCGTCGGGTGCCCACCGCCACAGCTCGCGGTCCAGAGCCATGTCGCAGGGCACCACCACACCGACTCCGGTCGAGTTGCCGGGCGGTGGCGCGGCCGGTGTCCGGCGGGCACCCTGGGGAGCGTGCGACGGGCCTGTGGTCATCTGACCATCGTGCCTCAGTCTAGGATTGTTGACAATCCTAACATTCGATTTCTAAGGTCAATAGGTGCCCGACTCCTCTGAACCGCTGCCAGGTCGCGAACCTACGGTGTCCAACGACCGGCTGGTACTCGTCGTGCTGACGGGTGCTGAAGAGCCGGCTCCGGACCTGCCGGCGGGGCTGCTGGAGCAGCTGGAGCTTCGGGTCACCGACGCCGCCGGACTTGCCCAGGCGCTCGAGGGGTCTGAGCTGCTCCTTCTGTGGGACTTTTTCTCGTCGGCGTTGCGTGACGCCTGGGAGAACGCTGACGCGCTGCGATGGGTCCACGTGGCTGCCGCCGGAGTCGACACACTGCTCTTCCCGGAGCTGGTTGCCTCCGACGTGGTGGTCACCAACGCCAAAGGGGTCTTCGACCGGCCGATCGCGGAGTTCGTGTTGGCGTGCGTGCTGGCTCACGCCAAGGACGTGCGCACCAGCTGGGACCTCCAGCGCAGCCGCGTGTGGCGACACAGGGAGACGCGCGAGCTGCGTGGGAGCCGCGCGCTCGTGGTCGGTACCGGTTCGATCGGGCGGGAGATCGGACGGCTGTTGCGCGCAACCGGCGTGGATGTCGTGGGTGCCGCCCGCAACGCACGCGCCGACGACCCAGACTTCGACGTGGTCGTGTCGAGCGCGAACCTGTCAGAGCACGTCGGTGACGTCGACCACCTGGTGATCGCGGCTCCGCTGACGCGCGCGACATGTGGTCTCGTCGACGCCGAGGTGCTGGCTGCGCTCCCCCCGAACGCGCACCTGATCAACGTCGGTCGCGGCCCGATCCTCGACGAGGACGCGGTGGTCAGTGCGCTCGAGGAGGGTCGGCTGGCGGCTGCGTCGCTCGACGTCTTCAGCACCGAGCCGTTGCCCGGGGACCATCCGCTGTGGGCGACGCGCGGTGTGTCGATCTCGGCCCACATGTCAGGAGACGTGGTCGGGTGGCGTGACACGCTCGCTCAGCAGTTCGTCGACAACGCCCACCGCTGGCTGGCGGGCCGACCGCTGCTCAACGTCGTCGACAAAGAATTGGGGTTCGTCGCACCAGGACAGCCGAACGGATCGAAGGAGCACATGTGACGGATCTGTCCCTGATGAGCGTGATCGACCTCGCGCAGGGCTATGCCGACGGCTCCGTCTCGCCGATCGAGGCCACCGAGGCCGCTCTGGACGCGATCGCGACGTATGACCAAGACGTCCATGCCTTCGTCCTCGTCGACGCCGAGCACGCCCGGACCGCCGCCGCGGCGTCGGAGCAGCGGTGGCGGGAGCGGCGGCAGGTCGGGCCGTGGGACGGTATCCCCACCAGTATCAAGGACATCCTGCTCACCAAAGGTTGGCCGACGTTGCGTGGCAGCACGCTGATCGACGAAGCCGGCCCGTGGATCGAGGATGCCCCGTCGGTGGCTCGGCTCCGCCAGGCCGGCGTCACCTTCATCGGCAAGACCGCGACGCCGGAGTTCGCCTGGAAGGGGGTCACGGACTCGATCCGCCACGGCACCACCGGCAACCCTTGGGGCGCCGACCTCACGTGTGGCGGCTCCAGCGGAGGTTCGGCGACCGCGGTCGGGCTCGGAATGGGCGCCTGGTCGGTCGGCACGGATGGGGGCGGCTCGGTCCGGATCCCGGCGGCGTTCACGGGGACGGTCGCGCTGAAGCCGTCTTATGGCCTGATGCCGATGTATCCGCCGAGCCCGTTCGGAACGCTGTCGCACGGCGGCCCGATGACGCGCACGGTCGCCGACGCGGCTGCGATGCTGGACGTCCTCACCGGCTTCGACGCACGAGACTGGTCGGCGATGCCGGCGCCGACGGAGACGTTTGCCCTGGACACGACGGATCGCGAACCAAGTCTCGAAGGCCTCAGAGTGGCCTTCTCGCCGACGCTCGGCTACGTCCAGAACGATCCCGAGGTCGACAGAGCCGTCCACGCCGCGGCCGTGCTGCTGGCGGAGGCCGGAGCCGTCGTGGACGAGGTCGACCCGGGTTTCGCGGATCCGCTGGACGCGTTCGAGGTGCTGTGGTTCACCGGGGCAGGAAAAGTGCTGGCGGCGTACGGTCCCGGCGCGATCGACCGGGTCGACCCGGGGTTGCGGGAGGGTGTCGAGGACTTCGCGGGCGCGACTGCGGCCGACTACCTCGACGCTACCGCCGTCCGGATGGAGCTGGGGATGACGATGGGTCGCCTGCACGAGACGTACGACGTCATGGTCACCCCGACGATGCCGATCCCTGCGTTTCCTGCCGGCCAGGCCGCACCGGACGGCTGGCCCTCGCAGCGCTGGACCACGTGGACGCCGTACACCTTCCCCTTCAACATGACCCAGCAGCCGGCGCTGAGTGTGCCCTGCGGATTCACCGACGCCGGGCTGCCGGTCGGTCTACAGGTCGTGGGTCCGCGACACGGCGACGCGGCCGTGCTCCGGGTCGGCCACGCCTACGAATGCCGGACGTCGTGGCACGAGGCCACGCCCCGGCTGATCGCGGACCGCAGCGCTCCACCGTCGACCTGAACAGTTCCCGCCCCCACCCGACCCTTCGGAGGAACCGATGGCCGATCGCTTCATCACCGTGACCCTGGAGAGCCGCCAGGTCAGTTGCCGCGCCCGACTGCTCGACGACGAGGCGCCGCGCACCGCAGAGGCCGTGTGGCAGGCGTTGCCGCAGTCCGCGCAGGTGTTCCACGGGAAGTACGCCCGTAACGAGATCTACACGCTCGTGCCTGGGCTGGGTGCAGACCCCGGCAAGGAGAACATCACCATTACTCCGATCCCCGGAGACCTGTGCTGGTTCTCGTTCGACGCCGACGACCTGGGCAACCCGGCATACGGTTACGAGGAGACGCAGGAGCAGACCCGGCTTTCGCAGATCGTCGACCTGGCGTTGTTCTACGGCCGCAACAACCTGCTGATCAACGGTGACCAGGGCTGGGTTCCGGGCAACGTGTTCGGCACTGTGGTCGAGGGTCTGGAAGAGATGGCTGCGGCGTGCCAGGACGTCTGGATGGGCGGTGCTCGTGGAGAGACCCTGGCGTTTGCACGGGACGTGTCGGGCTGAACGTGTCGGGCTGAACGTGTCGGGCTGGACCTCCGGACCCCCCAATCCCGCGATTGCGGGGAGGTGCAGGTTCCGTACGGCGTGTCGCCCTGCGCTTTCCCGCAATTCGCGGAAGAGGGCGGGGGCAGTGGTGGCGGCGTAGGCTCGGGTTATGGCCGACGACCGTACGATCCGGCATCACATCAGTGACCTCGTCGAGGAGGAGCGGGAGCTTCGGCGTGCACTGGCCAGACACGAGATCGACGCCGACGACGAGCATGCGCGACTGCGGGCCGTCGAGACCGAGCTCGACCAGTGCTGGGACCTGCTGCGTCAGCGTGATGCGCTGCGAGAGTTCGGCGGCAACGTCGACGACGCGCAGGTCCGCCCGCCCGACGTCGTGGAGAAGTACCAGGCCTGACTGCCCGCACCTGGTTGATCGAGCCTGGCGAGGTCACCGGGTCTCGACGGGCTCGACCGCCGGACCTGCCCGCACCTGGTTGATCGAGCCTGGCGAGGTCACCGGGTCTCGACGAGCAGCGGGGTGCGCGTTGACGCGCGGATTTCCGAAAACCGGCCGTCCTCCCGTAAACTCGGAGGTCGGCCCAGAAGTGGGTCCGTTTGTGTGCGCCCGCGGCTGCCCCGGTAGGGGAGGGAGCGCCACCGGACTGGTGTCGACCGTCGATCCCACACGCGTCATCTCACGGCTCGGGACATCCGAGTGAACCACACACTGCGACAGATTGCGGAGGACATGCCGAAGAAGGAAGGGGTCATCGAGATCGAAGGCACCGTCGTGGAGGCTCTACCGAACGCCATGTTCCGGGTCGAGCTCAACAACGGGCACAAGGTTCTCGCCCACATCAGCGGCAAGATGCGCCAGCACTACATCCGGATCCTCCCCGAGGACCGCGTCGTCGTAGAGCTGTCGCCGTACGACCTCACCCGAGGTCGGATCGTCTACCGGTACAAGTAGCAGTCCGCGGGGACTTCGTCCCGGCAACCAGCACGTGCCCACCAGCCGCCCACCTGTGCGACACCCGCTCCCCGAGCGCCGGTGCCGCGCCCACCACGGAGAGCTCGATGAAGGTCAACCCGAGCGTCAAGAAGATCTGCGACAAGTGCAAGGTGATCCGCCGTAACGGTCGGGTCATGGTGATCTGCGACAACCCGCGTCACAAGCAGCGTCAGGGCTAGTCATCGACCACTGCGTCACCCCTCGCAGGACGCAACAGCAACAACCGCAGCGCGACCGCTCGTCGCCGGACAGGTTCGGAGCAATCCGAGAAGCCCGGAGACGTTGCCCCCGGACCGAAGGCCGGGGCCTTGCCAGTTCGGCGGTATCCCCTGGGATGTCGACGAAGAGGCGGGCAGGGATGCGGCGCGCCAGACACCTTCGACTTACTGAAAGGTTCACCGCCTGATGGCACGCCTCGTCGGTGTCGACCTCCCGCGTGACAAGCGCATCGAGGTCGCACTTACCTACATTTTCGGAATCGGCAAGACTCGTGCACTCGCTGCGCTCGACGCCACCGGGGTCAGCCCCGACATGCGCGTCCACCAGCTCGGTGACGAGGAGCTCGTCAAGCTTCGTGACTACATCGAGGCGAACTTCCAGGTCGAGGGTGACCTCCGCCGCGAAGTCACCGCCGACATCCGCCGCAAGGTCGAGATCGGGAGCTACCAGGGTCGCAGGCACCGTCAGGGCCTGCCCGTCCGTGGTCAGCGCACCAAGACCAACGCGCGGACCCGCAAGGGTCCCAAGCGCACCGTTGCCGGCAGGAAGAAGGCGACCAAGTGACCGCAGGCTCGTTCGCCGAGTCGTATGTCGCGTGCTGCCTCCCACGACTGACCAGCTACCTCGAATCCAGGAGTTACTGACTTATGCCTCCCAAGGGCCGCCAAGCCGGCGCCAAGAAGGTGCGCCGCAAGGAGAAGAAGAACGTCGCTGCGGGCCACGCCCACATCAAGAGCACGTTCAACAACACGATCATCACGATCACCGACCCCAACGGTGCGGTGATCTCATGGGCCTCTGCCGGAACGGTCGGCTTCAAGGGCTCCCGCAAGTCCACCCCCTTCGCTGCTCAGATGGCTGCCGAAGCCGCGGGACGTCGGGCGATGGAGCACGGCATGAAGAAGATCGACGTCTTCGTCAAGGGCCCCGGCTCGGGCCGGGAGACGGCGATCCGCTCGCTGGGCGCGGTCGGCCTCGAGGTCGGCACAATCCAGGACGTCACGCCGAGTCCCCACAATGGCTGCCGCCCTCCCAAGCGGCCGCGCGTCTGACCCCCCGAGCAAGAGAAGGAGACTGATCCACATGGCCCGTTACACCGGACCCATGACGAAGAAGTCCCGCCGCCTGGGGGTTGACCTCATCGGTGGAGACGCCGCGTACGAACGCCGCCCCTACCCGCCCGGCCAGCACGGCCGCGGTCGGGTCAAGGAGTCGGAGTACCGCAACCAGCTGATGGAGAAGCAGAAGGCACGCTACACCTACGGCGTCCTCGAGAAGCAGTTCGCGAACTACTACAAGGAAGCCAGCCGTCGTCCCGGCAAGACCGGTGACAACCTGCTGCAGATGCTCGAGGGCCGCCTCGACAACGTCGTCTACCGCGCCGGCTTCGCCCGGACCCGTCGGCACGCCCGCCAGCTGGTCAACCACGGTCACTTCCAGGTCAACGGCCGCAAGGTCAACATCCCGTCGTACCAGGTGGCAGCCCACGATGTCATCGACGTGCGCGCCAAGTCGGTCGAGATGACCCCGTTCATCGTGGCTCGCGAGACCCACGGCGAGCGCCTCGTGCCCGCGTGGCTCGAGGTCATCACCAACAAGATGCGCGTGCTCGTGCACCAGCTCCCGGTCCGTCAGCAGATCGACGTGCCCGTCCAGGAGCAGCTCATCGTCGAGTACTACTCCAAGAAGTAACCCTGACCCGGAGGCTCCTGTCTCCGGACTATCTGCGCCGTCATATAGCGGACGGCGTGGGAAGGAAGAACTACTGTGCTCATCGCCCAGCGCCCCTCCCTGTCCGAAGAGGTCGTCAACGACCACCGCGCGAGGTTCTCCATCGAGCCCCTCGAGCCTGGTTTCGGCTACACCCTCGGCAACTCCCTGCGGCGTACGCTGCTGTCCTCGATCCCGGGTGCGGCGGTCACGTCGATCCGCGTCGACAGCGTCCTGCACGAGTTCTCGACGATCCCGGGCGTCCGTGAGGACGTTACCGAGGTCATCTTGAACCTCAAGCAGCTCGTCGTCTCCTCCGAGCACGACGAGCCCGTCACGATGTACCTGCGCAAGCAGGGCCCTGGTGAGGTCACCGCCGCCGACATCGCGCCTCCCGCCGGCGTCGAGGTGCACAACCCCGAGCTCGTGCTCGCCAACCTCAACGACAAGGGCAAGCTCGACATGGAGCTCGTCGTCGAGCGTGGCCGTGGCTACGTCTCGGCCGTGCAGAACAAGGCCGGCGACACCGAGATCGGTCGGATGCCGGTCGACTCGATCTACTCGCCGGTCCTCAAGGTCACCTACAAGGTCGAGGCGACGCGTGTCGAGCAGCGCACCGACTTCGACCGGCTCATCATCGACGTCGAGACCAAACCCTCGATGAAGCCGCGTGACGCCCTGGCCTCGGCCGGTAAGACCCTCGTCGAGCTCTTCGGGTTGGCCCGTGAGCTCAACGTCGAGGCGGAGGGCATCGACATCGGTCCGTCGCCGGTCGACGAGCAGCTGGCGGCCGATCTGGCGCTGCCGGTCGAGGACCTGGCGTTGACCGTGCGGTCCTACAACTGCCTCAAGCGCGAGGGCATCCATACCGTGGGTGAGCTCCTATCGCGCAGCGAGCAGGACCTGCTGGACATCCGGAACTTCGGTTCGAAGTCGATCGACGAGGTCAAGGCCAAGCTCGCCGAGATGGGGCTCTCCCTCAAGGACAGCGCTCCCGGTTTCGACCCGAGCTCGGTCATCGACTCATACGACGACGATGACGACACCACCTTCACCGAGGACGAGCAATATTGATGCACCCCGGTCGGCTTGCGCCGACGGGCTCTTGCGCCTTCTCTTCGCTCTTTGACGGCGCTACGAGTCCCGTCGGCTCCAGCCTTCCCTGGTAACTCCAGTACGACCCTCGACTCAGCTGGCGCAGATGTTCTGCGGTGTCGATGACCGGGGGCCAACTCAAGAAGTCACGCTTTCCAGGTACCTGGTACGGCCTGGATCGAAAGAGGAGCAGACAGCATGCCTACCCCGAAGAAGGGCCCCCGTCTGGGGGGCAGCCCGTCGCACCAGAAGGCGATCCTGGCGAACCTTGCCACCAGCCTGTTCGAGCACGGCGCGATCACCACGACCGAGGCCAAGGCCCGGGTGTTGCGGCCGTACGCCGAGAAGCTGATCACGAAAGCCAAGCGCGGCGATCTGCACAACCGGCGGCAGGTGATGTCGGTGATCCGCGACAAGTCGGTCGTGCACACCCTGTTCACCGAGATCGGCCCTCGCTACGTCGAGCGGCCCGGTGGCTACACCCGGATCACCAAGCTCGGGCCGCGCAAGGGCGACAACGCCCCGATGGCCGTGATCGAGCTCGTCGAGGAAGAGTTCACCGCCAAGGCGCGCTCCACCAAGAAGGCGGAGCCGGCGGAGCCGACGGGTGCTCCTGCTGAGCCCGAGGTCGAGGAGACGACGAGCGCGACCCAGACCGAGGACGCGGAGACTGACCAGGCCGAGAACGAGCAGGCCGAGTCCGAGCAGGCCGAGTCCGAGCAGGCCGAGTCCGAGCAGGCCGAGTCCGAGCAGGCCGAGTCCGACCAGGTCGAGGCGCAGGACGCGGTGGCCGAGCAGGAGCCGGAGGCCAAGTAGCCGCGAATTGCGGGAAAGTGCAGGGCGACACGCCGTCACGTACCTGAACCTGCCCGCACTTCGCGGAACTGGAAGGGGCCGCTACGGTCGGGAGACCTCTGTCAGGGCGACGGCCGGGTCACTGAGGCGGTCCACGTCGACCGGCCGCCGCGACATGATCAGTGCCTTGACGTCGTCGACCACATCCCAGACGTTGACGTTCATCCCTGCCAGCACCCGATCCTCACCGTCCAACCAGAACGCCAGGAACTCCCGTCCGGCCAGGTCGCCTCGTGTCACGACACGGGTATAGCTGCCGGGCGGGGCATGGCCGACGTACTCCATCCCGAGGTCGAACTGGTCGGTGAAGAAGTACGGCAACTCGTCGTACGCCGCTTGCTGGCCGAGCATCGCGCGCGCGGCCACAGCCGGCTGGTTCAGCGCATTCGCCCAGTGCTCGACCCGGACTCGACCTCGCAGGAACGGGTGATCCTCCTCGGCGATGTCGCCGACCGCCCAGATGTCCGGGTTGCTGGTCCGCAGCGACGCATCGACGAGCACTCCTGATCCGATCTGTAGGCCGGCGCTCTCGGCGAGGCCGAGGTTGGGCTGCGCGCCGATGCCGACCAGGACCGTGGCCGCCTCCACATGCGTGCCGTCGGCCAGGCGTACGCCGGTGGTGCGGCTGTCAGTGACGGTGATTTCGCTGACGCTGGCCCCGAGCTGAAACCGCACGCCGTGTTCGCGGTGCAGGTCGAGGAAGACCTGTGCCAGCTCGGGCCCGAGCACTCCGGCCAACGGGAGGTCGGCGCTCTCGATGACGGTCACGTCCACGCCCTTCTGACGGGCGTTCGCCGCGGTCTCCATGCCGATCCAGCCGCCCCCGATCACGGCCAGCCGGCCGTCCCCGAAGGCGCTGCCGAGCGAGTCGGAGTCCTCCACGTGTCGCAGCGTGAGGACACCGTGAGAACCTGCCCCTGGCAGTGGCAGGGTCCGGGCGCGCGATCCGGTGGCGAGCAGCAGCTGGTCGTACGCGAAGCGCCGGCCGTCGACGAGAGCCACCTCCTTGGTGGTGGAGTCGACCGACGTGGCGGCGGTACCGAGGACCAGGTCGATCCGGTGCTCGGCGTACCAGTCCTCGTCGTGCACGTCCATCGATGCCCGGTCGTCGTTGCCGGCGAGATAACCCTTGGACAGCGGGGGGCGTTCGTAGGGCAGGTGGTTCTCGTCGCCGATCAACGTGATGCTGCCGTCAAACCCCTCTTCGCGCAGCGCCTCTGCGGCCTTGGCCCCGGCCAGCCCCCCGCCGACGATGACGATCCGTGCACTGCTGCTCATGGCTGGCGTCCTCCCTGACGACGTACGGCGACGGGCGCACCGCGGCGCACCGCCCTGGCTGCATCATCCCAGCCGGTGCGGGGAACCTCCGCCGGGTCCGTGGGTCACTGCACAGCAAGCGTCGCAGAGTTCACGTGACCGTGCTGGCACGGCTGCCGGCAGAGTGCTGCGTGGAGGTTCGCCGCCGCTCCACGGCACAATGACGCGGTGACCTCGACCGCCTCCGACGCAGCCGCTGGTGAGGCCACCCTGCGGCTCCGCCTGGACCTGGCCTACGACGGCACGGAGTTCTCCGGCTGGGCCAACCAGCCCGGCCGGCGTACCGTCCAGGGCACCGTCGAGGCCGCCCTGGCGACCATCTGCCGCCTGCCGCGGGTGACGCTGACGGTCGCAGGACGCACGGATGCGGGGGTGCATGCGCGAGGGCAGGTTGCGCACGTCGACGTGCCGGGCGGCACCGACGCCGTGGCCTTGCACCGCCGGCTGGCCCGGCTGCTGCCCGAGGACGTGCGCGTGCGACGGCTGTCGGTTGCGCCGGCCGGCTTCGACGCTCGGTTCTCCGCCGTATGGCGGCGCTACGCCTACCGGATCTGCGACGACGCGTTTGCTGCGGACCCGCTGGCGCGCCGACACGTGCTGGCCTGGCCTCGTACTTTGGACGCCGCGGCGATGAACGCAGCAGGCGCGCGACTGCTCGGTGAGCACGACTTCGCCGCGTACTGCAAGAAGCGTGAAGGGGCCACCACGATCCGGACCCTGCGCGAGCTCACCTGGTCCCGTGACGCGGACGTGCTGACCGGGCGCGTGGTCGCCGATGCGTTCTGCCGCCACCTGGTGCGGTCGCTCGTGGGCGCGATGGTGACTGTCGGGGAAGCCCGGCAACCGGTGGACTGGCCCGCCGAGGTGCTCCGAGGCGGCGTCCGGGATCCGCGCGTCGGCGTGGTTGGTCCGTCAGGGCTGACGCTGGAGGAGGTCGGCTACCCTCCGGACGACCAGCTGGCCGCCCGGGCGGCGGATGCCCGTCGTCGGCGTGCCGCCCCCGCTGATCGAGCAGAGGCGGGTGGGGAGTGAGCGACCACTACTTCTCCGCAGATCCCGACTCGGTCGAGAAGCGGCAGCCCGTGACCGTGCAGGTGTGGGGCCTCGAGCTTCGCCTGGACTCCGCGTCGGGGGTGTTCGCGGCTGGTCGGCTCGACGTCGGCACGGCGGTGCTGTTCCGCGAGACCGCCCCTCCGACGGGCGCGGGAACCTGCCTTGACCTCGGTTGCGGGTACGGCGTGATCGCCTGTGCGCTTGCAGCCTCGGTGCCAGCCGCCACGGTATGGGCCGTGGACGTCAACGAACGGGCGTTGCGGCTGTGCAGGGACAACGCCGCCGCGCTGGCTGTCGAAGACCGGGTGCTGCCGGTCACCCCGGACGGCGTACCCGCCGATGTGGAGTTCGACGAGATCTGGTCCAACCCGCCGATCCGAATCGGCAAGCCGGCGCTGCACGGCCTCCTGCTGACCTGGTTGCCTCGGTTGGCTCCCGACGGACGTGCGGTCCTCGTGGTCGGGAAGAACCTCGGCGCCGACTCGCTGCAGCGCTGGATCGCCGAGCAGGGTTTCAGGTGCACTCGGCTGGCGTCGGCGAAGGGCTTCCGCGTCCTCGAGGTACGCCGCACGAGGTCCTGACCGCGATCAGCGCACCAGCACGAAGACCTCGAAGCCGAGCACGATCGCGCCGAGGCTGCGACGAAAGGGGCTGGCCCCTCGCGCCAGCTCGTCCAGCGCCCAGACCATCAGCGCTCCGCTGCCCAGCCAGCGCAGCTCCTGGTCGCGGCCGTCCCACACCAACGCCAGGCCGCGAGCGACAAGCCACATCACGATGGCCGCGTTCGGTGGCTGCGCGACGACGATCTCACCGGACCGTGGGTTGCGGAAGAAGCGGGACAAGATGCTGCGCGAGGTCGTCATCACGGCCAGCATCGCTCATCCCCGATCCGCGTCAACACCCAGGCAGGCCCGACTGTCTCGTCAGGGGAACGCGGGTGAACCGGCCAGCAGGCTCACGCCGATCGCTGCCACCAGCATGGTTGCGTAGAAGGCGGCCTCGGAAGCCGGTCGTCGTCGTGCGACGGTGAACGCCACGAACGCGACCGCCGCCGCCACTGCCAGACCCAGCCACGACCACCACGCGGGCGAACCCTCCGGGCCCAGCACCACCAGGCCCGCCGCCGCCAGCGCGCACAACAGTCCGAGGCCCGCGGTCCAGTCCGTGCCGAGCAGGTGGGGAAGGCCGCGTACGCCGGTGGCGTCGTCGTCGGCCAGGTCGGGCAGCACGTTGCCCAGGTGAGCGGAGACGCCAACGAGTCCGCCGGCCGCGAGCGCCCACCACGCCGGCCACACCGGCTCGGGAAGCGCCAAGGTTGCCACCGCAGGCAGCGCCCCGAACGCCGGGGCGAACGGCAGCCACGACCACACCGTGGACTTCACCCCAAGGTTGTAGGTCCAACCGGACGCCACGACCAACAGCTGCGCCAGACCTGCTCGCCAGCCCAGCGCCAGCGACGCCGGCACCGTGACGAGGAGCCCGCCGGCGGCCGCCACGGCGACGGCACGTGGCGAGACCGCGCCCGCCGCCACCGGCTTGTCGGGCCGGCCGACTGCCGCATCGCGGCGGGCGTCGATCGCGTCGTTGGACCACCCGATCGACAGCTGGCCGGACAAGACGGCAACGGTGACGACCAGACAGGTGGCAACGGTGTTTCCTGCACCTGCGGCCAGGGCGAGGGTCATCGCCGTGACCGCGACTGTCGGGATCGGGTGCGAAGACAGTGCCAGCGCCTTGATCACGGTCGTCATCCTCGCAGCCAGGCAGGCGTCCTGGTCGGGCACCGGGCCGCGGCGGGGACCGACCGGGGTCCGGCGCTGGCGCTGCGTTGACACGCAGGCAGATCGTCTGTCGCAGCGGCGCGTGGGACACTGGTCAACGGCACGCGACGACAGCGTGTCGGGACATCTTCGCGTTGCGGACGACTGGAGCTGGTATGGCTGTGCAGCCGGGTCCGGTGGCGCGGCTGCGCCCAGTGCTGCGCGCCAGGCGCAGCATGCTCACCGCCGCGATCGTGCTGGTCTTGACCCTGACGCTGTGGTTCTTGCGCTGGCACGGCCTGGACTACCCGGCACAGCTGTACCGGGTCGGTCTGGTACGGCGGCAAGGGCTCGGCGTGTGGGACGCGAACTGGTACGGCGGCCACTACCCCCCGGCGTACGGCGTGATCGTCCCGTGGTTGGCGTCCATCGTCGGGCTGTCCGCGATCGCGATCGTGTCGACGTTGGGGTCGGTCGTGGTCTTCGAACGGCTGCTCGTTGAGGCAAGGCTGCCGCACGTGGTGACCGGGACGGCAGCCTTCGCCTTCTTGATGCTCGTCAACATGTACGAGGGCAGGCTCCCGTTCGCCTGCGGCGTGCTCCTCGGGTTGGTCACGGTCGGTCTGGCGCGCCGGGACCGGTGGTGGTGGGCTGGGGCGACGACCCTGCTGACGACGCTGGCGAGCCCCGTGGCGGGTGCGTTCCTCGCGCTGGCGTTCGCCGCCTGGGCGCTGAGCGTGCCCAGGAGCACCTGGCGTGACCTGGTCGGTATGCGCCAGATCCAGCTGGCATTCGGCTCTCTCGCAGTGATCGCGAGCATCAGCCTGGTCTTTCACGAGGGCGGCAGGTTCCCCTTCAACATCGCCGACATGCTGATCGCGGTGGCTGCCGGCGCCATCGTCTGGTGGGTGGTGCTGCCGGACTCTTATCTGGCGGTCCGATGGGCCTTCGCACTGGCTGGGTTGTTGGCGGTGCCGCTGCTGATGCTGCCCAATCCGATGGGGGGCAACCTGTCTCGGCTGGCCGTCATCGGTGCTCCCCTGCTGTGTGCGCTGCCACGTCGCCGCGTCGCGGTGCACGCGGTGGTGTGCCTGGTCCTGCTCGGACAACAGGCGGAGCCGCTGCTGCGGCTACCCTCTGCCGTGGAGGACCCGTCGGCCAAGGCGGCGTACTTCCAGCCCCTGATCAACGAGCTGAGGAGCCGGCACGAAGGCCCGGTCCGGCTCGAGATCCCGCTGACCGAGAGTCACTGGGAAGCGGCCTACGTGGCGCGCCAGTTCCCGTTGGCGCGTGGCTGGGAGCGCCAGCTCGACCTGCGCTACAACGCCATCCTGTACGACCCGACCATGACGTCGGCTCAGTATCAGGACTGGTTGGACGACAACGGCGTCAGCTACGTCGCGGTGCCCGGGGTGACGTTGGAGGACAACGTGATGCGCGAGGTCGCCGTCATCAAGACCGCGCCGTACCTGGCCCTGGTGTGGAGCAACGACGACTGGAAGCTGTACCGGGTGATGGGCGCACCGAACCTGATCAGCGGTCCTGCGCAGCTGGTGAAGATGACGGCGGGCTTGGTGCGTCTGGAGATCACCAGTCCGGACCCGGTCGAGATCAGGATGCGCTACACCCCACACCTGACGGTCGTGCACGGACGCGGTTGCCTGAGCCAGAGTGCCAGCGGCTGGACCACGCTCGAGCCGCAGACGACCGGTCGCTTCACCCTCCGCACGACGCTGTTCCCGACGCAACCGGACTACTGCGGGAGCTGAGCCCGGGCGAGCGCGCCGGGACGCGACGAGTGAGACTGGCTGCGAACCGACTGACGAGAGGATCCTGATGAGCGAAGCCACAGAAGTCGACGTCGTTGTCGTAGGTCTCGGTCCCGGAGGTGAGGCCGTTGCGACGCAGCTGGCCGAGAACGGGCTGGACGTCGTTGCGGTGGACATGCACCTGGTCGGCGGGGAGTGCCCGTACTACGGCTGCATCCCCAGCAAGATGATGATCCGTGGCGCGGACCTGCTCGCCGAGGGCCGCCGCATCCCGCAGGTGTCCGGCACGTCCACGGTGACTCCCGACTGGTCTCCCGTCGCCACCCGGATCCGGGACGAGGCGACGTCGGACTGGGACGACCAGATCGCGGTCGACCGGCTCCAGGACGCGGGAGTGCGCTTCGTGCGCGGGGTCGGCCGACTGGACGGGAAGCGAACCGTGGTGGTGGGCGACGAGACGTTCGCGGCGCGCAAGGGCGTCGTGCTCAACACCGGCACGGAGCCGGCGGTGCCGCCGATCGACGGCCTGGCCGACACGCCGTACTGGACCAACCGGGACGCCGTAAAAGTCACCGACCTGCCTGCTTCGCTGGTCGTCATCGGCGGCGGGGCGATCGGGCTGGAGATGGCGCAGGCGTTCTCGCGGTTCGGCGTCGAGGTGACGGTCGTCGAGGGCGCCCCACGCATCCTCGCCCCCGAGGAGCCGGAGTCGAGCAAGCTGATCGGGGAGGTGTTCGGCCGTGAGGGCATCCAGGTGCTGGCTGACGTGGAGATCACCTCGGTGGCGTACGCCGATGGGCACTTCACCGTTGCCGTCGACGGCCAGGAGCTCAGCGCCGACAAGGTCTTGGTGGCGGCCGGACGGCGTACGAACCTCTTCGACATCGGGCTGGACACCATCGGCCTCGACCCCTCGGCCCGCTCGCTGGACACCGATGCGGGCATGAAGGTCGACGGCGCCGAAGGGCTGTGGGCGATCGGCGACATCACCGGCAAGGGTGCGTTCACCCACATGTCGATGTACCAGGCGGCGATCGCGGTTCGCGACATCCTCGGACAGGACGGCCCCGGTGCCGACTACCGTGCTGTGCCGCGGGTCACGTTCACCGACCCCGAGGTCGGCAGTGTGGGGATGAGCGAGCAGCAGGCCAAGGATGCCGGGATCAACGTCCGGACCGGACAGGTCGACCTCACCACGTCCGCCCGTGGTTGGATCCACAAGGCGGGTAACGACGGGTTGATCAAGCTGGTCGAGGACGCCGACTCCGGGGAGCTGGTCGGTGCTACCGCGATCGGGCCGAACGGCGGCGAGATCCTGTCCGCACTGGTCGTCGCGATTCACGGTCGGGTGTCAACGGACTCGCTGCGGTCGATGATCTATGCCTACCCCACGTTCCACCGCGCGATCGAGGACGCCCTGAAGGACCTCGCCTCCTGACCGGACACTCCGGATCGGCCGTTTGACCCGGGTCTGGCCGTCGATTCGGCGGATCGGAGGTGTTTGGTCGGGATCTGCTCGGGGCGTGGTCCAAGGGAGGGACGTCCTCCACGCCTCCTGGTGAAAAGCAGGTGCGGCCGGCGGTCGGCTCGGGAGACCATGGGAGGTCGCGGGCAGTCGCTCGCTCGGAGTCAGGAGGAGACGGCCGTGGGCCACGTCGACGTCGCGGGCGTCCGCTACGAGCTGCCCGATGGGCGAGTGCTCCTCGACGACGTGTCCTTCCGCGTCGGCGAAGGCGCGAAAGTGGCGCTGGTCGGCGCCAACGGGGCGGGGAAGACCACCGTGCTGCGCATCATCACCGGTGACCTGGCTCCGCATGTCGGCGCGGTCACGAGATCCGGTGGGCTCGGCGTGATGCGCCAGATGGTCGCCCAGGGCAACGAGGGCCAGACGGTCCACGACCTGCTGCTGTCGGTCGCACCACCACGGGTTCGTCAGGCCGCTGCTCGGGTCGACACCGCCGAGCTGGCGATGATGGACGCCGACGACGAGAAAACCCAGATGGTGTACGCCGAGGCACTGGCGGAGTGGGCCGACGCGGGTGGCTACGAGATCGAGGTGCTCTGGGACGTCTGCGTGGTGGCGGCGCTGGGGATCTCCTACGACCAGGGCAAGTACCGCGACCTGAGGACCCTCTCGGGCGGTGAGCAGAAGCGGCTGGTCCTTGAAGCGCTGCTGCGCGGCCCCGACCAGGTCCTGCTGCTTGACGAGCCCGACAACTTCCTCGACGTGCCAGGCAAGCTGTGGCTCGAGGAGCGGATGCGCGAGTCGGTGAAGACGATCCTGTACGTCAGCCACGACCGCGAGCTGATGAACAACACCGCCACGCGCGTCGTCACCGTGGAGCTCGGCGCCGCGGGCAACACCGTGTGGGTCCATCCGGGCGGCTTCGCGACATACCACCAGGCCCGCCGCGACCGCTTCGATCGGCTCGAGGAGCTTCGGCGTCGCTGGGACGAGGAGCACGCCAAGCTCAAGGCGTTGGTCCTGCGCTACAAGATCAAGGCGGAGTACAACGACGGGATGGCGTCCCAGTACAGGGCCGCCCAGACGCGGCTACGCAAGTTCGAGGACGCCGGCCCCCCGCAGGCGATCCCGCGTGAGCAGAACGTCACGATGCGCTTGAAGGGCGGCCGGACCGGCAAGCGCGCTGTCATCTGCGAGACCCTCGAGCTCAGCGGTCTGATGACGTCGTTCGACCTCGAGGTCTGGTACGGCGAGCGAGTGGCCGTGCTCGGGTCCAACGGTTCGGGCAAGTCGCACTTCCTGCGGCTGCTGGCCGCCGGCGGTAGCGACCCCGACGTCGAGCACCGGCCGGTAGGGGAGGTGCCCATCAAGCCCGTCGAGCACACGGGTCGGGCACGTCTGGGTGCTCGCGTCCGGCCGGGCTGGTTCGTCCAGACGCATGAGCACCCCGAGCTGATCGGGCGCACGCTGCTGGAGATCCTGCACCGCGGTGACACGGGGATCGAGGGCGTCGGACGTGCCGGTATGCCGCGTGAGCAGGCGGCCCGCGCGCTGGACCGCTACGAGCTCGCGCACGCCTCGGAGCAGCGGTTCGAGTCGTTGTCGGGCGGTCAGCAGGCACGAATGCAGATTCTGCTGCTCGAGCTCTCGGGCGCGACGCTGCTGCTGCTGGACGAGCCCACCGACAACCTGGACGTGGAGTCGGCCGAGGCTCTCGAGGAAGGCCTGGAGAGCTTCGAGGGGACCGTGGTCGCAGTGACGCACGACCGGTGGTTCGCGCGTGGCTTCGACCGTTTCCTGGTCTTCGGAGCAGACGGTTCGGTCTATGAGTCCGACGAGCCCGTCTGGGACGAGGGCCGCGTCCAACGCTCCCGCTGATGGACGGACCGCAGCGGCGAAGCCGCGCGGTCCGGCTCAACAAGCCAGACCGGGGGAGCGCGCCGACGTCACAGCAGGGATCGCTGCGCCAGCTCGGCCCGGAGCTGGGCCGGGTCGGTGAACAGCAGGGCGTCCATGCCCGATGCGCCGGCCGCAGTGACGTTCTCGGGCCGGTCGTCGACGAAGACGCACTCGGTCAGCGGCCGCCGGACGCGCTCACGGAGTACGTCGAAGATCACCGGGTCGGGCTTGGCCACACCGACCTCACCGGACACCACGATGTCGACGAAGCGGTTGAGGAAGCCAAAGCGTTCCCGGGCGAAGCCGAAGAGCTCGGCCGGCCAGTTCGTCAGCGCGAACACGTCGACGTCACGGGATGCCAGCTCGTCCAGCACCGCCACGGTCCCGTCGATCTGTCCCAGCAGCGAGTGCGAGAAGTGCTCGCGGTAGGCCACCACATGCGGGTACCAGTGCGGGTGGTCGCGGGCGACCTGCGCCTCGGCCTCGGCACACGTCATCCCGCTGTCGAGCTGATGGTTCCAGGTGAAGAAGTCCAGGTCGCTGGCGGCCAGGAAGTCCGATGCCGAGGCCGCACCGACGCCGGCTGCGATCGCGGGGCGCGGGTCCCAGTCGACGAGCACGTTGCCGAGGTCGAAGACGACGGCCGTCGACCCCCTCGTCACAGGGGAGTGACGCTCATCGAGCGGAACCGGGCGTGTGAGTCGACCACGCGGACGCCCACCGTGCCGCGCCGATAGTGGTCGTCGTAGGTGTCGATGGTGGCGCCTGCACAGGTCACCACGATGTGGTCTCCCTGAGCGGTCACGGTGAGCGTCTGCGTCCGATCGGTCCTGACCTGGAGCCTCGTCTTCGCCAGCGTCCTCCAGGTGTGGCCGTCGGACCTGCCGAGAAGCAGGTCGCGGGTGTCGAGCGACAGACACGCGAAGTATCCGCGCTGGGCGTCGATGCCGACGGCGGGAGCCGTGGTGCGGAACAACACGCCAACCGACCGTCGCACGCTCACGAGCGTGAACGAGGCCTGCACGGTGAGATCTGTGAAATCGCCGCCTCGCAGGACGATCTTCTCGGCGCTTCGGAAATTGTTGACCGGCGCGTCGGGCGGACGGCCCAGGTCGAGACCTGCCTCAGAGACTGCGTAGAACTGGTGGTGTCCGTAGTAGTCGAGGTCTTCCATGGAGTCGTGGCCGAACGTCCACGATCGCGCCTCGGTCCGGGGCACCGTCGGGCCCGCCGGGGCGGGCAGCGGTGTCGCGGCTGGCACAGGAGACCCGAAGTCGGGTGAGCCGTCGGTGTGCCACTCCAGTGGCTGGAGGTGGATCGTACGCCGCCAGCCGTCTCGACGGTCGATCTTGGAGTGGTAGGCGTGCCACCACGCGCCGTCGACGTCGACGAAGGAACCGTGTCCTACACCGTAGGTGGCGGCCGTGCTCGCGAAGACCGGACGGTCGTAGGTGTGCCACGCCGCGGGGTCGAGCGGGTCGTCGCCCGTCAGCTCGAGCAGGCCGAGCTTGTACGTCGGCAACCACGAGGCGGCGCATGAGTAGACGACGAACGTTCGGCCGTTCCGCCTGAGGACACGCGGTCCCTCGAGAAGCCCACGGGTGCTGGCGGTCTCGTCGAGCCGTTGCCAGTCGAAGCTGCCCGCCTCGGCGATCCGAACGCGGCCGGACGTGATCTCGGTCGGCGAGACCAGCTCAGCGGCGTACAGGTGCTGCAGGTCAGTGTTGAGGTCCGGCCATCCCGACCAGATGCCGAACCGACGCCCGGCGTGCTCGAGCACCGTGAAGTCGATCGACCACAAGTTCTCACCACCTGGGTCGTCGCCGGTGAACAGCGGTCCGTGCAACGTGTACGTCCCGACCGGGTCCTCGGTGTCTGCGACCAGCACGAACGTCCGGTGGTTGCGGTTGTGTCCGTCCGAGGCAGCGAAGTAGATGTGCCAACGCTCATCGAGCTTGACGATCTCCGGTGCCCAGACCTCGTGGCTGCATGGCCCGTCGGCGTCAGCCGTCCATACGACGTGCTTGGCGCCCAGCGAGGTCAACCGGTCCGAGACCCACACCGAGATCCCGAGGTTGCCCTCGGCCTGGCACCAGAGGTAGCGGTCTGCGTCACGTACAACGCTCGGGTCAGCGCCCTCGCCGATCGGATTGACGAACTGGTCTCCGGGAAGGTCTCCGGGGGAGCTGTCCTGCGGGGTGTCCGGCGTCGATCGTGATCGCGGGGTCGTCTCGGAACGAGCCGAGCGGCCCAGCGAGTCGACGGTCTTGCGGGCCAGCGATCCGGCGCGCCTCGTCCATGCGTGCATCGCGCGATTCTTGCAGACCGGCGGCGATGCAGCCGTCTGCACATCCTGTCCCCCGATTCCGCGAATAGCGGGAAAGTGCATGCTTCGTACGGCGTGTCGACCTGCGCTTTCCCGCATTTCCGGGGAAAGGCGGGAGGTAGGCCTCGGGAGGTGGCGGCGGTCAGCTCCAGCGGTCGGCCGCGGCCACGAAGTCGAGCTTGCGCTGGCCGGTGTAGACCTGCTTGGGACGGGCGATCTTCTGGTCGGAGTCCTGGGTCAGCTCCAGCCACTGCGCCAGCCAACCCGACGTACGCGGGATGGCGAACAGCACGGTGAACATCTCCGGGGGGAAGCTCAGCGCCTCGTAGATCAGGCCGGAGTAGAAGTCGACGTTCGGGTAGAGCTTGCGCGAGACGAAGTAGTCGTCCTCGAGCGCGATCTTCTCCAGCTCGACGGCGATCTTGAGCAGCGGGTTGACCCCGGTGACCTCGAAGACGTCGTCACAGGCCTTCTTGATGATCGTGGCGCGCGGGTCGTAGTTCTTGTAGACCCGGTGGCCGAACCCCATCAGGCGTTCCTTGCCGCTCTTGACGCCCTCGATGAACTCGGGGACCTTGTCGACCGAGCCGATCCGGCGCAGCATCTTCAGCACGGCCTCGTTCGCGCCTCCGTGAAGCGGTCCGAACAGCGCGGCGATCCCTGCCGACACGGCGGAGTAGGGGTCGACCTGCGAGGACCCGACGGAACGCACGGCGTTGGTGGAACAGTTCTGCTCGTGGTCGGCGTGCAGGATGAACAAAACCTCGAGGGCCTTGATCAAGCGCTCGTCCGCCTCGAACTGCCGCTCGGACATCTTGAACAACATCGCGAGGAAGTTGCCGGCGTACCCCAGGTCGTTGTCGGGGTAGACGTACGGCTTGCCCTGCGCGTGCCGGAACGCCCAGGCACCGAGTGTCGGCATCTTCGCGATCAGCCGGATCACCTGCATCTGGCGGACGTTCGCGTCGGAGATGTTGCGCGACTCGGGGTAGAAGGTCGACAGGGCACCGACGGAGGCCAGCAGCATGCCCATCGGGTGGGCGTCGTAGCGGAAGCCCTCCATGAAGCTCTTGACGTTCTCGTGGACGAACGTGTGGAACGTGATCTGGTGCTCCCACGCCTCGAACTGCCGCTTGGTCGGCAGCTCTCCGTGGATCAGCAGGTAGGCGACCTCGAGATAGCTGGACTTCTCCGCCAGCTGCTCGATCGGGTACCCGCGGTACTCGAGGATCCCCTTGTCACCGTCGATGAAGGTGATGGAGGAGCGGCAGGACGCGGTGTTGACGAAGCCGGGGTCGTAGATGGCGAGTCCCGGCTCGTCCTCGGTCAACCTGATCTTCGCCAGGTCCGCGGCGCGCACCGTGCCATCCTGGATCGGGACGTCGTACTCGGTCCCGGTGCGGTTGTCGCGCACGGTCAGCGAAGCACCTGCACCGGTGTCGTGAGAGTCTGCAGACACGTCGGCTCTCTCCTTGTCTCGGGGCCAGGGATGATGGCCGGACGCCCAGAAGGAGAACGACCCGGGGGCGTTGTGCGTCCCCGTGGCCATCGGCGGGCGTCGTGTCCCGGCACGTGGGTTCACGCGCGTCGTGCCTCCAACCTAAGCCCCTGGCCGGGATTTGGAAAAACCTGGCGTCCATCCTCTGGCCGAGGGCCAGGATCGTCGTTTTGACCCTGTGGCGTCTCGCCCGGTATTCTGGGCGGTCGTTGTGCTCACCGGGCCGGCGCCGGCCGATCGGCGTGCTCGGAATCTCGACCAGGTAGTTCCCGCCCTCGTGACCGGGATCGGCCTGAGCCGACGATGTCTGAGCCAATGATCCCTCGAGGCACCTAGGCCCAGAGGAAATGAAGCCAGCCGTATCCGATGAAAACGCAGCCGTATCCAACGCAGCCGTATCCAACGCAGCCGTATCTAACGCAGCCGTATCCGATGAGAACGAAGGTCAACGACCGTGCGCACGTACAGCCCGAAGCCCGGCGACGTCACGCGTGAGTGGCATGTCATCGACGCCACCGACGTGGTGCTCGGACGGCTCGCCGTCCAGACCGCGACGCTGCTGCGTGGCAAGCACAAGACGATGTACGCCCCGCACGTCGACACCGGCGACTTCGTGATCGTCGTCAACGCCGACAAGGTGGCGCTCTCGGGCACCAAGCGCGAGACCAAGCTGGCTTACCGGCACTCGGGATACCCGGGAGGGTTGACGGCCACCGCGTTCGGAGACCTGCTCGACAAGGATCCGCGTCGGGCGATCGAAAAGGCCGTCTGGGGCATGCTGCCGAAGAACCGCCTCGGCCGCCAGATGCTCAAGAAGCTCAAGGTGTACGGCGGTCCTGACCACCCGCACACCGCACAGAAGCCTACGTCGTTCGACATCGTCCAGATCGCCCAGTAGCAGACCGAAGCCGAAGTAAGGACTACCCGTGGCTGAGACCACCACCGAGAACGTCGAGACCGCCGAGAGCGGCGAAGAGCTCGAGACTCCGAGTGAGTACACCACCGAGAGCGCGCCGTCCTCGGACGCGCCCGCTCGTTCGGTCAACATCGCCGCGGCCGGTGCCACCGGTCGGCGCAAGGAGGCGGTGGCTCGAGTCCGGATCGTCCCCGGCAGCGGCACCTGGACCGTCAACGGTCGTCCGCTGGACCAGTACTTCCCCAACAAGCTGCACCAGCAGCTCGTGAACGAGCCTTTCGTCTTGACCCAGCTGGTCGGCCAGTACGACGTCATCGCGCGGATCCACGGCGGTGGCCCCACCGGCCAGGCCGGTGCCCTTCGACTGGGAGTCTCCCGGGCGCTCAACGAGACCGACGTCGAGGCCAACCGGCCCTCGCTGAAGAAGGCCGGCATGCTCACTCGGGACGCGCGGATCAAGGAGCGCAAGAAGGCTGGGCTGAAGAAGGCTCGCAAGGCCCCGCAGTACAGCAAGCGCTGATCCGCGACGTCTCGGTACGCCGGTGACTCGACTGTTCGGTACCGACGGCGTCCGTGGTGTCGCCAACCGCGAGCTCACCGCCGAACTGGCGCTCGACCTCTCGGTCGCAGCAGCGCACGTCCTCGGCAAGGCCGGTGTCGCGTCCCAGCACCGGCCGTTTGCCGTGGTCGGACGAGATCCACGCGCCAGCGGTGAGTTCCTCGAGGCCGCTGTGGTCGGCGGGCTGGCTTCGGCCGGCATCGACGTACGCCGCTTGGGCGTGCTGCCGACACCCGGAGTCGCCCGGCTGACCGCCGAGACCGGCGCCGACTTCGGGGTAATGATCTCGGCCTCGCACAACCCGATGCCCGACAACGGGATCAAGTTCTTCGCCCGCGGTGGGCACAAGCTCGACGACGCGATCGAGGACCAGATCGAACGCGAGATCCGACGCGCGTGGATCCGACCTACCGGCTCCGACGTCGGCAGGGTGGTCGACGAGCCCGATCCGGTCGCGCACTACGTCGCGCACCTGACGTCGACGGTGTCGTCGTCGCTGTCCGGCCTGCGGATCGTGGTCGACTGTGCCCAGGGCGCAGCCTCGCTCACCGCGCCCAGGGCGTTCACTGCGCTCGGTGCCGACGTGATCGCGATCCACGACCAGCCGGACGGGCTCAACATCAACGACGGCTGCGGCTCCACGCACCTGGACTCGCTGCGCCGCGCCGTCGTCGAGCACGGTGCCGACGCAGGTTTCGCGCTCGACGGAGACGCCGACCGGTGCCTGGCGGTCGACGCGTCGGGTGAGATCGTCGACGGCGACCACGTGTTGGCGATCTTGGCGCTGGCCATGCGCGACGCCGGGAACCTGCGCGACGACACCGTCGTGGCCACGGTGATGAGCAACCTCGGGTTCTTGCTGGCCATGCGCGAGGCCGGGGTCGCGGTGATCACGGCGGCCGTAGGCGATCGCTACGTCCTCGAGGAGATGCGCTCAGGCGGGTACGTGCTCGGCGGGGAGCAGTCCGGCCACGTCATCATGAGCGACCATGCCACGACGGGCGACGGAGTGCTGGCCGCGCTGCACGTGGCGGAGCGGATGACGACCACCGGGTGCTCGTTGGCGCGGCTCGCGGGTGTCATGCACCGGCTGCCGCAGACGATGGTCAACGTGCCGGACGTCGACAAGTCCAGGGCGCACTCCGACACGACGGTGCAGTCCGCGGTCCGGGCCGCGCAGTCCGAGCTCGGAGACACCGGCCGGGTGTTGCTGCGCCCTTCGGGGACCGAGCCGCTGGTGCGCGTCATGGTGGAAGCCGAGTCGGCCGACCAGGCCGATGCCCTGGCACACCGGCTCGCCGACGTGGTCAAGGCCACCCTCGCGCTCTGAACCCTGCCTCGGTCGGCCAGTCCTGGTGGCGGAGTCGGGTTCAGCCGGTCGAGCGTGGGCGACGTACGCGGAGCCACACCAGGCGCTGGACCACCAACGTGACGGTTCCGGCCAGGACCAGACCGACCAGGTTGAGCGCCAACTGGATCAGCGAGCTGCGCGCGTCCGACCAGGTTCCGGTGGCGATCGACAGGGACAACGTCCCGACCGCCGGGACCGTCGTCACCGAGATGAACACCCCGACCAGCGTGGACGACTTCGACGTGGTCAGCGAAACGATCCCGGCGACACCTGCCAGCAGCGCGATCACGAACGACCAGATGTCGGGCTGCACGATGAAGTTCGTCTGGTCCCCGTTGATGACTTGATCGACGTGGAAGCCACCGGCGGCGTACACGACCGCCCAGATCACCGAGGCCACCGTCGCGGCCACGACGAACCCGGCGGCCAGGGCGGTAAGCGCCCGCGGTAGCAACGAGAGCCGAGGCCGGGCGATGGCGAAACAGATTGCCGCGACCGGGGCGAACTCCGGGCCAACGACCATGGCGCCGACGATCAGGATCGGCTCGTCGAGAAGCCGGCCGACACCGGCGATCATCGTGGCCAGTGTCAGGAAGATCATGAACGCCCAGGACAGCCGGATGTCGCCGCGCGTGCGGTCCTCGATCAGATCCCACACCACACCGTCGATGGGTGAACCGGGGGCCGCCTTCTCCGCCTCGTCGGCGGCGGCGCTGATGACCGTGTCGGACTCGTTGATCGCGATCGACCCCTGCCGGTGCAGGTCGAGGTCGCGCAGTGCAGAGATCACCCGCTGGGCGTTCTCCCGAGCCACGTCGGCGGTCACGAGGCAGCCGCGGGGTTTCACGTAGGCGTCCATCACGACCAGGACGTTCACGACCGTCGGGTCCCCACAAAGAAGGGTGTCGACCTGTTCGGTCAGGTCGCGGGGGACGCGCAGGCGCAGGTGCAGCACCCGCCCATCATGGACCACCCTCGGCGCCTGGGCTGAAAACTCCTTGGCCACGTCGGAGCACGTCTCTAGGCGGTGTGGTCATGGAAGTCCGGGAGATCGATATCCATGAGGACGCCGAGGTCCGGGCGTGGTGGGAAGTGTCGAAGGCCGCCGACGCCTACGGGCGTGAGGAGTACGTCTCGTTCTGGTCGCTGCGGGCCGCGACCGCGTCGCTGCGTGCTCCGAACAACTCGATGTGCCAGGTCCCACTCGCAGCCTTCGAGGGCCGTGAGATCGTCGGCGTCGATCAGTTGCACTACCCCTTGCTTGACAACACCCATCTGTCATACGTGTCGCCGCTGGTGCTGCCCGAGCATCGTCGTCGCGGCATCGGGTCGGCGTTGCTGGAAACGTCGCTCGACCTGATCCGCCAGTTGGGTCGTACCACGGCGCTGTGTGAGGTCAACCTCCCGCTCGACGAGCAGGCTACGTCCCCTGGTCTCGACTTCGCGCGCAGGCACGGCTTCGAGGTCGGCATCCTCGACCTGCACCGAGTTCTGTCGCTGCCGGTCGAGCCCGGGTCCCTCGACGCCCTGGAGGCGCAGGCTGCTGCTCACCACCGCGCCTACTCGCTGGAGAGCTGGATCGACACCGTTCCCGATGAGCACCTGCGTGGGTACTGCGACCTGCAGACTGCCTTCAACAGCGAAGCACCCTCCGGTGACCTGGAGTACGAGGACGAGGCATGGGACGAGGAGCGAGTCCGTTCGGCGGAGAAGCGGCACGAGCAGCAAGGCAGACGGATGGCTGCGACGGTCGCGATCGACCCCGAAGGCGCCGTCGTCGGGCTCACCGAGATGGTGTCCACCGAGGAGACGCATGAGTTCGCCTGGCAAGGCGGAACGCTGGTCCTCAAGTCGGCGCGAGGCCATCGCCTCGGGATGGCGATGAAGGTCGCCAACCTTCGGCTCTTCGAGACGATGATGCCGAGCTGCCGGAGCGTCCACTCCTGGAACGCCGAGGCGAACGGCCCGATGGTCGCGATCAACGACGCGCTGGGCTTCCAACCGGTCGAGCGACTCGCCGAGATGCAGCTCAAGCTCTGACGCCGGCGGCCACGTCGTAGTACCACCGGACAATGGCAACCTGCCCGCCTCGACGGGCATGCTCTTCTCAGGCGGAGACACCACCACGAGGAGCCAGCCATGACGACCACAGCAACCACGAGCATCACAGCCACATCGCGTAGGCGACGCCGAGGCGGATTGGCGGTGGCTGCGCTCGCGACAGCGACCCTGGCCATCACGGCAACGGGCGTGACGCCTGCGGCGGCCGGCGGCGGGGACGAGGTGATTCGCCGTGGCAACTGCTCCGGCAGCGCCGACTGGAAGCTGAAGGCGAAGACCGACAACGGGCGGATCGAGGTCGAGGGGGAAGTCGACAGCAACCGCAACGGCCAGACGTGGAAGTGGCGGATCCGGCACAACGGCAACGTCTCCGCCCGCGGGACACGCTCCACCCATGCGCCCAGCGGGTCGTTCAGCGTGACGCGTCGGTTGGTCGACGCATCAGGCACGGACTCGATCGGCTGGCGTGCTCGTAACCCCGCGAGCGGACAGGTGTGTCGCGGTTCGCTCAGGTTCTGAGGGCGCCGAGCGGCATACTGAGGGCCCAGAAACCGGAACGAACGGACTGACCTCGATGCCCGTTCGCCATCCCTCAGGACGGCTCGTGCCAGACCCTGGATCACCCCCTCCGCCCGGCGCACGCCGCGCCGACAAGGTCTGGCATGTCGTCTCCAACCCCGTGGTGCAGTTCCTGGCCGCGGGGTTGGTGGCGTTGCTCGTGGTGCTCGTCGCGTCGGGGTGGTTCAGCAAGCGAGCCGCGACCGAGGAAGCCGTTACCGATGCTCGCGCCACCACGCAGCTGCTCGGCCGCTCGGTCGTGGAGACCGCCCTGACGCGAGGTGTGGTCAACGGCAACGCCGCCGCCGTCGACCGCTTCGACCGCGAGATGATCGCGCGGGTGCTGGTCGGCGACGTCCTGCGCGTAAAGATCTGGAGGCGTGACGGCACGATCATCTACTCGGACGAGACCGCTCTGATCGGCCAGCGGTTCACGCTCGACAAGGACGAGGTCGCGATCATCGACCACGGCGGCACCGCGGCCGAGGTCTCGGACCTGAGCAAGCCCGAGAATCGGTTCGAGCAGAGGTTCGGTCGGCTGCTCGAGGTGTACTCCCGGGTGTGGGACAAAGGCGGTCAGCCGCTGATGTTCGAGGCCTACTTCTCCTACGACGACGTGTCGCGACGCAGCGCCGAGGTGCTGCACGCCTTTCGTCCGATCACCGTGGCAGGGTTGCTCATCTTCCTCGCCGTGACGGCCCCGCTCGTCTACGTGCTGGCTCGCCGTCTCGACGCTGCCGCTGGCGTTCGCGAGCGGTTGTTGCTCGCCGCCGTCGAGGCCTCAGACGTCGAGCGACGCCGGATCGCGCGAGATCTGCACGATGGCGTTGTGCAGGACCTCGCGGGTACGTCGTTCGCCCTGTCCGCGGCTGCCCGTGACTCCAGCGGAGGGGCGGAGTCCTCGGCGCGGCTCGAGGAGCTGGCCGGAGGTGTCCGGCACAGTCTCAGGGCGCTGCGGTCGTTGCTGGTGGAGATCTACCCGCCGGAGCTCCAGACCGAGGGCCTCGCCGCTGCCTTCGACGACTTGCTGGCACCGTGCATCGCGGCCGGCATCGCGGTCGACGTACATGTTGCCGAGCATGCCGACGTACCGCCTCAGGTCGTGGCGCTCGTGTGGCGGGTCGGGCAGGAGGCGGTGCGCAACGCACAGCGTCATGGGCGGCCCGGGCGCCTGGCGGTGATCGTGTCCCGACCCGACGGAGGGATCCGGTTGGAGGTGGTCGACGACGGCGTCGGGTTCGACCTCGGGCAGACACCACCCGCGGACCATCTCGGTCTGCGAGGGCTGCGCGACCTGGCCCGCGATGCCGGGGGCTCACTGCACGTCGCATCCACTCCGGGGGCTGGGACTCGAGTCACGTTGGAGATGAAGCGGTCATGATCACTGTCGTGCTGGCCGACGACCATGCGCTCGTACGCCGTGGGCTGGAGCAGCTGCTCGGCGCGGACGCCGGTATCGAGGTGATCGGTACGGCGTCCGACGGACGCGAGGCGGTCACGATCGTCGCGGCGCTTCGACCCGACGTCGTCCTGATGGACCTCCAGATGCCCGAGCTGGACGGGGTCGAGGCGACGCGTGCGATCGTCCACGAGAGTCCTGACGACAAACAGGTGCAGGTCGTCGTGCTCACGTCGTTCTCCGACACCGAGCGGATCGTGGCGGCCATCGACGCCGGGGCGGTGGGCTACTTGCTCAAGGACACCGAGCCGGAGGATCTGCTCGAGGGCATCCGCGCGGCCGCGCGTGGGGAGTCGCCGCTGCATCCGCGCGCGGCCCGGCAGCTGCTGACCGCCCGGACGAAGCGGATGCCGTCTCCTGCCGTGGACCTGACCCGGCGCGAGACCGAGGTGCTGGGGCTGGTCCGGCAGGGGCTGGCCAACAAGCAGATCGCCCGTCGGCTGGGGATCAGCGAGCGCACAGTGAAGGCGCACCTGACCTCGACGTTCCAGCGGATCGGCGTCACAGACCGTACCCAGGCCGCCCTCTGGGCCGAACGTCATGACATCGGCTCAACCTGATCACCTGATGGCGAACCGCCAGCTCGGCGCAGACCAGACTCGTCCGAGCAGGTCAGAACGTGCGGACGTACTCGCCGCCGAAGGTCACTGCGCGAAAGCCTATTGCGTCGTTGATCGCCACCATGGCCGAGTTCGTCTCGGCGTTCCAGGTGTGCACTGCTTTGCGATCGGGATGCAGCGCAAAGACGCGGCGGAGGTTGCGGATCTTGGTGGCGAAGCCGAGTCGATGTCCTCGGTGGTCGCGGCGTA
>JBBSPA010000009.1:0-79791 GCA_038259225.1 Propionibacteriales bacterium
GCTCGACCCACCAGCATCGCTCGACCCACCAGCATCGCTCGACCCACCAGCATCGCTCGACCCACCAGCATCGCTCGACCGACGCAGCCCCCTCGACCGGCGGTTCACGAAGTACGACCCGGTGACGACGAGCACGAACCCGACGACCGTCCACACGGTCACCGGCTCGTCGAGCACGGCAGCGCCCGCGACCACGGCGACCGCGGGGTTGAGATAGGTGATCGTCGTGGCGCGGACCGGGCCGACCTCGTTGACGAGCGCGAAGAGCAGCATGAAGGCCAAGGCAGTGCAGACCACGGCCAGCGCGACCACGGAGCCGACGACGTCGCCGGAGGGTAGGTGGGAGGGCATGCCGTCGACGACCAGCACGACGGGGACATAGGCAACGCTGGTGATCGCCAACGCCAGCGCCATGATCCCGATGCCGGGTAGCCCCTTCAGCGGACGTGCCAGGATGGCCGGCCCCATCGCATACCCGACGACCACCACGCCGAGCTCCGCAACGGCACCCAGGTCGGAGCCGCCGACGTCGAGCCCCACCAAGGCGGCGACTCCCGCCACGCCGAGGGCCATTCCGAGCCAAGCCGTTGGCGAAAGCCGTTCGGCGCGGCCGGTCACGAACGCGAGCACGAGCCCGGCCAGCGGGACCGCGGCGATCAGCAGCCCAGTGGTCGAGCTGGGCAGTCGTGTCTCAGCACTGCCCAGGAACACCCAGGGGATCGCGATCTCGACCGCAGTGAACACCAACAGCCACCGCCAGCGCGCCAGCACCGGCCGCACGGCACCCTTGGCGACCGCGATCGGCATCAGGATCAGCGCCGCCAGGGCGGTGCGCGCCAGCACCAGCTCAGCCGGGGACACCTCGTCCACGGCAACCTTGATCAGCAGGTAGGGGATCCCCCAGGCCACGCCGAGCGCGACGAAGAGGACGGCAGCACGTCGGTTCACACGGCAATTGTGCTCTCCATTAAACCTTCAGTCCATCTAGTATTTCTGCATGACTTCGGTAAGCAAAGACTTCACGATCGACCTGCGCCGACTGCGTGTCCTCCGCGAGTTGGAACAACGCGGCACGGTCGCCGCCACGGCGAGCTCTCTGCACCTGACGCCCTCGGCGGTGTCTCAGCAGCTCGCCGGTCTGGCACGTGAGGTCGGCGTACCCCTGCTGGAGAAACACGGCCGCGGCGTTCGGCTGACCGGTCAGGCGCGGGTCCTGCTCTCCCACGCCGTCGTCGTCCACGAGCAGCTCGAACGCGCTCGCGCCGACCTCGCAGCCTGGGACGAGGGCACGATCGGGGAGGTCCGCATCGGCGCCTTGTCATCGGGCATCACGCCGTTGGTCGCACCCGTCTATGCCCGGCTGGCGCAGGAGCGGCCGGGGATCGCGCTGCGGGTGACCGAGTCCGAGCCACCGGCCGTGTTCACTGCGTTGGACGTCGGCGACCTCGACATGGTCGTGTCGTCGGACTACCAGGACGGACCCGCACGGCACGATCCCCGCTACCACCGGGTCGACCTGCTCTCCGATCCGCTCGACGCGGTGCTCCCGGCTGGCCACCCGCTCGTACGCCGTCGTGGGTTGCGACTGGAGACGTTGGCTGCCGAGCCCTGGGTGGGCTCGGCTCCGCGCGACCCGTGCGCCCAGATCCTGCTTGGTTGCTGCACGGCGGCCGGGTTCACCCCCCACGTCGTGCATCGGGCAACCGACTGGGGCGCGGTCATGGCGCTGGTCGGCGCCGGGTGCGGCGTGTCCTTGGTCCCTCGCCTGGCCCAGCCGCTGAACGTGCCGGGTGTCGAGGTCTGCCCGGTTGTCGCGACGCCGGCCGCACGGCGGATCTTCGCTGCGGTACGCGCCGGCGCCCAGACCGACCCCGTGATCTCGATCGTCCTCGACGCCCTTACCACCGCCGCCTCCCGTTGAGTGCGCAGTTGGTGCAGGTTCAGTGCGCACTCAGTGCAGGTTCAGTGCGCAGTTTGTCGGGGCCGCCGACGGCTCGCACCGAGCCCGTGGATAGCGTCGACCCTCGATGAGCAACGACCCGACAACCGTCACGATCGCAACCCGGTACGCCGGACCGCCCTCGTCGGGCAATGGCGGCTACACCGCCGGCCTACTCGCCTCCCATCTGACCGGGCTCCGCAGGCAGCCAGTCACAGTGACCTTGCGCCGACCACCTCCGTTGGACACGGCGATGTCGGTGCTGACGAACGGCGGAGACGACACGGCGCGCTTGATGGCGGGGCAGGACCTGGTGGCCGAGGCCGGGCCGGGCTCTTTCAGCGACGAGGCCGTGGAGCCGGTGTCGCTGGGAACCGCGCGAGCCGCAGAGGCGGCCTACCGCGGACTCACCGATCACCCGTTCCCACGCTGCTTCGTCTGCGGTCCGGCCCGGGCCGAGGGTGACGGTCTACGGCTCCGGCCGGGCCTCGTCGCGCCGGGTCGGACGGCCTGCGTGTGGACGCCGCACCTAGGCCTGGCCGATGACGTGGGAGACGTGCCGGAGGTGTTCGGATGGTCCGCGCTGGACTGTCCCGGTGGCTGGACGTCAGACCTCGATGCCCGACCATTGGTGTTGGGTCGGATGACGGCTGTGTGTGACCCGGTCAGGACCGGGACGTCGTACGTCGTCGTAGGACGACTGCTCGGCGAGGATGGTCGCAAGACGTTCACCGCCAGTGCCGTGTATGACGTCACCGATGACGAGGTAGGCCGCCTCGTCGGTCGCGCCGAGCAGGTCTGGATCGCGATCGACCCCGGTCAGTTCAGCTGATCCCCGCACTCGTCATGAGAGGTAGTTCCTTGGCTCCGGTGACCTCACCTGTCCCGTGGTGGCGCGACGCCATCTGCTACGAGATCTACATCCGCAGCTTCGCGGACTCCGACGGCGACGGGGTCGGCGACCTTGCGGGCATCACCAGCCGACTGGCCTACCTTCGCGACCTCGGGGTGGATGCGATCTGGGTGACGCCGTTCTACCCGTCGCCGCAGAACGACCACGGGTACGACGTCGCCGACTACCGCGACATCGACCCGCGGTTCGGCTCCCTGAGGGACTTCGACGAGATGACGGCGGAGGCCCACGGCCGGGGACTGCGCGTCATCGTCGACCTCGTCCCCAACCACACCTCGTCGGAGCACGCGTGGTTCAAGGCCGCCGTCGCCGCCGGACCGGGGAGCAAGGAGCGGAAGCGTTACGTGTTCCGCCCCGGGCAAGGCGCGGACGGGGCGAAACCCCCGAACAACTGGACGTCGGTCTTCGGGGGACCGGCCTGGACCCGCCTCGACGACGGCGAGTGGTATCTCCACCTGTTCGATCCCACGCAGCCGGACCTGAACTGGCGCCGCAAGGAGGTGCGTGACGAGTTCGTGTCCATCCTGCGCTTCTGGCTGGACCGAGGCGTCGACGGATTCCGCGTCGACGTGGCACACGGGCTGATCAAGGACAAGGAGCTCCCGGACCGGTCGCCGCGCGGCAGCTTCCACGTCGCGCCGTACTGGGACCAGCCGGAGGTCCACACGATCTATCGACGCTGGCACAAGGTCCTGGCGTCGTACGACGGTGACCGGATGGCCGTCGCAGAGGCGTGGGCCGACGACGAGGAGAAGATGGCGCGCTACGTACGCCGTGACGAGTTCCAACAGGCGTTCAACTTCCACTGGCTCGAGGCGCCCTGGTCGGCGGCAGCGTTTCGTCGGGTGATCGAACGGACCTACGCCGCCGTCGGCCCGGTCCACTCCTCCCCGACCTGGGTGCTGTCCAATCACGACGTGGTCCGCGAGGTCACGCGCTATGGCGGCGGAGCGCAGGGCCTGGCGCGTTCGAAGGCCGCCACCTTGACCATGCTGGCGCTGCCCGGCTCGGCGTACCTCTATCAGGGCCAAGAGCTCGGCCTTCCCGAGATCAACGTGCCGAAACGGGATCGCCAGGACCCGACGTTCTTCCGTGGCGCCGGACCGGGACGCGACGGGTGCCGGGTCCCGCTGCCCTGGTCGGGAACCGGACGGCCTTTCGGGTTCAGCCCGGACGGCGCGACTCCCTGGCTTCCGCAGCCGACCGGGTGGCAAAACCTGTCGGTGCAGTCACAGGACGCCCGGCCGGGCTCCACGCTGAACTTCTTCCGGGCTGCGCTGGCCCGCCGTCGCGAAGTGGTCCCCTCACTGGGTGACACGATCACCTTCGCCGCCGGGCCACCGGGTGTGCTCGCGTTCGAGCGGGAGCCCGGATTCGTCTGCGTGCTGAACTGCGGCAAGCGCCCGGTCCGGCTGGGCTCGGTCCACCCGCGGTCGGGCCTGGGTGATCTCGTCATCGCCAGTGCCAAGGAGAGCCAGGTCAGGGCCGGCGTCCTCCCGCCTGACATCGCCGCCTGGTTCTCCGGCTGAGGAGGAGCGCGGCTCAGGCGACGGGGTCGAGCGCGTCGTAGCGAGCGAAGTCGCGCTCTCGCGCCGAGGCGATCACGACACCGACCATGCACGCGAGTCCCCCGGCAGCCAGGGCGATCGTCGGGGTCGTCAACGCGGCCGCCGAGCCTGCCACGAAGTCCCCCATCCGTGGCCCGCCGGCGACCACCACCGTGAAGACACCTTGCAGCCGCCCGCGCAGGTTGTCCGGCGCCGCCACCTGCAGGATCGTCGAGCGGTACGCCGCACTGACCATGTCGGCGGCACCACTCATCGCGAGCAGCAGCACGCCCAGCCACAGCGCCCGGGCGAAGCCGAAGGCCGCCACAGAGGCGCCATACACGATCACGCAGATCGCGATCGCGACGCCCTGCCGCCGAATCTTGCTCACCCATCCGGAGAACGTGAAGGCGATCAACGACCCGATCGCCGGCGCCGCCTGGAGCAGTCCGACCGTCCGCACACCACCACCGAAGAAGCCCCCTGCCACAGCGGGAAACAACGCCCGCGGCTGGGCCAGCACCATCGCGCACAGGTCGAGGATGAAGGTCATCCGGATGTTGCGCGCCGAACGCAGGAAGCGGAAGCCCTCGATCACCGAGCGGATTCCCGGCCGCGTCGGCGCCTCTCCGTCCAGGGGCTGCGGCGGGATCGGCGGCAGGCGGAACAACGCGTAGAGCGCGGCAGTGAACGTCACCGCGTCGATCGCGTAGGCGAACGTGTAGCCCACAGCCCCGATGGCCAGCGCGCCGAGCAAAGGTCCGACCGTGAATCCAAGATTGAACGACGCCATGTTGAGCGCGTTCGCAGCCGGCAGGTACACCTTCGGGATCAACCGCGGAATGATTGCGGCGCGGGTGGGATTGTTCACCGCGAAACAGCCGGACTGCAAGGCGACGACGGCGTACAGCAGCCACACCGACTCCAGCCCGAGCGCTGCCTGGACGACCAGCACCAGCGACAACGACCACAGCCCGGCCGAGGCCACCAGTGCGAGCTTGCGCCGATCGAACGCATCGGCGAACGCGCCGCCGTAGAGTCCGAATCCGATCAGAGGGACGAGAGCGAACAGCCCGACGAGTCCGACCGAGAACGTCGACGTGGTCAGTGCATAGACCTGGATCGCGATCGTCACCGCGGTCATCTGCTGGCCGAGCTGAGACACGGTGTTGCCAATCCACAGCCGCCGGTAGTCGCGCGACACCTTGAGGGGCCGGACGTCGGTCAACAGCCGTGCCAGACCTCGCGCCACCCGGACACTCTAGACGCGGAAGACACCGGCCCCGACCTGGCCAAATCCGCTTGTCCGACCCCCGCAGCCGACGTACGGTGAACGCACACATGAGAGGAGGTGGTCCGACAGATGTGTTCTCAACGGACTTGTGAGGTGGCTCGCCGCTAGGCAGTCGCATCATTGGACGGCGTAGCGAATTCACGCCAGCTACCCGGACCCGTGGGTGTCGGAGATGTCCGCCCGACCGTGGCTTGCCATGATCGCCCACGGGTCCCGCCGTGTCCGGGGGCCGTTTCGGTCCCGCTCGCCTACATTTCTCAGGTATGACGTCTGACCAGCCAGGCCTGCCGCGCGACGTGTCCTCGTGGCGCGAGGAGTACGCCGACCACGGGCTCACCGAGGACGACCTCGCCGCGGACCCGATGACCGCCTTCGCCAGTTGGCTCGACGCCGCGCGCGTGGCGGGGCTGCACGAACCGAACGCGATGGTCGTCTCCACCGTCGACTCGGCCGGCGGCCCGTCCTCTCGGATGGTCCTGCTCAAGACGATCGACCGACGAGGCTTCGTGTTCTACACCAATCTGGCCTCGCGCAAGGGCACCGAGCTTCGCGCCAACAGCCTCTGTGCGCTGCTCTTCCCCTGGCACCCGCTCGAACGCCAGGTGCGAGTCGAGGGCAGGGCCACCGTGGTCGAGGACGACGAGGCCGACGCCTACTTCGTCGCCCGCCCGCGCGGGTCCCAGCTCGGCGCCTGGGCGTCTCCGCAGTCGGACGTGGTATCCGGACGTGACTACCTCAACGACCGCTACCAGCAGGTGACCGACCGCTTCGACGGCGTCGACGAAGTACCGCGGCCGCCGCACTGGAGTGGCTACCTGGTGCGCCCGCACCGGATCGAGTTCTGGCAGGGCCGGCCGGGCCGCATGCACGACCGAATCCGCTTCGACCGGGCCGACGAGACCACCTGGATCGTCGAGCGGCTCGCCCCGTGATCGTTCATGCGGCGAGCCACGGACCCACTCCTACCCCTCGGTAGCCGTACGCGCAAGAATGTGCTGTTGCGTCGTGTGTGGCACCGCACCGGCCCGGACTAAAGGGGAGACCAGATGGTCGAGATCCAGCACGGACTCGAGGGCGTCGTCGCCTTCGACACCAAGATCGCCGAGCCCGACAAGGAGGGTTCGTCGCTGCGCTACCGCGGTGTCGACATCGAGGACCTGGTTGGTCGAGTGCCGTTCGAGAAGGTGTGGGGACTGTTGGTCGACGGGACCTACGACCCGGGACTACCCCCGGCCGAGCCTTACCCGATCCCGGTCCACTCCGGTGACATCCGGGTCGACGTGCAGAGTGCGATCGCGATGATCGCGCCCGCCTGGGGGATGCGGCAGCTGTACGACATCGACGACGACGAGGCTCGCGACGACCTCGCCCGAACCGCCGTCATGGTGTTGTCCTACGTCGCGCAGGCCGCCCGCGGCGTCGGGCTGCCCATGGTGCCGCAGAGCGAGATCGACCAGGCTCAGACGATCACTGAGCGCTTCATGCGGCGCTGGCGAGGCGAGCCCGACCCGAAGCACGTGAAGGCGGTCGACGCCTACTGGACCTCCGCAGCCGAGCACGGGATGAACGCCTCGACGTTCACGGCTCGCGTCGTCGCCTCCACCGGCGCCGACGCCGCCGCCAGCCTGTCGGCTGCGGTCGGCGCGATGTCCGGTCCGTTGCACGGCGGCGCCCCTTCCCGCGTGCTCGGCATGATCGACGAGGTCGAGAAACGGGACGACGCCGCCCCGTACGTCAAGGAGCTGCTCGACAAGGGTGAACGGCTGATGGGCTTCGGTCACCGGGTCTACCGCGCGGAGGACCCGCGTGCGCGTGTGCTGCGTCGCACGGCGCAGGAGCTGGCAGCCCCGCGCTATGAGGTTGCCGAGGCCCTGGAGAAGGCGGCGCTGGCCGAGCTGCGGGAGCGTCGACCCGATCGGGTGCTGGAGACCAATGTGGAGTTCTGGGCGGCGATCGTCCTCGACTATGCACAGGTGCCGCCGCACATGTTCACCTCGATGTTCACCTGCGCTCGGACCGCCGGATGGAGCGCGCACATCCTGGAGCAGAAGCAGACCGGCCGGTTGATCCGTCCGTCGGCGCACTACTCCGGTCCGGACACCCGGCCCGCGGACTCCGTCGCAGGCTGGAACCCCACCTGGGCCGACTGACCCACCACGCTTCTGCCCGGCCCACCTCCTCCCGCCCCCCATACCTCCCGCCCCATTCCCGCGAATTGCGGGAGGGTGCAGGCGCTGTACGGCGTGTCGCGCTGCACTTTCCCGCAATTCGCGGGATTGGCGAGATGGGGTCAGGCAGTTCGGCGAGGGCTTGCGAGAATGGCGTCCTGCCACGTTCGCTCGACGAGAGGCTACGCATGTCCGATCTGAGGATTCCCGCCGATCTGCTCCCGGCCGATGGCCGCTTCGGTGCCGGGCCGAGCAAGGTTCGGGTCGAGGCGCTCGAGGCGCTCGCCGCCACCGGCTCGACGTACCTCGGCACGTCACACCGACAGGCGACCGTCCGGGACGTGGTCGGCCGGGTGCGCGAGGGCCTGTCCGCTCTCTTCGACCTGCCCGACGGCTATCAGGTCGTGCTCGGCAACGGTGGCGCGACCGCCTTCTGGGACATCGCGACGTTCGCCCTGATCCGGGAGCGCAGTCAGCATCTGTCGTTCGGCGAGTTCTCCGCCAAGTTCGCCGCCGCGTCCCAGGCGGCGCCGTTCCTCGGCGAGCCGAGCATCATCAAGGCCGAGCCCGGGACCCGTTCGGTATCCGTGGCCGAGTCCGGCATCGACGTGTACGCGTGGCCGCACAACGAGACGTCGACCGGCGTGATGGCCCCGGTACGCCGGGTCGATGGCGCCGACGATGCCGCCCTGGTGCTCATCGACGCAACGTCGGGCGCGGGTGGACTCCCGGTCGACGTGCGTGAGGCCGACGTCTACTACTTCGCACCCCAGAAGTGCTTCGCCGCCGACGGCGGGCTCTGGGTAGCCCTGATGTCGCCGGCAGCGATCGAACGCACGGCGACCGTCTCGGCGAGCGAGCGGTGGATCCCAGCGTTCCTCGACCTGCAGACAGCGATCGACAACTCTCGTCTCAACCAGACCTACAACACGCCATCGCTGGCCACGATCCTGTTGCTGGCCGAGCAGACCGAGTGGCTGAACGGACTCGGTGGGCTGCCCGGTGCCGTCGCGCGGACCACCGAGTCGTCGGACACGTTGTACGCGTGGGCAGAGAAGTCGCCGTACGCCACGCCATTCGTCAGCGATCCCACCGACCGCTCGTTGGTCATCGGGACGATCGACTTCGACGAGTCGATCGATGCGGCCGCTGTCGCGAAGGTGCTGCGGGCGAACGGGATCGTCGACACCGAGCCTTACCGCAAGCTCGGTCGTAACCAGCTGCGCGTCGCGATGTTCCCCGCGGTCGAGCCCTCCGACGTCGAGGCTTTGACCGCCTGCATCGACTGGACCATCGCCGCCCTTTGACCTCTCCCCTCTCCCCTCTCCCCTCTCCCCTTGCGGTTTGCCTAGTTAACAAGCCGGGTGGCTTGTTAACTAGGCAAACCTGGCTTGGGAAGTGCGGACTTGCCTTGCAGACATGGCAATGACGGCCGTACGCCGGTCGCCGACGGCACGAGCGCGACGCCGGTGAAACCCGCCTCGACGAAGGGCCGGACGGACTCCCCCAGCGCATCGAGGTCCGGTCCACAGGCGATCGGGTCCGCCACGTCCTCGGGTCGACGTCGGCCTCGGCCTCGGGCTCGACCGCGATCAGGTGGTCGATCTGGTCCGCCGGCAGGCGAATCGACTGGCTCCCGGACACCGCTCCACCGATCGGCACGCGCCGGCTCGGCACGTCCCACAGCTCGTTGAGGTTCTCCCCCGTGCCGAGGCCGAGGTATCAGCTCAACAGCATCGGTGACCCTGGGTGACCTCGCCCCAGGATGCTCAAGGCGCGTACGCCGCGTGACCCCGCTCGTCCAGCCACGGGAAGCAGTGGTCACTCATCACCTCGAAGTCGAATCCGGCCTCCTCGGCACAGACCGCCAAGACCTGTCGGCAGCTCACTGGAAAGAGCGTCGGACCGCCACGATCAGCAGTCCAGCCAGGATCGCGAGCAGCGCGGCCGCGGAGACCACGAAGACGACCTGAGCCACCTGCTGAGCCGGGGAGTCCTCGCCACCGGGTTGCGCCGACGCGGTGGAGGAGCCGTCACCACCGGTACCACCGTCAGCGCCCGCGCCGCCGGCGCCGGTGCCGTTCTGCTGCCCTGGTGTTGCCGGACCCGAGGAGGCTGCGCCCGGTGAGGCGGGGGTACCCGGCGAAGCCAACACGTCCGGGAGCGACACGGCCAGCACCTTCGAGCGCTTTCCCTCACTCCCGACCCAGACCTCGTCACCCGACGGGGGCACGGTGATCGACTCACCTTGCTGCTGCGCCGGTAGGTCGAACGACGCGACCTCCTCCCAGCTCGGATACGCATAGACGGTCGCGTCGAGGTAGGTCCGAACCACCGCGAGGTCAGCGCCGGGCACGAACGTGGCATCGGTCGCCAGCGCCGGCGCGTCCGCCACCGGACGCAGCCGAGCCCGTTTGTCGTCGAAGACACGTGGCGGAGTCGCGTAGATCTTGGCGCCTCCGATCACCTTGCTCACCACGAAGACCCGGCCGGAGCCCTCGTCGTACAGCACCGACTCAGCGTCTCGGGGCCCGTCGACGTACGTCAGGTCGACGCGTTGCGGCGTCACCGCGCTGTCACCTCGACCGGGCTGGGCGATCCGGTACAGATCCGCCGTCGAGTGGTCCGCGTTGTTGTCGCCGATGTCCGCCACCACGAGAGACCCGTCCGGGGATGCCGCGATGGCCTCGACGTCGAGCGGAGCGGCACCAGCAAGCGTCGTACGGCCGACGAGAGTCCCGCTCGTCGCGTCCAGGGTGTAGACGGTGCCGTCGTCGCCTGAGTCGTTGGTCGTGTAGACCAGCCCCGGGTCCACCGTGCTCACCGCGAGCGAGCTCGACTCGGTGATCTGCGGAGAGCCGATCGTGAACACCACGCGATCCCGATCAGCATCGCTCGAGTACGCCGGCTGGGCTCCCAGCGTCAAACCGACCGCTACGAAGGCTGCCACCCACGCCGACCTGGACCGGATGGACGGGGCCGGCCGTCGCGCCGCGAACTGAGCCCGGCTCACGCCAGCAGGTCCGGGTACATGGTCGCCAGCCGGGTCGCGAGGGCCGGCCTCACATTCCACGCCGCGACCAGCGCGCGGTACGCCTCTCGCGTGGCCCCGTCCGGCGGTGCCCCCGTCCTGACCGCGCGGATCAGAGCATTTCGAGGCGTGTGCTGGGAATCCACGAACTCGATCACCTCGACCCGATAGCCGACCAGCCGCAAGATGGCGGCACGGAGCGCGTCGGTCAGGACGTCCGCGAGCCGTTCGCGCAGGATGCCGTGCCGCGTCACGAGCCGATAACCCTCGGGCGCCGTCGCTCCGTCGAGCTGTCGCTGGATGTCGTGGTGGCAACAGGGGGCAGCCACGATGACCGGCGTCTCCCACCGCACGGCCCGCGCCAACGCGTCGTCGGTCGCGGTGTCGCAAGCGTGCAGGGCCATCACCAGGTCCGGCCGGTCCGCCACCTCGGCGTCCCCGATCGTCCCCTCGACGAACGCCAGCTGGCTCCCCACCCCCAGCTCGGCTGCCACATCGTTGTTGTGTGCCCGCGCCTGGCCCTTCACGTCGACTCCGAGCCCGATGACCGGGAGACCGCGGACCTGGGTCAGGTAGCGGAACGCAGCGAACGTCAGGTAGGCGTTGCCACATCCGAGGTCGACCATCCGCAGCGGCCGATCATCCGACAGCGCGTCCCCGGCGCCGAGCTGGACAGCCGCGTCCACGAGCGGGTCGATCGCATTCAGCAGATCCTGCACCTGGCGGAACTTGGCCGTTCGGCTCGGTTTCACCGCTCCGTCGGACGAAGTGACACCGAGCAGCCGGAACACGGGATCAGTGGCGTCGAGGCGACGCCGCTTCGCGCGATCGTGCGACCGCTCGACCGCCATGTCCTCCGATCTGGTGCCGCGGTGCAGCAGCCACCGCCCCTTCTTCGTGACTCGGGCCTGCAAGGTCTCCGCAGCTGTCTCCACGTGCCAGGTGGCGTACGCGGTGGCAAGGATCTCGTCCACCGCGGCCTGTGCCTCGGGGCCGGGCGCGACATTGCGGGTGTGCGCTTGGGTCTCGTCGTACGCCGTCACCTGGAGTCGTCGTCCCGCCTTGACGTCGACGTACCGAAGCTCGACGCGCCGAAACGGCACCGTGGCATTGCGCTGTCGACCCGACGCCACAGCCCGGATCAGGTCGTCCTGGTCCAACAGCGCGACGCGTAGCGTCGAGCGTTCGACCGTACCCGCGGGAGCGTCACCGGGCGCCGAACCGTCCGGCACCGTCATCGCAGCGCCGCTGCCACGACGATCACGAGCAGCAGCAGCAGCGCGCCGGGGATGATCAGGCGGCGATAGCGCGGATGCATGGCGCGAGGTTACCCGCCGGCACCCGCGCGGACCGACGGGCCATCAGCCGGAACACTCCACGAGTCGCGCGCGAAACTCGCCTGCGGTCGTCGCGTCACCGGAGGTGGTCACGGCGTTGTCGCCGGTTCGGCCCCACAGCCAGACGAGCACCGCCTCAGGATCGCCGGAGATCGTCACCGCAGCCGGACGTGAGGTGTCTGCCGTGACCGTCACCGCGGTCCGCTGGACGTCGCACACCCAACGATGACCGCTCGCCTCGACGGCCACCACGGCATCGACAGGGTGGTCCGTCTGAACCCGCTCCTGCCACCAAGGACCGGCCAACATCACCTGGAGCACCTCGTCGATCCCATCGAGTGCGATGTCGTCGGGAATCGCCGTCGTCTCGCCGTGCGCCTGCTCGCCGTCGAGGCGGTGGATCACGATCTCGCACGCCATCCGGCGTACCCAGAAGGCGATGGTGGTGTCGGCCCCAAATGTCTGGGTCTGCTCGCCGATCTGGTGGCGGGCGAACTCCTCGAACAGATGCGTCTTGGCGCTCTGGAGAAAGGCGATCTCCTCGTCGTCGCCGAAGCCCCACTCCGGCGGCCACGGGTCCGGCCACGCGTTGTCGGCCATCAACCGCACCTTGTGCTCGAAGACGCCAGCAACGTGCCAGAGCACCTCAGCCACGTCCCAGCCCGGGCACGCCGGCACCTGCTCCTTCAGCCCGCGCTCGCCCATGGCAACCAAGCGGTCGGTGTCGGCATCGATCAGCTCGAAATAGCGCTCGGGAGTCAGCTTTGTCGTCATACCGCGATCTTGGCAGGGCGCACCGACAGATCCTGGACGTGGATGTGCTGCACCCGCATGACCCATACGGTCGCGGCCACGACCGCCAGCAGAGTTGCCCCGCCGCCACCGATCAGGGTCCAGCGTGCGCCGAAGGCCTCGCCGACCCAACCGATCACCGGCGCGCCGAACGGTGTACCGCCCATCAAGATCATCATGTACAGCGCCATCACCCGACCGCGCATGTGCGAGTCCACCGACATCTGAACCGTGGTCTGGAGGGCATTCATCATGGTGATGGCACACACCCCCATCACCGGCAGCCACAGGGCGAAGATCCAGTACGACGGCATCAGACCGGCAGCGATCTCGGCGACAGCGAACGCCACCGTGGACAAGACGAGCAGCAGCCGTCGGGCGCTCGCGCGGCGCGCGGCCAGCAGCGACCCGACCAGCGAGCCGACGGCCATGAACGTGCCGAGGATGCCGTACTCGCTCACCCCCTTGTGAAAGACGCCGGTGGCCATCAGCGCGCTCGTCATCTGGAAGTTCATCCCGAACGTTCCGGCGGCGAACGCCACGATGAACACGAACATCAGGTCCGGCCGCTCACGGACGTAGCGGAAGCCGTCGCGTACCGCGCCCTTCGCCTTCGCGACCGGGGCGGGGGTGTTCAGGGCGTCGGGGTCCATCCTGCGCAGCGAGTAGATGACGGCGAGGTAGCTGACCGCATTGAGCAGGATCGCTACCCCGGTCGCGCGTACGCCGGACCCGAGCGCGGCGATGACGAAGCCGGCCGCGGCCGGTCCGACGATACGACCGAGGTTGAAGGATGCGGAGTTCAGACCGACGGCGTTCGCGAGCTGATCGCGCCCCACCATCTCCACGACGAACGCCTGGCGGGCCGGGGTGTCGAACGACGTGCCGCAGCCGAACACCAGGGCGAGCACATAGACGTGCCACGCCTGGGCCACACCGGTCACAGCCAGGATGCCGAGCAGGCCGGCCGAGATCGCCATCGAGGCCTGGGTGAACGCGAGCAGTCGGCGCTTGGAGTAGCGATCGGCCAACAGTCCGGCGAACGGCGAGAGCAGCAGGAAGGGCAGGAACTGGAGCCCGGTGGTGATGCCCAGCGCGCTGCCGGAGTGGGTGAGCTCGAGGACCAGCCAGTCCTGGGCGACCCGCTGCATCCAGGTGCCGGTGTTGCTGACCAGGCTGCCCATCGCGTAGATGCGGTAGTTGCGGACCTCGAGCGCTCGGAAGGTCGGCGTCATGCGTGCGAGATGCGCTCGAGCAGCGGCGCAGCGTCCCGCAGGATCTGACGTTCGGCAGGTGTGAGCTCCTTGAGCCTGTGGTTGAGCCACGCCTCCTTGCGGCGGCGGGACTCGGCGATGACAGCGCGGCCTGCATCGTTGAGCGAGACGACCACGACACGCTTGTCAGTCGGGTGAGGGTCTCGGTCGATCAGCTGCCTGTCGACCAGGCAGGACACCGTACGGGTCATCGACGGTGGCTGGACCTTCTCGGCCGCGGCCAGGTCGCCGACAGTGAGCGGTCCACTGCGAAACAAGGTGCCGAGCACCGCGAGCTGGTTGGCGGTCAGGTCGTCGCTGGCGTCACGCTCGTTACGGAGCCGACGGGACAGCCGCATCACCGAGATACGCAGTGCGCTTGCGAGTCCGGCGTCGGTGCGAGCGAGCTTGGCTACTTCAGTAGGCACACTCCTTAGCATAACTCATTAGCCTTGCTAACCAAATCGGCCGCTCCGCTGATCGAGCCGCTCCGCTGATCGAGCCGCTCCGCTGATCGAGCTTGTCGAGATCACCGGGTCTCGACAAGCTCGACCAACGGACACCGACCGACCAACGAACACTGCTGGACCGCCGACGCTCCCGGGTGGTTCAGGTGAGCCAGGAACTGATCGGGTCGATGGCGAAGTAGACGACGAACGCGGCAGCGATCCCCCACAACAGCGGGTGGATCTGCCCTGCCTTGCCACGCACCGCCTTGAGCACGACGTACGCGATGAACCCGGCCCCGATGCCCACCGAGATCGAGTAGGTGAACGGCATCAAGATGATGGCCAGGAACGCCGGAACGGCGACCTCGATGTTGTCCCAGTTGATGTTCTTGACCTGGGCCATCATCAAGAATCCGACCAGCACCAGCGCAGGTGTCGCCGCCTCGTTCGGGATGATCGCGACGAGCGGAGCCGTCACGGTCGCGAGCAGGAACAGCAGGCCGGTGACGATGCTGGCCAGGCCGGTCCGGGCGCCCTCGCCCACACCTGAGGCCGATTCGATGTACGACGTGTTGCTCGAGATCGACGCAGCGCCTCCGGCGGCAGCAGCGATCGAGTCCACGATCAGGATCCGTTGGGTGTTGGGCGGGACGCCGTCCTCGTCCAACAGCCCGGCCTCGGCCCCGATCGCCGTCATCGTGCCCATCGTGTCGAAGAAGTCGGCCAGCAACAGCGTGAACACCAGCAGCAGCGCGGTGACCGTCCCGACCTCGCTGAACGACCCGAACAGCGAGAAGTTGCCGAGCAACCCGAAGTCCGGCGTGTCCACGATCTTGTCGGGCCAGGCCGGGACGGTCAGGTTCCAGCCCTTGGGGTTGAAGCTGCCGTCGGATCCGAAGGTCGGTCCCACGTCGACGATGGCTTCCACGATGATGGCCAGCAGCGTGGTGGCCAGGATCGAGATCAAGATCGCGCCCTTCACCCGGCGCGCGTACAGGATGATCATCAAGATCAGGCCGATCGCGAAGACCAGCACCGGCCAGCCCGCCAACGCACCGTTGATCCCCAGCCCCACGGGCACGGTCGTCCCCGCAGCGTCGGGGTTGCGTCGCACGACGCCCGCGTCGACGAGACCGATCAGCGCGATGAAGAGGCCGATACCGACGCTGATGGCCACCTTCAGCTCCGGTGGGACCGCGGCGAAGACAGCCTTCCGGAAGCCGGTGAGGACCAGGACGAGGATGATCAGGCCCTCCAGAACGACCAGGCCCATCGCGTCCGCCCAGCTCATCTGGCTGGCGATCGAGAAGGCGACGAACGCGTTCAGGCCGAGCCCGGTCGCCAGCGCCAGCGGATAGTTCGCCACGACCCCCATCAGCACAGTCATGACGCCGGCGACCAGTGCGGTCACCGCAGCGATCTGCGCGAAGTCGGCCTGGCCGCCGCCGGTGATCGACTGGCCGCCGAGGTCCATCGCTCCGCCGAGAATGATCGGGTTGAGCACGATGATGTAGGCCATCGTGAAGAAGGTGACCACGCCACCACGGATCTCCCGAGGCACGGTCGACCCGCGCTCGGTGATCTTGAAGTACTTGTCCAGGCCCGACGCGCCGGCAGGCGGCTTCGCCGTTGCCCCCTTGCTCCCCTTGCTCTGAGTGCTCACGGCCCAGAGTGTAGGGCTCAGAGCAATGCCCGTCGGGGAGGTCGGACGGCGTACCCTTGAGGCGTGTCGAAGCGCAATGGTCGGGGTGGAGCGAACGCTGGCGGGAGCCGCCGCGCGGTACCGTCCGATCGTGGCCGGAAGGGCGGACGCTCCGCCCGCCGCTCCGAGCGCACCCGACCGCACCCTGTCGACCGAATGCGGGAGATCAATGCGCTTCCCGACCCGGACCCCTTCGGGGGTCGGCCGCCGATCGACTCGATCGAGATCCGGCAGAAGACCTACGTCACAGCCAAGGAAGTACATCCGCTCGACGTGACCGGGGTGCGCACGATCGGGGTCGGCGTCGTGCTGTGGATCATCGCGTTCGCCGCGCTGCTGCCCTTCTACTCCACGCTGCAAGATCACGGCCGTGGCTGGTGGCTGTGGACCTGCTTGGCCGGCTTCGGACTGGGATTGCTCGGTCTGGAGTACTGCCGACGCCGCCGCAACAGGGACGCCGCCCTGCCGGAGCAGGAGATCGAGACCAGTCCACTGGGAGCGGCAGGTCTCTGACCGGTCGGACGTCCTGCTCGGACCGCCGAGCGTCAGCTGGAGATGATCTCCAGGTCGTCGTCGGCCCACTCGGCGTTGTCCCACGTGGCCCAGGACAGGGTGTCGAAGACTGGCGTTGCAGCAACAGGCGTGTGCTGGGTCTGCTCGACGCGGACGTCGGAGTGGGCACCGCAGCCGTGGTCGAACGACACGACCTGGCCGTCGCTCGGAGCCGACGCGTTCGCGCAGACACCGAAGACGCCGCTCAGCGGACCGGCCACCCGCACCAGGAAGCCGCAAGTGCCGCACGTCGCGGGCGCAGCCTGCGCGATCGGGGTGTCCGGGCCGTGGTCGCCGGCGTACCAGCGGTCAGCGGCTTCGTCTCGACCCATGACGGACAGCACACGTTCGCGGCCGAGGCCGACCTCGCGCGTCACGTCGCGCACGTCTCGCGACGCAGCGGCGTCGATGGCCTCGTCACCGACCAGATAGCCGGGAACCAGCCGTGGGTCGCCGTCGGCCGTCGGTAGCAGGTCGCCCGGACCGAGGTCTTCCTTGCCGATCCGATCCTTCCAGGGAACCCAGCCCGGGGCCACCAGAGCGGCCTCACCCGGGAGCATGACGATCTCGTTGACGGTGACGGCCTTGAGCCGCGGAGCCCGGGTCAGCGTGACTGCCCAGCGCCAGCCTCGGTAGCCGGCCTGCGTGCTCTCGAAGAAGTGCGTGACGACGCGGTCGGCTTCGGCCTGGACGCCGACATGGTCGCCGAACAGCGCTTCTCCTACCGCCTCGCGCAGCGCCTCGCGAGCCAGGTCGACGGCGGCCGCGGCAGCAGCGTCGGACTTCGGTGGCTTGGCGATGCTGGTCACCACGGCATTGTCACCCATCCCCTGCTGCGATGACGAATCGGGCCAGTCGCGCGGCGACAACACGTGGACCGACGGTAGATGCTCCTGATGTCCGCGCGGCAAGGCAGGATAGAGACGTGCCAAGCCAGGACCCGCACCACCAGCCGTCGCCCGGCGAGGGACGGGGGCGGTCCGACGAACCGGCCTCGGCGGGTGAGCGGCCACGGCCGGGACCTCGCTCGGGTGCGTCGCGACCCGACTACGGCCAGCCAGGTCACCTGGCTGGCAGTCGCGGACCCACGGCTGCGGACCGCGCACGTGCCGCCGCCGGCGCGGGCAAGCGGGTCGCCGCCTTCAGCGGCCGGGCGGCCGGTGGCGTCCTGCGGGTGGCGCGCCGCGCGTCCAGCTCGTCGGGCGCCGGAGAGTCCGGACTCTCTCGCCTGTTGGAGCTGAACGCCTTCAACTCCGCCGGCGACGCGGCCTTGACGGTGTCGCTGGCCGGCACCCTCTTCTTCACGGCGCCCAGCGACGAGGCACGAGGTCAGGTGGCGCTGTTCCTCGGCATCACCATGCTGCCGTTCGCCATTGTGGCGCCACTGATCGGACCATTCCTCGACCGCTTCCGACGCGGCCGCCGCTGGGCGATCGGGGTCACGTTCGCCGTGCGCGCGTTCGGATGCTGGGCCGCTGCCAGCGCGGTGGCCAACGACTCACCCTGGCTGTACCCGGCCGCGTTGACCTGCCTGGTCGCATCGAAGGCGTACGGCGTCACCCGCGCCGCGGCCGTGCCCCGCCTGCTCCCGCCCAACCTCACCTTGGTGAAGGCGAACTCACGGCTCTCGATCGCGGCCATCGTCGGGGCCGTGATCTCCGGCCCACTCGCCACGGTCGTCTCACTGCCGGGGGCCCAGTGGTCCCTGCGGTACGCCGCCTTGGTCTACATCGGCGGGATCGTGCTGTCGGTACTGCTCCCGGCGAGGGTCGACTCGTCTGAGGGGGAGGAGCAGGTGGCGCTGCGCGGCGTCGCGGATCCGACGAAGCGGGTGGCGTTCCATCCGCTGGTCGTGACCGGTCTGCGGTGCAACGCCGGGCTCCGCCTGCTCTCGGGGTTCCTCACCATGTTCATGGCCTTCCTGCTGCGAGAGGAACCCATCTCCGGCTGGGAGGACAAGCGCACGCTACTTCTCGCCTTGGTCATCGGGTCAGTCGGCCTCGGCAGTACCCTCGGCACCGCGCTCGGCTCGATCCTGAAGGACCGCAAGCCGGAGTCGATCGTCGTCATCGTGCTGATCGCCGATGCGCTCGCGGCGGTCTACTGCGCGCTCTTCTACGGCGTCATCCCCGCGATGATCCTGGGGCTCGTCGCCGGCATCAGCCAGCAGCTGGGCAAGCTCTCCCTCGACGCCTTGATCCAGCGCGAGGTCCCCGAGCGGGTTCGCACCAGCGTCTTCGCTCGCTCGGAGACACTGCTCCAGCTGTCCTGGGTGGTCGGCGGTTTCGTCGGTGTCGTGATGCCGCTCATCGCCCGACTCGGGTTGTTCACGATCGCCGCGGTTCTCGTGGCGTGGCTGTTCCTCGTCCTGCGCGGTCTCGCGATCAGTCGGCGTACGGCCCGCACCGACCCTCGCCTGGCCTAGTGCCGCGTCAGCCAGCTGTCCTCGCAGAGGAGCCGCCGGACCGGCCGGTCATGCCCGTCTAGAGCTCGAGCTCGCCGGACAGGGCGCGCAGCAGCTGGGCGGTTTGCTTGGCCGAGCGGGACTCGGGGTGACGGCCGCGGCGATAGGTCTGCTCCAGGCCCTCCAGAAGCTTGATCAGGTCCTCGACGATGTTGACCATCTCCTCCGGCTTCTTGCGCATCGCCTTGGACACCGACGGGGTCGGCTCGAGCAGGCTGAGCTGGATCGCCTGGTCCCCTTTGCGACCCTGGACGAGGCCGAACTCGACCCTGGACCCGGACTTCAGCGTCGTGACGCCGGCCGGGAGCGAGTCCGAGCGCACGAAGACGTCACCGCCGTCATCGGTGGTGAGGAAACCGAACCCCTTCTCGGCGTCGTACCACTTGACCCTCCCTGTCGCCACTGAACCTTCCATTCCTTGGGGCGCGCGGCCGCAAATGCAGGCACCTCCGAGGACTCGGAGGCGCTCCTTCAGCCTACAACCTCAGCGGTAGGCCTCCGGCTCCGCGAGCAGCTCGTTCATCGACCCAGACCGGAAGCCCGCCGAGTCGACGTAGGCGGCCTCGAAACCAACGCCTTCGACCGCCTCCACGCAGGCTGCGGCACTCGCCGGGTCCGCCACGACCGAGCCCAGCGCAGCCGCGTCCAGCTCGATCCGCGCGCTGTCGCCCAGGTCGCGCACCCGCAGGTCCGTCACGTCATGGTCGTACGCCGCCAGAGCGCCACGCACCGCCAGCTCGGCCCGCTCGACGCGAGACAACCGGGCCGACGTCACCTCGATTCCGTAGGCGATCCGCGAGGACAGACAGGCGGCGGCGGGCTTGTCCCAGGTAGGCATGCCCCACCGCCGGGACAGCGTCCGGATCTGCGCCTTCGTGAGTCCGGCATCGCGCAGCGGGGTGACCGCGCCGCGCTCGGCAGCTGCACGGATCCCAGGCCGGAAACCGCCCAAGGCGTCGTCGGCATTGGTCCCGGTCGCCACAGTCGCGACGCCCAGCTCGTCGGCCAGCGGTGCCAGCACGTCGACGAGCTCCGCCTTGCAGAAGTAGCAGCGGTCACCGGCGTTGGCACGGTAGCCCCCGCGGTCCATCTCGTGGGTGGCCGGCCGGATGTGGCGGACTCCGAGCGAGGCCGCGAACGCGGTGGCAGGTTCCCGCTCGGAGTCGGGAAGGGAGTCCGAGAGCGCCGTCGCGGCGACCACCGCGTCCGGGCCGAGCACCCGGGTAGCAGCCGCGAGGAGGAAGGCGGAGTCGGCCCCGCCGCTGAACGCCACCAGCACGCTGCCGACTTCGCGCAACCGCTCCTCGAGCAGGGCCAGGCGATGCGCGAGCAAGTACTCCTCGAGCCATGCGGGAAACGCGCGCAGGTCGTCCAGCACGACATCGGCGCCCGCGGAGCGAAAGTCGTCCGAGGAGCACGGACCGGTAAGGACCGCGACGGCCACGGCGCCGGCGGCGTGAGCCCCCGCGACGTCGTGCACGTGGTCGCCTACGTAGATCGAGGCACCGTGGTCGCGCAGCGCCTGACCTTTGCCCGCGCCCCAGAGCCCACCGACGACCTCGTCGACATCCAGGGCGAGGTGGTCCATGTGGTGTCGCGCGTGCTGTTCGTTCTTGGCGCTCACGACCACGCTGCGCCCGCCCATCCGGCGGACAGCGGCCAGCGCCTCGACCGCGCCCGGCAGCGGATGGGACGGCATGATCGCGTAGGTGGGGTACAGCGCGCGGAAGTGGGCGACGAAGGCCTCGACCTGATCGGGTCGGACCCATTGGGCCATCTCGACCGCCAACGGCGGGCCGAGACGGGACGCCGCGAGAGCACCGTCGATGGGGACACCGGTCGAAGCGGATAGCTCCTCCCAAACCCGGATGATTCCTGGCCGGGTGTCCACCAGGGTCATGTCCAAGTCGAAACCGACGACAAGTGATTCAGGCACAACTTAGACTGTAACGAACGGCGGACCGCCCGTGACCGGGTGCCGGACGCTCGTCGGCGCGACCCGCGCCCGGGGTTGACTCGGCGACACAGCCTCGTCAATCTGGATCTTTTGACGTGGCTGGAGGTGACGTGTGCGGCGACCGGGTCTCGTGACGCCCTTGGCCGGCCGTTCGCTGCCTCGACGGATCGCCACCGTGGTCGCGGCTGCCGCCATGGTCACCTCCACCGCGGCGCTCGTCCTGGCCGACGCGGCCGCCGGGGACGTGACCGCGCGCCCTGCACCTGCCTCGGCCCCGGACTCCGCGGGCTCCTACCTGGTCGTCCTTCGCGGTACTCCACTCGCCACCTACGACGGCAGTGCCTCGGGCTTCGCGCGGACCGCTCCCCGGTCCGGCGAGCGTTTCGACGCCGACCGGCCGGCTGTGCAGGCCTACGAGGCACACCTGCTCGGCCTACAGACAGATCTGCTCGACGAGCTCGGGTCACCCGAGGTGCTGTACCGGTACACCACTGCGCTCAACGGCTTCGCCGCCACCCTGACCGGGGAGCAGGTGACCGCGCTGCGCGAGCGCTCCGACGTGCTGGCCGTCGAACGCAGCCGCGTCGAGCACGTCACCGGTGCCCCCACCACCGACACGCTCGGGCTCGGCGGCACAGACGGTATCTGGCAGCGTGTGGGGGGACCGGCACGGGCTGGCAAGGGCGTCGTCGTGGGGCTGGTCGATACCGGCATCTGGCCGGAGAACCCGTCCTTTGCCGGGATCCCGGTGGACCGGCCGACCCTGCGTCGCACCTATCCGGGCTTCACCGGCGACTGTGAGCCGGGCGAACGCTGGACCACGGACCTGTGCAACGCCAAGGTGCTTGCTGCGCGCTACTTCGTGGCCGGCTTCGGCGCCTCCGGATTGGCGGCCTCGGACTTCGCCTCCCCCCGTGATGGCAGCGGACACGGGTCCCACACAGCGGCGATCGCCGCCGGCAACGTCGGGGTCGACGTGGCGATCAGCAGGCAGGACTTCGGGCATGTGGCGGGGGTCGCTCCGGCCGCCGCCCTCGCGATCTACAAGGCCTGCTGGGCTGCCCCTGATCCCGGCGACGACGGCTGCGCGACCCCCGACACCGCGAAGGCGGTCGACCAGGCGGTGCGCGATGGCGTCGACGTGCTCAACTACTCCGTGGCGGGACACGACGCCACGCTGACCGACGTCGTCGAGATCGCCTTCCTCAACGCGGCCGCGGCCGGTGTCTTCGTGTCCGCTGCTGCCGGCGATGACGGCCCGGCCGCAGGCACTGTCTCGCACTCCGCACCCTGGGTCACCACAGTCGGTGCCAGCAGCACCGACAGCTACCGCGGCTCGGTGGCGCTCGGCGACGGTACGACCTTCTCCGGTTCCATGGTCTCCAACAAGTCCGTCCGCGACCTCCCCCTGGTGTACGCCGGTGACGTCCGGGCCCGAAACGCCTCACAGTCGCACGCCAGCCACTGCTTCCCCGGAGCCCTGGACGCCGGCAAGGTCGAAGATGCGATCGTCATCTGCGAACGCGGGAAGAACGGTCGCGTCACCAAGAGCCAGACGGTGAGCCAGTCCGGCGGTGCCGGCATGGTGCTCGTCAACGACAGCGCCGGCAGCACCGAGGCCGACCTGCACGCGGTGCCGACCGTGCACGTCACCAAGTCCGACGGTGCAGCGATCGTCCGGTACGCCGAGCGTGCTGCTCGCCCGACGGCCACCCTCGATGCCGATCGAGGCGCTCCGGTGCCTCCGACGATTGCTGACTTCTCCGCCCGTGGACCCTCCACTGTCACCGACGCTGACGTGCTCAAGCCCGACCTGACCGCACCGGGGGTCAGTGTGCTCGCAGCGGTCGCGCCGCCGTCCAACTTCGGACATTTGTGGGACATCTACTCCGGCACGTCCATGGCGGCCCCCGAGGTCGCAGGTCTGGCCGCGGTCGTTCGGTCCAGCCGGCCACAGTGGAGTCCGGCCATGACGAAGTCGGCGATGATGACGACGGCGCGCCCGATGACGGGCAGTAGCCCTCTGGACCAAGGTGCGGGAGAGGTCGTCGCAGGTCAGTCCCTGCTGAACCCCGGGCTGGTCTATCCGGCCGGGCTCGGCGACTGGCTGAGCTATCTGAAGGGCAGCGGGGACCAGACAGCCGCGGCGGTGGCCGGGGACCAGGTCGCCGAAATCGACCCGACCGACCTGAACTCGGCCTCGATCGCGGTGGGGTCACTCGTCGGCGAGCAGACCGTCACTCGGACGGTGACCAACGTCGCCGCCCAGACCGAGACCTACACCGCCCGCGTCGAAGGTCTGCGTGGCGTGGCCGTGTCCGTGTCGCGGCCGACGATCACGGTCCGACCGGGTCAGTCGGTGAGCTTCGACGTGACGTTCAGCGCCCGCAAGGCCGCCCGATACCAGCACTTCGCGTCCGGAACCCTGACGTGGCGCGGGTCGCACGGGCACCAGGTGCGCAGCCCGATCGTCGTACGCCCGCAACTCGTGCGTGCCCCGATCGAGGTCGGCGTCCCTGGCAGCCAGCGCAGCGTCGACGTGAGGGCGCGAGCCGGCGTGACCGGCACCATCGCGGCCACGTCGACGGACCTCGTCGGAACCCGGCCGACCGGCTTTGTGCTCTCGACCGGAGCTTTCGACGTGACCGCGCCGAAGCCGTCGGACAGCACGCAGCAGCAGAGCTTCGACCTGCCCGAGGGCACGTCGTTCGCGCGGTTCACCGTACGCACGCCCAGCCCTGATGACGATCTCGACCTCTACGTCTATCGAGACGACACCCTGGTGGCGCAGGCGTCCGACACCGCGACCGAGGAGGTCGTCAATCTCGAAGACCCGGTGCCGGGCCGCTACGCGGTCTACGTCCACGCCGTCTCGGCCACGGGCGACGTGACGCTGGGCACGCTGACCGGGTGGGTCGTGCGCGACGCGCCGAACCCCGCCGGCGCCGGCGAGACCCGTCGTCCGGTGAAGGTCAGCCCCTCACCCGTCGGGGTCACCGGTGGCCGCACGTTCGAGGTGAAGGTGAGCTGGCCCGAGCTCGACACCTCTCGTCGTTGGCTGGCCGTCATCTCCTACGACGGCTCCGGTCGCCACACCTTCCTGACCGTCAACTGACCGTCAACTGACCGTCAACTGACCGTCAACTGACCGTCAGCTGACCGTCGACTCAGCGCACCGCGGTCGCGGTCAGGCGTTCGTGGTCGAGGCTGCTGAATCGAGGCCGAGCTCTGCCACCGATTTCTCGCGCATCTCCACCTTGCGGACCTTCCCGGTCACCGTCATCGGGAAGTCGTCCACGACCATCACGTAGCGCGGGATCTTGAAGTGCGCCAGCTTGCCGGTACAGAACGTCCGGACCGCGGCCGCGTCCAGGGCCTCGGCCCCGTCGCGCAGCTTGACCCACGCACAGATCTCCTCGCCGAACCGGTCGTCCGGCACGCCGATCACCTGGACGTCTGCGATGTCGGGATGGGTGTAGAGGAACTCCTCGATCTCACGGGGATAGACGTTCTCGCCTCCGCGGATCACCATGTCCTTGATCCGTCCGACGATGTTGGCGTACCCGTCCTCGCGAATCACCGCGAGATCACCGGTGTGCATCCACTGCTCGTCGTCGATCGCCTCGGACGTCTTGTCGTCTTGCTGCCAGTAGCCGAGCATCACTGAGTAGCCGCGCGTGCAGAGCTCGCCGGGCTCGTCGCGGGGAACGGTCTGGCCGCTCACCGGGTCGATCACCTTGATCTCGACGTGCGGGTGCACCCGCCCGATCGTCGACGTACGCCGTTCGAGGTCGTCCTCGACCCGCGTCTGCGTGGACACCGGCGACGTCTCCGTCATGCCGTAGGCGATGCCCACCTCGGCCATGTGCATGTCGTTGACGCAGCGCTTCATCACCTCCACGGGGCACGGTGAACCTGCCATCAGGCCGGTGCGCAGGGACGTGAGGTCGAAGGACGCGAAGTCGCGGTGGTTCTGCATGGCGATGAACATCGTGGGGACGCCGTACACGCCGGTGCAGCGCTCGTCGGCGACCGCCTGCAACGTGACCCCCGGGTCGAAGGCCGGCCCCGGAATCACGATGGTCGCTCCGTGGGTGGTGCAGCCCAGGTTGCCCATCACCATGCCGAAGCAGTGGTAGAACGGCACCGGGATGGCCAGCCGGTCCTCGTGGGAGAAGCTGATCAGCTCGGTGACGAAGTAGCCGTTGTTGAGGATGTTGCGGTGGCTCAACGTGGCGCCCTTGGGGCGACCTGTTGTACCTGAGGTGTACTGGATGTTGATCGGATCGCTGCCATCCAGGCCCGCCAGCAGCTCGGCCACGGAGCGCTCGGGGACATCTGCGCCGGCCGCGACCAGGTCGGGCCAGTCGTCGGTGCCGATGTAGACAACCCGCTGAAGGCTCGGGCACTCGCCACGGACCTCGTCGACCATCGTGCGGTAGTCACTGGTCTTGAACTCTGTCGCCGACAGGAGCAGGCGAAGGCCCGACTGGTTGATTGCGTACGCCAGCTCGTGGGTCCGGTAGGCAGGATTCACATTGACGAGGATGGCGCCGATCTTGGCCGTGGCGTACTGCGCGACCACCCACTCGGCGCAGTTGGGTGACCAGACCCCGACCCGATCGCCGATCTCGATACCGCTCGCGACCAGCCCGCGCGCCAGCGCGTCCACGTCGGCGTTCAGCTCGGCGTACGTCCATCGACGACCGGTCGCCACCTCGACGAGGGCTTCGTTGTCGGGGTACGCGGCCACCGTGCGCTCGAAGTTGGCGCCGATCGTCTCGTCGAGCAGGGGCACGTCGGTTGGTCCTGCGGAGTACGACAGTGCCTGATCGACCATGCCCGCAGCCTAGGGCGGCGGTCGGCTACCTGACCATCCCCGAACCTCCACCAGGGTCGGGTCAGGCGTCGCGCTTGATGAAGGCGGTGCAGCCGGCGGCGATGACCAGCAGTACGCCGAACCAGAACACGAACGCGCTCGTCCCGATCCCCCACACCGAGACGTCCGTGCCGTAGCCGACGGACAGGTCGTACGGGTCGAACATGCTGCGCCGCCCGGCCGAGGCGGGAAGCAGGTTGGTGAGCTTGCCGATGCCGCGGTTGCTGGCCTGGGCGATCCCGACGGCGATGCCGTAGAAGATCGGCTCGGCCACCAGCGGCCACAACAAGACCGTGACGATCGCGCCGACCTGGTTACGGAAGATCGCGCTGAGCGCATAGCCGGCCAACGCGAAGCCGGAGCAGTAGCCGGCGTAGTTCAGCACCGGCCGCCAGGCGTCGGAGGAGAACGTCGGGTTGTCCATGAACAGCCAGGTGATGGCGAGGTTGAGCAGCAGCGTGAGCACGACCGTGGTCAACACCCACGCGAGGAGGACCACGGCCTTGGCGGTGAGCACGGCCACCCGGTCTGGGATGGCGGTAAGGGTCGCCTTGTTGGTGCCGTAGCGGTACTCGTGGCCCATCGCCATGCAACCCATCACGGCATAGAAGGGGGCTGCGAGGACCGGCGTGATCGGGAGTGAGGCGCCGGAGGTGAGGATCCAGGTCGTCACCTGTGACACGTCGGTCTCGTCGACGTTGGCTGATTGCACGAAGATCGCCAGGATCGTGGTGATGGATGCGCTGAATAGGACCGCCATCCCGGACATCCAGTAGCTGGACCGGATCGTCCGGATCCGCATGAACTCGTACTTCAGTGCGCCGGTCATCGGTCGCCTCCGTTCGGGGCGCGATCGTTGCTGGGATCGTCGTGGTCCTCGTGCGGAGGAGGACCGCCCTGACCCGGGGCGGCTCCGTAGCCCTGCTGCCCCGGAGGCGGACCATAGCCCTGCTGCCCCGGAGGCGGACCGTAGCCCTGCTGCCCCGGAGGCGGACCATAGCCCTGCTGCCCCGGAGGCGGACCATAGCCCTGCTGCCCCGGAGGCGGACCATAGCCCTGCTGCCCCGGAGGCGGACCATAGCCCTGCTGGCCCGGAGGCGGACCATACCCCTGCTGCCCCGCCATCGGACCACCGAACGCCGGTCCTGATCCTGGGCCGAATCCCATCGAGGCGCGGAACTCCTCCGAGGCACCGGTGGCGTCGAGGAACGCCTCCTCGAGGGTCGCCTGGCGGTTGCTGAGCTCGAAGACGCGGATTCGCAGCTCATGTGCGAGGCCACCGACACCGTCGGAGTCCATGCCGGTGATCGCGAGCGCGCCGTCGGGCTCGGCGACGACCGTCGCGTTGCGAACCCGGAGCTCGCGGGTCATCAGCTCGGCGTCGTCCACGCGGACAACCACCGCGTTGCGGTTGCTGGTCGAGATGAAGTCGGCCATCGCGCCGCTGGCGATCAGCGACCCGCGACCGATGACCACCAGATGGTCGGCCATCAGCGCCATCTCCGACAGCAGGTGGCTGGAGACGAAGATGGAGCGCCCCTGCGATGCCAGCATCTTCAGCATGTTGCGTAGCCAGTGCACACCTTGCGGGTCCAGGCCGTTGGCCGGCTCGTCGAGGATCAGTGTCCCGGGATCACCGAGCAGGGCGGTGGCCAGCCCGAGTCGCTGTCCCATGCCGAGTGAGAACGTTCGGGGCCGCGCCTTCGCGACGTCACCGAGGCCGACCAGGTTGATCACGTCGGTGACCCGGGTCATCGGGATGTCGTTGGACACCGCCAGCATCCGCAGGTGGTCGACCGCCTTCCGCGTCGGGTGGAACGGCTTGGCGTCCAGCACCGAGCCGACGTGCCGCAGCGGCTCCTTGAGGTCGCGGTAGGCGACTCCGTCGTACGTGGTCACGCCGTCACCGTTGTCGAGCCCGAGCATCAGCCTCATCGTGGTCGACTTGCCGGCGCCGTTCGGGCCGAGGAAGCCGGTCACCGAACCCGGTACGACGTCGAACGACAGACCTTGGACCGCCGCCTTCCCGCTGAAGGTCTTGCTCAGCTGTCGCGCCTGGATGAGCGCCATCTCCCCAACCCCTTCGCCGTGTGACGGCTCATCCTGCCATGCAGGTGGTGCATAGTGGTGCCTATCCACGGGTTACCGGCGGCGGACTAACGTTGACCCGATGAGCGCGTCCCCGACGGTCCCTCGAAGCCTCACGCAGATGCTGCGTGAGCGCGAGGACCGCGTGCTCATCCAGAGGCTGCTCGATCGGCCGGACCTGGCGTTCCCGCCACCGACTGTGTTGAGTGATGTCGCGTCTCGAGCCACGACACGGCACTCGGTGACCGACGCCCTCGCCGGGCTCGACACGTTCGAGCTCTGGGTGGCGACGCTGACGGTCTCGATGGCGGCGCCGTTCGCGGTTGAGGAGTTGCCTGCCGAGGGAGCTGACCCGACCGCTGTGCGCATCGCCATCCGTCGACTCGTCGAGCTCGGTCTGCTGTGGGGCGATCCACAGGACCTGACGGCCCTGCGACCGGTCCGCGCCCTGGCCTCGTTGCTCGAGGACACTCCTGCCGGGCCGGCCCCCGCGTCGGAGCCTCCCGAGCTCGCGTTCGAGGAACGGTCGACGACTCTCGTGGAGAAAGTTGCCGCCGGCTCGGCCTTCGAGCTCGTACGCCGGATGGGCGTCTTGCTCGAGCACTGCGACCACCGTCCACTACCGCTGCGCCGCGACGGTCAGCTCTCGACGCGCGAGGTGCGCGCCTTCGCCACCTTGCTCGACGTCCCCGCAGCGACGGCGACCACGTTGTTCGAGCTGGCGACCCTAGCCGGCCTGGTCGGTCCCGGGAGCGTCGGCAACCACGAGGTGCTGATCCCGACCCGGGCCTTCGACGACTGGCAAACGCTGTCACTGGCCGGCCAGTGGGCGGTGCTCGTGCAGACGTGGCGGGACCGGCATTCCGAGAGCGGTGCGCCCCGGCTCAAGCAGCTGGTCCTGGACGCGTTCGGGGATCCCGAGGAGGGGCACGTCGTGAGCCCGGACGACGTACGCCGTTGGGTGGCTTGGCATCGGCCGCGTCGCCCCCTACGGAGCGACAAGATCGTCTCGACCATGCTCGAGCAGGCCTCCTGGCTCGGGATCACCGGGATGGGTGCGCTGGCCACGTTCGCCATTGACGTCAATCTGGTCCGACTCGGCGCTCTGCTGCCCCCGTGCGTGGAGCACGTGCTGATCCAAGCCGACCTGACTGCCGTCGCGCCCGGCCCGCTCACGCCCGATGCCGCCCACGACCTGGGCCTGCTGGCCGACGTCGAGTCGCGAGGCGGCGCGACCGTCTACCGGATCAGTCCCGAGTCGCTGAGTCGGGCGCATGTTCTCGGCTGGAGCTCGTCGGAGATCCTCGGCACGTTGGAGCGACGCTCGAGCACGCCGCTCCCGCAAGCGCTGGAGTACCTCATCCGCGACCTCGAGCGGGGCACCGCCCAACCTGTGAACGGCGAGGCTGTCCGCGCGGACCGGCACCGCGAACCTCAGCGCGGAACCCCGGTCTCGTTCGATGACCTGACAGCCGTCGACCGACTCGATCCCGAGCAGGCGACCGACCTCGTCGCGGCCCTGCGTCAAGCCGGTGAGGTGCGTCGCGTCGGGCTGCCCGGCAACGGCGCTGCCGGCCAGCAAGGTGCGGGTGAGGCCTTGTTCGACTCTCCACTGGCGACCTTGCGCGAGGCGGTCGAGACCGGCGAGATCGTCTGGGTCGGCTACGTCGATCCGATCGGGGCGCGCACTGAACGCCTGGTGCGAGCGAGGCGGCTCGATGACGGGGTGCTGCGCGCACGCGACACCCGTTCGGACGCGGACTTCGCCGTCGCCGTGCACCGGATCACCGCCGCGCACATCATCCGGACCGATGGCGGGTCCGCGGCCACGACTTCATGACCGGCTCGACGACCCGGCCGAGCCTCGCCGAGGCTGCCGAGCGGCGTGTGCACGGTCAGCAGTAAGGCCTTCGGGACAACTTGGGCATTACCCGATTCACGGTTCGAGCGCCTACCATGACTGGGTGGACTTCGTTCGCTACGCCGACTTCGCGGCTGGCCTCGTCAACGTACCGTTGGAGAGTCAGCACGATCTCGGCGACTATCTCGAGCGACGCCAGTGGCTGCTGCGCCGGATCGAAGAACGTGACGTCGCACCGCTGCGGCGGCTGCGCCGTGAGCTGCGCGCGATCTTCGAAGCGTCCGACGCAGGCAGCGAGGAGGATGTGGTGGCGTTGGTCAACGCGCTGCTGTCGAAGTACCCGGTCTCGCCTCACATCGCCGGCCACGACTCCCAGTCGTGGCACCTCCACGTTGCTGAGCGGGGCTCGAGCGTCGCAGCCCTGATCACCGCCGAGTGCATCATGGGTCTGGCGATGCTCGTCGTCGACTTCGGCCCGACCCGGCTGGGAGTGTGTTCGGCCGACAAGTGCGACAACGTCTTCGTCGACACCTCCCCCAACCAGTCCCGCCGCTACTGCTCGGACCGGTGCTCGTCACGAGCCAACGTCGCGGCGTACCGAGCCCGTCGCAGGGCCGAGGCCGGCTGACGTCGTTCCCGACCCGCACCGCCGCGCACCACCCGACCTCACCTGGAGACACCACCGCATGACCGACGGTCCCCTGATCGTGCAGTCCGACAAGACCCTGCTGCTCGAGGTCGATCACCCCAAGGCCAAGGAGTGCCGCCGGGTGATCGCGGCGTTCGCCGAGCTCGAGCGCTCACCGGAGCACATCCACACCTACCGACTGACGCCGCTCGGGCTGTGGAACGCGCGTGCGGCCGGCCATGACGCCGAGCAGGTGGTCGACGCGCTCCTGACGTTCTCCCGCTACCCGGTCCCGAACTCCCTGCTGGTCGACGTTGCGGAGACGATGGGTCGCTACGGGAGACTGCGCCTGGACAAGCACCCGACACACGGCCTGGTGCTCTCCGGAACCGACCTCGCGGTCTTCGAGGAGGTGCTGCGCGCTAGGCGGGTCTCTCCGATGCTGGGGGCTCGGATCGCCGACGACGCGGTGGTGGTCCACTCCTCCGAACGCGGGAACCTCAAGCAGGTCCTGCTCAAGCTCGGCTGGCCCGCGGAGGACCTGGCCGGGTACGTCGACGGCGAGGCGCACCCGATGGCGCTGGCCGAGGAGGGCTGGTCGTTGCGGCCCTATCAACGCGACGCGGTCGAGTCCTTGTGGGCCGGTGGCTCGGGTGTCGTCGTGCTGCCGTGTGGCGCGGGCAAGACGCTGGTCGGCGCTGCCACGATGGCTCAGGCGCAGGCGACCACGCTGATCCTCGTCACAAACACCGTGTCGGCCCGGCAGTGGAAGGACGAGCTCGTCCGGCGTACGTCGCTGACACCCGACGAGATCGGCGAGTACTCCGGAGCGGTGAAGGAGATCCGTCCGGTGACGATCGCGACGTACCAAGTGATGACGACCCGCCGTAAAGGGGTGTACGCACACCTGGAGCTGTTCGAAGCGCGCGACTGGGGACTGGTGATCTACGACGAGGTGCATCTGCTCCCCGCGCCGATCTTCCGGATGACGGCCGATCTCCAGGCCCGCCGCCGGATCGGCCTGACAGCCACGCTGATCCGCGAGGACGGCCGCGAGGGGGACGTCTTCTCGCTGATCGGACCGAAGCGGTTCGACGCTCCGTGGAAGGACATCGAGGCGCAGGGCTACATCGCGCCCGCGGAGTGTGTCGAGGTCCGAGTGGACCTGACCGACAGCGAACGCTTCGTCTACGGGACCGCCGAGCCAGAGGACAGGTACCGTCTGGCGGCGGCCTGTGACAGCAAGCGGCATGTCGTCGACACCCTGATCGCTCAGCACCGTGAGGAGCCGACGCTGGTCATCGGCCAGTACATCGACCAGCTCGACGAGCTCGCCGAGCACCTGGAGGCGCCGCTGATCAAGGGCGAGACGACGGTCAAGGAGCGGGAGCGGTTGTACGCCGCGTTCCGAGCCGGGGAGATCTCCTTGCTGGTCGTCAGCAAGGTCGCGAACTTCTCGATCGACCTGCCGGATGCCACGGTCGCGATCCAGGTCTCGGGGACGTTCGGTTCTCGTCAGGAGGAGGCGCAGCGGCTCGGACGGCTGCTGCGTCCCAAGGGGGACGGCCGGTCGGCCCGGTTCTACAGCGTGGTCGCCCGGGACACGGTCGACGCGGAGTTCGCCCAGCACCGGCAGCGCTTCCTGGCCGAGCAGGGCTACTCGTACACGATCGTCGACGCCGACGCGCTGCCTCGCTGACCAGACACCTCCCGTCCCCCGAAACAGGGGGCGCCGCCGCCCACAACGCTGGATCCCAGGTGTCCGGATGCCGGTTTACTCGACGAAGACGCGCTCGTCGACGAGCTGCTCGGTGACCCGGCTTCCCTCGCTCTCGAAGCGCCCCTGGTTGAAACGCTTGCGGAACTCCAGCTCGATCTTGTCGATCCCGTTTCGGTTCTTCTCGATCGTGACGACGGCGAAGTCGCGGAACCGGTCGGCGTTGCGGGTGTCGTAGACCAGGTGGTGACGGGCCACGACGTCGTACTTCTCGTTCATGATCAGCACGGTGTCGGCCTCGTACGCCAACGCCGAGGAGCCGCGCATGTGCTGGGTACGCATCCGCTTGCCGGAGGTGACGCCGGTCTTGTCGGCCGCCACGATCGCCAGGATCGGTACGTCGATCTCCATCGCGAAGTCCTTGAGCCCCTCGACGACCTCGGTGATCTTGTCGTCCTCGGTCCCGGCATTGCCGGGCGCCTTCACCTTCTGCAGGTAGTCCACCACGATGAACGGTAGCTGCCCGGTCTGCGTCCGTACCGCGTCGACGGTCTCCCGGACGGTCTCCATGGTCGTGTGGTTGCCGCTCGAGCGGTGCAGGAGCAGTCGGTCGGAGTACGTCGAGATCGCCTTGATCGCCTCGACGCCTCCCGTACTGTCCCGGAGCCGGCTTGCCAGGTCTCCACGCCGTCCGTCGGTTGCCTCGAAAGCGCGTCGGATCCGGTCCAGACCTACCGCGGGGATGCCGGCGAACTCACCGGCCTCGATCGCGACGAGGCGCTCCAGCATGGTTTGCGGGTCGTGCTCGAAGGAGAAGTAGACGACCGAGCGGCCGGACTGCGCGACGTACCTCAGGATCTGCAGCGCGAACGTCGTCTTGCCCAGACCTTGCGGCCCGGTCAGCAAGATCAGGTCGCCGGAGCGGAAGCCGCCGGCCAGGTGGTCGTCGAGGATGGAGAAGCCGGTAGGCCAGACCCGGGCAGCCGCGTGCGAGCCACCCTTGAGTCGGTTGTCCGCCTCCTCGAGTACGCCGGCGAGGGACTGAAGCTGAGAGTTCACGTGATCATTGCATCACGCAGCGTGTGGGCTGGTACGCCCTTCGCCGCAGGATCAGCCAATCGGTTGAGGGACCGGCCGGTCCGGCTCGGACCGGCCTGCCGCAGCCCCCGCCTCCCCGCCCCCACGAATTGCGGGAAGGTGCAGGTCCGTGACGGCGTGTCGCCCTGAGCTTTCCCGCAATTCACGGGGTTGAGGGGGTGGGAGCGAGGGGCTGAGGGTGTAAAAGGCGTCGTGCGGGCGACGAGGTGCTTGCTACGATCCGGCCAGTGAACAATGAGATCTCGCGCGAAGAGGCACATCTGCAGCAGTCGCGAGAGGCGCTCCACCGGATGCGCGATCGCACCGCCTCGATGACGGCGATGAGTGGCGACCGAGTCAGCGGTGAGTACCTGAAGTTCACCCTCTGGAAGCGGATGAAAGCGCTCGAGGACGACCCCACGATCCCGTTGTTCTTCGGACGGCTCGACTACGGCGACGCCGCCGCGACCACGCTCGACAGTGTCGGCAAGCCTGGTGAGCGCTTCTACATCGGCCGCCGCCACGTCACCAACGAGCGTGGCGATCCGCTGGTCGTGGACTGGCGCGCGCCGATCTCCCGGCCGTTCTACCGCGCCAGCAAGGCGACCGCGATGGGCGTCCGGCTGCGCCGGCGGTTCGGCTTCCACCTCGGGGCGGTGACGGCGTACGAGGATGAGGCCCTGAGCGAGGGAGGAGCCACGCCGGCCGCGCAGCACAGCGCGATCCTCGAGGCGGAGATCGAGCGGCCACGCACCGGACCGATGCGTGACATCGTGGCCACCATCCAACCCGAACAGGACGACATCGTGCGTTCGGAGCTTGCCACGACTGTCTGCGTCCAGGGGGCACCGGGGACCGGGAAGACCGCCGTCGGGCTGCACCGGGCGGCTTACCTGCTGTACGCGCATCGCGACCAGCTCAGCCGGCAGGGTGTGCTGGTGGTAGGACCGAACGCGTCGTTTCTGCGTTACATCGCCGACGTGTTGCCCGCGCTCGGTGAGATCGACGCCAAGCAGACGACGGTCGAGGAACTGGTCGCCCACGTCCCGGTCAGGTCGACCGACACCCTGGCCGTGGCCCTGCTCAAGGGCGACGCGCGGATGGCCCAGGTGCTCGAACGGGCGCTCTGGTCGCTGCTCACGCCCGCGTCGGAAGGTCTGGTCGTCCCGATGGGCGCACGGCGGTGGCGGGTGCCGGCGTACGAGGCCGACGAGATCGTGGCCGAGCTGCGACGACGAGGAGTTCGGTACGGCGCGGGGCGCGCGATGCTGCCACAGCGGCTCGCCCACGCCATCCTCGTCAAGATGGAGCTCTCCGGCGACTCCCCCGATGACCGGGTGCAGAATGCCGTCGCGCGCAGCAAACCAGTCAAGGCGATGACAGAGGCGCTCTGGCCGGCGACGGATCCGAAGCGGATGGTGATGCGCGTGCTCGGCGACCCCGGCTTCCTCGCCGCTGCGGCCGACGGGATTCTCGCGGCCGATGAGCAGGAGGCGGTGCTGTGGCCGAAGCCGCCGAAAGGGCCGGCCTCCGCGCGGTGGTCGCTGCACGACGCGGTGCTCGTCGACGAGGTGTCCGATCTGCTGGACCGTACGCCGAGCCTCGGCCATGTGGTGCTCGACGAGGCGCAGGACCTGTCGCCGATGATGCTCCGATCGATCGGGCGGAAGTGCTCGACCGGATCGGCCACAATTCTGGGCGACCTGGCCCAGGCCACCACCCCGTGGTCGGTGTCGACGTGGGACATCGCGCTGACCCACCTGGGCAAGCCTTCGGCGCATCTGGAGGAGCTGACCTTGGGCTTCCGGGTGCCCGGTGACGTGATCGAGTACGCCGCCGGGCTGCTGCCGGCGATCGCCCCGACGTTGACCAAGCCGACGTCGGTACGCCGGACGCGCGGCGAGCTCGAGATCCGTCTCTCGGGCGACCTGCTCGGCGATGCGGTCGACGTGGTGCGCGGTCTCCACGACCAGGTCGGGTCGATCGGGCTGATCGTTCCCGACGCCTTCAGCGACCTGGCGAACGAGGCGCTGACGACGGCCGGGCTGGAGCACTCCGTACTCGGCCGTGACGACGACATCGAGGCCCGGGTCGACGTCGTCCCCGCGTCTTTGGTGAAGGGTCTCGAGTTCGACCACGTCGTGCTGGTGGAGCCTGCTGACATCGCCGCGGCGGAGGCCGACGCGGTCACCGGACTACGCCGCCTCTACGTCTGCCTCACTCGAGCCGTCACGTCGCTCGTCGTACTGCACACCAAGCCCATCCCCCGCGGCTGACGTCTGCCGCCGGCCCAGCCCAGCACGGTCCGCCCAGCTCAGCCCAGCCCGACCCGCCGCCACCCTCCCTCGTCCCCGTTGGGGTTTGCCTAGATAACAAGCCGGATGGCTTGTCAAGTAGGCAGGTCTGCCTAGTGGACAAGCCATCCGAATAATTAACAAGGCAAACCCCGCGAGGCCGGGCAAAGCCCGCGAGGCCGGGCAAAGCCCGAGAGGCCGGGCAAAGCCCGAGAGGCCGGGCAGACCCGAGACGGCGGTCAAACCCCAAGACGCCGGGTGACGGGGCTTCAGGCGAATCGGGTCAGCCGAAGAGGCCGGCGTTGACGCCGCGGGCGTCCTGCTTGAGGGCGGTGTCGATCCCGAAGGCCGAGGCCAACACGATGCTGTGCAGCGGCTGCGGCAGTGGCTCGTGAATCTGGACGACATAGTTGTCGGCCTGGGTGAACATCGTCTTCGCCAGGCCCTCCCAGGTCTTGGTGATCCGGGCGATCTCACGGCCGGTCGTGTCCTGGATGTTCCAGTTCCAGGCCCGCCAGTTCTCGCCGTTGAGCATGCCGACCCGCTGACCGCCGGACTCGAGCGCGAAACGGATCTTCCCGATCACGTTCTGCTGAACGATCTGGCCGAGCTCCTGCCCGTCGCCGCCCTCGACGATGATTCTCGACTTGATGAACTTGCGCGGCCGGGTGAGCGCGAGCACGACCTGGCCCTGCGCATCCACCACCTGGAACTTGTGGGTGAAGAACTGGTCGACGTTGGCGACGAAGCGCACCACCTTCTTCGCCGTGCTCTGGCCGACCTGGCGCACCGCGCCGATCTGCTGGCCCTGCTGGTCGTAGATCGCGAATTCCTGGTTGATCTCGATCAGCTTCGCCTTCTGGTTGACCACCAGGACCGGCTCGCTGAACAGAGTGCCACCTCCTTGCGCGGCGCCGGCCTTCACACCCGCGCGCTGCACGTCACGCTGGACCTTCTCGGTCCTGCGGTTCACGGTCGGCATACGGCCCGAACCACCGGGCGGGTCCACGGCCTGCCGACCGTGGCTGGCGACGTGCTCGGTCCAGTTCTGACCGTCGTAGTAGCGGTGCTCGTGACGCCCCCACGGGTCGGGGTACCAGTCGGGTGCGTAGCCCGTTGTCTCACTCATGGCGAGACTCTAACTCTCGGGGTGGATCATGGGACCGTGAACAGTTCAGGAGATGCCGCTCTGCGCCGTTGGGAGCGCGACTTCCCCGGTCGCTCGGCGCTGGGTCAGGAGCTGGTACGCCGCTACGGATCGGTCTCGCGCAGCTACCACGACGCGCGGCACCTGCTCGAGGTGCTCGACGCGGTCGACGCGATGACCGAGGAGGCCGAGGACGTCGAGGCCGTTCGGTTGGCCGCCTGGTTTCACGACGCGGTGTACGACGTCCGGGCGCCCGACAACGAGGAGCGCTCGGCCCGGCTCGCCGAGACCGTCCTTCCGGCGTACGACATCGACGACGCCACCGTGGCCGAGGTGGCTCGCCTGGTACGCCTGACCGAGACACACGACCCGCATGCCGGTGACCGCAACGGCGAGGTCCTCTGTGACGCGGACCTGGCGATCCTGGCCAGCGACAAGAGCCGTTACACGACGTACGTCGACGGGGTCCGCGCGGAGTACCGCCACGTCGACGACCGCACCTTCGCGATCGGACGAGCCGCCGTGCTGCGCCAGCTGCTGGGGCTGGCCGGCCTGTTTCGTACCAAGCACGGCCAGGCCACGTGGGAGGATCGGGCGCGCGCGAACGTCACCCGCGAGCTCGACGACCTCTTGCCGTCGTGACGACCGACGCTGCGCGAGTCACCTCAACGCGGGGGTGAGCAGGACCAGGCTCGCGGAGTCGGCATCCGCGTCGGCGTCCAAGGTGGCCTGGACGCCGAGAGGCACGGCGGTGCTGGACGTGGTGTGACCCAGGTCCAGCCCTCGGACCAGAGGCACGCCGAGTGGCCTCAACCGATGCTCGAGCACGACCTCGAGAGCGGCCTGATCGCCGCAGTCGGTGAATGCGCCGAGCACCACCCCCGCCACCGCGTCGAACCACCCCGAGCGCAGCAGCTGGGTGAGCAGCCGATCGATGCGGTAGGGCTCCTCCCCTATCTCCTCGAGCACCGCGATGCCGCCCGCGGCCACACGGCTGGACGACGTGCCGACCTCGGCGGCGAGCACGGACAGGTTTCCCCCGACGAGCACTCCGGTGGCGCGACCTCCGACGACCGGGGAGACGGCCTGCCCGGCGAACAGGTCCACGACCAGCTCCGGTTCCATCACCTGGCGGCGCAGCACCTCGGCACTGTCCTCGGTCGCCGTGCCCAGTGAGGTCACGACATGACCGTGCAACGTCACGAGTCCGAGTCGGGTCGCGACGGCTTGGTGCAGCGCGGTCACGTCGGAGAATCCGACCAGCAGCTTCGGATCCGCCTCGGCGAGCCGGCGCCAGTCGAGCAGGTCCACCACCCGCTGGGCACCGTAGCCGCCGCGGGCAATCCAGACCGCCGACACGTTCGGGTCCAGCCACGCCTCGGTGAAGTCCGCAGCACGCTCCTCGTCGTTGCTTGCGAGATAGCCGATCTGGGGATGGGCGCCGAGCACGTGCTTGCCGAGCCGTACGTCGAGTCCCCATGACGTGAGCCGGTCGATTCCGGCGTACAACCGCTGTTCGGGTACGACTCCGGACGTGGCCACGACCGCGACCACGTCACCGGGTGCGAGCCGAGTCGGCCTGAGCAGGGGTTTTCCGGCCGAACGGCGCGCCAACGCGGCCGCTTTGCGTCGACGCAAGCCCGCCGCGGACAGCCGCCTCACAATCTCCCGCGAGGAGACCGGTACGGCCCCCGCAGCGACCAGCCGGCTGTAGACGTCGGCGGGGACGTCGTAGTGGTCGCGCTCGAAACCACGGCGCGGGATGGCGTGGTCACCGGCGAAGGCGTGCAGCTCCTCCACAGACACGTCCGAAACCAGGTGCGACCAGAGACGACCGTGCGCGGGCCAGGCCGGCGGGTCGATCAGGATCGTCACCGGCTCACCGTGCCACACCGCGAGGTCTCAGGCGGTACCGGCGTCCAACGTTCTCTCGGACCCAGACGTCGCGCCGGTGCTGTCCAGAAGCAACCGCCAGGACCGCACGAAGCCGGCATCGACGTAGGACTTGGACCAGGACTCGCCCGGACGAACCGCGGCCCCCAGGTGCACGGCGCGTATCCCGGCCCGGGCCAGCCAGGGCACGTGCTCAGGTCGTACGCCGTCGGCCGCGATCGCCCGCGCGGCGAACTCCGGGGAGGACTCGGCCAGCGCCAGCAGGTCGTCCAGACCAGAGTCCATGCCGAGTACCGCCCCCGCCGTGTGGATCCCGTCCAACCCTGGCAGACCGGCCAGCTGCCGGACCGCCCGGCGCAGTTCCAGCGCGTGATCGAAGGCGCGGTCGAAGGTCCACGGGGCGCCCATCAGGCCATCGGCCAGGGCCGCACAGGTCTCCACGTCGATGTCGAGGTCTGCGGTCAGGAACCCGAACACAAGGCCCTCGACTCCGAGGGCCAGGTAGTCAGCCGCCAGCCCACGCAGCCGGGCAAACTCACCCCCCTGGGTGCTGAAGCCTTCGGAGAGCCGCAGCGTCACGCGTACGGGAAGGTCGGTCGCGCGCACGATCGCGCGCACGGCGCCCGGTTCGACCGAGCGCAGACCGGAGTCACTGAGGGCAGCCACGTGCAGCCGATGTGCGCCGCCCTGCTGGGCTCGCTCCGCGTCCTGCGGGTGCAGCGTCACGACTTCGACAAGCGGCATCCGGGCCACCTCCTTCGACGGCTTGCCCGCGGACTCGATCTTCACTTGAACCACAGTGCCAGGATGGAGGTCATGACGCCGGGAGACCCGCTGTTGAACGCGCGAGCACGTGTCCTCGCCGATCTCGCGGCTCAGGGCCTCGTCGACCCACATACCGTGTCCTTGGTCGAGGACTGTCTCGCGCAGCGCCAGTGGTGGTTGTCCCAATGGGCCCAGGGCGCCTCGTTCATCGACGGTCTGGTCGCGCAGGACGTCCAGGACGTGCTGTTCGACGAGTCGCAGCGGTGGCCGGTGTGTGGCGGCTGTCCCGATCCGGTCGAGCACAGCTTGTCGATCGAGCCCGAGCTCGGTCCGGACCCGCACTGGGTGTGCTCGGAATCGGGATACATCGTGGCGCGGCTGGGTGCCCTGCCGTCCACCGTGAGTCCGACCGACTGACGCGCTGACTCCTGTGGCGTTCGGCCGAGGATCGGCGCACCGTCCTGGCCGACGACTTAGCGCGGCTTCGCAGGTCCGAGCGGCATGGTCTGCAAGGCAAATCCCCTGTCTACACGCGAGGTTTGCCTAGTTGACAAGCCAGCGGAATAGATAACTAGGCAAACCGCGGCGGGCAGGGATGACCGGGGCGGCGGGGGGATACCGCGGGGGTAGGGCAGCCGGCTAGTGGTGGCGGCGGTGCAGGATCTTGCGGAGCAGCCAGAGGCCGACCAGGCCGCCGATGATCTGCGGGGCGTAGCGCTTGAGCAGGACCGGGAGCACGGTACTGCCCAGATCGAGCTCGGCTGCCGGAGCCGCCGTCGGTGTACGGCGCGGCGTGCCGGCCGCCGCAGCACCAGCCGTGGCAGAACCGGACGCGGCAGAGCTGGACGAGGCAGAGCTGGACGAGGCAGAGCTGGACGAGGCAGGTCGAGCCGAGCCGTTCGAGTCGGCCGCTGCTGCGGGTCCGGACGTGGCAGCCGCAGCAGCAGCGTCGGCGATCGGCGTACCCTCGTCCGCGTCGGCGGGGACCGGCCCGCTGTCGGCGTCCTCGTCGGGCCCGCCCAGCTTCGTCTCCAAGCAGGAGGAGAACTGCCCGAGCAGCTTGTCGCTGACGTCCTGCATCACCCCTCGACCGAACTGGGCCGGCTTTCCGGTGATGTTGAGGTCGGTCTTCACGATGACGTCGGTGGCGCTGTCCCCCGCGGCCTGCAAGGTGGCGGTCACCGTGGCCGCGGCCGTGCCATTACCGCGCTTGTCCTTGCCCTTGGCCTCGATCACCGCACGGTGCGCCGTCTCGTCGCGCTCCAGGAAGCGCCCGGTGCCGGTGTACTGCAACGAGATCGGACCCAGCTTGATCTTGCACAGGCCCTCGAACGTGTCACCGTCGTACGCCGTCAGGGCTGCCCCGGGGAAGCACGGCGCGATCCGCTCGAGGTCGTTGAACGCCGCCCACGCGTCTCCCACCGAGGCCGGGACCGTGAACTGATGCGTGAGCTCCACGAATTCAGCCTCCCGCGGCCGCGAGGACGGCGCGACCGGTGAGAATCCCCGCCAGGTGTCGGCGGTAGTCGGCGTCCCCGTTCGTGTCGGAGGGCGGGTTCGTACCATCGGCGGCCCGTGAGCAGGCGGCCTTGACCGAGTCCGCGCCGGCGGACTGACCGACCAGTGCCTGCTCCACGGCGGTCGCCCGCAACGCGGTCGACCCCATGTTGGTCAGGCCGATCTTGGCTTCGGTGATCGAGCCGCCGTCCGCCTTCACCGCGGCGGCCACCGCCACGATCGACCACTGTTGGGCGACACGGGTGAACTTCTCGTAGTGGCCACCCCAACCAGTGTGCTTGGGGATCCGGATCCTGGTAAGGATCTCGTCCTCCCCGACGACCGTCGTGAACAGGTCCTCGAAGAAGTCAGCCGCCGACACTGTGCGCTCGCCGCCGGGGCCAGCGATCACCAGCTCGGCGTCCAGCGCCAGGATCGGAGCCGGAAGGTCGCCGGCGGGATCAGCGTGGACGAGTGCGCCGCCGAGCGTGCCGCGGTGCCGGACCTGTGGGTCCGCCACCGTCTGGGCCGCCTTCGCGAGCACGGCGGCATGTTCGGCGACCAGCGGATTCGTCGCAACCTCGTCGTGGGTCGCCATTGCCCCGATCACCAGGGCGTCGCCGTCCTCGCTGATGCCTTTGAGCTCCTCGACCTTGCCGATGTCGACGATCAGGGTCGGGGCTGCCAGGCGCAGCTTCAGCACCGGGATCAGGCTCTGTCCACCCGCGAGGACCTTGATCTCGTCGGCGTCCGTGCCCAGCGCGGCAAGCACGTCGGCCAGCGACTCGGGTGCGGTGTAGTCGAACGACGCCGGAATCATGACGCTCCCCCTTCATCGGTGGATCCTTCGGAGGTCGTTGCGTTGTGGGACGGCAGGGCCGCGTCGTCGACCGTCGGGTTACCGGTCGGCGTGGCGTCCCCGGACGAGGCGTGCTGCAGGGCCGTCCACACCCGGTGCGGCGAGCACGGCATCTCGATGTCGTTGATGCCGAAGTGTCGAACCGCATCGACTACCGCATTGACCACCGCCGGTGTGGACGCGATGGCGCCCGCTTCGCCGACCCCCTTCACACCAAGGGCGTTGCCGGTCGCGGGCGTCTCGGTCCGGTCGGTCGTGAACGACGGCAGGTCCGCAGCGCTCGGGACCAGGTAGTCCACGAAGGAGCCCGTGACGAGGGTTCCCGCGTCGTCGTACACCGCCTCCTCGAACAACGCCTGGGCGATGCCTTGGACGAGCCCGCCGTGCACCTGTCCCTCGACGATGAGCGGATTGACGACGTTGCCGATGTCATCGACGCAGGTGTAGTTACGGACGACGACCTCACCGGTTTCGGTGTCCACCTCGACTGCGCAGAGGTGGGTGCCGTGCGGGAAGGAGAAGTTGGCCGGGTCGTACGTCGCATCGGCGTCCAGCGACGGTTCGATCCCGTCCGGCAGATCGTGTGCGGAGAAGACCGCGAACGCGATCTCGCCGATACCCTTGCTCGACTCGGTCCCTTTGACGGTGAACGCGCCGTCCTTGAACTCGAGATCGTCGACGTTGGCCTCGAGCATGTGGGCGGCGATCGGCTTCGCCTTCTCGATCACTTTGTCGGCCGCGGCGATGACCGCCATCCCGCCAACCGTCAGTGAACGCGAGCCGTAGGTGTCCAGGCCTCGCGGGGAGGTCTGGGTGTCCCCGTGCAGAATCTCGATGTCGTCGAACGGGACACCGAGCCGGTCGGCCACGATCTGGCTCCACGCGGTCTCGTGGCCCTGGCCGTGGGCGCTCGAGCCCGTCACCACCTCGACCTTGCCACTGGGCAGCATCCGCACCGACGCGTGCTCCCAGCCACCTGCGGCGTAGTTGAGGGCGCCGAGCACACGCGAGGGCGCCAACCCACACATCTCGGTGAACGTGGAGACACCGATGCCCAGCTGGACCTTGTCGCCGGCGTCGCGGCGCTGCTTCTGCTCTGCGCGCAGCGCGTCGTAGTCGAACAGCTCCCTCGCCTTGGACGTGGCCGCCTCGTAGTTGCCGGAGTCGTACTCCAGGCCGGCGACGGTCGCGAAGGGGAACTCCTCGTGCTTGATCCAGTTCCGCTCGCGGATCTCCAGCGGGTCGACGCCGATCTCCACAGCCAGCTCGTCCATCATCCGCTCGATGGCGTACGTCGCCTCGGGGCGGCCGGCGCCGCGATAGGCGTCGGTCCAGTTCTTGTTGGTGAAGATGTTGCGGCAGGTGAAGCGGTAAGCCGCGAACTTGTAGATCGAGTTGTACATGAACGCCCCGAGGATCGGGATGCCCGGCGTGACCAGCCCGAGGTAGGCGCCCATGTCGGCCAGCAGGTCGACCTTGAGACCGGTGACGGTGCCGTCCTTGGTGGCCGAGAGCGTGAGCTTCTGGATCTGGTCGCGGCCATGGTGCGCCACCATGAGCGACTCGCTGCGGGTCTCGGTGTACTTGCAGGGCTTGCCCAGCCGACGCGCCACCACGAGCGTGATGATCTCCTCCGGCGTCACCTGAAGCTTGCCGCCGAAGCCACCGCCGACGTCGGGGGCGATGACGCGCAGCTTGGACTCGGAGATGCCGCACGTCAGGGCCGCCATCAGCTTGAGGATGTGCGGGACCTGCGTCGCCGACCACATCGTGGTTTGCTCACCCGTCGGGTCGACGACTGTCGACCGGGGCTCCATGAACGCCGGGATCAGTCGCTGCTGACGGTAGGTCCGCTCGATGACGACGCCGTCCTGGCCGGCCTTGGAGATCTCGTCGTCGACGTTGGTCCCGGCTCCCGCCTCGGCGGAGTCGAATACCCAGGTGGCCGAAACGTTCGTGCCGAGGTCGGTGTGGGTGAGCTCGCCGCCCTCCGCGGCCGTGGCCATGTCGAGGACGGGAGTCTCTTCGTCGTACTCGACGTCGACGAGCTCCATGGCATCGCGTGCCTCGGCTGCCGAACGCGCGACGACGCAGGCGACGATCTCCCCGGCGAAGTTGACCCGGTCGATCGCCATCGCGGGGTGGTTCGGTGCCTTCTGGTCCTCGGTGATCGGCCAGGCGCACGGCAACGTGGCGCCCTGCTCCTCGGCGATGTCCTTGCCGGTGATGACCGCCAGGACGCCGGGAGCGGACTTCGCCGCGGCGATGTCGATCGAGGCGACCTTCGCGCGCGCGAAGGGGCTGCGCACCATGGCCAGGTGGAGCATGCCCGGAAGCGTGATGTTGTCGGTCCAGCGGGTCCGTCCGGTGATCAGTCGGGCGTCCTCCTTGCGGCGCCGGGCGCTCCCGACCTCACGCGTCGGCCGGTCTTCGGTGACAGTCATCAGGCACCTGCCTTCGAGGCGGCGAGGACGGCCTTGACGATGTTCTGGTAGCCGGTGCACCGACACAGGTTGCCCTCGAGGCCCTCGCGGACCTCGGTCTCGTCAGGACTCGGATTCTCCTTCAGCAAGGAGATGCTCTGCATGATCATCCCTGGGGTGCAGTAGCCGCACTGCAGGGCGTGTTGCTCGTGGAACGCCTGCTGCATCGGATGCAGCTCACCGTTGGTGGCCAGGCCCTCGATCGTGGTGACCTCGTGGCCGTCAGCCTGGACAGCCAGCATCGTGCAGGACTTCACGCTGGACCCGTCGACGTGGACCGTGCAGGCGCCACAGTTGCTGGTGTCGCACCCGACGACCGTGCCGGTCTTCCCGACCTGCTCGCGCAGGTACTGCACGAGGAGCGTGCGGGGTTCGACGTCGTCGGAATAGCCCACTCCGTCGACGTTCACGTTGATTCGGACCATGATCTGCGCCTCTCGCCACGGACGACCGCTATTAGCCGGACGCTAGGTGACCCCGCGTTGCACGACCGTTGCACGTAGCGGCACCGCGAGATCCACGTTCGGTACCTCCAACCAACCCCCGAACGGCGCCTGCCGCAACCCCACTGTCGAGGTTTCCACGACGGCTCGGCTCCGGAGTCACTGGCCACCGGAGTCACTAGCCAGAGTGGTGGATCGGCCCGGCCGTGCCCATCAACCTGCTGCCGTCGCCACCCCAACGCAAGGCGATGATCTCCGCGGCGATGCTCACGGCGGTCTCCTCCGGCGTACGAGCACCGAGGTCGAGGCCGATCGGGCTGGACAGCTTCGTGATCTCGGCCTCGGACAAACCGGCCTCCTGAAGGCGCTTGAGGCGGTCGTCGTGGGTACGCCGCGAGCCCATCGCTCCGATGTAGGCGACCTCGGGAAGACGCAGCGCCACCTCGAGGAGCGGCACGTCGAACTTCGGGTCGTGGGTGAGCACGCACATCACGGTACGAGCGTCGATCCGGCCACCCTCGGCCTCCTCGGCCAGGTACTTGTGCGGCCACTTGACGACGACCTCGTCCGCCTCGGGGAAGCGCGACGCCGTGGCGAAGACCGGGCGAGCGTCGCACACGGTCACCTGATAGCCGAGGAAGGCGCCGACGCGAGCCACCGCGGCGGCGAAGTCGATGGCCCCGAATACCAGCATTCGCGGCTTGGGAGCGTAGGAGGACACGAACACCGCCATGCCCTCGCCGCGACGCTGTCCGTCGGGTCCGTAGTGCAAGGTCTCGTTCCGGCCGGCGGCGAGCAGGCCACGGGCATCGGCGGCGACCGCGTCGTCAGCCCGCGTCGAGCCGAGCGTGCGCTGGACCGGCACGGGGTGGTCTTCGGGCCGGACGATCAGCCGCCGTCCCAGCCACGCCGGGTCGGTGTGCGCGACGACGGTGGCCACCGCCACCTGCTGCCCGGCCTCGATGTCGTCGGCGACCTGGCCGAGCTCGGGAAACGACTCCTGGTCGACGACCTCGACGAAGACGTCCAGGATGCCTCCACACGTGAGGCCGACCGCGAAGGCGTCGTCGTCGGAGACGCCGTACCGCTGGAGCACGGGCGTCCGGTCGGCGAGGACCTGCTCGGCAAGCTCGTACACGGCGCCCTCGACGCAACCGCCGGACACGGAGCCGACGGCCTCACCACCCGGTCCCACCAGCATCGAAGCGCCGGGCAAGCGCGGGGCGGACTGGAACGTCGCGATCACGGTGCCGACACCGACGGAGCTGCCGTCTCGCCACCAGGGCAACAGTCGCGCCATCACGTCACGCATCCGCGATCACCTCCAGGGCTTGTTCGAAGGTCGCCATGCTGTGACCGGCGATGAAGGAGTCAACGAACGGCAGCGCCGCCACAATTCCCCCCTGCACCGGCGAGTAGCCCGGCTTGCCCTGGTGCGGGTTGACCCAGACGACCCGGTGCGCGAGCCGGTACAGCCGTCGCATCTGCTCACCGAGCTGGACGCTGTCGCCGCGTTCCCAGCCGTCACTGAGGATGACGACAACGGCGCCTCGCGCCACCCCGCGCTGTCCCCACCTATCCAGGAACGCCTGTAGCGCCTCGCCCAAACGGGTTCCGCCGGACCAGTCCGGCACGGTCTGCCCGGCCGCTTGCAGCGCTTTGTCGCCGTCACGCAACCGCATCGCCCGCGTGACCCGGGTCAGCCGCGTGCCGACCGTGAAGACCTCGGTCCGGGCTCGGTTGGCGCTTGTCACCACGTGCGCCCAGCGCAGCAGGCTGTCGGCGTACGGTCCCATCGAGCCGGACACGTCGACAAGCAGCACGACGCGACGGGCACGGGTGCTGCGGCCACGGTGGCGCAGCCGAGCGGGCTCTCCTCCGTGCCGAAGCTCCTCGCGGAGAGTCCGGCGGGCGTCGATCTCGCCCCGCCGGCGGGGTCGACGGCGCGGTGAGGACCGCCGCGGTGACACCGGTCGCAGGGCGCTGAACAGGCGGGCGAGCTCCGCGCGTTCGGCGGGGCTGAGGTCCGCCACGTCGCGATGCCGCAGCACCTCGGCGCCTGACGCCGCGGCGCGCAGCACGGTGTCGCTGTCGCCGCCACCGGCACCGTCGTCGTCGTTGCCGAGGTCGGCCTGCGCGGTACGACGCAGAGACTCGCGGGGCTTGCCGGGCGTGAGGCCCTGACCACCGAACCAGGCCAGGAACAGCTGGTCATAGCGCTCGAGGTCGTCCAGACATCCGCACAGCGTCGAGCGACCTGCCCAGTAGACCCCGGACTGGTCGTCGGCTCCGACCGTGGCGGCGGCGGTCAGGAAGGCCTGTGTGCGGTCCATGGTGACGGGCACCCCGGCCGAGCGGAGTGCGACCGCGAACGACGCGAGGACCTCGTCGACCGCGTGACGTGGGCCGGCTGGAGCGTCGATCGAGCCTGTCGAGATCACCGTCGCACCCCCCGGAGCCACCCGGCGATCGAGCCTGTCGAGATCACCGTCGCACCCCCCGGACGAACCGCGGTTCATGAGCTGAGGATCTGGTCGAGCGCGCTGCGGACCCGGTCGGCGTCCTCGCGGTACTTCACCACGGCGCCGAGCGTCTTCGCGGCGGTCTCGAGGTCGAGCTCGCTGCAACCGAGCGTGTGGAGGGCTCGGGCCCAGTCCAGCGTCTCCGCGACGCCGGGCGGCTTGACGAGGTCGTCGCGGTCGCGCAGCCGGCCGGTCACAAGCGCGACCTGCTCGGCGAGCGCGCGGGGTACGTCAGGCAGCCGTCGACGTACGATCTCGATCTCGCGCTCGAGGCCGGGGTGGTCCACCCAGTGGTAGAGGCAGCGCCGTTTCAACGCGTCGTGCACCTCGCGGGTGCGGTTGGAGGTCAGGACGACGATCGGCGGGGTCGCGGCGGTGACCGTGCCGTACTCCGGGATGGTCACCTGGTTGGTGGACAGCACTTCGAGCAGGAAGGCCTCGAACTCGTCGTCGGCACGGTCGATCTCGTCGATCAGGAGGACGACCGGGCTGTCCTGAAGGGCGCGCAGGATCGGACGGGCAAGCAAGAAGCGTTCGTCGAACAGGGACTTCTCCACCTCGTCCTCGTCGATCCCCTGGTTGCCCTTGGTCGCTTCGACCGTCCGCAGGTGCAGGATCTGGCGAGCGAAGTCCCAGTCGTACAGCGCCTGACTGGCGTCGATGCCTTCGTGGCACTGCAACCGGATCAGGTCCAGCCCGAGTGCCTCGGCGAGTGCCTCGGCCAGCGCCGTCTTCCCGGTCCCCGGCTCTCCCTCGAGGAGCAGCGGCCGGTGCATGGCCAAGGCGAGATAGCCGATCGTGGCGAGCCCGTCATCGGTGAGGTAGCCGGTCCGTCCGAGCCGCTCGGCCAGATCCGCGGCGGAGGTCGGCGCCGCCGCGCCGTCACGCGCGTCAGGCCCGCTCGGCGTACCCGGTGGCTGCGTCTGCATACCCCCAGCATCGCTCATCGGGTGAAATCCGCCCTTCCGGTACCGACGCCTGGACCTCGTTCATGGTGCTCGCCGTTCGGTTGCGCCGCCGTTGCACGTCTCCTCCCCGCTGCGTCCTGCACCTCGGCTGCTGCGGCGACCCCGGGGCAGGACGTTGTGGCGGGGGGACGGGGGGGTGACGGCGGGGATGGAGGGGAGCGGGCGGTTGGGGGGGTCCGTGTCAGGGCAGTTGCTCAGGGGTGTCCACGTCCTCGCCCGAGCCGAGATCACCGCACTCCACCAGATCGACGCGGTGCGACCGCAGGTAACCGCGCGCGCCTTCGTCTCCGTGCGCCTGCTCACGGACCGGTCCCCAGTGGTCGCGCCCGATCAGCACCGGGTGACCGGGTCGGCCGGCGTACGCCGCTCGCGCCAACGCGGAGGAGGAACCACGCTCGACCAGTCGAGCTACCACGTCAGCCCCGACGCCCGGGGTGTCCACGAGCATCACCACGACCGCGTGGACCGACTCCGGCGTGATCGCCACGGCGTGCAGGCCGGCGCGCAGGGACGCCCCCATGCCCTCCGCCCAGCCGGCGGCCTCGACGATCACGCAGCAGTTCGGCACTTGTTGCCGCGCGGGCTCGATCGCCGCACCCAGCACGACGTACACCGACCGCACTCCACCGTCGAGCAAGGCCTGCGCTGACCGAGCAAGCCAGGTCTGCCCGTTGCGGTCACGGACCAGCGCCTTCGGTCGGCCGAAGCGCCTTCCCTCACCGGCAGCCAGCAAGATGCCCACGACCGAGTCCGTCGTCGTGGTGTGCCGGTCGTGGCCGGACGGCGTGCTCATGATTGCGCCTCCCGCGTCACTCGCGTCACCACCTCCACGCACCACCTCAGCATCATCGCAAATCCGTCGCCAGGACCGCGAAGGTCGTACCGGGCGTGGCGAAAGGGGAGCCAGACTCTGGACGGCGACCCTTGACCGGCCCCGAACGACCGGTTTATGTTGCATGGAGATCTTCGTCATGCAAGATACGAAGAGTCTTTGTCCCTGCCGCGCACCCACAGGGAGGCTTGTCCTGCACGTTGTCCCTCGCACCCAGGTCACTCGGAACGGCATGCCGTTGTCATCGCCGTCCGCGACCGCTCTCGATGCTCTCCAACGCCGGTCGCCACAGTGCTCGACACAGCGGATCACTGCGGTGATGCCGGTCCTCTGACCACGCCTCACCCGATACGCGACAGGGGGCGGCCCCGCCGAGTCTCAATCCTCGGCGGGGCCGTTGTTTTCGTACCTGACATCCTCGAGCCATGTCCACGCCCGTCGTACCCCACGCCGAACAGCAAGTCCTGGACCGGATCGACGCCGAGGAGATCGTCGAGACGTTGCGGGACTTGGTTGGCATCGTGTCCGTGGACGGCTCACCGGGCGAGATCGAGATCCAGCACGCGTGCGCTGACCGGCTCCATGAGCTGGACATGGCGGTCGATGCCTGGGACATCGACGTGGCGGGCATGGAGGCCGATCCCGACTTCCCGGGGATGGAGGTCGAGCGCGACGGTGCGGTCGGGTGTGTCGGCGTTCTGGGACCGCGGGACCAGACCCCCGCCCTGGCGCTGTACGGACACACCGATGTCGTCCCGCCCGGTGACCTGGACGCATGGCCGGGACGAGACCCGTTCACCTTGCGCGTGGAGGACGGGCTGGCCTGGGGTCGGGGCGCGTGTGACATGAAGGGCGGTATCGCGGCGATCCTGGGTGCAACCGCCGCCGTACGCCGCGCGGGTGTGGACTTGTCGAGACCGCTCGCCATCCACCTCGTCGCGGCGGAGGAGGACGGCGGACTCGGCGCCTTCGCCACGCTGCGCCGCGGTCACACCGCCGAGGCCTGCGTCAGCGCCGAGCCGACCGGCACCGACCTGATCCCCGCCAATGCAGGATCGCTGACGTTCCGGTTGATCGTGCCGGGACTCGCCACCCACGGGTCGACCCGCTCCCGCGGCGCGAGCGCAGTCGAGGCTTTCGAGCACGTGCATAGCGCGCTGCGTGACCTCGAGCGTGAGCGCAACGCCGCCTCGGCGCCGCTGTTCGACCACCTCGACCTCCCGTGGCCGCTCTCGGTCGGCAAGGTCTGGGCCGGTGAGTGGGCCAGTACGGTGCCGGACCGACTGGTGGCCGAAGGGCGTTACGGCGTACGGATCGACGAGACGGTCACGGCAGCGATGGACGCGTTCGAACGAGCCGTCGACACAGCCTGCGCCGCCCACCCGTGGCTACGTGACCACCCGGTCGAGGTGACGTGGCCGGGCGGTCGTTTCGCTCCCGGCCGGTTGCCTGACGGGCATGACCTCCTGGAGCAGGTCGGCCAGTGCGTGGCCGAGGTCACCGGTCGGCGGCCGGCCACGCTGGGAGGACCGTACGGATCGGACCTGCGGCACTACGCGGGCGCCGGCATCGCCACCCTGCAGTACGGGCCGGGTGACGTCCGCTACGCCCATGCCAGCGACGAACACGTCCGTGTGGACGAGCTGGTCGCCAGCGCCCAGGTCTATGCGCTGCTGATCCTGCGCCGCTGCACCTGACTTGTCAGACGCCGTGGTCGCGCTAGCCACCACAGCGGCTGACAACTCGGGAGGACGAGGCGGTCAGTGTCGCGGCGTGACCACCTCGGCGTCCCCACCACCGCGCCGGGTCGGCTCCACGGCAGCGATCAACCGCCCGCCCGGTCGGACCTCGATCGCGGCGACTGCTCCAATCTCGGCACGCGACGTGCCCGGATCGCCGGGCGGGACGAACGTGTGCCCGTACGTCGCCAGCTCGTCCCCGTAGCGATGGATGAACGACTGCTCGGCCACCACGTCCGGGGTGTTGCGCTGAGACGCGCGAGGCGCGCGGATCGCCTGTGGCAGGGTCATGCCGAAGTCGATCCGGTTCAGCAGGACCTGTGCGACGGTGGTGATGATCGTCGAACCGCCCGGCGATCCGAGCACGTAACGCAGCTGGCCGTGCTCCAGCACGATCGTCGGTGACATCGACGAGCGCGGCCGCTTGCCCGGCTGGATCCGGTTCGGGTCACTTTCGTCGTAGACGGCCGAGAAGTCGGTGAGCTCGTTGTTGAGCAGGAATCCGCGATGCGGGACCACGATGCCCGAGCCGCCGGTCTGCTCGATCGTCAGTGTGTAGGAAACGGCGTTGCCCATCCGGTCCACGACCGACAGGTGCGTGGTCGAGAGGCCTTCGGTGTCGGGCGCCTGCAAGCCCGTCGGCGTACGTCCACAACCAGGCGCCCCGTGCAGCGCACCAGGGGCGACCGGCTTGGTCGCCGCCGTGCGTGGGTCGATCGTGCAGGCACGGGTGTTGGCGAAGGACTGCGACGTGAGTCGACGGGTCGGGACGTCGACGTAGGCCGGGTCACCGATGTACTTTCCACGGTCCGCGAAGGCGCGCGCTGTCGACTCCAGGTAGAGGTGCAGGCCGCGCACGAGGTGGGCCGGGTTGAGGCGGAAGTCGTCGAGGATGTTGAGCGACTCCCCTACCGTGATGCCGCCCGACGACGAGGGAGCCATCCCGTACACGTCGAGCGCGCGGTACCTCACGTGCGTGGGCCGCCGGACGATCACGTCGTACGCCGCCAGGTCCCGCCGCGTCATCGACCCGGGCGGAATCGGCAGGTCGGTGTTCGGCCGTGCCGGCGGGTGTTGCACCGCACGGGCGATCTCCCCGGCGATCACGCCACGGTAGAAGGGGGCTACCCCGCGATGGCGGATCAGCCGGTAGGTGTCGGCCAGGTCGCGATTGCGCTGGATGCTGCCGACGGGACGCGGCACTCCACCGGGCAGGTAGAGCCGCGTCGTGGCCGGAAACGCCTGGAATCGCTCGGCGTTCTCAGTGGTCTGAAGGTTGAACGTACGGTCCACCCGGAAGCCTCGTCGGGCCAGCCTCTCCGCAGGCCCGAGGGCAGACCTCAGCGAGTCGTGACCCCAGCGGCGCAACGCGACGTCCCAGGTGGCCAGCGTCCCGGGTACACCGACCGAGACCCCACTCGTCACCAGGTCGGGGAAGAACGGGTAGGGCTGACCGGTGTCGGGGTCGATGAAGGCATCACGCTCGATGCCCGCCGGAGCCGTCTCTCGACCGTCGAGCGTGGACACCCGACCGGTGCGTGCGTCGTAGTAGACGAAGTAGCCGCCTCCGCCGATGCCGGCGCTGTACGGCTCGGTCACGCCAAGGGCGGCTGCCGTCGCGACGGCCGCGTCCGCGGCGCTGCCTCCGGACTTGAGCACGCGCAGGCCGATCCGGCTGGCCCTCGGGTCAACCGAGGACACCGCCCCCCCGGTGCCTCGGGCGACCGCCTGGCGGCCCCGATAGCGGGACGGGTCTGCTCGAGAGGCGCCGGCGGCGACGCGGGTTGGTGTGCTGGCGCCGGACGAGGGATGCGCGGTGCCTGCCGCGGCGTACCCGGCAGGCCCGGGGGCGGCGATCGCCGCCGGGCCGAGCGCCAGGGACGGAAGCGTCGCTGCCAGCGCGGCGGACAGGCCGACGGCGCACGCGCGGCGGCTCCGGCCCGGGTTGGTGCGGACGGGGTAGGACGTCGGGTGCGACATGAGATCTCCCAGCGTGGTGGGTGCGGACGAGCCCGGACACGGCGATGGACGCGTACCCGGACTGTTTCGACTTAACCACGCCCTGCCTGCGTTTGCACAGATCTCCCCGCCGGCTCGGTCGCCGTACGATCAGGCGATGCGACATCCCCTCTGGCCGCTGTTCGACCTGCGCCTCACGACCCGCGACCTCGAGCTCCAACACCTGACCGAGGGGGACCTTCCGGCCGTTGCACAGGCGCTCTCGGGTGACGTCGAGCTCAACCCGCTCGCGACGCGGTACGACGGGCTCGAGCCGGTGCAGCAGCGTGGCGTCATCGTTGCTCAGCAGTACTGGAGGTCGCTCGGGACCTGGGCGCCGGAGTCCTGGGCTCTACAGTTCGCGGTGCGCCATCGCGGTGAGCTGGTCGGGACCCAAGGGCTCGAGGGCGACGACTTCCCGACGCTGCGCACGGTGGACTCGTCGTCATGGCTGATGGCGTCGTCTCGCGGCCGCGGCTGGGGCAAGCAGATGCGGGCCGCGGTGCTCACGCTGGCGTTCGATCACCTGCACGCGCAGTACGCGATCACCTCGGCCTGGCACGACAACGACGGTTCGCTGGGGGTGTCGCGGTCACTGGGGTACGTCCCCAACGGGACGACCCGGATGCGTCGCGAGGGTAGGACTGAACCCGCCGAACTCGTCGATGACCTGGTCCACCTGCGGCTGAGCCGGGATGCCTGGCAGTCGGCGGCGGCTCGCAGTGGACTCGGCCCGGTGCGGGTCGAGGGCTTCGACGCCTGCCGCCCGTTCTTCGCCCTCTGACCCTTGGTGGTTTGCCTAGTTAACTCTTCGGAAGGCTTGTCAACTAGGCAAACCTGGCTTGCACAGAGGCGGTTTGCCTTGCTGACATCGCCTTTCGGGCCAGACACCCCCGACTTGTCAACGAGGCAGACCCCAACGCGGCGTCAGGAGCTGCGGTCGAGAAGCTCGATCCGGATCCGCTTGTTGCCCTTGCCTTTCGACTCGGTACCGGTAACGACCACCCGACCCACCTCGGCGGTCGACAGCACGTGAGTTCCGCCGTCGGCCTGCTTGTCCAACCCGACGATGTCGATCACACGCAGCGGGTCGATCTCGGGCGGGATCAGGTTCGCCGACGTCCGGATCAAGGCGGGGTCCTCGTCGGCGACCTCTCGGCCCACGAAGTCGACCAGGATCTGGCGCGCCGCGTCGACCTCCTCGTTGATCCGGCGCTCGACCTGCCGGCCCAGCTCCACCGACATCGCATCGAACGGGAAGTCCAGCCGGCCCTTGCCCGGCTCCATGTTGCCGCCGGTCACCGCCAGCCCGAACTCCGACCAGATCACGCCGCAGAGGATGTGCAACGCGGTGTGCGTCCGCATGGTCAGGTGGCGGCGTTCCCAGTCGAGGACGCCGGCGAGCTCCACGCCCGGACGTGGCAGCGCCTCGCCGCCGAGCCAGTGCCAGATCACCCCGGTCTCGCGATCGCGCCCGACCTTGGTCACCGGGGCGGTGATCTCCGCGGACCCCTCGGCCCACTCCACCGTGCCGAGATCGAAGGGCTGCCCTCCACCACCGGGGAAGAACGCCGTACGCCGCAGCGCGACCCGGCCCTGCTCAGCGTCCACGTTCGCAACCGCCGACTCGAAGTTGCGCAGGTAGGCGTCGACCGCGAACAGCTCGGTCTCGGCCAGCCCGGCCGGTGCGTTGCCAGGGTGGCTCACGTCTGCGACCCGTCACTGGACCCTGACAGGTCGGTCCGGGAGAGCACCCAGGCATAGATCTCCGCCTCGTAGCGCAAGTGCGCATAGCGTCCGGAAGGACCCGCGTGCGCTCCTTCCCCGAGCTCGACGCGGTACAGACAGCGCGGCGACCACTCCGGATCGCTGTGTCGCAAGGCCGCCACCCACTTCGTCGGCTCCCACACCATCACCCGGGGGTCGTGCAGCGCTCCCGTCACGAGCAGGTCCGGCCGGCCGCCCGCCGCTGGGATGTTGTCGTACGGCGAGTAGGCCAGCAACCACTGGTACTCCTCGGGCTTGCGCGGATCACCCCACTCATCCCACTCGTTGATCGTCAGCGGGATCGACGGGTCCAGCATCGTCGTCAAGATGTCGACAGCCGGCACCTCGGCGATCACCCCTGCCCAACGCGTCGGCGCCTGGGAGAACACCACGCCCTGCAACAATCCACCCGCCGACAGCCCGCGCGTCACGATCCTGGTCCCGTCGACGAGCCCCTCGTCGGCCAAGAAGTCAGCAGCCGCGACCTGGTCGGAGAACGTGTTCTGCTTGTGCCCGAGACGACCCTCCAGCCACCAGCGTCGACCACCCTCCCCGCCGCCACGGATCCCCGCGTGCGCCCACACCACGCCACGGTCGAGCAGCGCCGTCAACGCGGCGTCGAACTCCGGCTCGAAGCATGCCTCGTAGGCCCCGTAGCCGTAGAGCAGGCACGGCGCCGAACCGTCCAAAGGCGTGTCGACATGGCGCACCACCGTGATCGGCACCTGCACGTCTCCGACCGGTGCATGGACCCGCTCCTCGACATAGCGGTCCGCGTCGTACGCCGGAACGTCCTGTGAAAGCAGCAGCCGCCGCGCCCCGGTCGAGAGGCCGACGGCGTACCACGCCTTCGGGTGGACCCAGGACTCCTCGACCACCTGAATCTCGCCGGCGTCGAAGACCTCGTTGTGAGCAGGCAACAGCGTCCCCACCGGCCACGACGGCGCCAAGTCGACCGGATCGGCCAGACCACCGTCGCTCGTGATCGCGTAGCCGCGAGCCATCAGGGTTGCGTCGCGACGCAAGGTCGTGACGACGTGCCCGGCGAACGCGGTCACGTCGTACAGCCGCTCGGTCGGGTCCTCCGGAAGGACCTCGACCCAGCGGTCCCGGCCCGGTGAGTCGAGGGGCGCGCTCATCAAGCGGTACTCCGGCGCGTCCTCGTTGGTGACGATGAACAGTCGGTCGCCGACCTGGGTGCGGACGTGCTCGCACCGGTACTCGATTCCACGTCGTCGCGGCTCGAGCCGGCGCGCCGGCTCGTCCGGTCGGTGCGCGTCGATCAGCCACACCTCCGTGGTGTCGCGGTTGGCGGTGTGGATCAGGATCAGGTCCTCGGACCGGGTCAACCGCACGTCGAGGTCGTACTGCTCATCGTCCTCGGCCAGCACGAGCACGTCGTCAGAGACCGCAGTCCCGATCCGGTGCCGCCACACCTGGTAGGGCCGGTACGCCTGGTCGTGCACGGTGTAGAAGAAGGTCTGGGAGTCGGCACTCCACGCGCCTCCGTAGTAGGAACGCGGTACTTCGTCCACGAGGTCCACGGGATCCTCAGGCCCGCTCGCGGCCTCGGAATCGAGGGAACGGAAGCGCAGCGTGTACACCTCGTCACCGGTCGTGTCGACGGAGTACGCCAGCAGCCTCTCGTCCGGGCTCACCAGGCTGAGTCCGATCTCGACGTACGCCGAATCGCCCTTCAGCGTCGCCGGGTCGAGCAGCACCTGGTCGCCCGACCCGGGACCGCCCTCGCCCGGCCCTCGAAGGTCAAGTCCGCGCCACAATTGTTCGTACTCACTACCTCTTGGCGTCCGGGTGTAGTAAGAAAACCTTGTACGCCGGAAACTGACCGACGAGTCAGTTTCTGGGACACGTGCCGCCATGTCGCTCGCGAGAGCGTCGACCAAGGGAAGCAGATGGGCTGTCGAGGAGTCGTAGAACGAGCGCTCGGCTGCGAGGTGCGTCAGCACCTCCGGCTCCGCCACGTCACGAAGCCAGGCATAGCCGTCAACCCTGGTGTGGCCATGCATCTCGCGGGCCTTTTCAATTCGGCGGACCTTCGGGATACTGACTCGTGAGTCAGGAAACTCGTTCACGAGCGGCAACTTACTCCGTCCAGAGGGCTACGCGCCCGACAAGGGAGACGTCGATGACACGGACCGGCCTACGTTCGAGCAGAGTCACGGCAGCGGCAGCCGCGACCACCCTCCTGATGGGAGCCGCCCTCTGGGGTGCCACGACGACCGCTCAGGCGAAGTCGGCGCAGGCGGCTGACGACGCCACCTTCACGATCGGGATGACGAACGAGGTCGACTCGTTCAACCCGTTCAACGGGATCGAGGCGGAGTCCTACGAAGCCTGGGCGCTGATGTACGACTACATGATCAGCTACTCGGCCAAGGACATGAGCCCCAAGCCGAGCCTTGCCACGTCCTGGGACACCAGCGCGGACGGCCTGACGTGGACCTTCCACATCCGCGAAGGCGTGAAGTGGTCCGACGGCGAGCCGCTGACAGCCAAGGACATCGCCTACACCTACAACCGGATCCTCGACGGCGGCCCGGAGTCCGCGTCGTGGGGTTCCTACTTGATATCGGTCACCGACATCACGGCGCCGGATGACAAGACCGTGGTGCTGACGCTGAAGAAGCCGAACGCCACCCTTCCGCTGCTGCCCATGCCGATCGTTCCCGAGCACATCTGGAAGGACGTCTCCGAGAAGGACGTGAAGACGTACTCCAACGAGCCGAAGAGCGCGGACCAACCGGTCGTGGGCTCCGGCCCGTTCAAGCTCGTCGAGGGCAAGGCCGGTGGTTCGACGTACCGCTTCGTCCGCAACGACGGCTACTGGGGTGGCGAGCCCAAGGTCGGCGAGATCGACATGCGGGTCTTCAAGTCCGAGGACACCTTGGTGCAGTCGCTCAAGGCCGGTGACATCGACTTCGCGGAGGACATCAACGCCCTTCAGGTCAAGGCGCTGCAGGGTGAGCCGGGTATCACCGCTCAGGAGGGCAGCTCACCCGGTTACGAAGAGCTCGCCTTCAACACCGGCTCGGTCGACCTGAAGACCGGCAAGCCGCTGGGCGATCCCAATCCCGCCGTGCTGAACAAGGACTTCCGCTTCGCGCTGACGTTCGCGATCGACCGCCAGAAGATCGTCGACAAGGCCTACCAGGGCGCTGGGCTCGCGGCGCAGAACATCATCCCGCCGGCGTACAAGACGTACTACTGGACACCACCCAGCAAGGACACGTATGCCTACGACCCGGAGAAGTCCAAGCGGTTGCTCGACGAGGCAGGCTTCAAGGTGGGGGCGGACGGCTTCCGAACGATGCCGGACGGTAGCCCGATCGGGAAGCTCCGGCTCTACGCACGCTCCGACTCCGAGACGTCGGTCTCGACGATGGCCTTCTTCCAGGAGTGGCTCAAGGACGTCAACATCGACTCCAAGGTGTCGTCGTTCGAGAGCAGCAAGCTGACCAACATCATCCTCGACGGCGAGTTCGACGTCTTCGAGTGGGGTTGGTACGTCGAGCCCGACCCGGACTCCATGCTGAGCTACTTCACCTGCGCGCAGCGGGGAAACTGGTCGGACTCGTGGTACTGCAACCCGACCTACGACCGCCTCTACAAGGAGCAGAACGCCGCGACCGACGATGCGAAACGCGCCGACATCGTCAAGCAGATGCAGCAGATCCTGTACGACGACGCGCCCTACCTCAACACCGTCTACGACACGATCGGTGAGGCCTACCGCAGCGACCGGTGGGAGGGCTTCGTACCGCAGCCCGACCCCGGCGGCATCTTGCTCTTCCAGTACGGCCACGCCAACTACATCAACATGGCGCCGGCCGGAACCTCGGACGGGACGCCGGGTCAACCCCAGAGCAGCGACGAGGCCGGTAGTGGTCAGGTGATGATCATCCTGGTCGCGATCGTGGTTGCCGGTGCGGCCGTGGTCGGCGGGTGGCTGATGATGCGCAGACGCACTGCCGGCGACCGGGAGTGAGCCACCCGGTCGACGTCGCGGCCTACCAGCCCGAATCGACGTCGTCAGCTCCGCCGGACGGCTCGGATCCGGCGTCCAGACCCAGCCGCGCAGCGAGCTGGCGCTGGTTCGGTCGCAAGGTCGCCGGCTCGACCGCCACCTTGGGCTTCATCGTGGTGGTGAACTTCTTCCTCTTCCGGGTGATCAACAAGCACCCGGAGCGGACGCTGGCCCGCGGCCGGGCGAAGACGCCGGAGCAGATCCAGGCGGTGATCGAGAAGTACGGCCTGGACAAGCCACTGCCCGAGCAGTTTTTCGTCTACCTGAAGAACATCGTCACGCTCGACTTCGGCGACTCCTACCAGTACAGCCAGTCGGTGCGTGGCCTGATGCTCGACCGGCTCTGGCCGACCTTGGTGCTGGTCGGTACCTCGACGATCCTGTCGATCCTGATCGGCGTCTGGATCGGCACCATCGCCGCCTGGAACCGCGGCCGGACCTTCGACGGCGTCTCGACGACGAGCACGATCACCCTGTACTCCATGCCCGAGTGGTGGCTGGGCCTGATCTTGTTCCTCATCTTCTCGACCGGCTTCGCCGGGATGCCACGGATGTTCCCGCTCGGTGGGCTCAAGACGATCGGAACCGACGCCTGGTCCGTCAACGGCGTCGTCGACCAGGCGTGGCACCTGGTCCTTCCTGTCCTGACGCTCACGTTGGCCTACCTGGCGGAGTACTCCTTGATCATGCGATCGGCACTGCTGGACGAGATGGGCGAGGACTACCTGCAGACCGCACGAGCCAAGGGGCTCAACGACATCCTGGTACGCCGCCGGCACGCCACTCGCAACGCCTTGTTGCCTGTGGTCACGCTCGTCTCGCTCAACCTCGGGTTCATCGTCTCCGGCGCCATCACGATCGAGACCGTCTTCTCCATTCCCGGCCTCGGCCTGCTCACCACCGACGCGCTCCGGATCCCTGACATACCCATGCTCCAGGGTACGTTCTTCGTGTTCTCCGCCTCGGTGGTGATCGCCAACCTGATCTCCAACCTGTTGTACGGCTTCCTCGACCCACGGGTACGGATATGAGCGCCACGGAGAGCACCGGCTCGGTGCCGCTGTCGGCTCGTCAGGTCACCTGGCGGCGTCGCAAGTCCTCCGCCGGGCGGACCTGGAGAGAGTTCCGGCGGCACAAGAGCGGTGTGCTCGGCCTGATCGTGCTGGTCCTCTTCGCACTGATCGCGATCTTCGCCTCGGTGCTCGTGGATCCCGAGGGTCTGTCCAGGACGAAGGCACCGGGCCTGCCGTTGGAGAGCCCTTCCTCGACGTACCGGTTGGGTACCGACGAGTTCGGGCGGCCGATCCTCACGCTGCTGATCTACGGCGCCCGGGTCTCCTTGCTGGTCGGCCTTCTCGCCACGCTGATCTCGATGGTGCTGGGCACTCTGCTCGGCATCGCCTCCGGTTACTGGGGGGGTTGGCTGGGCGCCGTCCTGTTCCGGCTCACGGAGTGGTTCCTGGTCATCCCGTTCCTCCCACTGGCGCTGGTGCTGGCCACCCTGCTCGGGGGGTCGTTGTTCACCATCGCGTTCGTGATCGGCGTGACGAGCTGGCCGGGGACAGCCCTGCTGATCCGTGCCCAGACCCTCTCGATCATCTCCCGTCCCTACATGGAACGGGCTCGAGTGCTCGGGGCGGGCGACTGGCACCAGATGTCGCGGCACATCCTGCCGAACGTGATGCCGATGGTCTTCGCCAACACCACCCTGACCGTGGCCGGCGCGATCTTGTCGGAGACGACCCTGTCGTTCCTCGGCTTCGGTGACCCGACCCGTATCTCGTGGGGCACCATGCTGGACTCCGCGTTCGGCAGCGGGGCGCTGACGTTGGGTGCCTGGTGGTTCCTGTTCCCGCCGGGAATCTGTGTTGTCCTCGTCGTGCTGTCCTTCACCCTGGTCGGGCAAGCGCTCGAGGAGATCTTCAACCCACGTCTGAGGCAGCGTCGATGACCAGTCACGACGATTCCGCCTCCACGACGTTGCTCGAGATCAACGACCTCCATGTCAGCTACCCGACCGCCTCCGGGCCGTTGCCGGCCGTGCGGGGGGTCTCGCTGACCGTCGCGGCCGGAGAGAGCGTCGGGATCGCCGGCGAGTCCGGCTGCGGCAAGTCGACGTTGGCCTCGACCGTGCTGCGGTTGCAGCCCAAGGGTGCGAAGGTCACCGGCTCGGTCCTCCTCAACGGCCAGGACAGCCAGACGATCCCCTGGGGACAGCTGCGAATGCTGCGCTGGGCCGAGGCGGCGATGGTCTTCCAGGGGGCGTTGCACTCACTCAACCCGGTGCAGCGGATCGTGGACCAGATCGCGGAGCCGATCCGCTTGCACGACGACACCGTGAGCAAGGGCGACGCGGCGACCCGAGTCGGTGAGCTGCTCGAGCAGGTGGGTCTCCCGGCCGGTCGCGGCGCGGCGTACCCACACCAGCTCTCGGGTGGGCAGAAGCAGCGGGTGATGATGGCCATGGCGCTGGCCTGTCGGCCGCAGCTGATCATCGCCGACGAGCCGACCACGGCGCTCGACGTCATGGTGCAGGCCCAGGTGCTCGGTGTCCTCACTGACCTGGTCCGCGACCTCGGGCTCGGACTGCTGCTGATCAGCCACGACCTGTCGGTGCTCGGGACGACCTGCGACCGCGTGCTGGTGATGTACGCCGGCAAGGTGGTTGAGGAAGGGCCGGCAGCGAGCCTGTTCGACCACCCACTGCACCCCTACGGCGGTGCGCTGGCGGCGGCCTTCCCACGCGTAGGCGACCCGCTGGCGCGTTTCGCGCCGGTCGGCCTGCCAGGAGATCCGCCCGACCCGATCTCGCTACCAGGGGGGTGCGCGTTCCATCCGCGGTGCGCGCTGGCCACCGAGGAGTGCACCACCACGGACCCGGCCCTGGAGTCGGTCGACGCGGATCGTCGGGTGGCGTGCCTGCACGCCGACGAGGGCCGCGACATGAAGCTGTTGCTGGCACAGCGCCGCACCGAGCAGGCGGAGGTCTGACGATGACCGAGCTGATCGCCGCCCACGACCTCGAGGTGACCTTCCAGGGTCGTCACGGCCGGGCGGACGCGAAGGGCGTCGACGGAGTCGACCTGGGCGTCGCCCCCGGTGAGATCTTGGCTCTGGTCGGTGAGTCCGGGTGTGGCAAGACGACGCTGGCGCGGACGCTGCTCGGCCTCGAGCGACCCAGTGGAGGCGCGGTCTCGTACAGCGGCAGCACTCTCGGGTACGACCGCCGGTTCCTGCGGAGCTATCGCCGGAAGGTGCAGCTGATCCTCCAGGACCCGACCGGGGCTTTGAACCCTCGGCAGAGCGTCTACGAGTCGGTGGCCGAGGGCATCCGGATCCACAAGATGGTCCATGGCTACAAGAAGGCCGGCAAGCCGGTGACCGAGTCCGACCTGGTGGCGAAGGCGTTGTCCCAGGCCGGGTTGCGGCCTCCTGAACGGTTCTTCCTGAACTACCCGCACGAGCTCTCCGGTGGCCAGCGGCAGCGCGTCGTCATCGCCGGGGCCCTGGCCGTCGAGCCGTCGATCCTGATCGCCGACGAGCCGGTGTCGTCGCTGGACGCGTCGATCCGCGGGGAGATCCTGGCACTGCTGCTGAAGCTGCGCGAGGAGCTCGGTCTGTCGGTGCTGGTGGTGACGCACGATCTCGGGCTGGCATGGAACATCGCCGACCGGATCGCGGTGATGTATCTGGGTCGGATCGTCGAGGTCGGCACCACGGAGCAGGTGCTGGCCACCCCGAAGCATCCGTACACCCGGGCGCTGCTCTCGGTCGTTCCCGAGATCGAGCAGATCGATCCGATCGTGCTGGTGGGCGAGACGCCGGACCCGACCCGGGTGCCCGCCGGCTGCCGCTTCCACCCGCGCTGCCCGGCGCTTGCCCGCGGGCAGGCCGCGGAGGCGGGGATCGAGGAGGACTGCCGCCGAAAGCCGCTCCCGGTGCTGGCCTCCACCGGTGACCACCGCGCCGCCTGTTGGCTCCCCGACCGCCTCTGACCCCGACAGCTGGACGCCTCAAAAGTGTTCCCATCAACGGCTTCGATATGGGAGGCTTGGACTCGTCGCTACTGACTCGCGAGTCAGGATAAAACCCGCTCGGAGGAGGGTCATGGTCGTGCCGGACATCACCCACCAGGCCCTGACGGATGCGACCCTCCTCACCGGACCCGCCGCCACAGCCTCGCCAACGACCTTGCAGCCGGCGCTCCCCAAGCAGATGTACGTCGACCCCGACCAGTTCGCCACGGAGCGCGAGCGGGTGCTCTTCGCGAGCTGGTTCTGCGCCGGCCGCGTGGACGACCTTGGCCTGGACCGGCCAGGCCGCCTCGCGGTGATCGACGTGGTCGGCGAGTCGATCCTGGTGACGAGCGACCGCGACGGTGTACTCCACGCGGCGTACAACGTATGTCGGCACCGCGGTTCCCAGATCGTCCCCGCCGACCCGGGCACGGCCCCGCCACCCTGCGAGGTCGGCGCGCTGCGATGCCCCTACCACTCGTGGACCTACGACCTCGACGGTCGTCTTCTCAAGGCCCCGCACACCGAGGACCTCCACGACTTCGAGCCGAGCCGCTTCAACCTGCACCAGGTCGCCGTCCGCAGGTGGGGCGGTTTCGTGTTCGTCCATCTCACGCCGGAGCGGCTCGACGACTTCGACGCCGCGATGGCGGACTTCGACGAGCGACTGGCCCGCTATCCGCTGGACCGGCTCGCCACCGGGCTGAGCTTCACCTACGACGTGGCGGCCAACTACAAGGTGCTGGCCGAGAACTACAACGAGTGCTACCACTGCGGTCCCGTCCATCCTGAGCTGACCCGGCTCGTCCCGTCGTTCAACGGTGGCGGCGCCGGCCTGGAGTGGGACGACGGCATCCCGCACCGCGACGGAGCCTGGACGTTCACGACGACCGGGACCACCAACCGGCGCCCGTTCCCCGAGCTGGACGAGGCAGAGCGCTCCCGCCACAAGGGTGAGCTGGTCTACCCCAACCTGTGGTTGTCGTGCGCAGCCGACCACGTCGCGGCCTTCGTGTCATGGCCACTCGACGTGGCGCGCACCCGGATCCGCTGTGACCTGCTGTTCGAACCCGAGGCCATCGCCGCCGCCGACTTCGACCCGCACGACGCCGGAGATCTCTGGCACCTGGTCAACGAGCAGGACTGGGTGGTCTGCGAGTCGGTGCAGCGGGGCATGTCGTCGCGCGCCTACCAGCAAGGCTGGTTCGCTCCGATGGAGGACCTGAGCGCCGACATCAGGCGTTGGCTGCTTCCCAAGCTCGGCGTCGACGGATGAGCACGACCGACCAGTTCGAGTACGTCGTCGTGGGTCTCGGCGCGCTCGGCAGCGCCACGGCATACCACCTCGCCAAACAGGGTCACCGTGTCCTCGGCCTCGAACAGTTCGAGCTCGGCCACTCGCGGGGTGCCTCGCACGACACCTCACGGATCCTGCGGCACAGCTACCACACCCCTGGCTACGTGCGGCTGACGTTCGCGGCGTACGGCGACTGGGCGACACTCGAACGAGACAGCGGCGAGCACCTTGTCACGCAGGTCGGGGGGCTCGACCTCTTCCCGCCCGACGCCGCCATCCCGATCGACGACTACACCACGTCGATGGCTGCGACCGGCGTCGACTACCAGTGGCTGGACCGTCTCGCGGTCGAGCAGCGCTGGCCGCAGTTCACGCTGCCGGCCGGGACCGTCGGGCTCTACCAGGAGCGTGGGTCGATCGTGCCCGCGGCACGTGGCACGGCGGCCATGCAGGCGCAGGCCGAACGGTTCGGGGCGACGCTACGCGACCAGTCGCCGGTGATCGCCCTGGAGCCCATCGACCACGGCATGCGGGTGGTCACTGCTGATGCTACGTACACCGCCCGACGGGTGATCGTCTGCGCCGACGCATGGACCAACCAGGTGCTGGGCGGCCTGGGCGTCGCGCTCCCGTTGACCGTCACGCTCGAGCAGGTGACGTACTTCCGGCCGAAGGACCCGTCGGCGTTCCAGCCCGGCGCAATGCCGGTGTGGATCTGGATGGACGCCCCGTCCTACTACGGCTTCCCGTGCTACGGCGAGGCGACGGTGAAGGCGGCGCGGGACTGCAGCGAGATCGAGGTGACCGGCGACGAGCGGCCGTTCGAGCCGGATCCGGTGCGGCTGAAGGGCTTGGCGGACTTCATGTCCGCGACCTTGCCCGGGACCGGACCGGCCGTGCGGTCGAAGACGTGCCTGTACACATTGCCGCCCGACCGCGACTTCGTCCTGGGAGCACTGCCCGGTCACGAGTCGGTACTGGTCGGCCTGGGTGCCGGCCACGCCTTCAAGTTCGCACCGACGTTCGGACGGCTGCTCGCGGAGCTGGCGTCCACGGGCCAGTGCAGCGAGGACGTACGGCCGTTCGCGTTGGACCGCGATGCGCTCACCACGCCCGACCACCCGGTCCACTGGCTGGTGTGAGATGACGTCGTTCAGCGCAGCACCGACGGGCAACACAGCATGGACCCGCTTCGCGGACGCGGGCCTCGGCTCAGCGTCGACGACGACCGGTAGCCGCCAGTCCCAGTTGGCCGTTGTGAACCGCCGTGCCGGCAGGGGACAGCGCTGCTCGATCGATGCCCAGCTCGTCGGCGGCGATGTCGCGCACCCACGTCTGAAGCTGCTTGCGGTTGGCGCTCTTGTAGATCAAGACGGCGACCGACAACCCGTCCAGCAGCGCGCCGACCCTGGCGACCGTGCCCTTGGCGTCTTCGCACGCGAAGGCTCCGCTCTCGACTCCCTCGGTGATCACGTGCTCGAGCGCGTCGCGCCAACGCTGGTCAAGCTTGCGCAGCGAGGCCTGGATGGACGGTTCGCGCAACGCCGTCGACCAGGCTTCGATCCACAGCGTCCAGCCGTGCGCGGCACCGGTCGGCCCGTACGACGTCAGCACCCGGCGAAGTCGCTCGAGCGGCTCACCTTCCTTGGCCAGCGCCTTGTCGAGACGGTCGGCATCGCGCACGACGGCGTACTCCAAGGCCTCGACGAGCAGCGCGTCCTTGGTGTCGAAGTGGTAGAACACCAGACCCGAGCTGACACCGAGGCGGTGCGCGATGTCGGAGACTCGCAGCGCCGACATGCCGTTCTTCTCGATCTCGGCGATGGTGGCCACGAGGATCTCCTCACGGCGTATCTCGACCTTGCGACGACCCATGTCGCCGACCCTATCCAGGAGCCCCACAGATGACGACCACAGCGAACCGCCGCGCCGTGCCCTTGGACCTGCCGGGCCTCGACGCGACCTTGCAGCCCTTCGGTCAGTCGAAGATGCTCCCTGCCGAGGCCTACACCTCCGAGGGTGTCTTCGCCTGGGAACAGCGGCACCTGTACGCCGGGACCTACACCTGCGTCGGGCGCGAGCGCGACCTGAGGGCGCCGGACGCGGACGGTCGGGCTTTGACCCAGCGCGCGGTGATGGTGGGCGACGTGCACGTCCTGCTGACGTGGTCGGGACAAGGAACGGCGCAGATCCGGGCCTTCGCCAACACCTGCCGGCACCGGGCACACGAGCTGATCGAGGCAGACGCGGGCAACGCGAAGCAGTCGATCATCTGTCCGTACCACGCGTGGACGTACGACCTGTCCGGCAGTCTGCGCTCGGCGCCGGGTTACAAGGAGGTCCCAGGCTTCGACGCCGCTGAGCACGGCCTGGTCGAGCTGCCGGTCCATCGCTGGCACGGTTGGGTCTTCGTCCACGCAGCGACCTCGCTGGCGTCCGGGGAGGCGCTGCCGTTCGAGGAGTTCATCGGTGAGCTCGAGGGACTTGTCGCCCCGTACGACCCGGCGGGCCTGGTGCTGGGTGACCGACACTCCTACGTCGTCGAGGCTAACTGGAAGGTGGTCGCGGAGAACTATCACGAGTGCTACCACTGCCCACTGATCCACCCCGAGCTCTGCCAGGTCACGCCGCCGTCGTCCGGGGACAACCTCGACCTGCCGGGAGCCTGGCTGGGCGGGACGATGGTGCTGCGCGACGGGATGCAGACGATGTCGTTGACCGGTCGGTCCGCCGGCCGCCCGATCCCCGGCGTCGATCCGACAACGGTGCTGTACGCGGGGTTGGTGCCGAACCTGCTCATCTCGGCCCACCCCGACTACGTCATGACGCACCGACTGGTACCACTCGCGCCCGGCAGGACCTGGATCGAGTGCTCCTGGTACGTGCCAGACACGGAGGAAGGGCAGCCGCCGATCGATGCGTCGTACGCCGTGGAGTTCTGGGACCTCACCAACAAGCAGGACTGGCACGCCTGCGAGTCGGTGCAGCGCGGTCTCGCCTCGCCCCACGTGCAGCCGGGACCGTTCAGCCCGAACGAGGACGCCGTGCACATGTTCGTGACAGCGATTGCTCGGGCCTACCGTGGCCTTCCGATCCACGAGCCCGCCGGCAACCTCTGACGCACAACGTCCGGCACCGTGGCCGCCACCACGACCCAGACGCAGGACGTTGCGCAATAGCCCACGGCCGACACCCGCCGGATACCATGCAGAAGTGTCCGAGTCGACCGCGCCCGTTCGGCTCCCCGAACGCACCATCATCCGCAACCCTTTGGTCGCGGTCGTCCTCCGGTTCTCTGTGGCGCTGTCTTTGGTGTTCATCAACTGGGGCATCGTGCTGCTCGAGCGCGGCAGCTACGACGACAGCAAAGACGGACAGGTCTCGGTGATCGACGCGCTGTACTACACGACGGTCACCCTGACGACCACCGGCTACGGCGACATCACGCCGGTCACGGAGGGCGCGCGGCTGGTCAACGCCTTGGTCGTGACACCGATGCGGCTGATCTTCGTCGTGCTGCTCGTGGGTACGACGATCAAGGCGCTGACACGCCAGTCGCGTGACGAGTACCGACTCGCTCGATGGAGGAGACGCATGAAGGACCACGTTGTGGTGCTGGGATACGGCACCAAGGGCCGCAACGCGGTCCGTGCCCTGGAGCTCAAAGGGACCCCGGCGGACCACATCGTCGTGGTCGACAACCAGGCCGCGTCGGTGCGGGCGGCGGCCGAGTCGGGGTACGGCGCGGTCCTCGGAAGCGCTACCAGCGAGGATGACCTGCAGCGTGCGTTGATCGAGCGGGCGCGTGTCGTCATCGTCGCAGTGGACCGCGACGACACAGCCGTCCTGGCGACGCTGACGGTCCGTCGGCTGAACGCGCGAGCAGCGGTGATCGCGACGGCGCGGGACGGCCAGAACGCCGACTTGATGCGGCAGAGCGGAGCCGGCTCCGTGATCGTCTCCTCCGAGACCGCCGGACGCCTGCTCGGGCTGGCCTCCGGCAGCCCGGAAACCGTGGACGTCGTCGAGGACCTGCTGTCCTTCGGACGCGGCCTGGACCTCACGCAGCGGCCCGTCGACGTCGATGAGATCGGGAAGGATCCCGTCGCGCTGCCGATCCCGGTCCTCGCCGTGCTCAGGAACGGCACGCTGCTGCGGTACAACGACGACGGTGCAGCGCCCCTGGTCTCCGGCGACTCCCTCATCTACGCCGCGGCGGCGGACGGTCCCCCATACCCGGCGCGCGCCCGCGGCAACGGGTCTGGTTGACGTGCCGACGTTTCATACCTAGAGTTTCTAGGTATGAAACGTGATCAGACCCAGGGCCACCTAGACATCCTCCTGCTGCGCATCCTCAGTCGCGGACCCGCGCACGGGTACTCCGTCATCACGGCCCTGAAGGAGTCGAGCCACGGCGCGTTCGACCTGCCCGAAGGAACCGTCTACCCGTCCTTGCACCGGCTCGAGCACGCAGGCCTCCTCTCCAGCGAGTGGGACACCAGCAGTGGCAGGCGCCGCCGCGTGTACGCCCTGACGGCGCGCGGACAGAAGCGGTTGACCGCCGGTCGACGGGAGTGGAAACGCTTCGCCGCCGGCATGAATGCCGCCTTGGGCGTCCAGACATGACACCCCCTGACGACGGCTTCGGCGGTCACCTGTCGCTGGTCGAGCAGTACCTCGACACACTGGCCGACCGGCTGCACGGATCAGTTCGCGACGTACGAGGAATGCTCGCCGAGTCGCAGGCGCACCTGCTCGACGCCGTGCACGCCTACGTCGCCGACGGCCTGACGCCGGACGATGCGCAGTCCGCCGCGCTGCGCGACTTCGGCGACGCGACACTGGTTGCCGCCTCGATGAACCAGGCGGCCTGGTCACGCTCGCGGCGCTTCGTCCTGCGCGAGACAGGGCAGCTGCTGGTAGGGCTTGCGGCTATCGGCATGGTCGTGGTCGGTGTGGCCGGCGTCGTGGCGCGTCTGCTGGCGACAGCCATCTCGACCGAGGCGATCTTCGGCATACCTGCGCACGCCGACGTGTCCGCGGCCAGCTGCGCGCACTGGCTCAGCGTCCAGTCCAGCGCCACGACCTGCCAGCAGGCCGGCACCCTGGAGGCTGCAACCGACCAGACCGCCGGCATGGTGCTCACCGGCACCCTGGGCCTGCTGTTGCTCGTCGGCCTGGTCGTCGTACGTCGACGGAGGCCCCAGCCCAGAGTCCTGCCACCCGTTCTGGCGCCCGCCATCGCCACCACCGCCTTCGGTGCGGCCGCGATCGGCCTGGCCGCTCTCGCTGCGAGTGACGCCATCATCCTGTCCAGCTGGGGACGCGGGTTGTGGTGGACCTCGGCCGCGTGTTCCCTGGGCGCCGGGTGCGTTGGCGCAGGCTGGCTGTGGCGAGCCGTGTCCAGGAGCCATCAGCTCGACGTGACCGCGTGATGTCGCCCAGGTGGTCCCGGCCCGGCCAGTCGCCGCCAGCCCACGCAGCCGAGCCGGTGCAGGTGCTCGCACCGGCGTTGCCTCGGCCGGTGATCCTGAACCAGGACTGGCGCGACCTGAGCTTCCTCCACTGGGCCGTCGAGCCCGCTCGTCTGGAGGCATTCATGCCCCCCGGTGTGCGCCCGGACAGCCATCAGGGACTCAGCTACGTCGGGCTGGTCCCGTTCAGGATGGTCGACGCGGGCTTCGGACATTCGATGTCGGTCCCCTGGGCGGGAACGTTCCTCGAGACCAACGTACGGCTGTACTCCGTCGACGCCACCGGTCGCCGCGGCATCGTTTTCCTGAGCCTGGACTGCGACAGGTCCATCGTGGTGGCTGGCGCCCGCGCGACCTTCGGACTGCCCTACCGATGGGCCGAGATGAGCCACCACCAGGACCGGACCGCCACCGGGGACGTGCACGTCTACCAGGCGAACCTGCGGTGGCCGCGAGTGCGGGCACGTACCCGTATCGTCGTCCGGGCCGGGCAACCGAGGATGGCGACTCCGCTGGATGAGTTCCTCAGTGCCCGGTGGGGCCTGCACACCCGGCGTCTGGGTCGGACCGTCTACGTCCCCAACGCGCACGCCACCTGGCAGCTTCGCGATGCCGAGCTGATGGAGCTCGACGACGAGCTGCTGGGCTCGGTCGGGCTCGCAGAGCTGGCCGGGCGCCCTCCTGACCACATCGCGTTCAGCGATGGCGTCCATACCGAGTTCGGACGCCCGACACTTCTCCGCTAGCACGATCCGAGTCCCGCCTGGCCCCGGCAGGGTCAGACTCGGATCGTTCGCCGGGCTGTCAGGCGAGCCTGGGGAGCTGGGTCTCCCAACGACGTGTCGCGACGGTCCGGTAACCGTCCTCCGTAGCCTCCCGGGCCACGAGCTCGATGGTCACGTCGAGAGCCTCTGCCAGGATCTGGACATCCATGGTCGCGGTGGCCGAGACCTCGATCCCTGGCCAGCGGATCGTCAGCGTCGTCGTCGCCGTGGTGTCCTGCTCGAACGAGGACGTGTCGACGCTCACGCGTCCTTCGTAGTGCTCGGTGGCCGTGCCGTCGTACGGGATCTCGTACGTCGATCCGTGGTCGACGACACACGACGTGGTCCGGGTGAGCACGTCCCGCTCGATCGTCCAGGTGAGGCCTGACGGATCCTCGGACGAATCGCTCCCGGACCAGAGGACCGGGTCGGAGAACGGCGAGGGGCCTGACCAGACCGGAAGCTCGAGCTCGCCACCGTGGATGGTCAGCGTGACGGGTCGAGGCGGTGCCGCGGTGTTCGGCCAGTCGGCACCGGCGACGCTGAGCCGCATCCGCTGGCCCTCGTGGAAGGAGTAGGCGCACGCGTCGAGCTCGACCTCGACGTCGTACACCTGACCCGGCGTCAGCGACTCGACCGACGCGAAGCCGTTGCGGCACCCGAGGTTCAGGGTGCCCCGCGAGACGAGCGCCGAGGTCCCGTCGGCGAAGACGTCGTTCAGCCGCACCGACACGAACGCCGCCGGCTGGTCGGCCGACACGCGGAGCCGTACCCGCGGGTGTCCCATCAACGCAACCTGTTCGGCGTCCCACTCCCACGTCAGCGAGGCCGCGTCGTCGAACCGCTGATCGCCGCTCTGCCCCCACGGCAGGTGACCGGCACAGTCGATCCAGGCATCAACGCCCACGTCGGCGCGCACAGGGTATGCCGGCTGGGCCGACAACGACCGCACGTGGGCGGTGACACGCGGCGACGGCCACTCCTCGCGCACCCACGAACCCGCCGACTCGTCGAGATCCGGCGCGGGTCGCGTCGAAGAGCGGATGAAGCAGGTCATGGACGGCCGCTGCTCACTCAGCCCGTCGTCCACGCCGTTCTGGATCCCTCGCAGCCAGCGGTCCCACCACGCCACCATCTCCGGCATCGAGTCGATCCGCGGTCCGGGCAACGACGTCTCCGTCGCCGCGTGCGCCCACGGCCCGGCCAGCAGCCGATGCGGGACCCCCTGCGCCCGTAGCCGCTCCATCAGGCGGAAGGAGTTGTTGCGGTACCCGTCGGCCCAACCGGCGATGATCATGGTCGGGCAGGCGATCCGCTCGTAGTCAGGACGCACCGAGCCGTGCCGCCAGTAGTCCCCGTCGAGCTGCTCGCGCAGCCAGGTCAACGCCCAGGGCTGGTTGGTCTCGATGCGCCGCTTCCATTCCTCGCGCCAACCGTCGCCCCACAGCTGCGGCACAGGCGGCAGTGCATTCATCGGCGTCATGTAGTGGCAGTAGTCGACCAGGTCGAGCACCTTGAGGATGCCGCCGCGGTAGTGCACGTCGTCGGTGTAGCGGTCGTCGGTGCCGTAGATCGCGATGATCGCCTTGAGCGGCTCGGGCCGTTCGCACGCCATCTGCAGGGAGTTGAAGCCCGAGTACGAGGTGCCGTACATCCCGATGCTGCCGTCGCACCAATCCTGATCGGCGAGCCAGGCCATCACGCGGTGCAGGTCTTGCTGTTCCTGCGGCGGATACTCATCGGTGGCGTCGCCGCCCGACGACCCGGTGCCTCGCAGGTCCAGCCGGCAGACGGCGTACCTGTGCTCGTCGCGCAGCCGCACGTAGTCCGGCCGGTACGACGATGTGAGGTCGTCCTTGCGGTACGGAAGGGCCTCGAGGATGCAGGGCTGCGGTCCTTCGGCGCTCTCGGGGAGGTAGAGGGTCGCTGCGAGTTCCACGCCGTCGTCCATCGCGATCCGTGCCTCGTAGCAGCGTGGGTCGGTTTGCCGATCGTGAACGTCAGCCGGGCTCATCCGTTGATCCTTCCGTGCTGCTGCAACAGGGTCATCACGTCGTCGACCGGTACGCCGGCTGAGGTGTGACCCGACCGTCCCACGACCGTCGGCGCCGCCAGCATCGAGTTGAGCACCGCCTCCTCGCTCGCCTCGACCACGGCCGCGAACAGCGCGTCCAGGCCACGGCCGACCACGACGGGTGTCGAGGACATCCGATCCTCGCGGCGCACCTGGACGCCTGTGGAGGTGGCCAGGAAGATCTCACCGCTCCCGTGGTGTGCCACCGATCCCGTGCGGCCCAGACCCAGGCCTACGCGCCGGGCCAGTCGAGAACAACCGGCTCCGTCCACAGGGGCGTCGGTGACGACCACTCCGATGCAGGAACCGGCCGGGGGCTTGCGCTGGACGCCTCCCGCTGTCTCCGGAGCAGGCCCGAGCAGCCTGCCGATCGGAACGCCGGCGATCGTCAGCTGATCCCGCGAGCCGAAGTTCGTCATCAGCAGCACGCCGACGGTGGACCCGTCTTCGGTGATCCGTGAGGCGGTCCCGATGCCGCCCTTGAACCCCAGACAGCTCATCCCGGTGCCGGAGCCGACGGCTCCTTCGGCTGGCGGTGTGGACCGGCCGACCGAGGCATCGGCTTCCTCCCATGCCCGCCTCACGTCGTGGCGCATTACCTGCATCCGGCGAGCGTCGTTCAGGAAGGAGTCGTCGCACTCGGCGACCACGGGGATGATGAAGTCATCGGCCACGTCCGGCCACCGGTCCAGCATCAGCTCGCACGCCGCGTCGTACACGCGTCCGAGCTGCAGGGTCGACGTGAGGAACACCGGCGTCTCGAGCGTGCCCCACTCCGCGGCGGTGATGAAGCCCGTGCACTCGCCGGCGCCGTTCAGCACCGCGCCGCCGGCGGGGAGCATCGTGTGGAAGGGATCATCGCGAAGCCGCAGCACGGTCACACCGGTGCGTGCGACGCCACGCCCCTCGGGCGGATCGGGCTCGTCCCGCCACACGGTCGCATGTCCGACGCCCACTCCGGCGACGTCGAGCACCGAGTTGGTCGGACCGGACGGCAGCGAGCCGATACTGATTCGCAAGTCAGTAGCGCGTGGCATGATCAGATCCTGCCCTACCCGTCTCGCAAGGGAAACCATGACCGCCGAACCTCGTTCCAGATCGACGCTGCCCGTCGTGTGGTCGGACGTCACCCTGGCCCACCGCCCCGAGCGCGAAGTCTGGATCGGTATGCCGATGGACGGTTCGGAGCTGCCAGAACGGGTGACGGCGATCGAGACGTGCTTGCGCGACGCGGGCCACAGCTTCGTCGAGGCCGTGGCGCACGACGATCGAGCATTGGCGACAGTCCACAACCCCGACTTGGTGCGTCACCTGTCCACAGTCTTCGACGACTGGGTCGACAGCGGCTTCGCGGCCCATGGTCAGGATCGCGTCGTGCCGTACTTCTTCCCTACTGCCGGGATGCTCGGGCCGATCGGTGCGGCCCGCGCGAGCTCGGTGCACGCCCGAGCCGGACAGTTCTGCTACGACACGATGACCACGCTTGGCCCGGGTAGCTGGGAGGCGATCCGGGCCGCGGCCGACTGCGCCCTGACCGCCGCCGATCTCGTGGTGGCGGACGTTGCGCGGCAGGTCTACGCGCTGTGCCGCCCGCCAGGGCACCACGTCACGGCCGATGCCTTCGGCGGTTCCTGCTACCTCAACAACGCTGCGCTGGCGGCCCAGGCCCTGGTCGACGGTGGGCATGAACGGGTGGCCGTGATCGATGTCGACGCCCATCACGGAAACGGGACGGCGGCGATCTTCTACGAGCGGCCCGACGTGTTCTACGGCTCGGTGCATGTCGACCCCGCCGCCGGGTGGTTCCCGCACGTGGTCGGCCATGTCTCCGAGACAGGGCGCGGGGACGGGGAGGGCAGCACCCTCAACGTGCCGCTGGCACCGGGCAGCGGAGATGCCGAGTTCCTCGACGGCGTACGCCGACTGGCGGACTCGGCCGAACGACATCAGGCGACCGCCCTGGTCGTCTCGCTGGGCGTCGACGCCGCGGCCGACGACCCGGAGAGCCCGCTCGAGGTGACGGTGGACGGCTACGAACAGGCCGGCGCGTTTCTGCTCCAGGGCCTCGACCTCCCGACCGTGGTCGTCCAAGAAGGCGGCTACCACCTCCCGACGCTCGGCGCCCTGGTCTCCTCCTTCCTCACCGGCTGACGGCGACGTCCCCGCTCCGGGCTCGAGTTGCGGGCCGACCCGAGCGGGAGGACGGTGAACGACAACATCATCTGATCACGGGGGGTCACTATCACCGATCATGACGCGACACCCCGCCGTGGCAGCCAGGGCGCACGCACCGGACCGCAGAAGGGGTTCCTCGCGCGGATCACCACGGCCACCGCATTCGGCGAGGGCCTTGACGGCTACGACCTCGGCGCCATCAGCGTGGTGCTGCCGGTCATCACCAAGGAGTTCGGACTCTCGGCCGTCGAAGAAGGCCTGATCGGGGCGGCGACCCTGATCGGCATCTTCTTCGGAGGACCGGTCTTCGGCTACCTGACCGACCGGTTCGGCCGGAAGAAGATCTTCATCTTCGACCTGATCGCCTTCGTGATCATCGGAGCCCTGCAAGGCGTTGTCACCAGCAACGGCCAACTCCTCGCACTGCGCTTCATGCTCGGTCTGGCCATCGGTGCGGAGTACGCGATCGGACAGACGATGCTCGCCGAGTTCGTACCGAGCAAGGGGCGCGGCCGCCGGTTGGCCAGCTTGCAGGCGTCCTGGTACGGCGGGTTCCTGCTGGCCGTCATCGTCGCCTACCTGATGAAGGGCGCCGGCGTCGACTGGCGCTGGATCCTCGCAACCGGAGCGATCCCCGGCCTGCTCACCCTGCTGCTGCGGCAGGGCCTCCCCGAGTCACCGCGCTGGCTCGTCAGCGCCGGGCAGGAGGAGAAGGCCAAACGCATCGTCGAGGACAAGCTGGGTTCGGAGTACTTCGAGGAGGAGGATCTGCACGAAGCGGGAGAAGGCGAGGGGACGTTCGCGGACCTCTTCAACGCCGAGAACTGGCGGCGTACAGCGTTCGCCAGCATCTTCTTCACCTGCCTGGTCGCGCCCTACTTCGCGATCTTCACGTTCGCGCCCAAGGTCTTCGAGACGCTCGGTGTCAACGATGCCAAGGGCAGCGTGATCGGGTCCAACACGGTGGCGTTCGTCGGTGCACTGGCCGGCATGGTCGTGATCGAGCGGATCGGTCGCCGCAAGCTGCTGCTCACGTCGTTCTACGTGATGGTCGTGACCCTCGGCGTGATCGGCGGTTGGGGCGGAGCGCCGTCCCTCATCCTGGTCATCTGCTTTGTCGCCTTCGCCTTTTTCAACGCGATCAGCGGAGATCTCACCGGCGTCTACCCGGCCGAGATCTTCCCGTCAGAGCTTCGAGGAAGTGGCGTCGGCTTTGCGGCGGCCGTGAGTCGGATCGGTGCGGCCGGCGGGACATTCCTGCTTCCGGTCGGCATCGAGAAGATCGGGGTCGGGCCGAGCGTCCTGATCGGTGCCGGCATCTGCGCGGTTGGTCTGCTCGTCACGCAACTGTGGGCCCCGGAGACGACGGACCTGAGCCTCACCAAGACCGAGTCCGAGCAGCCGACGGAGCTCAAGGACCGCTCCCCCGAAGAACGGTCCTGAGGGGCGGAGGGCCGAGCGGACATCACGAAGGCCCCGAGCATGCTGCTCGGGGCCTTCGAGTAATGCTCTCTGCGAGGGCAGGGACTAGAAGTCCATGCCACCCATGTCGGGAGCGCCACCAGGGGCGGCGCCCGCCTTCTCGGGCTTGTCGGCGACGACAGCCTCGGTCGTGAGGAACAGCGCCGCGATCGAGGCGGCGTTCTGCAGTGCAGAACGCGTCACCTTGACCGGGTCGTTGATCCCCGCAGCCAGCATGTCGACGTACTCGCCGGTCCCGGCGTCGAGGCCGCGCCCCGGCTCCAGGTTGCGGACCTTCTCGGCCACGACTCCACCCTCGTGACCGGCGTTGATCGCGATCTGCTTGAGCGGGGCCTCGGCGGCGAGCTTGACGATCTGCGCGCCAGTGGCTTCGTCGCCGGTCAGGTCGAGCTTCTCGAACGCGACCGCGGTCGCCTGCACGAGAGCGACGCCACCACCGGCGACGATGCCCTCTTCGACGGCAGCCTTCGCGTTGCGGACGGCGTCCTCGATGCGGTGCTTGCGCTCCTTCAGCTCCACCTCGGTGGCAGCGCCGACCTTGATCACGGCAACACCGCCGGCCAGCTTGGCCAGGCGCTCCTGCAGCTTCTCGCGGTCGTAGTCGGAGTCACTGTTCTCGATCTCGGCGCGGATCTGGTTCACCCGGCCGGAGATCTGGTCGGTGTCGCCCGAGCCCTCGACGATCGTCGTCTCGTCCTTGGTGACGACGACCTTGCGGGCCTGGCCGAGCAGCTCGATGCCGGCAGACTCCAGCTTGAGACCGACCTCTTCGCTGATGACCTGGCCACCGGTCAGGATCGCGATGTCCTGCAGCATGGCCTTGCGGCGGTCGCCGAAGCCCGGTGCCTTCACGGCGACGGACTTGAACGTGCCACGGATCTTGTTCACGACGAGCGTGGCCAGGGCCTCGCCCTCGACGTCCTCGGCGAGGATCAGCAGCGACTTGCCACCCTGCATGACCTTCTCGAGCACCGGCAGCATGTCCTTGACGGCGGCGATCTTGGAGTTGACCACGAGCACGTAGGGGTCGTCGAGGACGGTCTCCATGCGCTCGGCGTCGGTGACGAAGTACGGCGAGATATAACCCTTGTCGAAGCGCATCCCCTCCGTGAGCTCGAGCTCGAGCCCGAAGGTGTTGCTCTCCTCGACGGTGATGACGCCTTCCTTGCCGACCTTGTCCATGGCCTCGGCGATGATCTCACCGACCGTCGAGTCACCGGCGGAGATCCCGGCCGTGGCCGCGATCTGCTCCTTGGTCTCGACGTCCTTCGCGGCAGCGAAGAGCTGCTCGATCACGGACTCGACGGCGGTCTCGATGCCGCGCTTGAGCGCCATCGGGTTCGCACCGGCTGCGACGTTGCGCAGACCCTCGCGAACCATGGCCTGCGCCAGCACCGTGGCCGTCGTCGTGCCGTCACCGGCGACGTCGTCAGTCTTCTTGGCAACTTCCTTGACGAGCTCGGCGCCGATCTTCTCGTACGGATCCTCGAGCTCGATCTCCTTGGCGATGGACACACCGTCGTTGGTGATCGTCGGTGCGCCCCACTTCTTCTCGAGGACGACGTTGCGACCCTTCGGGCCGAGCGTCACCTTGACGGCATCGGCGAGGATGTTCATCCCTCGCTCGAGGCCGCGCCTGGCTTCCTCGTTGAACGCAATGATCTTGGGCATGTACGCGAGTCCTCCCGCGCTTGAGGTTGGTGTGCGGCGGGTACGACGCCCGCGACGGACGGACCCCGCGCCTCTGCGATCCATTCCCGCAGGTGCGAAGCCCTCGTCGGACCAACCGCTGTCACTCTCACGACGAGAGTGCTAAGACATTTTTAGCACTCGCCCTACCCGAGTGCAAGGCGGGGCCAACTCGTCACCGACCCCTACGAGGCGTGCAACGTCGACGGTCCCCGCCCCTGCCCCTGCCGTCCGATCCCGGCCCGCATCGGAGCCGTCTGTTCCTCAGGGGTCTGCGCTGGCCGCAAGCCGTCCAGCCCGATGCTGATCTGAGTCAACCCGTCGAGGGTGCTGACCCGGGCCTGCAGCCCGGCCGCATGCACCATCGGCAGCACTGCCGGATTGTCCGGGAGCACGGTCATCGCCAGCTCGTCGAACGCTTGCCTGGCTGCTTCTCGTGCTGCCGCGCGCAGCAGTGCGGTGCCGATGCCCTGCCGCAGCGCTCATGCATCCGACCAGGGCGCGAACGTCATGCAGATGTCCGAACCTGAGTTCGGAGTCGAGCGAGCGCGGCATGGCTCAAGCGTGCGGCCCGTAGGTTTCTCGACGTGGTCCGCGATGTAGCGCGAGTGAAAACAATCCCAGAGCACGCGAAACGGTCCGACCCCGCCAGGACCGGACCGTCTCACCAAGCCTTGAGTGGACTCAGCCAGGCTTGACCTCGTGGGCCTCGCGACCCTTCGGTCCGTCAACGACCTCGAAGGTGACCGACTGGCCGTCCTCGAGTGACTTGTATCCGTCTGACTGGATCTTGGACCAGTGCACGAACACGTCATCCTGACCGTCCACGGCGATGAAGCCGTAGCCCTTGTCTGCGTTGAACCACTTCACGGTGCCCTGCACCATCGCTACTCCTGTTGCTCGTTCGAGAACCCTCGGTACGGACCCTCTAGTTCTGCTCACGCCTCACCGGGATCCTTCAGTGGAACAGGTGTTGCGATCTGCAGACACGACCCTATCTCACAGGATTCGGTTTGCCGATGGTCCTGCGGCGGTGAAGAGGGGGGTCGATCAGACCGGTCGGGAGTCACCGATCCGGCGCTCAGAACCTCACTCGGCGGGTGGGAAAGTCAGTCACGATTCGTGACCTCCCGACGCCGTGCTGTGACAGCGCCCCGCAGGCTCTAGACCGCTTGGCCACGGACCGATAGCCCGTTCGGGTGGTATTGGCTCACAAACCTTGAAGGGGCTGCTGCTGGTGGATACCTTTGCCTCACCTCGTGGGTGCGACGAGGTTTTGACTGGGACTCGGTTTACCGAGTCCCAGTCTTCTTTTTGGCGTTGGGGGTCCCCGGCCATCACCCTCCGGCTACGGCAGGGATCACCGAGACCTCGGCACCCTCCTTGACCTTCGTCTCCAGGCCGTCGAGGAAGCGCACGTCGTCGTTGCCGACGTACACGTTGACGAACCTGCGCAGCTGACCCTGCTCGTCGACGATCCGGCCCTTGATGCCGTGGTAGCTGGCATCGAGCGAATCCAGGACCTGCGCCAAGGATTCCCCCTCGGCGCTCACCTCGGACTGGCCGCCGGTATAGGTACGCAAGATGGTGGGCACCCGGACGTTGACGCTCATGGTCGGCTCCTTCTCCTCGTCGGTGGTCGAGCTGTGGTCACCGGTGGTCGAGCTGTGGTCGCCGGTGGTCGAGCTCGTCGAGACCATTCTGTCGTCACCGGCGGTCGAGCTCGTCGAGACCATTCTGTCGTCACCGGCGGTCGAGCTGTGGTCACCGGTGGTCGAGCTCGTCGAGACCATTCTGTCGTCACCGGCGGTCGAGCTCGTCGAGACCATTCTGTCGTCACCGGCGGTCGAGCTCGTCGAGACCATTCTGTCGTCACCGGCGGTCGAGCTCGTCGAGACCATTCTGCTCGACCTGCTGTCA
>JBBSPA010000010.1:0-74659 GCA_038259225.1 Propionibacteriales bacterium
GACGTACTCGCGGTGCTGCTTGCCGCGTCGACGGTGGCGTTCGCCCCGGGACCACTAAACAACCACCACATCGCGGACAACCCCCTGGGCATCGCGCTGCCGCACAAGGTGTTCGTCGTGACCGGAGCCGCTGGTGGGGTGCTCTTCGCGCTCGGGCTGGTCGGTGCCGGCGCCGCGGTCGTGGTCCGGTGGCGCCGCGCCGAGGGAGCCGAACGCGCACAGCTGAGCTGGTTCGCGCTCGCCGTGCTCCTGCTCGCCCTGGGGATCGCGCTGCCCGTCCATGCGGTCGGCAACCTCGTGATGCTGGTCGCGATCCCGTTGCTGCCGGTGGCCGTCGCGGTCGCGATCCTGCGGCGCAACCTCTACGGCATCGAGGTCGTCGTACGACGCTCCCTGGTCTACGGCACCCTGACCGCCGCCCTCCTGATCGGGTACGGCGTCGTGGTCACCCTCCTCGGCACGGTCGCCCGGGACCGCACCACCCCTGCGGTGACCCTGGTCGGTACGGCGCTGGTCGCAGTCGCCTTCGCGCCACTTCGGGACCGTCTGCAACGAGCCGCCGACCGGTTGCTGTACGGCGATCGGGCCAACCCCTACGCCGTCCTGACCGACCTCGGCCGGAGCCTCGACGGCCAACCGGGGAACACAAGCGACGCCCTCACCGAGATCGCCGAGACCGTGGCGACCTCGCTGCGGCTCCCGTTCGCGCGGGTCGAGGTCGCCATGCCCGCGACGTCGGACCACCCGTTGGTGGCGCAGTGGGGGGAACCATCCGCAGATGTGCATGAGGTGACCCTCAGGTACCGCGGCGAACCGGTGGGCACCCTCGAGGCCGCGCGGCGGACCCGGCATGAGGCGTTCAGCGCATCGGATCTTCGTCTGCTCGACGATCTCGGTCGACAGATCGGGGTCGCCGCGCACGCGATGCTCCTGGGCCGCGACCTCCAACGCTCGCGCGAGGAGCTGGTCACCGCGCGGGAGGAGGAACGCCGGCGGATCAGACGGGACCTGCACGACGGACTCGGACCGGCACTCGCCGGGGTCGCCCTCGGCCTCGATGCGGTCTCCCATCTAGCAGCCCAGCAGCCCGGTGACGCCGCCCGGCTGGCCGAACAGCTCAAACGCGAGGTGCACGCGAGCCTCGCCGACGTACGGCGACTGGTCGAGGACCTGCGCCCGCCAGCCTTGGACCAGCTCGGTCTCATCGGCGCACTGCGTCAACAGGCTGCCCGACTCACCGAGCGGAACTCGATGCTGCAGGTGGCAGTCGACGCGAACGACCTGTCCGGTCTGCCCGCGGCCGTCGAGGTCGCGGCCTACCGGATCACCACCGAGGCCCTCACCAACGTCTCCCGCCACGCCGCGGCACGCCACTGCCGCGTGGCGATCGCCATCGACGGCGGTCGACTCCTCATCGAGGTCGAGGACGACGGCTCCGGAATGCCGACCACCCCACGCCACGGCATCGGGACCGCCGCGATGCGTGAACGCGCAGTCGAGCTCGGCGGCACCTGCGAGACGACGCCGGTGCCGACCGGCGGCACCCGCGTCACGGCCCGGATCCCGGTGACGACCTCATGAACGACCGGGTCATCCGCGTGCTAGTGGTCGACGACCACCCGGTCTTCCGACGCGGCCTGCATGCGCTGCTCTCCGCACTCCCCGGGATCGAGGTCGTCGCGGAAGGAGCCACCGGTCTCGATGCAGTCGAGCTCAGCGCCGAGCTCGCACCCGACGTCGTCGTGATGGACCTGAACATGCCCGAGCTCGACGGCATCGAAGCGACCCGCCGGATCAACGCTGCCCAACCACACATCGGAATACTCGTCCTGACCATGTTCGAGGACGACGACTCCGTGTTCGCGGCGATGCGGGCAGGCGCGCGGGGCTACCTCGTCAAGGGCGCCGACAGCCCGGAGGTCCTCCGCGCCATCGCGGGCGTCGCCGACGGAGAGGCGATCTTCGGGCCCGGAGTCGCCGATCGCGTACTCAACCACCTGACTCGTCCGCTCTCCGCCAGGGACCGGGTCGCCTTTCCCAAGCTCACCACTCGCGAACGCGAAATCCTCGAGCTGATCGCGGCAGGACACGCCAACAACGCCATCGCGTCCCGTCTGTCCCTGAGCCCGAAGACCGTGCGCAACAACGTCTCCAGCATCTTCGGCAAACTGCAGATCACCGACCGCGCGGCCGCCATCGTGCAGGCCAGACGAGCCGGCCTCGGCCTCTCCGACGAATGACCCCTCCGCCCCACGTTTCGTCACCGCCAGCTTCGTGGCGCGAGCCCACCCGTCTGGGGGCGAGCCGCCAAGTCATAAGTGTCGCTCAGGACATCTATGCTGTCGCTGGCACCGCCATTTTGGAGCGAAGTTCCACTCCACGCCGAGGGCGGCGGTGGGTGGGTGGGTCGGCGAGGTCGATGGCCCACACGACGATCGTTGCCTACCGGGTCGCTGTCGTGTGGCCACCGGCGTACCTGCTATCGGAGATCCATCGGCACCGGCTCGCGGATCATCTCGTCCTCGTCGGTGGCGGCGAGGTGCGCAGCGATCGCGATGAACGCGGCGCCGAGCAACAGCACCGAGAGGTACGACGCGTAGCTGCTGATCGCCGTGCCGACGAACTCGACCAACAGGAAGGCCCAGATGGCGGGGCCGACCCAGACCGGGCCGGTGCGGGTGCGGAACAGACCGATGCCGAGCAGCAGCAGGCCGACGACGGTGCCGGCCAGCCCGATGAGGGAGAACAGCATCACCGGCGAGTTCTGGATGTGGTCGAACAGGTCGGTCTGGACGGCGCGGTGACTCGTGTCGCGCGCCATCATCAAGTAGATCAGTGAGGTGCCACCGAAGACGGTGTGGCCGAAGCAACCGAGGACCCCGAGTGCGGTTCCCCAGGCAGAGAGCCGGGGAGCGCCTGGCAGCAGCAATCTGCCGATTGCGAGGATGCCGATCAGTAGTGGCAGCTGGCTGAGGAGGAACGCGACCGCGGATACGGCCGCGGGCCCGTGCGCCATGGCGGCGAGCCGGTCGCTGGTCGATCCGCTGAGATCGGGCTGCAGGATCACGGACACGCCCGCGATCACGGGGCTGAGCACGAGCGCGGCTCGTGCCGCAAGGAGCCGGGAAGGGGTGTCGGGGTGCATTTCGGTCCTCCATACGATGGTGCCCGGCCGTTCCGGGCTGGGTTCCAGGACACCGCCTCGCGGCGCGCCGACACATCGGCCGGACGTCGTCACAGTGTCATCTCCAGATGACTGCCGGATCGCCGTACGGCGATCTAGGGTGCGGTTGTGCCCGCAGCCCGTGACCTCGTGAGACCGCCCCGCCGGGTGGAGTTCCTCCTCGCGACCGCGGTCTGGGTGCTCGGCCTCGGCGAGGTCTGGGTGCCGTTCAGCTCGCGCCAGGGCTCGGGGTCCGCCACCTCTGCCACGGTCGGGGTGCTGCTCGTTGCGGGGACGCTGCTCTTGTGCCGGCGGGAGCCGATGCTGGCCGTGTTGAGCTTCCCGCTCGTGTGGGGGGTGATCGGCCTGGTGGCGTCGACGTACGTGCTCTTCTACGGGCAGATGCTTCCGCTGGAGATCTGCGTCTTCATGGTGGCGCGCTACGGCAGGGGACGCACGCCGTTGTACGGCGCACTGGTTGCCGCCGGATCCCTGCTGGCCATTGACGTCTTCGTGCCGCTGATGCAGGAGCCGGGGGAGATCGCCTTCCACTGGACGGTGACGATCCTGGTGTGGAGCGCAGGCCTCGGCCTGCGCACCCTCGAACGGCGGGCGCACACGTCGATGCGCCGGGCGGTCGACGCCGAGGTGGGTGCGGCGCATCAGGCGATGCAAGCCGTCCTCGACGAGCGTGCCCGGATCGCCCGCGAGTTGCATGACATCGTGGCGCACTCGGTGAGCTCGATGGTGGTGCAGGCCGGTGCGGCCGAGACGGGAGCCGACGACAGCGAGTACGTCAGGAAGGCGCTGACGAACATCCGCGAGACGGGAAGCGACGCCCTGGTCGAGATGCGCCGGGTCGTCGCGATGCTCCGGGTGACCGACGACGCCCCGCTGCTCCCTCAGCCCCGCCTCGAGGCCCTGCCGATGCTGGTCGAGCTCACCACCGCCGAGGGCACTGAGACCAGCCTCACGGTGATCGGGGAGACCCGGCCGCTCCCGGCGGGGCTGGACCTGGCGCTCTACCGCATCGTGCAGGAAGCCCTTACCAACGTGCGACGGCATGCGGGTGCTAGGCGCTGTGAGGTGTCGGTGCAGTATCGGCCCGGGGACGTGAGCGTCCAGGTCGTCGACGACGGCTGCGGCGGCGAGCCGGGCCCCGCGGCATCGGGCCACGGACTGGTCGGCATGCGGGAGCGTGCCGGGCTCTACGGCGGCGAGCTGGTCGCAGGGCCGCACCCGGGTGGTGGCTTCGCCGTGCGTGCCACCCTGCCGGTGGTGCCGTGACGCTCCGGGTGCTGGTCGTCGACGACCAGGAGCTGGTCCGCGCCGGTTTCCGCATGATCCTAGAGCGTGGGGGCCTCGACGTGGTCGGTGAGGCAGGCGACGGGGCCGACGCCGTACGCCTGGCCGCCGAGCTCGAACCGGACGTGATCCTGATGGACGTTCGGATGCCCCGCATGGACGGCATCGAGGCGACCCGCCGGATCGTCGCGAAGCGGCCGGAAACCCGAGTCGTGGTGCTGACGACGTTCGACCTCGACGAGTACGTGTATGAGGCGGTCCGAGCCGGCGCCAGCGGCTTCCTGCTCAAGGACATCTCCCCGACGGACCTGGTCCATGCCGTGTCCGTGATTGCCCGAGGGGACGCGTTGCTCGCCCCTGGGCCCACCCGGCGCCTGCTCGCCCGGTACGTCGCGCGCCCTCTCCCGGGCACCAAGCCGGACCGACTGACAGCAGCCACTGACCGCGAAGTCGACGTACTGCGGCTCGTAGCCCAGGGCCGGTCCAATGGCGAGATCGCCCGCGAACTGTTCCTCAGCGAGGCAACAGTGAAGACCTACGTCTCCCGCCTACTGGCCAAACTCGACCTGCGCGACCGGGTCCAACTGACCGTCCTGGCCTTCGAGTGTGGCCTGGTCGCGCCCGGAGACGCTCCGAGCAAATGAGTCGAGGGAGCTCACCTGCGGACCCCCAGCTCGCGCACGGCCCTTCGTAGCGTCCGCGCTCTCAGCGACCGCGCGTAGCACTTACGCCAAGCTGCGAACCGACGCTCGACGACCTCGGCGAAGGCGCCCTCCGGACACTCGTAGGCGTGCGTCGCACCCCGCGTATCACCGTCAAGCCCGAGCCTCCGTGCGCCCGGTGCTCGGTCCATCTCTGTCCGTACGCCGAACGTCTCGCGAGACAGATCCGAGAAAGATCGCGAGGAGCAGAGCGATCACCGCGCGAACCCAAGGAATCCCCTTCGGGACCAGCAGGTCCAGCAACTCCGCCGGTTTGGATGTCGCTGTATGTGGTTCCGCTTGCGGACGACCAAGCTGAACGCTTGGCACGCCCGTCGCGGTGCCGCTGTGGCCCCACCGGCGTTCGTCGACCGGCAACGATGTTGGCTGGCGACGGGACTGGGGTCGGCCAGGCGGTTGGTGGCTCAGTTCGGGTCGGTGTGACCTGGTCGCATGAGGCCGCTTTCGTAACAGCACACGACAACCTGGACGCGGTCACGCACGCAGAGCTTGGCGAGGATTGCGGTGACATGTGTCTTTACGGTCGGTTCTGACACGAACATCCGCTGCGCGATTTCGGCGTTGGACAGTCCCCGGGCGACGTGGCGCGCGGTTTCCAGCTCGCGAGGCGACAGCGCCGTGAACACCTCCGGCACCCCGTCGGCGCGATGCCGGATTCGGACGAAGTCGGCGAGTAGTCGCCCAGTGACTACTGGGTCCAAGATCGCGTCGCCCGCCGCGACGGTGCGCACAGCTTCGATGAGCTGTCCAGGGCTGACCGTCTTGAGCAGGAACCCGCTCGCCCCGGCATGAACCGCGTCGTAGACGTGGCTGTCACCGTCGAAGGTGGTCAGGATCAGCACCCGGGTGAGGATCGCCGGATCAGCAAGCAGGATCCTGGTCGCCTCGATACCGTCCAGTTCGGGCATCCGTACGTCCATCAGCAGCACGTCTGGATTGAGTTCGCGTGCGAGGTCGACAGCGGCGCGCCCGTCTCCAGCCTCGCCGACGACCTCGAGGTCTGGTTGGGTGTTGAGGATCATCTGGAAACCCGAGCGGACGAGGGATTGGTCGTCGGCGATGACGATGCGGATCGGTGGACTCATGACCGGGTGGGCAGCATGGCGGTGACAAGGAACGAGCCGTCCAGCTGGCGATCCGCTCGGAGCGTTCCTTCGTAGAGCCGGACACGTTCGCGCATGCCGACTAGCCCGTGCCCGGTTCCGTCGGGTGTGCGGGCCGGTGTCGGGCCGCCCGCAGCGTTGTGAACCCTCAGTGCGAGCATGTCGTCCCGGCAGTCGACGGCGACTTCGGTGGCGGCGCCGCCGGCGTGTTTGAGACAGTTCGTCAGCGACTCCTGAACGATGCGGTAGGCGCACAGCTGCAGCCCGGGCGGCAAGCTCACCGGCGGCCCGGTGATCGTGAGCGTGATCGGCATCCCCGCTTGGCGTAGCTGGTCGACGAGCGCCGGCAGTTGTTCCAGGCCTGGTTGAGGACGGGGCTCATCGTCGGTGATGTCGCCTTCCCGCAATAGGCCGAGCAGCCGTCGCATCTCGGCAAGCGCGCCCTGCCCCACCCCCCGCACCGTGCTCAACGGTTCGCGAGCGGCCTCCGGATCGCTCTCGAGCAACTGCTCGGCGGCCGCCGCCTGGACCACCATGACACCCATGCCATGCGCGACGACGTCATGCATCTCGCGGGCGATGCGGCTGCGCTCGTCGGCCACCGCCGTCTCCAGTGCCGCAGTCGCCGCGTCACGTTGCGCTTGCGCGTCAGCCGCCGCACGGCGCCGCTCCAGCTCCCGCCGCCACATTGCCCTCCCGACCAGCCACGCCGCCGCGGAGAAGATCGCGGCGAACGCGAGATCACTGACTTGAGAGTCGGGTAGCCGCAGCATGTGCACGCCCACCGCCGCCGCGGCGAACACCGTAACCGCGACCAGCCTCACGGGTCCGCGCGCGTGTCGCCCGACGCTGTAAAGCAACACCAAACCAGCCAGTAGACCAGACAGAGTGTTCGTCGGCTGACTGGCCAACGCCTCGATGCTCAACGCGGCCACACCCACCGCTGCCGCGGCAGTCGGCACTACCCGACGGACCGCCACCGGCGCGGTCTGGCCCAGCAATAGCATCCCGTGCAGCAGCCCGTGCCAACCCGACTGATTCGATGATGCCAGCTCCAGTTGGCCGGTCAGGGTGATCAGCCCGCCCAGCACCACATCGGGCCAGACACCCGCACGCCAGCGGGCGCCGTCCCAGTCCTGTGAGCTCAACAGGCTGCGCACACGACACAGATTACGTCCGCGCGGAGCCGATCGCCTCGGTCGCATGGATGACGGCGCTCATCCTCAGGTCGGACCGTACGCCGCGCCAAACCCATCCGCAGACGATCAACTGCCTACCTCGCGGCCGAAGCAACATAGGGCGTGGAGTTCCTAGCGTTCTCGCCATGACCGGACACCGATCCATCCCCCGAACCTCCAGCCGTGTGATCGTTGCCGCCGCGGGGGCACTCGCCCTCATGGCGGCCGTAACCACGCAAGCGTCCGCTGCCACGCCCACCGAGACCGTGGCGGCCGCCGGCGACGTGGTCACCTGCCAGAGCGTCGGCGCATTGACCGGCACCAGCGGCTACCTGCGGCAACAGGAGAGAACGATCATCGATGGCCGTGGACGCGCGCACGTACTCTTTACGATCGCCGCCGACCGTGTCCAGCTCGCCGGCCCCGATGGCAGCAGCTACCGATTGGTCGGCGGCGGCTACGACTACGTCGTCTACCCCGGCCGCGCCGTCACCGGCAACGTCGTCCGCGAGGACGAGCAGTTCCACTTCGACGTCATCGCCGACCATCACGTCGTGGGTGTGGTCCGCTTCCGGCTGCGCATCCGCTCCGACCAGGTCCCGCACATCCACGACTCCAGCACCTGCCAACTCCCCAACATGTCCTGAACAAACCCCAACCAAGGAGAAGATCACCATGAAACGAATCCTGATCACCGCCCTTATCGCGGTCCCGTGCCTGCTCGCACTGTCCTACCCGTGGCGCGACGCCGACCACGGCATCGGCGCCATCCTCAGCGCGATCGGCTGGTTCGGCTTCCTACTCGCCCTGCTCACCGTCATCGTCGTCTCGGCCGCCCTCACCACACGCAAACTCCGTACCCGCCGGATTTGAGCGTCGCGCAGAGGATCCCCAGATGGGGATCCTTCACTGGTTGCAAGGTCAGGGTGCGGTGCGGTCCAGAACGATGAGTTCGGCCACGAGTACCAAGGTCGCCACGGCGACGATGAGTAGTCCACCGGCAAGGAATGCTGCTAACGCTCCGACCGGGCTGCTCCGCAAGGGACCGACCAGGACCAGCCCGAAACCAGCCGCTAGTCCGAGCCCTGCTGAACCGAGGGCTGCTACAACGAGCCAGCGCCGCGATCGACCGTGGGTGCCGAAGGAGCCAATCGGCTCGGAGGTGCCGGCAGTAATCAGGACCGTCACGATGCCCACGATTCCCGCCCAGACCCCGACCATGAGAAACGCAGCGATCGAGTCCCCGGCCCGGTGCCAGCCAGCGGACATCGTCGCGAGGGCCGTCAGCACTGAGCACGAGCCGCCGACCAGCGCGACCAGACGGCGACCCCGTGGGGGCACGACGACCATGAGCGCAATCACCACAGAGAACACCGCCGTGGTGTGTCCGCTGGGCAGGCTGTTGTGGGTCGCGGGCGTCAGTTCGCTCAGCCCGAGGTCTGGGCGCGAGAGCAGTTGAGTCTTCAGCAGCCAGGTCGAGGCGTTGGCTGCGACCAGCAGTCCGACCGCAGCCATGCCGGGCACCCTCCGCAGCCGCGCCAACGCGATCAACGCGACCGTTGTCGCTCCGGCCAGCAGCGCTGCTACGGAGACCACACCCAGGATTCCATCGACTGCTTTGGCGAGCTCAGCATGGGTCAGGACCGCACCGCGCAGCGACGCGTCGCCGAACTGCCGCCCCGACGTGGTGTGTACGGTCAACGCATAGACGACGAAGAATCCGACTCCACAAAGAACGATCATCGTCCCGGGTGCGGCCAGGCCGGTCTTGTTGTCCCACACCTGCCGCCGGCTCATAGTGCCACTGTCACACGAAGTCATCCTTCCACCGATGGGCCGCGATGTCGTGCGGTGGGCGTCCGCGCTGTTTCCGGTCATCCTCAATAGGTCCTCGGATGAAAGAAATGCGAGGCGCACGGTCATCACCGCGACGAGGTCAGGTCATCGTTGAGGACCCATCCGCGGTGATGATCAAAGGCACGGCGTTCCTTGCGCTTGACCAGGCCGGTGTCTCCTGGATGGGTTAGTTCCAGGTCGATCTTGCCTTCCGTAGCGTCCAGTGGCCGGAACCATGGGTCGTACGCGGACACCGACTAGTGCTCTGGGAGGTTCCGCGCCCTGGTGTGTCCGGCTTACCCGGGTCAGCCGTCGTCTGTCTGTGTTCCTGGGTGCGTTGTGGCACCGCGCTGGTCGTCCTCTGCCGTCCACGTCGCGACGACGTAGAGCTGTCGTCGGCTGATCTTCCCGGCGACCGTGTCCAGCCAGCTGTCGGGAGGCAGCGGTAAGCCTGTTCGGACCAGGCTGCGACGTAGTTGTTGGCGCACCTCGATGACGCTCTGGCCTCCGACTGCATTGAGCACCATGCGGATCACCTGCTGCTGCTTGACGTAGGCGGCCGGTGGCTGTGCCCGCGGCGGCGAACGACGGGCTGGCGGAGCATCGGCGGCATCGGCGGCATCGGCGGCATCGGCGGCATCGGCGGCATCGGCGGCATCGGCGGTCGGGCTTACCGGGCCCGCTGCTGGCACCCGAGCGGCCAGCCGCGGGACCGGCTGCGCCAGTGACGCACTGACGGCAGCCTTCTCGCTGCCGTCAGCGGAGTGGCCCTGGTCTCGCTGCGTCTGCAGCCCAGGTGGCCAGGTCGCTGCCGGCCCCAGCAGGCTGAGTAGCGAAGGCACCAGCAGTGCGCGGACCACGAAAATGTCGAGGGCGATACCCAGACCGACACCAAAGGCCAGCTGGCGAAACGGCAGGAGTGGGACCAGCACCAGTAGCCCGAAGCTCGCCGCCAGGGCGACACCGGCGGCGGTCACCGCCCGAATTGCCTTGGGGTAGGCACCCTCCAGCGCCTCGGGCAGGGTACGACGGCGCAGCGCCTCCCAGACGTGCCCGACGGTGAAGATGTTGTAGTCCGAGCCGAACGCGAGCAACAGCACCGCGACCGCGAAGGGGACGTAGAAGGTGAGTCCCTGTCCGGGCTCGAGCCAGTTGAACAGGGCCGTAGTCAGCCCGAGCGTGGCGCTCAGGGAGAGCAGGGTGGTGCTCAGGAGCACCAGTGCGGTGACCGGGGCCCGGAGGAAGAGCAGCAGCATCAAGAGGTTCGCGAGCATCGCGGCGATCGCGATCCGGAGCAGGTCGTGCTCGGTCTGGTGGACCAGGAACGACGCGGTCGCCGAGTCACCGGCGACCCCGACATGAGCCCGGCCGAGTCCGCTCTGGCCGACCATGTAGGGAAGTTCCGCGGTCAGCCGGTCCACCGTATGCACCGCGCTGGCGCCCAGCGGCTCCTGGTCGAGGACTACCAGGTAGCGCGCGGCGTTGCCGTCACGGTTGACCAGCAGTCCACCCTGTACCGGGACCGGCTGCGACTCGGGGCCCAGCACCCCGGCCACACCGGGTTGTGCTGAGAGCCGGTCCCCCATCTCAGCCAGAGCGGCGTGCTGGCGGCCCAGATTCTTTCCCTCCAGCAGCACCACGGTCGGAGACAGGATGCCGGGAGAGAACCCCTTCTGCGCGGCGATCGCCGCGGCGCGGACCGGAGCGTCACGGGGCCGCGCACTCACGAAAGAGACACCGAGGTCCAGGCCGAGCAGCGGGCTGGCCGCCAGCAACATCCCGGCCACGCATGTCGCCACGACGCCGCCTGCGATGGCCCTGCGGCGCACCAGGCGGCGTACCACTGCTCGGGGCCACGGCAGGCGACCCTCGGGCGCAGCCCGCGGCCCAGGACCCGCCCGGACGCTCCATCGATCCACCCGCTGACTCGCAATACGACGCAGTCCACGCAGCCCGGAGGGCCAGAACACCAGCTCCCCCAGCACGGCAAGCAACGCCGGCACCAAGGTGACCGCGACCACGACCCCGACCAGGACGGTGAACGACAGCGCCGGACCCAGGGCGCGGAAGAAGGGTGACTTGGCGACCAGCAGGGTGGCCGTCCCGGCAGCGACCGCGAAGCCCGCGATCAGCACGATCGGGCCGGTTCGTGCGATGGCGCGGATCGTCGCCTCCCTGCTCCCACGCAGCTCGGGGTCGACCTCGCGCAGCGAGGAGCAGAAGAACACCACATAGTCAGTCACCACACCCAGCAGCAGCGCCACCACGACCGGCTTGAGCTCATCGGGGCTCGGCAGGTCGAACAGCCGGGTGATCGCGCCGGAGAAGCGCAGTGTCGCCACATAGGCCACCCCTGCGGTCACCACGGTCACCAGCGGCGCGATCACCGAGCGGAACGCGATCCCTACGATCAGCACGATCGCCAGCAGCGTCGCCAGCTCGACGTGTGGCAGTGCGTCGCCGATGATGTGCCCCTGCTCGGACCGGGCCGGCGCGGACCCGGTGATGCCCACGACGTGGTCACGTGGCTCGAAGTAGTCCCGGGCGTAGCGGTGAGCTGCCCGGGTGCGGGAACCAATCGAGGTCTCGGGACCGAACAGCAGGTAGGTCAGCGAGGTGGTGTTCGCCTCCCGCGCTCCCGGGAAGAGTCCAGGGGTGTTGATGATTGGCAGCGCACCCAGGACCGGCCAGACCTCATCGCCCTTGCCTGCGTCGACGCCGGCGGCTCGGACGACGGTGCGTGCCTGCGCGTAGGGCGACATCCCCCCGGGTGCACGCTGCACCACCACGGTGCGGGCGATCAGTGGGAACCCGAAGAGCTCGTAGGACCGCTTCTCGGCCTTCACCGCCGGGGTGTCGCTGGACAAGATCCCCTTCAGACCCCCGTTGCTGTCCCCAGAGGAGAAGCTCGGCAAGAACAGCAGCGAGCCGAGCGTCGCCACCACCCAGAACCCGATCACCCACCACCGCAGCCGCACCACCGCACGCGCGAACCAACCTGCAGGGCCGCGAACGGGGGGCTGCTCGCTCACGGCTATTGGCCGCCGACGGAGGGTCTGACCAGGCCGAGCCGGGACAGCTCAGCATCGGCAAGCGTTCTGCGGTCCGCGTCGGACAGCTCGGACTTCGTGAGGTCTACCAGCTCAGAGATCTGTTCGTAGGACAACGTGATCCGGGCATGCCCGGCCAGGTAGCTGTCCAGGCCAGGATCATCTGGGTGGGTGCGCAGCAGACGGCGCAGCCGACCGAGGTCGCGACCCCGATGCACCCGCATCGGCAGGTAGAACCCCACCACGGGGGTCAGCGGGAAGGACACGATCACGATCCCGAGGAGCACGGCCAGCTCGTGCAGCTGCTGCTTGACCTCTTGGCCGCGCGCGGTGATGTCGTCGGCGGAGACCGCGACCTTGCGACCGATCTCGCCGGGCCGGTCGGGGATCAGTGGCAGGTCGGAGAGCTCCACGAGTCCACCCGCCACCGAGCTCAGCGCCCGCCCCGAGCTGCTGATCGTGTCTCCGGTGTCCGCGGCGCGCCAGATGGAGAGGCCGGTGAGCACCCCCAGCACGGTCCACAGCAGCACCCAGAAGATGACCAGGCCGTCCAGCGTGTGCACCGTGTGGCTGTCACTTGCGCGTAGGGTCGGCTGCATCACTCGTTACTACCAGAGTCGCGCGGGAAACGACCACGGCTTGCGCCAGCGTTCTGAGGCCCGCGGCTCGCGGAAGCTGGTGCCTGATGCCGGACTCGGAGAACAAGCCGCGCGTGTGGAGCCGGCTGATCCCAGCCGCGACCTTCCTGGTGGGGCTGCTGATCGGGACACTGGCAATTCTGGCGATCCATTCGGACAGCCCCTCGGTCAAGCAGCCCTCGACCAGCCCGAGCTCGACGTCACCCTCGCCCGGCCAGAGCGTGGTGACGGTACCGGCCGCCTGCCAGCAGGCCTCGGACAACATTGCACAGGCGACCGCCCTGCTGCGCGACTCGGTCTCCTCGGTCAAGGACTTCGACCCCAAGAAGCTGGTGAAGCTGCTCAACCAGCTCGAGGACCTCGACCAGGCCACCCGCCCCCTGGCCAAGGAGTGCGCGCAGGTCAAGGTCACGGTCGGGCCCACACCCACGACCGCGGACTCACCATCCGGCTCGTCCTCCTAGTCCGCTGGAGGCCGACCGACAACTGCCGCTACGTTTCCGATGTATGCCCGAGTCGCAGGTGCTCTCGGACGTCCAACGACCACATGATTGCCGTCAATCAGCGGTTTCGGATACCCGGTGATGGGCCGTGAGCTGCAGTTCCAGCCCCGGACGGAAGCCTCATCGATCTCGCAGCAACCACCTCGCACGAGGCGCCACCGGCATTCGCGCAGGGTAGTTTGTGGGGTGCCGGGGCCTGTCCCGGCCACGACACCAGGGGTCTCTGATGGTGAAGAAGCTGGGTGCAACGGCGGCGGTAGCACTGCTGCTGGCGACGTCCGCCTGCGCCGGAAGCCGGCCCTCTGGGCCGGAGTTGTCCAGCGCGATGCAGAAGGGGGTCAAGGCGGGCGGCGAGAAGCTCGAGCTGACCAAGAAGCAGGCCGACTGCGCGGCCAAAATCTTCGAGAAGTCCGACCTCTCCGACAAGTCCTTGCAGGCGCTCGCCGATCGCAACAGCGACTACAAGGAGTCGGCGGCCGACACGAAGGCGTTGAAGAAGATCCTGCCCAAGCTGCAGAAGTGCACCTGACGCAGCCCTGAGCGTGCTGCGGCGCTCGTCGAGGTCAGGCGCCGCAGCAGCCGGCCCGATCTCACCGCGGATAGGCGTGTGTACGCCGGAACTGCTCCGGGGTCTCGGTGACCACGCGGTCGATCAACCCCTCACCGGTGGGCAGGTCGTCGATCACGCCTACCACCTGGCCGTTGGTGAGCACCGCGGCGGAGGTATCGCCGTCGACGCGTCCCTCGTCATCACCTGCCAGCCAGCCGTCGAACACCGAACCGATTGCGGCCACCAGCGTTGCCCGGCTCGGTGCGCGCCGAAAGTGGAACCTCGACCGACAGAGGCTGGGCCCCAGAGTCTGCCCCCGTGATTCGTGGCCGTTTGACCCGTCCGGTGATGTGTTCCGGTGACGGGGCCTTGTCCGGACGAGCCAGCGCAGCTCTCCCAGGTAGGACTCACTCCCCAACTTCGATCACCGTCCGCGATAGCGGCCCGACCTGGGTCGCCCTCCAGAACGTTCCGCACACTCGGTAATCGTTCTTCACAACCTTCCTATCCACCCGTCCCCACGTCCCTCCCGCCACCGTCCCTGCCTCTCACTCCTTCCTCCAGTCCTTCTCCCTGCCCCTGCTCCTCTTCTCCTCCGTCTCCCCCATTCGCACACACCTCTTTCACGGTCCGCCCGTCCTGGCCACTCGCGGCTCACCCGTGGCCTTGGGGTACGTGATGACGCTGCACAAGCTCTCGGCCGGGACAGGCTACGAGTACCTCACCAATCAGGTCGCCGCGCTCGACTCGACGGAGAAGGGCGCCACTCCCCTGGCCGACTACTACGCCGCGAAAGGTGAGGCGCCGGGTCGCTGGGTTGGCTCCGGGCTGGTCGGGCTCGACGGCATCGAGTTCGGCGACGTCGTGGCGGCTGAGCAGATGAAGGCGCTCTTCGGGTCCGGCGCGCACCCGGACACGGGTGAGCCGCTCGGGTCGCCGTACAAGGTCTACGGGAACGACGGCGTCGGCGGGTTCAACGTCGAGGTGCGGCGCAGGCTGGACGCGGTTTCGACAAGCTCAACCTCAGGGGGAGGTCGCCTGCCTAACGACGTCGTCGCCCGGATCAAGTCGGAGGTCGCGTGGGAGTGGTTCGTCCGGGAGCACGATCGCGAGCCAGCCTCGGAGCGCGAGCTGTCCGCTGCCCTGGCGCGCTACTCCCGGCCGCGGCAGGCCACGGTCGCCGGGTACGACCTCACGTTCAGCCCGGTCAAGTCGGTCTCGGCGCTCTGGGCGATCGCGCCTCCGGAGGTGGCCAAGCTGATCCAACGGGCGCACGACGCGGCGGTCGCCGATGCGCTCGACTACCTCGAGCGCGAGGTGATCTTCACCCGGGAGGGCGCCGGTGGGGCGAGGCAGGTAGAGACCCGAGGCATCATCGGCACCGCGTTCGTGCACCGCGATTCTCGGGCCGGCGACCCCGACCTGCACACCCACGTCGCGGTCGCCAACAAGGTGCAGACCCGGGAGGGCAGGTGGCTCTCGATCTACGGCCGGGTGCTGCACCAACACACCGTCGCCGCCTCGGAGACCTACAACACCGCGCTGGAGCATCACCTGCATGCCCTGCTCGGCGTCAGGTTCGAGCCGCGGTCCGCCGCGCCGAGCGACAAGCGGCCGGTGCGCGAGATCGTCGGGGTCGAGCCGGGCCTGTGCCGGCTCTGGTCGACGCGACGGGCCGACATTACGAAGCGGCAGCGCGAGCTGGCCCGGGAGTTCACCCGGGCACAGGGGCGGCCGCCGACGTCGGTTGAGGCGGTGGCGCTGGCCCAGCAGGCGAATCTGGAGACCCGCAGGGCCAAGCACGAACCGTGCTCGGAGGCCGAGCAGCGAGAGGTCTGGCTTCGACAAGCCACGGACCTGCTCGGTACGCCGAGGCTCGACCGGATGATCCACGCCGCCTTGCACCCGGCCGTCATCGAGCAACAGCAGGTGTCGGCCGAGTGGGTGCAGGCGACGGCCGAGCGAGTGCTCGATGAGCTCGAGGCGCACCGGGCGAGCTGGCAGTCCTGGCACCTGTACGCCGAGGCACAACGGCAGGTCCGCGACGTCGCCATACCGCCCGACCATGTCGCCGAGGTCGTGCAGTGGGTCGTCGACGCCACAGAGCAGCTCGCCGTCAACCTGACCCCCGACCGCGACCCGATCGCCGAACCCGCTTCGCTGCGGCGCTCGGACGGCGCATCCGTCTACCGGCGCACCGGCCGCGACCACTTCACCAGCGCCCGCGTCCTCGAGGCCGAGGAGCGCCTGGTGACCGCGGCCGGTACGAGCGGCGCGTGCTCGTTCGACCCCGAGGAGGTCGAGATCACCGTCCGCGCCGCCGCGATCGATGGCGACCGGCTCAACCGCCGCCAGCGCGACCTGGTGCTGGCGATGGCCAGCAGCGACAGCCGCGTGCGGCTCGCTCTCGCACCGGCCGGGTCGGGCAAGACCACCGCGATGAAGGTGCTGGCGCAGGTGTGGATCGACCGCGGGTACGACGCGATCGGGCTCACCCCGTCGGCCGCCGCGGCCGCCGTACTCACTGACGCGGCTGGGATCTTCAGCGAGACCCTGGCCAAACTCGACCACCAGATCGCCACCGGTCGGTTCGAGCGTTGGGCTGCCGGCATCGGCCCGCACACCCTGATCGTCATCGACGAAGCCGGCATGGCCGACACCCTCACCCTCGAGCGGGTCGTCGGCTACTGCCTGGCCCGCGGCGCCACCGTCCGGCTCATCGGCGACGACCAGCAGCTGGCCGCGATCGGCGCTGGCGGCGTACTCCGCGACATCGCCCACCAACACGGCGCCGACCGGCTCGACGAGGTCGTCCGGTTCGCCGACCCCGCCGAGGCAGCCGCCTCCCTCGACCTGCGCGAGGGCGACCCGGCCGCGCTCGGGTACTACCTCGACCACGACCGGGTCCACGTCGGCGACACCGACACCTGCGTCGACGATGTCTTCGCCGCCTGGGCCCGCGAGACCGCCGGCGGCCGCGACTGCCTCATGCTCGCGCCTAACCGCGAGCTGGTCGCCGAACTCAACGCCCGCGCCCGCGACGTACGACTCGGCGGGAGGAAGCCACGCGCCGAGATCCCGCTGCGCGACGGCAACCACGCCTCTTTCGGCGACACTGTCATCACCCGTCGCAACGAGCGTCGCCTCGGCGTCAGCGGCACCGACTGGGTCAAGAACGGCGATCGCTGGACCGTCACTGGTCTCCGCGGCGGCTCCCTGTCGGTGCGGCACAACACCTCGGGCCTGTCGGTGACGCTGCCCGCGGAGTACGTCGCCGCGCACGTCGACCTCGGGTACGCCGCCACCGTGCACACCGCCCAGGGCCTCACCGCGGACGCGATGCACGGCATCGTCACCGGCGAGGAGTCCCGGCAGCTGCTCTACACGATGCTCACCCGCGGCCGCCGCGAGAACCACGCCCACGTCGTGCTCGCCTCCCCCACCGACCCGCACCAGGTCGCCCTGCCCGGCCTCGGCGACCAGCTCACCGCCACCGAGTTGCTCGAACGCGTCCTCGCCCGCGACGGCGCGGCGGTCTCCGCGAGCACCACCGCCGTCTCAGCCGCGCGAGTGGAGGCACAGCTGCATGAGGCGGTCGTCCGGTACGCCGACGCGGTCACCCTCGGCGCGCAGCGTGTGGTCGGCCGGGAGTGGGAGGACGCCCTCCTCGGCGAGGGACCACTCCCCTGGCTGCCCGGCGTCCCGCCGGAGGTCGCCGCCCACGAGACCTGGGGTCCCTACCTCGAAGCTCGAGCTCGCCGCGTCAGCACCCTGGCCGCGGCCGTCCGCTCACAGTCGCATGACACCTTGCCGGCCTGGGCCGAGCGGTACGCCGATGTCCTCGACGGGCCGCTCTTGGGCGAGGTCTTGCTGTGGCGGGCAGCCAGCGGGATCACCGACGACGACCGCCGCCTCGCCGGCTCGGCGCCAGAGGACGACGCGGCCGCGGCATACCACCGCCACCTCACCCGTCGGATCAACGAGCGCTACACCGACGTCGTCCGCGGCTGGGAGGCCAAGATCGTCGCCCACGTTGGCCGCAGCGACGACCAGACGCTTCAGCTGGCGCGCGACCTCGACCGGCTGCAGCGCCAGGGGCACGACGCCGAGCACCTGCTCGACCGGGCCGTAGCCCGCAAGCCGCTGCCGGACGACCACCCGACCGCCGCGCTGGCGTACCGGATCCGGAACCTGCTCAGGCCGAAACGCGCAGCACCAGCGGAACCCCACCCGTACCGATCGGCTCCCAGTCAGGGCCCCGGCCTCGGCTTGTGAGGTACTCGTCGTAGACGCGCTCGGTCTCGATCGGCTCCTTGCTCGTCGGCAGCCGGTGCGGGTGCTCGGCGCGCCACCGTGCGAGGCGGGCATCGTCCTGCCAGCAGTCGGCGTACGCCGCGAGCTGGTCGACCGCCTTGCCGACCCGGCGACGCAGCGTCCGCGCCGCCTCGGGTCGCAGCCGGGCGAGCGCGTCGACCAGCGCCGGTGAGGTGAGCCCGCACCGGCCGCGGCGCAGCGGCGCATCCTCGGCGTCAGCCGCCACCGCCAGCTCGTGCAGCAGCCAGATGTCGATCCCGTCGACGGCGTTGTCGCGCAGCGCGGCGTCGAGCACCTCGGCCAGCTCGTCGTGGGAGTCCACTCGCTCTGGCTCGATCTGCACCGCAAGGTCCTCGAACCTGTCCAGCAGAACGGTCTGACTCCACATCCTGTCTCCTCTCCTCCCCTTACTGCCGACTCCCAGCTCGGCCAGCACCTCGCGGCGCGTGCTGTTGAGAACCGCCTTCGCCACCCCCCGCGCTGGGTGCCGATGGCTTCGGGCGACCTCGATCCAGAGCTGGGCGGCAACCAGATCGTCGACCTCAGGCGTGAGATCGCGAAGATTGTCAGCCAGCCTGACCGCGCCTGGAAGCAGTAGCCAAACCAACGCGATCCGCGCCGCCTTATCGTCGGTGGAGATCTGGGCCAAGCGACCGAGCAGGCGGTCCTTCTCTTCCCGGGCCGCTCGTCGGGTCCAGGTGCGTAGGTCGGTCAGGTCGGCCACGACCGCGAGGTTGGGTTCGTTTGCGCACCACCGGGTCCAGCCGGCACGCGCCTCGGTCATCAGCGGGGACTCGGGGTCGTCGAGTCCGAAGTAGTCAGCCACGCTCATGTCGTACTCCTCCAGGTCAGCAGGTGCCTTTGAAGGACAGGTGCACACGCCATCGTCAACCTGTAGGCGTGCCAGATCCTTTTGGATATCTTCTTGCTGTGGATACGCGCTCGCTGCTCGAGACAGCCCGAATCGCCCGGGGGCTGACCCAGGAGGCCGTCGCCCGCCGGTCGGGTACGTCGCAGCCCACGCTGTCGGCGTACGAGCGGGGTACGAAGTCCCCGACGCTCGCCGTGGCCGAGCGCATCCTGCACTCCCTCGGCTTCCACCTCGGACTGCAACCGCGGGTGACCTTCCGTGAGGTGCACGGCGAACGCGGCGGCACTTACCTGGTGCCCGACCAGCTGTGGCGCATCGACCCACCCGCCTGCTTCGCCCCGATCGACGTCCGCGGTGCCCAGCGCAGCCTGCGCACGTCCGACCTGCTGAACCGCGAGGGCCGGATCGAGGCGTACGCGTGGCTGCTCACCCACGGCGACGAGGAGCAGCTCTTCAACCATCTCGACGCCGCCCTACTGGTCGACGCCTGGCCCGGCCTCGCCCCGCGGCTGCCTGCGGAACTGCGCAGCGCGTGGCAACCTCTCGTGCTGGAGGCCGGCATGGGCTGGCTGGCCGACGAACGCGCCCGACGGCAGGACGAACGCGGCGGGCCAGTCAGCCGTCGCTCCCGAGAACGTGCCATCCGACAACTCGCCAGCCGCGGGCTCACGGCCGACGAGATCAGGCGCGCGCTCCGTCATTGAGGGCCAAAAGCGGCTCGCCACAACGGCACGATCGATCCCGGCTGACTGGTGCGTCCTGCCGCCCACTGTGACGCACCTCGAGAACGCCCGGAGCCGATGTGCGGGCGATGCTTACGGAAGGCGCGTGCCGATCCAGCGCAACGGCCCGCCGAATATGCGATGCCGATGCCACCCTCGGTGCACGACACCTCTGCGGATGGCGCGGAACCGGTCGCGAGCCCGCACCCCCAGACCAGTCCGGCGGTGGTCCTCGATCTCCCAAGCCTCCTTGGCCGCCCATCGCGCACACCCTAGGCACAGCGCGACCTCAGGGTGGTTGCCCAGATGCACCATGCGCTCGGGAGTGTCAATCCCCCCGCAGCACCAGCACGCAGACGGCTCTGGTTCGGCATCCTCAACAGCGGCGAACGTGGGCATCGGGTCCGCCTCCTTCGGTTTGCATCGGCGGGCATACGACAGTCCCGTAGGAGCAGAACACGCAGCAGTCACCTGCTCGCGGCTTCAGCCTCTCACCACAGCCGGTGCACTCGTAGAAGTACTGGCAGGCGTCCTCGGGCATCGACTCCGTCGCCTGCACCCCGCACCAGGGGCAGGTGATGACCGATTCAAGGGTGACCATGGTTGGAGGATAGGTCGCACTCTCATGCCGCGATGGGGTAGCTCCTTCCGCCGGGAGGGGGCCCTTCGCGAGGCAGTCGCTAATAGTGGCGGGGAGGTGCGCCCTGATCGGTCAGATGGAGCGCACGAGCTGAGGAGGCGTCAGGTGTGTCGGGGGATGCCCCGGGGTGCTGCCGGGCGGATGACCTGGTCGATATCGAGGGTGGTCAGGTTGGCCCCGAGTGTGGTCAGCAGTTCGACGAGCTGTCGCCGCTGGGCTTCGGTCAGTGTGGCTAGCGCGGCAGTTTGAAGCGCGACGACTTCGGGCAGGAACTGGTCGACGATGGCCTTCCCGTCCGGCGTGATCACGATGAGCAGCCTTCGTCGGTCGGTGGGGTCGGGACGGCGTTCGACCAGCCCACGGCGTTCCAAGGTGTCGAGCAGCGAAGTGACGCTCGCCGTCGTCACGATGAGCCGTTCGGCGATGGAGGTCGGCGATAGGGGCTGCCCGGCCCCTTCGAGGACGGCGAGAGCCTCGCGTCCGGCCCTGGACAAACGGTGGTGCCGAAGGGCCTGGTCGAAGCAGGCGAGGAGCCTCTCGCTCGTGCGCACCAGCGCCATGGCGCAGGTGTTTGCCGACTCACTGCCCCCGGGGAACTCGCGCTCGAAGTCGGTCACGGGTTGACGCCGCAAAGGGCCCCCGCTGCGGGAGCCCTTCTGGCCGGAGGTTCGCCCCCCCTGCTCAGTACGTCTCCCGGGATGCCTCGGACCACGCGCTGATGTCCGGTGCCCCCACGACGCCGGCCTTGGCCATGACTTCGCCCAGTGTCGGGTCGTTCTGGAAGGCCTGCACGGACGCGGCATCGGGGAACTCGATCAGAGCCAGCACGCTGTCGCCGTCCTGGAGCACTCGATAACCCGTCGATCCGTGACTACGACGAACTTCGTCGTGCCCGTCGAACCCGGCCTTCCAGGTGTTGAAGTCGCTCACCGTGTGTCGCACTGCCAGAGTGGTCATGTCCGTCTCTTCCTGTCTCGGTGTGTGAGTTCCCGAGGTTCTTATTACTAGACCTCTAATGATAAGAAGTCAAGCAAATCCGTCAGGCTATTCCCAGAGCGCGAAGGAATCCACCCGGAACGCACTCTCATGCCGCGATCCGCGCTACGCCGCGTCAGAAGCGTCCTGAAGCAACACGTCTAGGACAGGTCTTGCCACAACCGCGCGGGTCGTAACCGCCGCGGGACTCCATTCACCGCGATCGACGCCGCATTCACCCCGTCACACACCTTCGTCAACGGCCCGGCCGGGGGAATCGTCCGCTTGTGGAATGCGTCGTCAGTCGGAGTCGACACCACCCAGTCCAGCGCCTGAGCACATGTCGCGTCGTTCGCCTTCACGGCGAACCGTTCCGACTCCACTGCGTCGAGCTGCTCATGCACGGTGCCGCCTACGTGCAGCGTGTCCTGCAGGGGCCCCCACAGCAACGCCGCGCGTGGACTCACCGGGAGGACGACCTCGAGCCCGACTCCCAACCCTCGGGGGACGGTCGTGCTGAAGTGCACCACCCTGCCCCTATTCCGCCGCTTGCGCCGGCCCTGTCTTTTCCGTTCGTGGGCATCTCGCGCCGAAATCTGGGCATCCGTCAGAAAGCAGTCCGCATGATGGGTCGCCTCCTCCGGGCCAGGGTTTACCAGGACCGGGTCATCACCGATGAGAAGCCGCGGACGATCTAACAGCAGGAGCGCGACAGGACGGCATGCGAACAACGCCATGAGCTTGAGCGCGGCGTCGCCCATCATCCGGATCGAGTCGTTCTGATGCGGCACCACGGAGATCTCACGCAGCTCATCGTCCGAGACACGGCCGTGCGCCATCGTCTTCGCGTACCACTCAGCGTGCAGCTCGCTCTCGCGGCGATGCCGAGCCGTCCGCACCACCTGGAACGCAGCGAACTGCGCCAGAACCGCTACATCCACTGCTTGCTGGCTCGCCGGAGCCGAGATCGGGTCGTCGAGCAGCCGACGTAGGGCCGTCGCAGCGGGTCGCTCGACCCCGACGTCAAGGAGTGACTCCATCGACGAGTCCTTATTCCCGTCGAGGTCGATGAACGTGTAGAAGTCCGTGATCGCGAGGTCCAGAATGTTCCGTGTCCGGAACTGCTCCTCGATCCGGCTGTACGTCTGCACCTGGAGCGACTTGCCGGCCCACCGCTCGAGAACGAACTTGGGCACCGTGTGCTGACGAGAACCGACATGAGACTGCCGGTCAACACCCGCCATGAAGCGAGCCGCCTGATTCTCAGTTGCGGCGTTGACCTCAAAGTGCGCCTCGAAGGCACTCACCACGGCATCAGCCTGACCGGCTCTAATCTGCCACGGCTGAAGCAACGGGGCCTCGGGCAGCATTGGGCGACAAGCATGCTCCTCGCGTCGCTCATTCACCGCCAATACTCCTTCCCAAGACTCGTCGCATAATTGCGGTGGCCACTGCCGAAACGTCCTAGGACACGCTAGACGCACCCACCGACACCCGGCGCTGCTGCACGAACAGTGTCCGCTGCACCTAGCCCATTCCGCCGCGTTAGTCCGACCGCCGCACAGGCGTGTAGCCCTCACTCGCCAACCAGCTACGGGCTCTCCCCCGCTGTCGGTCGTTGGAGAACGCGTGCCACCGGGTCATCAGGTCGAGCCGCTCGGAGAGCCGGTCCTTGAACCGGCGGAAGGCGCCGCGACCGGAGATAGTTCGCGCGAGCTCGTCGGAGAAGTCGGGGTCGTCGAGGTCCTCGATGAACCACTCCATGTCGCGGTAGCCCTCGTGCCGTTCCCACGCAGTGCATCCACAGCCAGCGTTCGGGATCGTCATCGTCCTCGTCAACCTCGCCGGCCTCCTCGGCGTACTCGATCGCGGGCTGCGGCCACACCTCGCCGGTGCGGAGGTCGATCCGTCCGCCGCCGTGCACTGGGTCGCCCTCCAGGATCATGGCAAGCTCCTCCAGGTCCACCGGCAGCGGGCGCAGCATCGGGATCGGGCCGTCGCCGAGCGCCGCTACCAGGGCCTCCCCCAGCTCGCGGTTGCCTTGCCAGTTCCGCTCTCCGAGGGCGTTGATGCAGGTGCGCGCCAGTTCGGCTGCACCGTGGGTGTCGGCGGAGACCGCCGCCAGCAGGCCGTCTCCTATCAGCTGCAGCGAGTCGGTCGGCCACGGCACCTTGCTCAGGACCGTCACGAGGCCAGGGCCGTCGCCCTGGTAGACGACCGATCGCAGGTGCGTCAGTGCTTCGCGATCGTCCACGGTGGGTCACTCTTCCGCGAGCGCCCGGTCACGGGACTGAATCAGACTCCTGCGCCGGGTAGACGCGAGCAGTCCCGGGTCTCCGAGCTCGGGAGAGCTCGTCGCATGTCCGGTGGGGATACCGGCCGCTCGCATTAGGGTGCCAGCCCGATCCGAGACGGACCCGGTGATCCCGAAGTGCGCGAGCAGGTCCTTTGTAGTCATTCCCGCGGACCAGACACCGGCGGTCCGGTTGCCCGTGGCGATGACCCAAGCCACGGCAGCGGCGCCACGCACGGGTGAGCCCTTGCGGGCGAACACCTTCGAGTCGGTGCGCGCGGCGCGCGCCAGGAACCGGCGCATCGCCGTGCGGTGCTCAACGTCGAACAAGGCATCCGCACAGCCGTCGCAGTGCTCGAGGATGGCCCCAACAGCTGGCCGGATCTCGTCGGCGATGCCGATCCAGTCGAACTCTTCATCGGGCAGTGGTCTCTCGTCGAGCGCCATCAACGCGTCCAGCCCACCGACGTCCCGCCCGAGGTGCTCCAGCGTCCACTCGCTGTCGCTGAGGCCCTTGAGGCGCTCGGACTCCAGGATCGCCTCGGCCAGACCCGCCATCGCCTGCTGCCGGTCACCGCGGATCAGCTTCAGGTACTCCGGCTCGTACTGGTCGACCGCGGCCAGGGTCTCCTCGGTCAGGTCGGCGCGGATGTCATTGCGGTCATGGCAGTAGCGGATGTAGGCGCGCACCAGGTCGGGCAGCTTCACCAGGTACGTCGGCTCGGCGATCACCTTGCGCGGGAACCAGTCGGCCAGCAGCATCTCCACCGTCACTGGGCTCCACCGCCACGGGTCCCCGGTCGCATACCCGGTGCCGAACCACAACACACTCTCCAACAGGCTGCGATGCTCCTCATCGTCGAGACCGGCGCCGAACGGGGACGCGAAGAACTCGTCCGCAACCACGGCCGTCTCCTCATCCGACCACTCCCTCGCCTCCGGCGCCTCGCCACCGGTAGGCAGCATCCGCAGCATCCACTCCACCAGCGGCCGGCACATCGGCCAGCTGTCCGACGTGAACGGCGGATACATGTGCGCACCCGAATCGATCGCCGCCTCAGTCACCGCTCGCGCCGTCGCCGGGTCGGTCCGGGTCAACGACTGATCGGCGTCGTCGATCAGCGTGCCCATCTTGATCGCCAGATCCTCCAGCGGCTCGGGCACCACGAAGGCGTCCTTCACCACGGTGCCCACGTTGTGGTCGACGTACACCAACGCCGACAGCGCATCGCCCGTCGGCAGCGTCACACCGAGCAGGTAGTCGTCACCGTCCCCGAGCACGTGGGTCATGAACCACACGTCCGGGTCGAGCCGGGCCTGGCCGAGCCCGATCAGCCAGTCCGGCAACGGGTGCCGGCGCCCCTCCAGCTCACGGCCGATCCGGGCCGCAAGCACCTCGTCGGTCACCAGCATCTTCATCGCGGTCAGGGCGGCCGTGGTCTCGGCGTACGGCGTCCCGACGAACGACTCGACCAACTCGGCAAGGCTGGTCCGCTGCTCGTCCGGTGCGAACGGATCCCGGCTCCGCGGATCGGTGACCTCGAGGAACCCGCTGACGATCGCCAGCAGGTCCAGCGGCTCACCGGAGCGCAACGCCGCACGCAGGCCTTGGATCAACTGCTGCTCCTGCGCGCCGCGCGGCTCCCGCGCCTGACCTGAGGTCGGGTGTCGTCGCTGCGGCGCGCGTCCCGGCCACGACCATGCTTCTTCTTAGGCACGCCTCAGACCCTACGGGCGACGCCCGCGGCGGGCAGTCACCGCGCTGGCAGAGCTGGACCGAGGCCGCTCATGCTCGTTCCACCGTTCGTGAGACCTACTCAGATCGAGGGGTCGGCGACCACCTGCCGGACGAACGTGGTGTTCCGGATCGTCGGCACGCCGTCACCACGTATGTCCAGCTTGAGCGTCCACGGCCGGCCGACCAAGGGGACGTCGGCCGACAGGACCGGGATCGGGTCGCCGTCCCGCCGAAGGCCAACGGCGACGGCTGGCGGAAGGCCCTCGGCCTCGGGCGCCGGCCCCGGCCCCTCGCCGACGTGACGTGTCACCGTCCCCGACCCAGACTCATCAAGCTCCAGCAGGTAGCTCGAGGACTCGGTCGACACCAACCATCGCCCTGGTCCTTCCAGTCGTAGCTCATCATCGGCGCCGGAGAAGAGCCGTCGGGCGCGCTCGCAGAGCGCGCATTCACAGGTCAGGATCAGCGGAGTGGAGGCGATGATCGTCCGAGCGTGGTCAAGGCAGAAGTCGCCACCTAGCCATGGGTCATCGGCGACATGCAGCAGGAGCTCGTTCTCACGGCCACAACCGTCGACGTAGCACCGCGTCGGTTCCGATAGGTCCTGCGCATTCGTCACGATCGTCGCCTCCCGAGTAGTCACTTCCAGCCATGGTGCCCGGAGGCTCCGACAGTTGCTCGGCTGCTCAGGCTCCGGCTAACCCGCTCGGACGGATCGGCGCTCGCCTCGTATCGTGCAGGTGACCGTCCCGTCCCCACCGCAAAGGAGTTGGCCAGATGACCGGGCACAGCGCGTTCTGGGATGACCTCACCCGCGACCTGGCCGACCCCGAGTTCGAGCGCGAGTACACCGCCGAGTCGAGACGGGTTGCCGAGTTCGACGAGGCGATGAATACAGCCGACAGGCGACCGATCAACCTGCCACTGGCACACGAAGGCTGATCGAGTCCGCCGGAGCGGTATCTGTCGCAGTGAGCACGAACTGGATCTCAACTCCGAGTGCAGTCGTGAGCTTCAAGAGGGTCTGCGTCGTCGGCGCGACCTGGCCGCGCTCGATCCGACTGATGTCAGCCTGGGTCACGCCCGAGAGCTCTGCCAAGTCTGACTGGCGGAGGCCGCGGGCCCTACGTGCGCCGAGGATGACGGAGCCGAAAGCTGCAGCCTGATCGAAGGCGCGGACGACCTCCAGCTCGTCGGGAGACATCGTCGACTCGCGCCCTCGCGCGTACTCAGCAAACGGCTTCGGCATCGCTCCTCCTCGAGGGTCGGACACCCGACTGTATGTGGCATACCACATACTGCGCCAACGGACCACACGCTACTACTGCGAGCCTTGGCCCACTTCGTGTCGACCGACTTCCAACTGGTCAGGCGCTAACGGGCCCCGTCCCCGAGGGTTCGGGGCTCCTCGTGAAGTCTCAGTCGTAGAAGGACGAACGGTTGAGGATGGATCGCTTCCACAGCAGATCGCGATCCGCCGCACGTAGCCCGGCGGCGTCGGCAGTCTCAGACCAGTGGTCCTCGATCTCCGAGACGATGCGCGCGACGATCTGCTTGGCTTCCGGCCGGGAGAGTCCATAGTCAGCGGCCGCGGCCACGCAGACCGAGAACTGGCTGGCTCGGCTTCCGTCACGACCGATCGCCATCGCCTGGGCCGATGTGTCGGTCGAGCGAGGCTGCGGGGTCAGGTCGAACGCCGGAGTCAGCTCAAGACTCGTGCCGTCCCACAACGCAGCGTGGTTGCGTGCGTGGTCGTCGTTGTTGCCGATCGCAATGTTGAAGACGATGCGCTCGAAGAGCCGGCGACCGATGTCCTGCGGGGCGCGGCCCCACTCACGAAGGACGTCGAGCATTTCGGGGTACGACCCGTAGCGCGCACCAAGGAGCGCATCGAAACCAAACATCGTCAGACCCGAAACGACGTGACGGCGTTGGCCACCGGGCAAGCGGTCGAATCGCTCGATGAGCAGCACATCTCGGCCCATCGACTTGATGACGTGCGCGTTTGGCACCGCGATGCCGCAGAGTCGCGCAAGCTCGATAGCGACGGCTTCGGCCCGAATCCAGGGGTGCACGTCGCCAGAGACCGACAGTTTGGCGAGGTGCTCGACACCTGAGCCGTCGCTGATCAGGACCTTCGGGTGCGCACCACCAATTGCGGTCCCGTTCATCAGGGCATCGCCGATAGCCGGGTTCAACGGCTCCCCGGCAAGGACCTTCTCGGCAGCGTCGTACAGCTCGTCCAGGCTGGCTGTGTCCACGCGCGGGCTGTACTCCTCGGGGCTCTCCTGGAAGTCGATGGCACCGAGCCGGTTTGAGCCGGACTCCAACATGTAAGTCTCGACGCTGAGCTCGGTGTCGCCCGAGCCGAGGCGGTTGCCGATCACCCGCTCACCCCAAGAGTCGGGTGTCCCGTCCCTGAGACAAGCAGCGACCGTCAGGCCGTCCATCGGCTCCTGGGCTCCGCGGCGCAACGGCAGCTCGGGCGCGTAGAGGCTGATCGCTTTGTCGTTGTCGAGGTAGGACCGGGCGTAGGTGAAGTCCAGACGATCGGCGCCGACGCGGTCAACTACCCCCGCCACCACTGGCGTCGACTCGCCGGGCAGCCAGGTCCAGACGAAGACGCGGCGGGCCCGGTACGGGTCAGAAGTCATCGTCAGGCTCCGCTTGCTTTCGAGGCTTGTCCACCCGAGTGGGCAGCAGCGCTAGCCGATCTCGTCCCTCGCGACGAAGACGCGCAAGCTCCGCGCGATCCTCAGCGCCAAACAACGGCACACCCAGGATGTCGGCGGCGTTGAACGCGTTGCCGAGCGAGACGCCCGGGTCCCCCGTTTCGATCGCTGCGACAGTACGGCGGTCGACACCGATGCGTTCGGCCAGGTCGGCCGCCGTCCACTTGCGCGCGATGCGCGCGGCCTTGATCTGCTGGCCGAGCACGACCGCAGCGTCGGCGGCACCGCGGCGAGGCGACGCGCGAATCCGGGCCATGGATGCTCCTTACTTTGTACTTAATCTAGCATTAGGAACAAAGTAATGCATCATTCCGGCTCCTGGCCCTGGACCAATTGCGACAATCGCCGCGCGATCTCGGCGTCGCGGTCCGCGGCCGCGTGCTGGTAGCGCATCGCAGCACCCGGCGTCGAGTGGCCGAGGCGACCCATCAGCTCGGCCAGCGTGGCGCCAGTCTGCGCGGCAAGCACCGCGCCGGTGTGGCGGAGGTCGTGCCAGCGAAGATCCTTGCGCCCGGCGGCCTCGCGGGCCGGGTAGTACACCTTGTAGAGCGTGGCCGGCGCCATGTGATGGTTCTCGTCAGCAGCGGACGGGAACAGAAGCGCGTCCTTGCCCCGCGCGGTGTGGTCGGACAGATGATCCTTCACCAACGGCACCAGGTGCGGAGGGATCGCGACGTCGCGGACTCCCGCGTCACTCTTGGGCGGACCGATGATGAATTCGCCGTCGACACGCACCACTCCCCTGCGGATCTTCACCCGGTTCGTGCCCAGATCGATGTCGCCGCGACGGAGCTCGGCGAGCTCGCCGAAGCGCATCGCGCACCACGCTGCCAGGAGCGCCATCAGCTTGTAGCGGTTGGGCAGCTCCTCGACGATCGTCTGGAGTTCCTCGAGTGACGCCGGCTGCACCTGATGGACCCGCGCGGTGTTGCCGGCTCCACGGATGTGAGCCGGGTTGTAAGGGACCAATGGGTAGGGGCGTTCGGAGGCGGCGCTGGTGAAGATCGTGCGCAGCAGGCTGTACGCGTGCGCTCGCACCGTCTCGCGGCCCGGCGCGAGCTCGTCGTACCACTTGTTGACCTCATCGACGGAGATCCGATCCAGCCTCTTCTCGCCGAGCGTCGGATAGACGTAGGTGTCCAGCAGTACGCGGTACTGCTGACGCGTGGTTGGTCGCAGCTCCCGGCCGCGCGTCTTGCGGTTCGCCAGCCACTTGTCGGCGTACTCCCTGAACGTCGGGACCGAGCGCTGGAAGGCGGCGCGGGCGGCGACCTCTGGAGCCCAGACGCGCATCTCGATCTCGGCTCTCCGGGCTGCGAGCCAGGCGACCCCGTCGTCCTTGGCGTCGAAGGTCATGGGCGCTCGATAGAGCTGGCCGTCCGGACCGGTGTACGCGGCGCGATAGCGACCGGACGGACGCTTCTCGATCCGTCCGAACCCTCGCCTCTTCCCGGCTTGTTCCCGAGCCATCTCGTGCCGCCCCTCGATTTCGGGGAACATACGGGGAACAAGGATGTCCAAAGGCGACACAAGTTGTCACCCAGTGTCACGGTCTCCGAGGTCCCGAATATGCCCTCTGACCTGCGAGTTTACGTCAAGATGAGCCGGAAGAGCGAGACAGAGGCGATAGTGGTTCTTGTAGGTTCAAACCCAGTATCGCCCACCAGATCACCGCACGTCAGAGGCCCTTCCGAGGGACTTTCCGATTTCGGGAAGAGATAGGGGAACAAGGAACGGCCCCGTTCGGCCGCTCCCGGCGCCCGCGCCCCGTCCGTGGTGGAGCCCGTCAAGACTCATCGCCAGTTGCCCACCGGCCGGGCATCGATGAACCGCTCGATCGAGTCGACCTTGATTCCCAGCGTCCTGCGGCCGAGCCGGACGGCTTCGAGATGGCCGTCGGAGATGTAGCGGCGGACTGTGCGGGTTGAGACGGCAAGTGCGTCGGCCGCGTCGCCGATCGAGACGAGGCGTCGGGCGATGGTGGCAACCATGGCGATCTCCTGGGTTGGTGGCGCCCCGGTTGGCCGCCCTTACTCCCCCTAGGCACAAACTCGGCAGCGAGTGACCAAACGTGTCATCTGCGTCCCCCGAAGTCGTGATCGCGGAACCGCCCGAATTTGCGACTGCCCGGACATGGCCATCTCGTCACGCAGCGTGCGGATGCTGAGTAGCTCGACACCCCTTCCGAACCGTCATCTACCGGCACCTCGGGGATGCAGGTTGCGCCGTTCTGTCCGCACGTTTGGGACGGTCCCAGCCCTCGCATCAGGCGCGCGAACCGTCGTTCCGTCGCGAGGCAGCGGCCAACGTGCCAGGTCAAATCACGTCAACCCGTTACTCGCGTGGGCCGGTATCGCAGGGCGACCGCCCCCGACCGGAACTCATGGCGATCCACGAGCCCGAGCTGGATGCGCTCGCGCAGACCGGCAACCAACGTCGGCCCGTGTCCGGCAAGGACCGGCTGCACAAGGAACACGTACTCGTCGATCAGTCCCAGATTTGCCAACGCCAGGGGGAGCGTCACGCCACCCACTAACAGGCCCTCGCCTGGCTCCTGCTTGAGCCGCTGAACCGCTCGCCCCAAGTCGCCTCGCACCAGCTCGGCATTCCAATCGACCCCGCTCAGCGTGCTCGACACGACGTACTTTTTCGTCCGGTCGATGGTCTCGGCGAACGGGATTTCCCACTCATCCATCCAGTCAGGCCACGTGCCCGTGGCCGGCTGCCGCCACGCCGACTCCATCATCTCGTAGGTCACCCGGCCGCATAGCAGGGCATCGGCTCGTTCCATCTCAGCGGTCCAGTAGCGCATCGACTCCTCGTCGGGGGGCAGCCCTGCCTCGTGATGGCAGCAGCCGTCCAGTGTGACGTTGATCGAGTATCGAAGTGGTCTCATCTCGTTGCTCTCCCTGGATGTGCGCAGCGAGTTTCACCGGACCGTACTCAGACCATTGTCGGCGCCAATTCTGATCGGCGCCCGATCCCACCGACTCAACGCCGTCGTGGTGCGAACTGGACAGGCAGTTGCCACGCATGCTCGTAAGATGCGAAAGGCGATCAGCGAAGGAGGGGTACCTGTCTAGGACCAATAACGCTGGCCCCGTCACTGAATGCCAGTACTCGAGTGGATACGTCCGCTCATCGGCAGAGTCGGACGCTGTCGACGCGGCAATCTCCCCGGGCTACCTTCCGCCTGCGGTGGCGCGAACCCCCAAGACATCGGGCGCTCCCACCCCGGACATCCGCATCTCCGTCCTGGCTCCTCCCGGCTCCTCACCTTCCGCCTCCCTACCTCCCATCCACTCCACCCTTTCCCCACTTCCTCTGTCCCCTCACCCCTCCTCCCACTCCATCCTCTGCCACTCATCACCCAACCCGGCCGGGGCTGTGAGGTTCCCCCCGGACCGTAGAGGCATCAGCTATAAGGAGTAGCTATGCCAGAGAAGCGGAAGAAGTACGACCGGGAGTTCCGTGAGGGGGCTGTTCGGATCGTCGAGGAGACAGGGAAGCCGATCGCGCAGGTCGCCCGCGACCTGGGGATGAACGAGGGCACGTTGGGCAACTGGGTGAACGTGGCCCGGGATGCGGCCGAGGGGACGCGCGGGTTGTCGAAGGGCGACCGCGAGGAGCTGAAGCGGCTGCGTGCTGAGGTTGCCGAGCTGCGGATGGAGCGTGATGTCCTCAAGCGATCCGTGGTCCTGTGGGTCAAGGAGGCGACGAAGTGAGCGTGGCACGCTTCATCGCCGACCAGAGGACCAGCTATCGGGTGCCACACACGGTCGTCTGCGCCTTGCTGGGGGTGAGTCTGGCGTGGTTCTACAAGTGGCTCGGCCGAGCCCAGGGCCCGGGCGCGGCGAGCGGGATGCACACCGAGCGGGACCGCCGCCGCGACACTGTCGACCGGGCGGTCGCGGTGGCGTTCAAGGCCGCCCGTGGCCTGCACGGCTCGCCGCGGCTGCACGCCGACCTCGTCGATGACGGCTGGCAGGTCAGCGAGAAGACGGTGGCTGAGTCGATGCGCCGCCAAGGACTCATCGCGCGGCGGATCAAGCGCAGGAACGGGTTGACCAAGCAGGACAAGACCGCACCGAAGTTCCCCGACCTGGTCAAGCGGAACTTCACCGCCGAGGCGCCGAACGTCAAGTGGGTCGGCGACATGACCGAGATCCCCACCGGCCGCGACGGCCGGGGCCCGAAGCTGTATCTGGCGACCGTGATCGACTTGTACTCACGTCGTCTCCTCGGCGCAGCCACCAGCCTGCATCCCGACGCCGAGCTTGCCTGTGCGGCGATCAAGATGGCCGTGACCGCGCGCGGCGGAAGGGACGCGATCTGGCGGCGGGACGAGGCCGAGCGGGTCATCTTCCACACCGACCGTGGCTCGACCTACACCGCGAGTGCGTTCACCAAGCTCTGCCGCCAGCTCGCGATCCGCCAGTCGATGGGACGGGTCGGGTCGTGCTTCGACAACGCCGCCGCCGAGGCGTTCTTCTCGTCGCTGGAATGGGAGGTCCTGTCGCGACACGACTTCGAGAACACCCGCCAAGCCCAGGCCGTTGTGCTGGACTGGTGCTACGGGTTCTACAACCACGACCGCCGGCACAGCTCGGCTGCCATGATGAGCCCGATCAACTACGAGAACACCACGGTTCCCAACCGGGAAGCCGCATAGAGAACCCTCCACGATTCGGGGGGAACCACACTGCGCCTACGCGACCCACACCCTTCAGCTGTAGGTCGTCGACAGGTTGAGGACGGATCGCTTCCACAGCAGGTTGCGGTCAACCTCGCTCAGCCCAGCGGCGTCCGCCGCCTCGCACCAATGTTCCTCGATCGTCGAGACGATGCGGTCGACGATCTGTTTGGCCTCTACCCGGGACAATCCGTAGTCGGCGGCTGCGGCTACGCAGACCGAGAACTGGCTGGCTCGACCTCCGTCACGACCAATCGCCATCGCCTGAGCCGAAGTGTCGGTCGAACGAGGCTGCGGGGCCAGGTCGAACGCGGGCGTCAGCTCGAGGCTCTCCCCGTCCCAGAATGCTGCGTGGTTGCGCGCATGGTCGTCGTTATTGCCGATCGCGATGTTGACGATGATGCGCTCGAAGAGACGGCGACCGAGATCCTGCGGGGCTCGCCCCCACTCACGCAGGACATCGAGCATTTCGGGGTATGACCCGTAGCGCGCACCGAGGAGCGCATCGAAACCGAGCATCGTCAGTCCTGAGACCACGTGACGGCGCCGACCGCCGGGCAGCCGGTCGAACCGCTCGATCAGCAGCACGTCGCGGCCCATCGACTTGATGACGCGGGCGTTGGGCACCTCGATGCCGCAGCGTCGCGCGAGCTCGATGGCGACTGCCTCTGCCCGAATCCAGGGGTGCACGTCGCTGGAGACCGACAGCTTCGCGATGTACTCGGCGCCTGAGGCGTCGGTGATCAGCACCTTCGGGTGCGCGCCACCGATGGCGGTTCCATTCATCAGGGCATCGCCGATGGCCGGGTTCAGCTGTTCACCGGCGAGGACCTTCTCGGCCGCGTCGTACAACTCATCCAGGCTCGCTGTGTCGAGTCGGGGGCGGTACTTCTCAGGGCTCACCTGGAAATCGAGGGCGCCCAGCCGGTTCGATCCGGACTCCAGCATGTAGGTCTCGACGCTTAGCTCGGCATCTCCCGAGCCTATGCGGTTGCCGATCACCCGCTCGCCCCAGGAGTCGGGGGTTGCGTCCTTCAGAGAAGCAGCGACCGTCAGCCCGTCCAACGGTTCCTGGAGTCCACGGCGCAACGGCAGTTCAGGGGCGTAGAGGCTGATCGCGTTCGCGTTGTCGAGGTACGACCGCGCGTAGGTGAAGTCCAGTCGGTCCGCACCGACGCGGTCGACCGCCCCTGCAACGACTGGCGTCGATTCGCCGGGCAGCCACGTCCAGACGAAGACGCGCCGTGACCGGTACGGATCAGAAGTCATCGTCGGTCTCGGCCTTCTTCCTGGGCTTGTCCACCCGAGTGGGCAGCAACGCCAGACGCTCTCGTCCCTCGCGACGCAGGCGTGCAAGCTCCGCACGGTCCTCAGCACCGAACAGCGGGACCCCCAGGATGTCGGCTGCGTTGAAGGAGTTGCCCAAGGAGACGCCCGGGTCACCCGCCTCGATCGCGGCGACGGTACGGCGGTCCACACCGATGCGCTCAGCCAGCTCGACCGCGGTCCACTTGCGTGCAACGCGTGCGGCCCTGATCTGCTGACCAAGCACGGCCGCGGCGTCGGCGGCACCGCGACGAGGCGAAACGCGAATCCTGGCCATGTTGCTCCTTACTTTGTACTCAATCTAGCATTAGAGCCAAAGTAATGCACTCTCGATCTCGTATGCGACGTGCGGCGCCGCGGGCTCGTGACAGCGCGCCAGCGGGTCGCCGCTCGGTCCATCCCCGGACCCACTGGATCGGACAGGGGCAGCTCGGGAAAGGATGGCGGGGTGGGAGTCAAGGACCTGGATCAACTGGATCGCGAGATCGCCGAAGCGCGCTCGGGTCCGCCCGAGGCGTACGCGGAGGCGTTGGAGCGTGCGGTCGCGGCCTGCCAGGGCAACGTGGAAGCGGCGAGTCCCCTCGACGTGCTCGAGTTGCACAGCGAGCTCGCCGAGACCTATGACCGGCTCGGTCGTGTCGAAGACGCACTCCGGCACGCCGATGTGCTGGCCGAGCAGGGCTACGCTTGCGCGCCGGATTCTCGCTGCCGCCGCGCCGAGATCCTGACCAGGCACGGCCGTCTTGAGCAGGCGGCGGAGATCTGGGATGCCGTCGCCCAGGACACCCCAGAGGATGTGTGGGTCTACAACAACGCAGGGTTGGAGTACGGCGCGATCCGCGAGCACGAAGTGGCGCTGTCATGGTTGACCCGAGCGCTCGAGCTCGCCGTTCGCACTGGTGACCCGGAACGCCTCCTCGGACAGCTCCGCGACCTACGCGCCACGAGCCTGGCCGCCCTGGGCCGCGACCAGGACGACCTGCAGACCGCCGAGCCGGTCACGCCGAGCAGTCCGGATGGCAAGACGGTTCGGCTCGTGGAGCAGGTCAGACAGATGGCCAGCGAACGCCGTGAGCAGACCGGAATGATGTCGCTCACGGTGGCCTGGCTGCCCGCGGACGAGTACCCCGACTGGCCCACACAGTGGCCGGACCTGGCGGACAGCAACTTGGTGCAGGACGAGGAGCGTGGCGACTCGGTCGCACATGCCGTCTACTCCCAACGGATGGAGCGGCGGCTGCGCGAACTCCGCGAGACGGGGGCCGCTCGACTGCTGATCGCGCCCCTGCGAGCAGCTGAGTTCACCCAGTGGGTGGCCGACAACGAACCCGACGAGGAAGATCCAGCCCAGCTGCGGGCGCGGTACGCCGCCGACATGGGACGGGACCCGTCGCGGACGATCGCCTGGCCGCCCGGACGCAACCAGCCGTGCTGGTGCGGCTCTGGCCGGAAGTACAAGAAGTGCTGCGGGGCACCCGGCTCGTGAGGACCTCGATGAGGACGGCCAGGTTGCGGGTGACCATGCGCGACGTGGAGCCGCGGGTGGAGCGGGTGGTCGACGTACCCGCCGCTATCACCCTCGACGACCTGCACAAGGTCTTGCAGGTCGCGCTCGGCTGGACCGACTCCCACTTGCACCAGTTCCGCACCGACGACACCACCTACGCGGTCCCCTTCGATGAGTGGGCCGACGAGGAGCGCGAGGTCGACGAACGAGGCGTGCCGATGTCGTCACTGCCGAAGAACTTCGTCTACGTCTACGACTTCGGCGACGGGTGGGAGCACGAGATCGAGATGCTCGGCCGAGGCGCCGACATGCCCGGATGCGTCGGCGGCGAGGGCACCTGCCCCCCGGAGGACTGCGGAGGCCCCCACGGCTACACCGAGCTCCTCACAGCGCTGGCCGACACCCGGCATCCCGAGCACGACGCGATGAGCGCCTGGCTCGGCGAACGGCTGCGGCCCTTCGACCAGGACGTCACCTCGCGGCGGGTTCGCTACGCGGTCGGCGTCGTACCCGAGAGCGTCCGGCTGCTGCTCGACCTGCTCGCCGACGGCGTCAAGCTCACCCCCGGCGGCCGACTGCCGCGGTCGGTGGTCCGCGCAGTCCAGCATCAACGACCAGGCTGGTACCCGCTGGAACGGCTCGCCTCGATCGAGGAAGACCTGTACCCGCTGGCAACGCTCCACGACATCCTGCGTCACGTCCGGCTGCTCCGTCTGGCCAACGGCGTCCTGCGCCCCACCAAGGCCGCCACCAACGAGCACGAGACCGTACGCCGTCTTCGGTCGTGGTTCGCCCCGCAGGAGTTCGCGACCATGATCGCCGAGCGCGCGGTGGCCCTGCTCGAAGCCCACGGACCGATGCAGGCGCCGCAGCTCGCCGCCGAGGTATTCGGCTTGTTGGGCCATGGCTGGCAGCGCGGCGGCCAACCGATCACCACTCACGACGTCGAGCGCGAGCTCCACCGTCTGTCCGATCAGTTGCAGGCACTCGACCTCATCGACAGGAACCGGTCGTCGTGGAGCCCCGGACCGTCGGCACGTTCGCTGCTTACCGCAGCGACCTTGCTCGCCGACCTGGTGTGAGTGACTCAGCTCGACTGGTCGGCGACGACCTGCCGCACGAATGTGGTGGGGCGAACCGTCGGCACACCATCACGGCGCCCGAAGAGAGCGCTACGTCCGAGGAGAGCTGTTCTCAGGTGCCGATGTAGGCCGCCAGGTGCTCACCGGTAAGGGTGGAGCGACCGGCGACGAGGTCGGCGGGTGTGCCCTCGAAGACGATCCGGCCACCGTCGTGCCCCGCGCCGGGTCCGAGGTCGATGATCCAATCGGCGTGCGCCATGACCGCCTGGTGGTGCTCGATGACGATGACCGACTTGCCGGAGTCCACGAACCGGTCGAGCAGGCCGAGCAGCTGCTCGACGTCGGCGAGGTGCAGGCCGGTAGTCGGCTCGTCGAGGACATAGACGTCGCCTTTCCCGGCCATCCGGGTGGCCAGCTTGAGCCGCTGCCGCTCGCCGCCGGATAGCGAGGTGAGTGGCTGGCCGAGGCTGAGGTAGCCCAGCCCGACGTCGGAGAGCCGGTCGAGGACCTTGTGCGCGGCCGGCGTACGGGCCTCGCCTGCGCCGAAGAACTCCTCGGCCTCGGCGACCGGCATCGCCAGCACCTCGCTGATGTCCTTGCCGCCGAACGTGAAGTCGAGCACCTCGGCCAGAAACCGCTTCCCTTCGCACTCCTCGCAGCTGGATTCGACCGTGGCCATGACGCCAAGCTCGGTATAGATCACGCCAGCACCGTTGCAGGTGGGGCAGGCGCCCTCGGAGTTGGAGCTGAAGAGCGCCGGCTTCACGCCGTTCGCCTTCGCGAACGCCTTGCGGATCGGGTCGAGCAGTCCGGTGTACGTCGCCGGGTTGCTGCGCCGCGAACCCTTGATCCCTGCCTGATCGATCACCAGCACGTCGTCGAGGCCGGCGACCGAGCCTTGGACGAGCGAGCTCTTGCCCGAGCCGGCAACGCCCGTGATCACGCAGAGCACTCCGAGCGGGAGGTCGATGTCGACGTCTTGGAGGTTGTGCGTCGACGCTCCCCGGATCTCCAGCGCGCCGGAAGCCGAACGCACTGATTCCTTCAGGGTCGCCCGGTCGTCGAGATGACGGCCGGTCGTGGTGTCACTCCCCCGCAATCCCTCGACAGTGCCCTCGAAGCAGACGGTGCCGCCGTCCGCGCCCGCACCGGGGCCGAGGTCGACGGCATGGTCGGCGATCCCGATGGTCTCGGGCTTGTGCTCCACGACCAGCACCGTGTTGCCCTTGTCCCTCAGCCGCAGCAGCAGGTCGTTCATCCGCTCGATGTCATGCGGGTGCAGGCCGATGGTGGGCTCGTCGAAGACGTAGGTGACGTCGGTGAGCGAGGAGCCGAGGTGGCGGATCATCTTGGTGCGTTGGGCTTCTCCGCCCGACAGCGTCCCCGCCGGCCGGTCCAGCGAGAGGTAGCCAAGCCCGATCTCCACGAACGAGTCGAGGGTCTCCCCCAGCGCCGTCGCCAGAGGCGCCACAGACCGGTCGTCGAGGTGCCGGACCCACTCGGCCAGGTCGCTGATCTGCATCGAGCAGACGTCGGCGATGTTCTTGCCCTTGATCTTCGACGACCGGGCCTCCTCGCCGAGCCGTGTCCCGTCGCACTCCGGACAGGTCGTGAACGTCACCGCCCGCTCCACGAACGCGCGGATGTGCGGCTGCATCGCGTCGACGTCCTTGGACAGCATGGACTTCTGGATCTTCGGGATCACACCCTCGTAGGTGAGGTTGATGCCGTCCACCTTGATCTTGGTCGGCCCTCGGTAGAGCAGGTCGTTGAGCTCCTTCTTGGTGAACTTCTTGATCGGCTTGTCCATGTCGAAGTAGCCGGAGCCACCGAAGATTCGGCCATACCAGCCATCCATGCTGTAGCCAGGAATCGTCAGCGCGCCCCCGCTGAGCGACAGGCTGTCGTCGTACAGAGCGGCGAGGTCGAAGTCGGTGACCGCGCCCATGCCCTCGCAGCGTGGGCACATCCCGCCCTGATAGACGGCCTTTCGCACCACGATCCGCTCACCCTTGCCCTTGTCGACGGTCATCGACCCGCTCGCGGTGCGGGTGGGCACGTTGAACGAGAAGGCCGTGGGCGGGCCTACGTGCGGCCGCCCGATCCGACTGAAGAGGATGCGGAGCATCGCGTTCGCGTCGGTAGCGGTGCCGACGGTCGAGCGGGGGTTGGCCCCCATTCGCTCCTGGTCGACGATGATCGCGGTCGTGAGCCCTTCGAGTACGTCGACCTCGGGTCGGGCCAGCGTCGGCATGAAGCCCTGCACGAAGGCGCTGTAGGTCTCGTTGATCAGCCGTTGCGACTCGGCGGCGATCGTGCCGAACACCAGCGAGCTCTTTCCTGAGCCGGAGACTCCGGTGAACGCCGTCAGCCGCCGCTTCGGGATCTCGACATGGATGTCCTTGAGGTTGTTCACCCGCGCACCGTGCACGCGGATCAGGTCGTGGCGGTCGGCATCCTGCAGCCCAGTCGCCTGCGTGTCCGACCTCGCGGTGGTGCTCAACGAAGCTCTTGGATACGGATCAGGTTGCCCGCAGGGTCGCGGACGGCGCAGTCGCGTATGCCGTACGGCTGCTCTGTCGGCTCTTGGACGACCTCGGCGTCGCCGGCCTGGAGCCGCTCAAAGTTGGTGTCGAGGTCCTTCGTGGCCAGCAAGATCCAGCCATAGGTGCCCTTGGCCATCATCTCGACGATGGTGGTGCGCTCGTCGTCGGTGATCCCAGGGTCGGCGGCCGGTGGGGCCAGCAGGATGGACGTGCCGGGCTGGTCGGGAGGTCCGACCGTGATCCAGCGCATCGTGCCGCTTCCGACGTCGTTGCGGACCTCGAAGCCGAGGGTGTCGCGATAGAAGGCCAGCGAGGCTTCCGGGTCGTCGTGCGGGAGGAAGCTTGCGTGAATAGTGATGTCCATGGCGGTCACGTTAGTTGCGGCTCGATGGCCGGCGCTTCTCGATTCCTGATCGGTCGTGTCACCTGCTTCGCCACGCAGGATGGGATCCCCGCCGTGGCGCGCGCCGCCTTGCGCCGATAGATGCTGGGCGGCATACCGACCAGCTCGGTGAAGCGAGTGCTGAAGGTGCCCAGCGACGAGCAGCCGACCGCGAAACAGACTTCGGTGACGCTGAGGTCGCCACGACACAGCAGTGCCATCGCGCGCTCGACGCGCCGGGTCATCAGATAGGAGTACGGCGACTCGCCGTAGGCGCGGCGGAACTCGCGGCTGAGGTGCCCGGCCGACATGTGGACGCCGCGGGCGAGCGCCTCGACGTCCAGCGGCTGCGCGTACTCTCGGTCGATCCGGTCGCGGACACGGCGCAGCCGCGCGAGATCGCGCAGACGGTGCGCATCGCCGGGTCTGCTGGTCATCTCCGAGATCGTGCCACGTCGCGTCGCAGGTGCCTAGCGCCGCCGGCATCCTCCAACGCTCCGGGGCCGTCCGTGGGTCAGGAACAGCCCAGGGGTGCGAGGCCAGCGCTACTTCGGCGGTAGTGATCCTGCGTAGGTCAGGCCGACCTGGACCCAGCGCTGGAGCTCCTCATCGGATGCGGTGGCAGTCGGGTCGACGCGCAGCCAGCCATTCATCGCCCGGCCACGCATCTCGAAACGGGTTGCACCGTCTTCGCGGACCAGCGCGTCCGTCTCGCCGGGATCCACCCGGAGGAGCAGCCCGCCCTGGCCGCTGGCGCTCACGGCCATGTTGCCGTTGACCAGGAATGCCAGCCCGCCGAACATCCGCTTCTCCGTCACATCAGTTGGGTCCTGTATCGCCGAGCGAATCCGGTCGGCGAGGTCTTCGTCATACGCCATACCTCAGGCTCCCACTCAGGACCGACAACGGCCATCGGCTGCCGGCACTCTTGGTCTCTGGAACGTGATCACCGTCGCGGCGAGCGGGACCGAACGCTCATGGTGGCGTGCCCGGAACCCCGCCCAGCGCACAGTGTCGGCGCTCGCGCGTAGCGTGCTCGGATGGCTATCGCTCGTTTCCCAAACTTCGTCATCGACTGTCCCGACCCCGCCGCCCTCGCGACGTTCTACGGCACAATGCTGGACTGGAAGACCGAGATCGCGCCCGACTGGGCAGAGATCCGCTCCGAGGAAGGCCAGTGCATCTGCTTCCAGCCGGTGGAGGGCTACACCCCACCCGACTGGCCGAGCCAAGAGGTCCCTCAGCAGATGCATCTGGACGTGATCGTCGACGACCTCGACACAGCCGAGACAGCGGTGCTCGGGCTCGGGGCGACCAAGCACGAGCACCAACCGGGCACGACCTTCCGGGTGTTCCTCGACCCGGCCGGACACCCGTTCTGCCTCTGTGTGAGCTGACGTGCAGGACCGACTTCGTCGAGGGATCGTGGAGCCGATCTGGCGACTTATCCGGCGGTCCTGTCGGTGTTGCCGTCGCTCGGGTCGATGCTGGTCTGGTCCCGGTTGTCCGACTCACCCATGGGTCGGTCCGTGCCGCCCTGGTCGTCGGTTCCGGTGTGCTCGCGCCCCGGCTCAGACCCCTGCGTGTCGACGAGGTCCTCACCGCGGTTCGTGCCCGCGACGTGCGCGGGTCCGACACCCGGGTCGCTCTCGACGGTCTCGGTCGCCTCGGCCGCTGGCTGCTCGTCCGCCGGTGACGCAGTTGCGCCGCCAGGCGTCTGTGCCGGGTCAGGAGAAGTGCGGCCGCCCTCCGCGGAGGGGTCGCCGCCAGCCGCCTCCGGCTGCGTACCCTCAGGGAAGTCCGACCCGCTGCTGCGACCCTCGTAGGGCGGCAGCGTGCTCCCGCTGGTGTCGATGTCACCGCCAGGCGTCGGATTTGCGCCCTCGCTGAAGTCGTTGCCGACGCGGTCCTGTCCAGGCGGGGTCACCCCTGTGTCGGACTGATTCGATTCCGTGGACATGTTGCGCTCCTTCGTCCGGCGCACATGGCGTCGGTGGTTAGAACTCCTTCGTACCCCGACGCCGTCGACTCAACCCTGGTCGCGTATCAGTCCTCCGCACCCTCGCTCCTGAAAGGGATCAGCAAGAGGGGGACATTCACATGGACACGACCACCTGCCCCGAGTGCGGCGCGCAGGCTCAGGTACAGCGGTTCGGCGTGCTCGAAAGCACGGACGGCCCGATCGAGCACTGCAAGGTGAGGTGCGTCCAGGGCCACTGGTTCTTGATGCCGACGTCCAAGCTCGCCGATCGACCGGGAGCACGCGATGGCGCGGCGGCGTACGACCTCACCCGGAGTCTGACGCCCGCACCGGGCGCTCGACCTCGCCGTTGACGGCCCGAGGTTGGGTGGAGCCGTCGCGAGGTGCATGCTCGGGATATGACAACACATGACCAGGACGAGGGCCGCTTCGACGACGTCGAGCCCGAGCATCACGATCACGACGACACTCATGCACACGCCCACGACCACGCCGACGGTACGACGCACGAGCACGACCACACCCACGCGGATGGCGAGCACGAGCACCGCCATTCCGGCGAGTCCGGCGAGGCCGCCGAGGCCGATGGTTCCGGGCTCGCCGGTGGTCCGGTCTCACCGCGGTCTGCACCGTCCGGCGACTACGACGACAAGGACCAGTGACACCGCCACCACTACGATCCTGCTCATGAGCCAGGACCACGACCCCGTCACGACCAATCCAGACCTTTACCGGCTCGTCTTCGAGAACGACCGGGTCCGGGTCCTGGAGTACACCGACCGACCGGGCGACAAGACGACACCGCACGCTCATCCCGACAGCGTGATGTACACCCTCAGCGGGTTCCGGCGCAGGCTGCACGCGAACGGCCAGACTCGCGACGTCGAGCTAACCGCCGGCGACGCGTTCTGGCTGCCGGCACAAGAGCACGCCGGGGAGAACATCGGCGACACCGAGACCCACACCCTGTTCGTCGAGCTCAAGGACCCACAGCCCGACGGCCCGGGCGACTCTCAGACTCTGGGTCCGCTCTGAGGGCAGGTCAGGTCCGGGCTGGTGACTGTTGCGGTTGGCTACCCGATCGTGGCGCCGGGACCTCGGGGACCTCGGCCGCGACGAACCGAACACCGAGCGCGGTGTCGATCTCGGCCTGGCTCAAAGCACGCTCGGCACACGTCGCGATCACGATCAGATCTCCGAGCAGGTCGATCTCCGCCAGCATCTCGACATCGTGAACGGCCACGTCGTCATAAACGTCGCGTCCATCGGGAACGTCGTTGCTGGCCACGCAGACGCCTCTCACTGGTGCGAGCGGATCCGGACGGCTCGCGGCACCGATGCGAGCACGTCACCACCAAGGTGCCCCAGCCGAGCCCGGTTCTAACGGGTCGGCGGCAAAGATGGCCCGAAATGACCACGCCCGATCACCCACCTTCGCGCTGCGGGCCGGCGACCGAGACGCAGATGGGCCCGCGGCGAGCCACCTGCCGGACGGCACCGGGAGTCCTGCGGGCTCGAGGGGGACCTCGACGCGCGCCTCCGAGCATCACCCAGGACAATGGTTCCCGGCCCCGACCGCCGGAGCATCGAACGAGCGCAATCGGGTCACGCACCTGACCACCCGCCGGACCCGTTGGCGCGAGACCAAGCTCGTGACCACTCGGGCCCGACCACCGAGGAGACCGATGGAAGTCTGGCCAGGCGGCCCCTACCCGCTCGGAGCCACGTACGACGGCGCCGGCACGAACTTTGCACTGTTCTCCGAGATCGCTGAGTCGGTCGAGCTCTGCCTCTTCGACGACGACGGGACCGAGACCAGGGTGCCGATGACCGAACGCGACGCGCTGGTCTGGCACACGTACCTGCCCCGCGTCATACCCGGGCAGCTGTACGGCTACCGCGTCAACGGGCCCTACGAGCCGGAGCACGGCCACCGCTGCGACCCCAGCAAGCTGTTGATCGACCCCTATGCGAAGGCGCTCGAAGGTGGCATCGACTGGGCACCGGCCTGCTTCTCGTACACCTTCGACGACCCGAAGAAGCGCAACACCGACGACTCTGCACCCCACACGATGAAGTCCGTGGTGATCAACCCCTTCTTCGACTGGCAGGAGGACCGACCGCCCCGGCACCCATACCACGAGACCGTCATCTACGAGGCGCACGTCAAGGGGCTGACCCAGACCCACCCGGGCATCCCCGACGAGATCCGCGGCACGTACGCCGCCCTGGGCCATCCCGCGATGGTCGAGCACCTCACCGATCTCGGGGTCACGGCGATCGAGCTGATGCCGGTGCATCAGTTCGTCAACGACTCGGGCCTGGCCGACCAGGGTCTGGCCAACTACTGGGGCTACAACACCATCGGTTTCCTCGCCCCGCACAACGCCTACAGCTCGACCGGACAGGCCGGTGAGCAGGTGCTGGAGTTCAAGGCCATGGTCCGGGAGCTCCACCGCGCCGACATCGAGGTCATCCTCGATGTGGTCTACAACCACACCGCAGAAGGCAACCACCTCGGCCCGACGCTCGGCTTCCGCGGGATCGACAACGCGGCCTACTACCGGCTGGTCGACGACGATCCGTTCCACTACTACGACACCACCGGCACCGGCAACACCTTGTTGATGCGCAACCCGCACGTGCTGCAGCTGATCATGGACTCGCTGCGCTACTGGGTCACCGAGATGCACGTGGACGGCTTCCGCTTCGACCTCGCCGCCTCACTGGCCCGACAGTTCCACGAGGTGGACCGGCTGAGCGCGTTCTTCGACCTCGTCCAGCAGGACCCGGTGGTCTCCCAGGTCAAGCTGATTGCCGAGCCGTGGGACGTCGGACCGGGCGGCTACCAGGTCGGCAACTTCCCGCCCCGCTGGACGGAGTGGAACGGCAAGTACCGCGACACCGTCCGCGACTACTGGCGTGGTGAGCCGGCGTCGTTGGGCGAGTTCGCCCGGCGGCTCTCCGGCTCCAGTGACCTGTACGAGAGCGACGGCCGGGCGCCGTACGCGTCGATCAACTTCGTCACGGCTCACGACGGGTTCACCCTGCGCGACCTGACGTCGTACAACGACAAGCACAACGAGGCCAACGGCGAAGGCGGCAACGACGGCGAGCGCCACAACCGCTCCTGGAACTGCGGGGTAGAGGGGCCGACCGACGACCCCGAGGTGCTGGCGCTGCGGAGCCGGCAGCAGCGCAACTTCCTGACCACCCTGCTGCTCAGCCAGGGCGTGCCGATGCTGCTTCACGGCGACGAGCTCGGCCGCACCCAGCAGGGCAACAACAACGTCTATTGCCAGGACAACGAGCTCTCGTGGGTCGACTGGTCCGACGTGGACGAGGACCTGCTGGCCTTCACCCGTCGGCTCGTCGAGCTGCGGACCGCGCACCAGGTGTTCCGGCGGCGGCGCTTCTTCACCGGCAGCGCGGCCGGCAACGGGTTGCCGGACATCGCCTGGCTCAGCCCGGACGGTACGCCGATGGGTGCCGACGACTGGGACCAAGCCTCGGTGCGGCCGCTCGCTGTCTTCCTCAACGGTGACGGGATCACCGAGCCCGGACTGCGTGGGGAGGAGATCGTCGACGCGTCGTTCCTGCTGATGCTCAACCCAGGGTACGAGGACGTCGCGATGACGCTTCCCGACGGCCCGTTCGGCGACTCCTGGCAGCTGGTCCTCGACACCGACCACGCGGCTGGGCTGCTCGCCGACGACGTCGAGCCGGAGCCGGCGGGCGCCGAACGTGTGGTGGTCGCCCGCTCGGTCGTCGTGATGCGGCGTGTCTAGGACTTCATCGCGCACACCGATCACCGGAACCTACCGGCTCCAGCTGCACGCAGGCTTCACGTTCGCCGACGCTCGTCAGGTGGCCCCGTACCTCGCCGAGCTCGGGGTCTCGCACCTGTACCTGTCCCCGATCCTGCAGGCTGCTCCGGGGTCGATGCACGGCTACGACGTCGTCGACCATCGTGCGGTCTCCGTCGACCTCGGCGGCCGCGCCGGACTCGATGCGCTGGCGCACGCCGCGCACGATCACGGCCTGGGCATCCTGGTCGACGTGGTCCCCAACCACATGGCGATCCCCGAGCCCGAGCACCTGAACGCCCCGGTGTGGGACGTGCTGGCGCGAGGTCGGCAGTCGGCGTACGCGCACTGGTTCGACGTGGACTGGGAGCTGTGCGACGGCCGGCTCGGCCTGCCGGTGCTCGGCGACACGGTGGACGCCGTGCTCGCAGCCGGAGAGCTGAGGCTGGACAGCCATGACAGCCACGACAGCGCGCCAGTGATCCGCTACCACGACCACGTCTTTCCGGTCGCTGAGGGCACTGGCGGTGCGGACGTCGCGACTGTGCTGGACCAGCAGCACTACGTCCTGGCGTCCTGGCGGGACAAGGACGCGGTGCTCGGGTACCGACGGTTCTTCGACGTCGACAGCCTGATCGCCGTACGGGTGGAGCTCGACGACGTCTTCGACGCGACACACGAGCTGTTGATCGAGCTGTCCACCGCTGGGGTCGTCGACGGATTCCGGATCGACCATCCCGACGGCCTGGCCGACCCCGAGGGCTACCTTGATCGGCTGCGCGATGCCACCGACGGCGGCTGGGTCGTGGTGGAGAAGATCCTCGAGGGCGACGAGCGGCTGCCCTCCACATGGGCGACCGCAGGGACGACGGGGTACGACGCGTTGAGCGTGATCCAGACCGCGCTGACCCCTCCGACCGGCGGGCTTCTGGACTCGCTTTGGCGTGACCTCGCCGGCGACGAGACGCTGGCCGACGTGGAGCACGCCGCCAAGCGGCAGGTGGTCACGACGCTGTTGAGGCCTGAGGTCGAACGTCTGACCCGCCTCGCCTCCGACTTGTCAGACGTACAGGGCACTATCGCCACCACAGCGTCCGACTCGGTGCGGGAGGCGTTCGAGACGCTGTTGTCCCATGTCGAGGTCTACCGCGCCTACCTGCGACCGGGTACGCCGGCTGACCGGCTCTCGCTGCACCGTCTCGACACGATGCTCCAGCAGGCCATCGCGGAGCGACCCGACCTCGCGGACATCCTGCGGGTGCTCCACGACGCGCTGGTCGACGTCGACACCGACGACCCGAGCGCCCGCGACCTCGTCGTCCGCTTCCAGCAGGTCTGCGGCCCGGCGATGGCCAAGGGTGTCGAGGACACCACCTTCTACCGCTACAACCGGATGCTGGCGCTCAACGAGGTCGGTGGCGACCCAGGTGCCCTGGACTCCCCCGGCCCGGGGCGGCTGCACGGCTGGGCCGAGCACCAGCAACGACACCACCCGTTCGGGATGACCACGCTGTCCACCCATGACACCAAGCGCAGCGAGGACGTCCGGGCCCGTCTCCTGGCGATCGCCGGCGACCCGAACACCTGGCGGACGACCTGGGACCGGGTCCACGCCCGCGCTGGCGAGCACGTGGTCGACAGCCCGACGGCGTACCTGCTCTTCCAGACGCTGCTGGGGACGTGGCCGATCGACGAGGGTCGGCTCACCGAGTACCTGGTCAAGGCGATGCGGGAGGCCAAGCGGCACACCACGTGGAGCGACCCCGACGAAGGCTACGAGAGCCGTGTCCTCGACCTGGCGCGTGCATGTCTCGCCGACGAACACCTGACCGGGCTCTTGGACGCCGCGCTCGTCGACCACGCTGGGCAGATCCGGGCCGTCTCACTCGCGGCCAAGCTGCTCCAGCTCACCCTGCCCGGCGTTCCGGACCTCTACCAGGGCGCGGAGGCGACGGTGCTCAGCGTCGTCGATCCTGACAACCGCCGTCCCGTCGACTATGACGACCTACGCTCTCGGATCGCCCGGTTGGCCCCCCGACCGGACCCCGACGCGGTGCCGGCCGAGTCCAACGGGTCGGCCGGGTCGGACGTGAAGCTGTGGGTCACGTCGCGGACGCTGCGGTTGCGCCGTGAGCACCCCGACCTGTTCGGGGCGGGATCGACGTACCGGCCGCTCGAGTCGTCCTCTCATCTGCTCGGCTTCGTCCGCGAGCAAGCCAAGGCCGCGGTCGCCACGATCGTGCAGTGCCCGAGCCGGTCCCGGGAGGCCAGCCTGATCGACCTACCGGCGGGACGCTGGGTGGATGTGTTGACCGGCCGGGCTCACCGTGGCGGCGTCCAGCAGGCCGAGGAGCTCCTCGCGGTGCTTCCGGTTGCGCTGCTGCTGCGGGAGGGGGGCCGATGAAGTTCACCGTCTGGGCGCCGCGGGCCGAGACCTCGGTGGACCTGGTCATCGACGAGGCCGGGCGTCGAACGGCGTACCCGATGGTGGAGATCGACGACGGCTCTTGGGAGCTCGAGCGCGACGCACCGCCGGGGACGCGGTACGCGTTCTCCCTCGATGGCGGAGAGGCGCTTCCCGACCCGCGCGCACTGCGGCTGCCGGACGGGCCGGCCGGGCTCGCCGAAGTGGTCGCCCTCGATGCCTGGGAATGGACCGACCACACCTGGCGCGGAGTCCCGCTCCCCGGCGCGGTCCTCTACGAGCTGCACATCGGCACGTTCACGGCGCAGGGCACGTTCGACGCCGCGATCGAGCACCTCGATCATGTCGCTGAGCTCGGTGTCGACATCGTCGAGCTGATGCCGGTAGGGACGTTCCCGGGCCGCTACGGATGGGGGTATGACGGCGTCGGACTGTGGGCCGTGCACGAGCCCTACGGGGGACCGTACGGCCTGGCCCGGTTCGTCGACGCCTGCCATGCGCGAGGTCTCGGCGTCGCCCTGGACGTGGTCTACAACCACCTCGGGCCGAGCGGCAACCGGCTCAGTGACTTCGGCCCCTACTTCACCGACCGCTATGGCACTCCGTGGGGCGCCGCCCTCAACCTCGACGACGCCGACAGTGACCCGGTCCGCAGCTTCATCGTCGAAAATGCCCTGATGTGGCTGCGGGACTTCCACATCGACGGACTCCGCCTCGACGCCGTGCACGCGCTGTACGACGACCGGGCCGTGACCTTGCTCGAGGAGCTCTCGACCGAAGTGGCTGCGGCCTCGGCAGGCCTGGGCCGACCGTTGTGGCTGATCGCGGAGTCCGACCGCAACGACCCGAACACCGTGACGCCGCGGGAGGCTGGCGGTCTCGGGCTGCACGCGCAGTGGGCCGACGACGTCCACCATGCCCTGCACGTGGCGCTGACCGGGGAGACCCAGGGCTCCTACGAGGACTTCGCACAACCGGGCGCGCTGGCGAAGGTGCTCCAGAGCGTCTTCCTCCACGACGGCAGCTACTCGACGGTCCGGCGGCGTACGCACGGCCGACCGGTCGACCGGGACAAGACACCAGGGTGGCGGTTCGTGGTCTCGTTGCAGACCCACGATCAGGTCGGCAACCGGGCGACCGGCGACCGTCTCTCGGCTGATCTCACCCCCGGGCAGCTGGCCTGCGGGGCGGCTCTGCTGCTCACCGGACCGACTACGCCGATGCTCTTCATGGGTGAGGAGTGGGGCGCGTCGACCCCTTGGCAGTACTTCACCGACCACACCGACGCGGGCATCGCCCAGGCCGTCCGACGGGGCCGGCGCGACGAGTTCGCCGCGCATGGCTGGGACCGGGGCGATGTCCCCGATCCCCAGTCCGAGCAGACCGCCATCCGCTCCCGGCTCGACTGGGCCGAGGTGTCCAAGCCGCCACATGACCGCTTGCTTCAGTGGTACCGCACCTTGATCGGGCTACGCCGGGAACGGTCCGACCTCGGCGACCCACGCCTCGACCTCGTCGAGGTCAGCCACGATGTCGAGGCCCAGACGGTGCTGGTACGCCGCGGGGCGCACCTGGTCGCCGTCAACCTGGCACCGGAGGAGCGGACCGTCCCCTTCGAGACCGACGTCGACCTCGAGGTGGTAGCGACCTGGGACGCGGCCGGCACAGTGCTCGAGGCGAGACAGGTCATCCTCGCCGCGCACACCCCGGTGATCCTGGGTCCAGCGATCTGACCGAACCGTGCTGCCGTCACGGCGACCCGGCATGTCCGCGTTGCTCTCTCAGGCGTCCGGGTCCCGCAGGCCGACGCAGTCATTGCGCCAGAACGCATCGGCGTACACCAACGTGCCTGTCATCCACGGCTGGTACGACGGCTGGGTGACCACCTGGAACGCCGGCTTCGGGATCCGGAGCGACGGGCGCCGGAAACCCAGCTCGGCACCGGCCATGAAGCCGAACCGCGGGTAGTAGCCGGGCGAGCCCTCCAGGAACACCAGCGGCTCGGGACGCGTGCGGACCTCGGCGAGCCCGTACCGGACCAGCGCCGAGCCGATGCCGCGGCCACGCACATCAGCGCGGACCGCTAGGGGGCTGAGCACGAGCACGTCGACCAACCGTCGCGGGGCGTCCAACAGGCTGCGGGTGAACAGCACGTGACCGACGAGGTCTCCGTCGACCTCGGCCACGAACGACAGGCCCTCGATCCAGGCCGTTCCGGCACGCAGGTCGGCGAGCAGTCCACGCAGCTTCTCTTCACCGAACGCTTCGATGACCATCGCGTCCACAGCGGCGACCTCGTGAGCCTGCTCGGGGCGCACCGTCAACCCCTCGACCGGTCGGTCGACGGCCGTCATGGCCTGTGTCGCCCTCGGTTGGCCTGGGTGATCTTCTTCCACTTCTTGACCTGCTCGGCGCGGAGCCGGGCGTCGGTGCGCGCCGCCATCCAGGCCAGCTCACGCTGCAACCTCAACCAGCTCTCGAGCCGCCGCGACGACAGCTCGCCATCCGCCACCGCGGCCAGGACGGCACAGCCCGGCTCCTGTTGGTGACTGCAGTCGCGGAACCGGCATCGCTGCGACCACTCCTCCACGTCAGGGAATGTCGCGGCCAGCCCTTCCTCGGCGCTCTGCAACCCGACGCCGCGCAACCCCGGCGTGTCGATGATGGCGCCGCCGCCGGGCATCGGGACCAGTTCGCGTCGTACGGAGGTGTGCCGACCCTTGCCGTCGTCGCGGATGTCCTTGGTGCTCAGCACCTCCGCGCCGACCAGTGCGTTCGTCAACGAGGACTTGCCGTGTCCGGACGCACCAACCAGACCAATCGTGCCGTGCGGGCCGATCAGGGCTCGAACCTCCTGGAGACCCTGCCCGGTGACCGAGCTGCAGATGACCACATCTGCGCCGGGGCAGGCGGTACGGGCCTCGGCCGCGAGATCGTCGGCGTCATCGACCAGGTCGGCCTTGGTGAGCAGGACGGCCGGGCGCGCACCGCTCTCCCAGGCCAGGATCAGGAACCGCTCGATCCGCGAGATGTTCGGCTCCGGGTGGAGTCCGACGACGATCCCGATCAGGTCCACGTTGGCCACCAGGACCTGACCCCGCGACGTCCCAGAGGCTGCGGCACGGATCACCGCGGTACGCCGTTCGAGGACCGCCTCGATGGTGATCGGCCCGTCCGGCCAGCGCCGGGTCAGGCACCAGTCGCCGGTGCACGGGCCGGCCAGGGAGTCGGCCGCCGCGGCTTCCAGCAGTGCCGCCGACCAGCTCGCCCGGATCGGGCCGTCTTCGCCGATCACCGTGCAGACGCCGCGGTCCACCCGGGTGACCCGGCCCGGTTCGCCAGGGCACGGGGCGATCTGCGCCAGCTCGTCCCAGGACTCATCCCAGCCGAGCTCGCGCAGCGTCGATCCCGCTGCTGATGCCATCACGCCACGAGGGTAGGTCCCGGTTCCGGCCCCGCGCACCGGATTATTGCCCTCGCGGCCCGCTGATCAACCGCCCCCGCCGATCGAGCCGCGCCGCTGATCGCACCGCGCCGCCGATCGAGCCGCCCCCGCTGATCGAGCCGCGCCGCTGATCGCACCGCCCCCGCTGATCGAGCCTGTCGAGATCACCGCGTGGTTTCGACAAGCTCAACCACCGGACCACCCGCGCCCGCTGATCGAGCCTGTCGAGATCACAGCGTGGTTTCGACAAGCTCAACCACCGAAGCGCCCCCCGCTGATCGAACCGCCCCCGCTGATCGAGCCTGTCGAGATCACCGCGTGGTTTCGACAAGCTCAACCACCGGACCACGCTCAACCACCGGACCACGCTCAACCACCGGAGCACGGCCAACCAGCGCTCCCGGCGTACTGCTCAGATCCGGTCCACCTCGACCCGCTCGGCGCCCGGGTCGGATCGGCGGCCGGTGAGGCGGCGCAGGATCTCCAACCTGGCGCGGGCCGTCGAGGGCTCGGGGAAGACCCGGTCGAAGGCGGCGTTGACCGCGGCACCGATCAGCACCGCCAACGCGGTGAGGTACAGCCAGAGCAGTACCGCGATCGGGGCTGCGAGCGGACCGTAGATGGACGTCGTGGCAGATTCGAGGATCACGCGGAGCAGGTAGCTCCCGATCACCCACATCGTGAAGGCCAGCGCCGCGCCGGGGACGTCGTAGCGCCAGGACGTCCGGACCGGCACGGACAAGTGGTAGAGCGTGGTCAAGAACGCAATGCTCAGCACGACGATGGTTGGCCAGTAGAGATGGTTGAGCACATCGGCGCGTTGGGGCAACAGCTTGTCGACCAGGCGGGGACCTGCCAGCACGAGCGGCAGCACGACGACGCCGACGACCAGGCCCATCACGTATAGGGTGAACGACAGCATCCGGGTCCGGACGATCCCACGGCGACCGCCGAGGCCGTACATGATCGTGATGGTGTCCACGAAGACGTTCAGAGCCCGCGAGCCGGACCACAACGCCAGCACGAAGCCGACGGAGACGACGTCGAAACGCGGCTCCTGCAGCACCCGGTTGACCGTCGGTACGACGATCTTGTGCACCGACTCCGGCGTGAGCACCTGTCCAGCGAGGTCGATGATCTCACCGCGCAGGTAGGTGATCTGCTCGGGATCGACCCGGCGGACGATGAAGTAGATGCTGCCGGCCAGCCCGAAGATGAGCGGCGGCAGCGAGAGCACCGCGAAGAACGCTGCCTCCGCGGCGAGGCCAGTGACCCGATAGCGGAAGCAGGTGCCGACCGTGGCGGTGAGCAACCGCCACGAGACGTCGCGCAGCGAGGCCAGTCGAGCCGGTGAGGTCTCCCGATCAGGCTTGCCCTTCAAGCCTTCTACCGACTCCGACGCCATGGCCTCTACCGTATCGACATGGATGCCGCACCTCGGACAGGCACGAGCCACGAACGGCGCGGCGCGGCGGGCCGCGACCAACCAGCCCGAGCCGCTGACCGGCACGACGTGGTTGGTTCCGATGCCGCTCTCACCGATGCCGTACGCCGGACCGCTCGGGCACCGGAGCAGCTGCTCGCCTCGCTCAAGGACCTTGGTGAGCTCGCGGGGACGGCCGAGGCCCGCGAACACGGGATGCTCGCCAACCGTCATGAGCCCGAGCTGATCGGCTTCGACCGCTACGGCCACCGGATCGACGAGGTCAGGTTCCACCCCTCCTGGCACTGGCTGATGACACGCGGCGTCGGGTTCGGGCTGGCCGGCGCCCCCTGGACGAGCACCGATTCGGACGCCCACCTACGACGGGCCGCAGGTTTCTTCGCCTAGTCGCAGGTCGAGAGCGGACACGGGTGCCGCTGTCCATGACGTGCGCCGCCGTACCCGCGCTTCGACACGACCCGACCATCGCCGCGGACTGGACACCACGGTTGGCGTCCACGGCGTACGACTTCGGCCTTCGACCCGCGGCGGACAAGGACGGCTGTCTGGCCGGCATGGGGATGACGGAGAAGCAGGGCGGGTCCGACGTCCGCGCGAACGTCACGACCGCAACGGCGGACCCGGCCGAGCCCGATGGCTATCTGCTGGATGGCCACAAGTGGTTCACGTCGGCGCCGATGAACGACGTCTTCCTTGTGCTCGCTCGGGCGCCGGGCGGCCTGACCTGCTTCGTCGGGCCGCGCGTGCTGTCCGACGGCACGCGTAACCCGTTCGCCATCCAGCGGCTCAAAGACAAGCTGGGCAACCGCTCCAACGCTTCTGCCGAGCTGGAGTTCGACGGCACCCGCGGACAACGGCTCGGGGACGAGGGTCGCGGCGTCGCCACGAGTGACCGAGCCGCCCCGCTGACCGCGCCGCCCCGCTGACCGCGCCGCCCCGCTGACCGCGCCGCCCCGCTGACCGCGCCGCCCCGCTGATCGAGCCGCCCCGCTGATCGAGCCTGTCGAGATCACCCCCACGGCTTCCGACCAGCTCGTCGCCCACGCCATACTTCCCGGCATGCGCGCGTACGTCGTCGAGCTCATCGGCAGCACGGTCTGGGCGGCCACCGCCCTGGCCACCATTCTGTCGGGATCCGACCTGCGCCCGGTCGCAGTCGGAGCAGCCGTTCTGGCGATCGTGGTCGCCACCGCCCGCGTCTCCGGTGGCCACGCCAACCCGGCGATCTCGCTTGCTGCCGTCATCCGGGGCGCGCTGCCCGTGGCCGAGCTCGTGCCTTACCTGGCCGCTCAACTGCTCGGGGGACTGCTGGCCTGCCTGTTGATGGTGGCGACGTACGACGATCAGCTGGACGCCTTCCCCGGAGCGCTCGACCTCGGCGGTCTCGTGGTCGCGGCGTTCGTGGTGGAGCTGGTCATCGCCTTCGTCCTCGCCTGGGTCTTCCTGTCGACGATCGGTCGCTACGCGCGTACCGAGCAGGGCGTCGTCGGTGTCGAGGAGACTCTTGCGCCGACCGGCCTGGCCCTCGGCGGGATCGTGCTGGCGGGAACTGCCGTGGCCGCACCGGTCTCGGCGGCCGCGCTCAATCCGGTCGTCACGTTCGCGATGACGTTGGCCGGGATCCTGGACTGGAAGTGGCTGCCGGTCTACGTCCTCGCGCAGCTGCTCGGGGCCGTACTGGCCGCCCTTCTTGCGCTGGCCACCGACCATCCAGACACCTCCCGCCCCCCGAATCCGGCGTCCTGACCGGCCTAAACGGCGGACGGGAGGTGTCTGGTCGTCGGGACGGGTGGCAAGCCCTAGGCTGACGCCATGACCGACGCTGCTCCGTCCGACCGGGCCACCGAGCCGACCCTCGACGCCGCGACGCTGACCAAGACGGCCAGCACGGCGTACCAGTCCGCACTGGAGGTGATCGCCTCCGTCGAACCCCGGATCGCCGACGCTACCCGCGCCGAGCTGGCCGACCAACGGGCCTCGCTCAAGCTGATCGCCAGCGAGAACTACGCCTCACCGGCCGTGCTGCTGACCATGAGCAGCTTCTTGTCCGACAAGTACGCCGAGGGGACGATCGGTCACCGCTTCTACGCCGGCTGCCAGAACGTCGATGCCGTCGAGGCCCTCGCCGCCGAGCACGCGCGCGAGCTGTTCGGCGCCTCTTACGCCTACGCCCAGCCACACTCCGGGATCGACGCCAACCTGGTGGCCTTCTGGGCGATCCTGGCCACTCGGGTCGAGTCGCCGGCGCTGGAGAAGCTGGGCGCCAAGAGCGTCAACGACCTGTCCGAGGCCGACTGGGAGACCTTGCGCCATGAGCTCGGCAACCAGCGGATGCTCGGGATGTCGCTGGACGCCGGTGGCCACCTCACGCACGGCTTCCGGCCCAACATCAGCGGCAAGATGTTCCACCAGCGCAGCTACGGCACCGACCCGGAGACCGGCCTGCTCGACTACGACAAGCTGGCCGCAGCCGCCCGCGAGTTCAAGCCGCTGGTGCTGATCGCCGGCTACTCGGCATATCCACGCCGGGTGAACTTCGCCAAGATGCGGGAGATCGCCGACGAGGTCGGAGCAACCCTGATGGTCGACATGGCGCACTTCGCCGGACTCGTCGCGGGCAAGGTCTTCACCGGCGACGAGGACCCGGTGCCACACGCGCACGTCGTCACCACCACGACCCACAAGTCACTCCGGGGGCCGCGCGGCGGACTCGTCCTGGCGACGCAGGAGTACGCCGACGCCGTCGATCGCGGCTGCCCGATGGTGCTTGGAGGTCCGCTGTCACACGTGATGGCCGCCAAGGCGGTCGCGCTCGCGGAGGCGCGGCGCCCGGACTTCCAGGACTACGCGGCGAAGGTGGCCGCGAACGCCAAGTCGCTGGCCGAAGGCTTCCTCACACGGGGGGGGCACCTGGTGACCGGCGGGACGGACAACCACATCGTGCTGCTCGACGTCACTTCCTTCGGGATCACCGGGCGACAGGCCGAGTCGGCGCTGCTCGACGCCGGAGTCGTCACGAACCGCAACTCGGTGCCTTCTGACCCGAACGGGGCCTGGTACACCAGCGGGATCCGCCTCGGCACTCCCGCCCTGACCACCCGCGGGTTCGGCCACGACGAGTTCGACCGGGTCGCGGAGCTGATCGTCGACGTGTTGACCCACACCACCCCCGACGCCGCGAAGAAAGGTCCGTCGAAGGCGAAGTACACCTTGCAGGACGGCGTGGCCGACCGGATCAAGGCGGCCTCGGGTGACCTCCTGGAGCGCCACCCGCTCTACCCCGGCCTCGAGCTCTAGTCCTACTCCGTAGCGTCCTGCACCGTGGTCGCGCGCGCCGCCACGGCGCAGGACGTTGCGAAAGGGCGGGGCGACCTACCAGCGTTCCGACGGACTGGACAGTTGTCTCACTTCATGGACACTGCGTCACCAATTTTGCTTCGGCCACCGCCTGATGTCTCATTATTCGAAATCTCATCTCATAGAGCAAGACGATTGCTTGCGGGCGACCGCCTCAGGTAGGGACGATTTCCCCATGACATCGCCCGTCCGCCGCTCCGTACGTCTCGTGGCACGCCGTCACGTAGACCTCGGCAGGACGCGTAGCGCGATGTGTATGTCGGCCTGACCTCGCCCGGCCCATTCCCCGTGGCCCGCGATCCGACCTGACGACCTCACCGTCGAGACCTCGCCAGCGTCGACCCCGCGCGCCGCCTCCTACGAGGACACGCATGACACCCCCCAGCACCACGATCGCACCGCAGCCCCCTGCTCGTGCCCGCAAGGGTGAGGGTCAGTGGGCGCTGGGGTACCGCGAGCCGCTGAACGCCAACGAGCAGGCCAAGAAGGACGACGACGCGCTCAACGTCCGCGCCCGGATCGAGAACGTCTACGCACACCGTGGCTTCGCCTCGATCGATCCCTCCGACCTGCGCAACCGCTTCCGCTGGTGGGGTCTCTACACCCAGCGCCGCCCCGGAATCGACGGTGGACGCACCGCGATCCTCGCGCCTCACGAGCTCGACGACGAGTACTTCATGCTCCGGGTCCGGATCGATGGCGGTCAGCTGACCACGGATCAGCTTCGCACCATCGCCGACATCTCCACCACGTACGCCCGGGACACCGCCGACGTCACCGACCGCCAGAACATCCAGCTGCACTGGGTTCGAGTCCAGGACGTCCCCGCGATCTGGCAACGGCTCGAGGCCGTCGGGCTGTCCACGCAGGAAGCTTGCGGTGACGCGCCGCGGGTCGTCCTGGGCAGTCCGCTGGCAGGGATCGCGGCCGACGAGCTGATCGACCCGACGCCGGCCATCCACGAGATCACCGACCATTACATCGGTTCACCGGAGTTCTCCAACCTGCCGCGCAAGTTCAAGACCGCCATCACCGGACATCCCAGCCTCGATGTGGCGCCTGAGGTCAACGACATCGCGTTCGTCCCGACGCTCCACCCCGACCACGGCGTCGGCTTCGACGTCTGGGTCGGCGGTGGTCTCTCGACGAACCCGCAGCTCGCGAAGTCGCTCGGAGTCTGGGTGCCTCTGGACGAGGTGCCGGACGTGTGGCGTGGCGTGATCAGCCTGTTCCGTGACTACGGCTACCGCCGGCTGCGGGCTCGCGCCCGGCTGAAGTTCCTCGTTGCCGACTGGGGCGTGGGGAGGTTTCGTCAGGTGCTCGAAGCGGAGTACCTGCTCCGGCCCCTGCTCGACGGCGACCCGCCCGCGAAGCCACTCGGCAACGGCGACCACGTCGGTGTGCACGAACAACGCGACGGTCGGTACTACGTCGGCGTCTCCCCGACCGCCGGCCGGATCTCCGGTACGACGCTGGGCAAGTTCGCCGACATCGTCGAAGCACATGGATCGAGCCGGGTCCGGACGACGCCGTACCAGAAGCTCGTGGTGCTCGACCTGGACACGTCGCAGCTTGCCTCGTTCGTGGAGGCGGTCGAGGATCTCGGCCTCTCGACCACGCCTAGCCAATGGCGGCGCTCGACGATGGCCTGCACGGGCATCGAGTTCTGCAAGCTCGCGATCGTGGAGACCAAGGGTCGCGCCGCGGAGCTCGTGGCCGACCTCGAACGACGCATCCCCGCCCTCGACACCCCGATCACGATCCACCTCAACGGCTGTCCGAACTCGTGCGCCCGCATCCAGATCGCCGACATCGGGCTCAAGGGCCAGCTCGTGCTTGATCAGGACGGCAACCAGGTCGAGGGCTTCCAGGTCCACCTCGGAGGAGGCCTCGGGCTCGAAGCGGGATTCGGCCGCAAGCTGCGGGCTCACAAGGTCACGTCAGCCGGTCTCACCGACTACGTCGAGCGAGTGGTGCGTACCTACCTTGCCGAGCGCGAGGGGGGCGAGCGCTTCGCGTCCTGGGCGTCACGAGCCGACGAGGAGGCCTTGCGATGAGCGCACACTCGGTCCCGCTGCACTGCCCGTACTGCGCCGGGGAGAACCTGCACCCGCACGGCGACGTGCACGGCGCGTGGGAGTGCCGCGAGTGCGTGCGCGCCTTCACGGTGAAGTTTCTCGGCCTGCTCGCACCCAGCGGCTCGTCGGGACATCTCCAGCCGGCCCAGCCGACCCAGGTCGAGACCAGGAGCACCTGATGACCCTCACCCCGACCAGAGTCCGGTCGTCCAGCGCCGATGCCACGCCTGTCCGAGGCGCGGTTGTGCCACGTCCTGCCGCGGAGCTACGCGAGCTCGCCTCGATCGCCGGCCCGGAGCTCGAGCTCGCTCCGGCGGCCAAGATCATCGAGTGGGCCGTCGACACGTTCGGCGAGCGATTCTGCGTCACCTCGTCGATGAGCGACGCCGTGCTGGCTCACCTGGCCGCGCAGGTCGCTCCCGGCATCGACGTGATCTTCCTCGACACCGGCTACCACTTCATCGAGACGATCGGGACGCGGGACGCGGTCGCGGCAACGATGCCGGTCAACGTCGTCACGCTGTCGCCGACGATCTCGGTGCGCGAGCAGGACGCGCAGTACGGCCCAGACCTGTTCGCCCGCGATCCCGACCTGTGCTGCGAGCTTCGCAAGGTGCAACCCCTCACCGACGGCCTGGCGGCGTACGACGCGTGGGCCACCGGGCTGCGCCGCGACGAGACGCACGACCGGGTGATCACACCCGTCATCGGCTGGGACGGCCACAAGGGCAAGGTGAAGGTGTCACCGCTTGCCCGCTGGACCCGGGCCGACGTCGAGCGCTACATCGCCGAGAACTCCGGGCCAGGAGGAGTCTTGGTGAACCCCCTTCAGTACGACGGTTATCCCTCGATCGGATGCTGGCCCTGCACTCGCCGCGTGGCTCCGGGCGACGATGCCCGCAGCGGACGGTGGTCAGGGACCGGCAAGACAGAATGCGGAATCCACTCATGAGCGCTCCAGCCCTGATCGCCATCGCCCACGGCAGCCGTGACCCGCGGTCGGCCCGGACGGTCCGCGCGATCGTCGCCACCACGAAAGCGATCCGACCCGACCTGAAGATCGAGGCGGCATTCCTCGACCACGCGCGGCCCGACCTCGACGCCGTCGTCGACCGGCTGGTCGCCCGCGGCCATACCGAGATCGTGGTGGTGCCCTTGCTGCTGACCGAGGCCTACCATGCCCGGATCGACGTACCCGAGGTGGTCGCGGCCGCGGCTGCTCGTCACGAGTCCCTCGGCATCCGGGTGGCCGACGTGGTGGGCACGGACGCGGCGTTGCTGTCCGTGCTCGACGTTCGGCTCCGCGAGGCACTCAGGGAGTCCAGGGTTCGCGAGCTCGACGCGCTCGTGCTCGCCGCGGCCGGATCCTCCGACGCGCTCGCCAACGCCTCCGTGGCGCGGCTGGCCCGGCTGTGGGGCAACCGGCACCACCTGCCGACGAGCGTTGCCTTCGCCTCGACTGCTCCCCCGTCGACCGGTGAGGCCGTCCGCGACTGGCGCCGGCAAGGACGCCGCCACGTTGCCGTCGGGTCGCTGTTCATCGCGCCGGGCAAGCTGCCCGATCGCGCCGAGGAGCTGTCCCTGGAGGCCGGTGCGGTGGCGGTGTCAGCGCCGTTGGGTGCCCACGAGGAGCTGAGCCGGGTGATCTTGGCGCGGTACTCCGTCGGAGCCCTGCAACTCGTCCAGCTCCCGGCCTGATCCCCGAACCTACCCCCGCGAACCTCACCCCCGCTCATTTCCGCGAGTTGCGGGAATGGGGGGAGGCGGGTGGTGGCCAGGTCAGGGCGGTCAGGTCCGGTCAGGCGGTGGCGGCCAGCCGGGCCCTCTGCTCGTCGACGTCGAAGTCGGGCGCCGGCCACTGGGGGTCCATGGCGTGCAGCTGCTCCAGCAGGATCGACGTGACCGCCCAGTTGCGGTACCACTTGCGGTCCGCAGGAATCACGTAGAACGGCGACGCCTCGGTGTTGCAACGCTCCAGGGCGACCTCGTACGCCGCCTGGTAGTCCTTCCAGCGCGCGCGTTCGTCGATGTCGCCGGGGTTGAACTTCCAGTACTTCGTCGGGTCGTCCAGCCGCGCACGCAGTCGCTCAGCCTGCTCGTGCTCGGAGATGTGCAGCATGCACGTGATCACTCGGACCCCACGGCCGACCAGATCGAGCTCGAAGTCGTTGATCGCGTCATAGCGGCGTTCGATCTCCTTGCGGGGCACGAGCTCACGAACCCGCGCGATCAGCACGTCCTCGTAGTGGCTACGGTCGAAGATCCCGATCATGCCCGGCGGCGGCAGGTGCTTCTCGATCCGCCACAGGAAGTCGTGGGACAGCTCCGTCTTCGTCGGCGCCTTGAAGGCAGTGATCTGGACGCCCTGCGGATCGAGCAGACCGACGCAGTGACGCATCACTCCGCCCTTGCCCGAGGTGTCCATGCCTTGCATCACCAGCAGCACTGCACGCTCGACCCCGTTGTCGCCCCGCGACTCGGCGTACAGGCGTTCCTGGAGGTCGGACACCTGGTCACTCAAGGCCGCGAGCGCCTTCTTTCCCGCGGACTTGCCGCCATCGAAGCCGGGCGTGGCCCGAGGGTCCAGAGCATCGAGGTCGACCGGACCCGGCGGAACTCGCAGCAGGTCGCTCACAGGAGCGCGGGTGTCAGCCATGCCCGTCATTGTGCTGCACGCTCGGTGACACTGCAGTGCCGCGGGATCGGCACGCGACCTTGCAAGCGAGGTGACAGGATTCAGCTGTGCAGTCATTGTTTCCGGCCGAGCCGAACGAGCTCAGCCCCGAGGACCTGGCCGAGCTCTATGCCTATCCCTCCGAGTCGACCTGGGTGCGGGCGAACTTCGTGGCGACCCTCGACGGGGCCGCGCACGGTCCTGACTCGCGGTCCGGCAGCATCTCGGGGCACGCCGACGAGTCCGTCTTCGGCCTGCTTCGCTCGTTGTGCGACGTGATCCTCGTCGGGGCCAACACCGCGCGCGTCGAGGGCTACCAACCGGTCCAGGCCGGCGAGATCGACGGCGTGCTCCGGAGCCGACTCGGCCTGACGCCGACCCCTGCGATCGCCGTGGTCTCGCGCTCGATGGACATCGATCCCGACCTGCTGGCCGGCGGAGACGCTCCCACCCTGGTCGTCACGACAGCTGAGGCGGCCAAGCAGCACGCCGAACTGCTCGCGACCACCACCGTCGTCGACGCGAGCCGACCCGGGGACCCGGCGCACGTGGACGCGGGTCGGATCGTCGACGGGCTGGCCGAGCACGGGTATCGGCGGGTGCTGTGCGAGGGCGGCCCGTCCCTGCTCTACGGCATGATCGCGGCTGGGCGGCTGGACGAGCTGTGCCTCACGATCAGTCCTCAGCTGATCGGCGGCGACCCGCTGCGGATCCTCAGTGGCCCTGCCCTGGACCCCCCGCCCCGCCTCGTGCTGCGGCACCTCCTGGCCGGCGACGGCGACATGTTCTGCCGCTACACGACCGACCGCGCAGCCCCGACGGAGTAGGTTGGTCGCCCGATGGACCTGCCTGTGAACCCTCCGCTGTCTCCCATGCTGGCGAAGACGGCCAAAGGAGTGCCCGACCCTGCCAAGTTCGACCAAGGCCTGCTCTACGAACCCAAGTGGGACGGCTTCCGGTGCATCATCTTCCGGGACGGCGACGAGGTCGAGCTCGGGAGCCGCAACGAACGCCCGCTGACCCGGTACTTCCCCGAGATCGTCGAGGCAGTCCGGCAATCGCTACCACCGCGCTGCGTCGTGGATGGCGAGATCGTGGTGGCACGGGACGGCCGGCTCCGGTTCGAGGTGCTGCAGGAACGGATCCACCCGGCAGCGTCTCGGGTGCAGAAGCTCTCGGTCGAGACCCCTGCGTCGTACGTCGCCTTCGACCTGCTCGCAATCGGTGACGAGTCCCTGATGGAGACTCCGCTCGGCGAGCGACGGACCAGGCTCGAGGAGGCCTTCGCCGCAGCCACCGCACCCATCCACCTCACCCGCGCCACGCAGGACCCGACGACGGCGGCGGAGTGGTTCGACAGCTTCGAGGGCGCTGGGCTGGACGGGATCGTCGCGAAGCCCCGCGACGGCGTCTACCAGCCGAACGGTCGGGCGATGATCAAGGTCAAGCACGAGCGCACCTGTGACGCCGTGGTCGCCGGCTATCGCCTCCACAAGACATCGACACCGGAGAAGCCACTGCTCGGCTCCTTGTTGCTCGGTCTGTACGACGACACTGGTCGTCTCCAGCACATCGGCGTGTCGGCTGCCTTCGCGGCCGCCCGCCGCGCAGAGCTGATCACCGAGCTCGAGCCGCTGCTGATCGAGCCCAAGGACCACCCCTGGCGGGAGTGGGCCGAGGCTGAGGCGCACGAGAAGGGGCGGCTGCCCGGCGCCGTCTCGCGCTGGAACGCCAAGAAGGACCTGTCCTGGATCCCGATCGACCCGGTGCTCGTGGTCGAGGTCGGCTACGACCACATGGAAGGCACCCGGCTGCGGCACACCGCGCAGTTCAAGCGCTGGCGCCCGGACCGCTCGCCCGAGTCGTGCACCTACGTCCAGCTCGAGGAGGTCGTCGGCTACGACCTTGCGCAGGTTCTGGACTGACCTGACCGATCCGCCCCGTTCGCCCGCGTGGCCTGATGCGTGCCCGGTGTGTGTCAGGCTTTGGCACCCCGCGTTCACAGGGGCATCATGGAGGTAGGCACCGTTACGCGCGGCGCCCTACGCCGAAGGAGCGCGTCATGTATCACGTGATCGTCCTGGCCGAGCAGGCCATGAGCGCCGGCGACGCGGCCGAGGTCACCTCATTGCACGACGGGATCGAGGAGCCCCGCCACTACCACGTGCTCATCCCGTGCGAGAACGCAGCGGTCCGGGTCGAGACCGCCCTCGGAGCGCTGGCCGCCAGCGAGGTGCTGGCCGCCCCACCGGTCGTGACCAACGACATGGACGCCGCGGAGTCGCAGAAGGAGATCGACGCGCACGCGAAGACCAGCGTGACCATCTCGGCGGACGCCCTGCGGGCACTCGGGCACGAGGCGTCCGGAGAGTTCAGCTCCGAGGACCCGATCGACGCGCTCGACCGTGTCGCCGCTGAGCAGGACGCGGAGGAGATCATCGTGATGACGCGCCCGCACGTCGTCGCCGAGTTCCTGCATCTCGACTGGGCGTCCAAGGCGCGACGACGACTCGGCGTACCCGTGCTGCACCTGGTCGAGCACGAGGCACTCGACGCGGAAGCCGGGGGCGGCGAGGGCGTCACCGGGATGTGATGTCGCCCTCCTCGCTGCGCGCGCGGGGCGTTACGCGAACCCAAGCCGCCCTGCTGGGCGCACTGGCAGTGGACAACGTCGGCTCCGGGCTCTTCCTGCCGCTGGCACTGGTCTACGCGACCCGCGTCGTCGGGCTGAGCGTCGATCAGGCGGGGGTGGTCGTTGGCATCGGGACGCTGCTGGGCTTCGCAGTCCCGCCCGTCGCGGGTTGCGGCCTGCCTACTGGCCGCTTTCGTCGACGTACCCGATCTGGTGCACGGCGAACGCGTGGCTGCCGGCCTGGGGACCGTGCTGAGGGACCGTCGGTACCTCGGTCTGATGGCGGCGACGTTCCTGGTCGGGCTCGGCACGGACGTGGCGCTTGTCGGGCATGCCGGTCTTCGTGCTGGACGTGTTGGAGGGACCGGCCTGGCTGCCTGGTGCCCTGCTGACGGTATCGACCCTGCTGTCGAGCATCGTCGGCGTGCGCGTCGTCGATGCGCTGCGGCCGTTCCGCCGGACCCGAACGCTCCAGGCCGGTGCGGGCGTGTTGGCCCTGTGGGCGCTGCTCACGCCGGCCATGCTGTGGCTGCCGGCGAACGCCGTCCTAATCGTCTACGCGTTTGCGACCTGGGTCGTCTGGGTCGCCGGCAACAAGGTGTTCTACCCTGTCGCCGCCGCCTTGTCGCAAGCACTGCCGCCGCGATCAGCTCGGGCAGGCTATGGCGATCTATCAGTACTCCTTCACGTCTGCCCAGGCCCTCGCCCCAGCAGTGGTCGGCCTGTTCGTGGTGTCGTCCTCTCTGCCGTGGCTCGTCGTCGCGGCCTGTGCAGTAGCTGCCGCCGACGTGATCGCGGTCCTAGGCCGCAGGGTTCCGGACGCCATCGATCGCCGCGAACCTGCCGAGCAGCCCATGGCCGCGCTCGACGGATGAGCTTGTCGAAACCACGATCTCTGGTACCCCGGGGATTGAGCGGCGAGCGCCAGCGAGCGTCTGTCGAAACCACAGGGTCACTCTCGCGGGTGCAACCTCGTGTGGCGGATCGGTTGCCGGTGGGGGTCGACCCGGGGAGGTGGGATGGCCTCGGGGATGCCGTCCGCAGCGATCTGAAGCCGCCACTCGTCCTGGTGGATCAGGTGGTGGTGGAAACTGCACAGCAGGGCACCGTTCGACAGGTCCGTGGCGCCGCCGCGGGACCAGGGCTGGATGTGGTGTGCCTCGCACCAGGCTGGTGGACGCTCGCAGCGGGGAAACACGCAGCCGCGGTCACGATGGGCGAGGGCGAGTCGCTGGTAGCGGTCGAAGAGCCGCCGGGACTGACCGAGGTCGAGCACCTTGGAGTCTCCGGCCAACACCATCGGCAGCAGCCCGGCGTTGCATGCGACCCGACGCGCCTCGGAGACCGAGATCGTGGAGCCGGAGTCGAGGGTCGCGGCGCCGAGGCCTTCCCGGAGCCGATGGTCGCCACGACGGTGGCGTTGGTCGACCCGCCGGTCGGGTAACCGTCGACGGGCAGGTGCTCGATCAGCGCGGCGAACGCCCGGCCCATCCGGCTCGCATACGGCACCTCCTCCGGAGAGGTCTCCACTCTGTGGTCCAACAGGGGCGTGGTGAGCGTCTCGTCGGTCGTCAACCGTCGGGGAGCGGCCAGTGCTTCCAGTGCCTTCTTCAGCATCGCTGTCGGGACGGCCGGCAGATTGGAGAACCTGCCGTGCGAAGTGCCGTCGGAGTGGATCGACATGGTGAGCTCGCATCCGGCCAGCGCGGCGCGCTCCTGTCGCAGCAGCTGTGCCTCGAGCAATGCGTCGGCGTGCTCGGGGTCGACCACCTCGACGACGTGGTTGGCGACCTGTTGAAGCTGGTCGTACAACAGCGTCGCGGCGTACTCGATCAAGTCGGCCTGGGCCGCCTGGATCCGCTCGATCGGCATACCGGCGTCGAGCCGGTTGATCGCGGTGGCGATCGTGACCGCCTGCTCACCGCTGACTCCGCCACTAGCCTGTGCACGCCGGATCGGTTCCGTCACAGCAGACCGGCCGCCGCCGTGCAGCTGCCGGGCGGCAGTGGTGACGCGAGCCGCCTCCGCCCGCGACAACCGATGCGCTCCGACCAGATGAGCCCGGGTCGAGGAAGCGCCTACCTGAGTCGCCAAGTGACGGTCATCCATCTCCCCCACCAGCTCACCGATCACCTGGTCGACCGCTGCCCTCACGGACAGCGCCTCAGCCAAACGGCGATCCAGGCGAGCATCATCCAACGACCACGCCGGTGCATCGACCAGATCCGCCAGCTCGTCGCTGACCACCGCCAGCACCCGACCGAAGACGTCGCCGATGCCGTCAGTCAGGGGAACCTCGTTGGTGTTGGTCATGTCATCAACCTAGAGCCCCCTTCCGACACTTTCTGAGGTCGGAGCCCTTGTCCACAACGGCTTTCGAGCCCATTCGAACCGGCCCGTAACATTGCGCGCTTCCCCACCCCGTGTCCGTGACCGAGGTCGCCCGCAGGCGGTGGCGATCAATTTCCCCGTCGGTCTTCCCGACGCGGGATTTGATCGCCACCACTTAACTGGACGCGGCCCGGTTGCCGTCGTCGTCCCAGTGCTCGGCGACCTTCTTGGAGGGCTGCACCCTTGGTGGTTCGCCGGGCATCTTCGGGTAGTCCGGCGGGTACGGCATCTCGCCGCGCCCCTCCGCCTCGTCGCGGGCATACAGCTCCAGCAGCGGCTCCAGCGAGTGCGCGACGTCGTCGATGTCCGCGTGGACGTCCCCGAGGTCGGCGAAGCGCGCCGGCACCGTGTGCATGGTGAACTCGCGCGGATCGTCCAGGTCGGCGAGCTCGTCCCAGGTCAGCGGCGTGGAGACCGGCCCTCCCGGCAGCGGGCGCAGTGAGTAGGCGCTGGCGATCGTCCGGTCCCGGGCGTTCTGGTTGTAGTCCACGAAGATGGTTTCGCCGCGCTCCTCCTTCCACCAGTTCGTGGTGACTCTGCCGGGCATCCGACGCTCGAGCGCGCGCCCGAACGCGATCGCGGCATGGCGTACGTCGATGAAGTCCCACCGCGGCTCGACCCGGATGTAGATGTGCACGCCTCGGTTGCCCGACGTCTTCGGGAACCCGCGGATCCCCAGGTCCTCCAGCAGCGCCCGGGCCTCCCCTGCGGCCACCACCGCGTCGGCGAAGGACGTGCCGGGCTGCGGGTCGAGGTCGATGCGTAGCTCGTCGGGGTGGTCCACGTCGTCGCGCCGTACCGGCCAGGGGTGGAACGTGATCGTCCCGATCTGCGCCGCCCACGCAGCCACCGCGGCCTCGGTTACGCAGACCTCGTCCGCGGTCCGGCCGGACGGGAACGTGATCGAGGCGGTCTCGACGTACGACGGGGCCCCCTTCGGCACGCGCTTTTGGTAGAACGCGTCACCTTGGCGGTCCGTACGGGTGGCTTGCTTGATGCCCGGGTGGACGCCCTTCGGCCATCGCTCCAGCGTCGTCGGGCGCAGATGCAAGGCTCGCAGGATTCCGGGGCCTACGGCCGCGTAGTACTGCACGACGTCGAGCTTGGTGGCCTCGGGCGTGGTCTGCGTGGCCGGGAAGATCACCCGGTCCGGGCTCGACACCCGCACGGTCGTGCCGCCCACCTCGATCTCGGTTGCGGGCGCTGCCATGTCCACACTCTACGGGCGGTCATCTCGTCACTTTGTGACAACGTCCGTTCACAGATTGTTCGTGCCCAGGCCTCCCCAAACCCGGGAATGTGGCCTATGGTCGCGGCGTCAGCCCGCCCGAAGCCGCTTACGACACTCGTGTCGCACCACAAAGGATTCCGCGTGATCGCCTCAAGATCCCGGCGTGCCCTCGCCGTCTTTGCCCCCGCCGCCGTCGTCACGGCCCTGATCTCGCTCCCCCTGGACACCGCCACAGCCGCGCCCTCGTCGACCCTCGTGATCAACGAGGTCTACGGCGGTGGAGGCAACTCCGGCGCCTCGTTCACGCACGACTTCATCGAGATCAAGAACATCGGCACGACCACTGTGAACGTGTCGAACTGGTCGGTGCAGTACGGCTCGGCCGGCGGCACGACGTACGCCGTCACGTCCCTGACCGGACAGATCCCCGCGGGCGAGACCTACCTCGTGCAGGAGGCCTCCAACGCGGCCGTTGGGAGTCCGCTTCCCACGCCCGACGCCACCGGCACCATCGCCATGGCCGCAAGCGCCGGCAAAGTCGCATTGCTGAACAACACAACAACGCTGAGCTGCACTGTCCCGAACTGCGACACCGCGCCCGGCGTCGTCGACTACGTCGGCTACGGCACCAGCGCCAATGATTCCGAGACCGCCCCCACTGGCAATCTGAGCGCGACGATCTCGGCTGCCCGCATTTCCTCTGTCGACACCGACAACAACTCGGTCGACTTCGGCCTCGGAGCACCGTCACCTGTCAACTGTGGCCGCGACTGCGTGATCCCGGCGGCCACCGCGACCATCGCGCAGATCCAGGGCGCTGGACACCTCTCGCCGTACGCCGGACAGGCCGTCTCCGACGTCACCGGCGTCGTCACCGCGCGGGATGCCCGCGGCTTCTACCTCCAGGACCCACGCGGCAGCAACGCACCGGGCTACGTTGCCGGGGCCAGCTCCGGTATCTACGTCTTCACCTCCTCCGCCCCGGCCGCCGAGCTTCAGCCCGGCACCTCGGTGAGCGTCAACGGGTCGGTGACGGAGTTCAGGCCCGGTTCGTCAGGCCTCAGCATTACCGAGATCAGCGGCCCGACCGTGACGGTCGACGACCCGAACGCAGGGCTGGTCACCCCGACCGAGATCGGACCCGGCGGGCTCCAGGCTCCGGCCACCGTGATCGACAACGACGCCAACGGCGGCGCGCAGATCAACGTCGAGGCCACGGGCCAGTACCAGCCGGACGAGGACGGGATCGACTTCTGGGAGTCCCTCGAGGGGATGCTCGTCGATCTGCCAAACGCTCGCGTGGTCGGTCCGACCAACACCCGCTTCGGTGAGACTCCGATCGTTCCGTCGGGGTCGGGCACTCAGACGGCGCGAGGCGGGATCGTCCTGCAGCAGAACGACCCCAACCCCGAGCGGATCATCCTCGACAACGCCAACGGCGTCACCGTCGCGGCGGCCAACGTCGGCGACAGCTACACCGACGCCGTGGGCGCGGTCAGCTACGACTTCAACAACTTCCACCTGATGGCCACCACCGCACCGACGCTCCAGACCGGCGGGATCGCGCGAGAAGTCACTCAGGCGGCGGCCAACGACGAGCTGTCCGTGGCGACGTTCAACGTCGAGAACCTCGACCCCACCGATCCGCAGTCCAAGTTCGACGACCTGGCCGCGATCATCGTGGACAACCTCCAGGCGCCTGACCTCGTCGCGCTCGAGGAGGTCCAGGACAACAACGGTGCCACCAACAACGGCGTCGTCGACGCCGACCAGACCCTCACCAAGCTCACCTCGGCGATCTCGGCCGCCGGTGGCCCGTCCTACGACTACCGCCAGATCAACCCGGTCAACAACGCCGAGGGCGGCGAACCGGGCGGCAACATCCGCGTCGCGTTCCTGATCCAGGACGGCACGCCGTTGTCGTTCGTCGATCGCTCACCGGGTTCATCCACCGAAGACACCGATGTGACGGTCGGAGCCGACGGCACACCGGAGCTCACCCACTCCCCCGGTCGGGTCGACCCGGCCAACGCTGCCTGGGCCGCGACCCGCGTGCCGCTGGCCGGGGAGTTCACGTTCGGTGGCCAAAAGGTCTTCGTGGTCGCCAACCACTGGAGCAGCAAAGGCGGCGACGAGCCGTTGTACGGCCCGAAGCAGCCACCATTCCAGTCGTCGGAGGCCAAGCGGGTGCTCCAGGCGCAAGCGGTCAACGACTTCGTCGACGAGATCTACGCCAAGGACACCAACGCCAACGTCGTCGTCCTCGGGGATCTCAACGACTTCGAGTACGCCGACAGCGTGCAGGCCCTGACCGCCAACGGCGCGGCGCTGCTCGACCTGCCGGCCACGCTGCCGGTCTCGGAGCGTTACACCTACGTCTTCGACGGCAACTCCCAGGTCCTCGACCACATCCTGGTCAGTCCAGGCCTCGCCGACCAGACGTTCGACTACGACATCGTGCACGTGAACGCCGAGTTCAACGACCAGGTCAGCGACCACGACACCCAGGTCGTCGACCTGCACCTGGGGTTGGCCGCGTCGAACCTGTCCGCGACAGCCACACCGGGTCAGATCGTGTACGGCTCGAGTGGCACGGTGCAGGGTGCACTCACCGACGACGCAAGCCGTCCGATCAGTGGAGCCACGGTCTCGCTGCAGAAGCGACCGGCCGGCGCCGGCGCGTTCACGGACACCGGTGCGGTGCAGACCACGGCCGCTGACGGGTCGTACTCGTTCAATGTCTCACCCGACGTCAACACCGACTACCGCGTGGTCTTCGACGGCGACCGCACCTACCAGCAGACCACCAGTCAGCCGGTGACGGTCAACGTGGCGACGCGGATCTCGCTGACATCGGGAAAGACCACGATGAAACGCGGCGACTCGACGCTGTTCGCCGGCGTTGTCGCGCCGAGCCATGCCGGACAGGTCGTGCAGGTGCAACGGCTGGACGGGAACACCTGGAGCACCATCGGCACCGCGACGCTGGACCAGGACAGCTTCTACGGCTTCGTGCTCCAGACGTCGAAGAAGGACCGCAAGGGCACGACGTCGTACCGCATCCTGAAGCCGGCCGACACCGACCACGTCGTCGGTGTCTCCCCCAGTGTGACCATCACGCTGAAGTAGCGACCCGAAGCTGAGCTCGGCGAGGGCGCCGCGGGACCTTACGGTTCCGTGGCGTCTTCTCGCGTCGCGCGGACGGCGTTGTGCTCCCCCGTAGGCTGGTCGGCATGGAGCCCACGGAGACGTCGACCGCCGCAGGCGGAGGCAACCAGACCACCCGACCGCACGTCAAGAAGACCGACGAGCAGTGGCGGGAACAGCTCAGCGCCGAGGAGTACGCCGTACTGCGTCAGGCCGGCACGGAGCGACCCTGGGCAGGCGAGTACGTCGACGACAAGACCGAAGGCGTCTATCGCTGCAAGGCCTGTGGTGCTGAGCTGTTCCGCTCCGACACCAAGTTCGACTCGCACTGCGGATGGCCGTCCTTCTGGGCGCCCAGCGAGTCCGACGGCGTACGGCTGATCGAGGATCGAACACTCGGCATGACTCGCACCGAGGTCCGGTGCTCGACCTGTGACTCACACCTCGGGCATCTGTTCCTCGGCGAGGGCTACGACAACCCCAACGACGCGCGCTACTGCATCAACTCGATCTCCCTGACGCTCGAGCCTGCGAAGCCCTGACCCGCCTTTTCTCGCAATTGCGGGAAGGTGCAGGTCGACACGCCGATCGGGGCCTGAACGTTCCCGGATTTCGCGGGGTTGTCAGGGAAGCGCGGTGATCAGGTCCTTCACGCTGCGCCGCCGTCCGGTGTAGAACGGCACCTCCTCGCGCACGTGCCGACGCGCGGTGCTCGCCCGCAGGTGCCGCATCAGGTCGACGATCCGATGCAGCTCGTCGGCCTCGAAGGCCAGAATCCACTCGTAGTCGCCGAGCGCGAACGACGCCACCGTGTTGGCGCGTACGTCGGGGTAGCCGCGCGCCAGCTTGCCGTGCTCAGCCAGCATCGCGCGACGCTCGGAGTCCTCGAGCAGGTACCACTCATAGGAGCGAACGAACGGGTAGACGCAGATGTAGTCGCGCGGCTGCTCGTCGGCGAGGAACGCCGGCACATGGCTTTTGTTGAACTCCGCCGGTCGGTGCAACGCCATCTGGGACCACACCGGGGCCAGCCGACCGCCGAGCGCTGTGCGACGCAACGCGTTGTACGCCGATTGGAGCGCCTCCGCGGTCGAGGCGTGCCACCACACCATCAGGTCGGCATCGGCACGGAGACCGGACACGTCGTAGACCCCGCGAACCGTGACGTCGTGGTCGTCGAGGGAGCCGAACAACGCCTCGACCTCGCCGATCTGCTCGGCACGCTCACCTTCGTTCTCGACCGGGGACGAGAGCTCGAACACCGACCACATCGTGTAGCGGATCACGTCGTTCAGCTCACGCGCGGCCTTGCCCTGCTGCGGCCGTTTGGCCGTTGCGCCGTCTGCCGATGTGTCGGCGTCGGCGGCGGGGTGGGCGGCGGGGTGGGCGTCGGCGACGTCCGGCCGGGCGGAGTCGTCGGAGGGCGAGGTCTGCGTGCTCATGACGTCATTGTCGCTGCTGCCGGCAAATCATCGAGCAGCCGGGTGGCGGCCGCCGTCCCGGACGCGATCACAGCGGGGATGCCGACCCCGTCGTAGGCGGCCCCACAAACCTCCAGACCGGGAGCCTGCGCGACCGCCGCCCGGACCCGGGCCACCCGATCGAGGTGCCCGACGGCGTACTGAGGCAGCGCCCCTCCCCACCGGGTCACGACGGCATCGAGCAGTGGCGCATGCAGCCCGGTCGCGTCGCGCAGATCCATCACCGCGCCCTCGACGAGCTCGTTGTCACTTCGCTGCAGGTCGGCTTCCTCGCGGTGACGGCCGACGGAGCAGCGCAGGACCAGGACGTCGCCGGACAACCAGCCCCATTTGCGGCTGGAGAACGTCGCAGCCTTGATCAGTCGTCCGTCGATCGGCGGGACCAGGAATCCCGATCCGTCCAGTGGTACGTCGACAGCGGTCACCTCGATCGCGACGGTGACGATCGCCATCGAGGCGTACTCGATCCGCCCGAGCTCCAACGCCGCGGCTGGTGCCACCTGCTCGAGGAGCCGGCCGGCCGGTGCTGCGGGCACGGCGATCACGACCGCGTCGGCCTCGACAACCCTGGGATCGATCGTCGCACCGTGGACCAGCCGCCACCCCTGGTCGGTGCGTGTCAGCTCACGGACCAGCGCGTCGAGGACGACCACGCCGCCGCGAGACTCCAGGTCCGCGCAGACAGCCCGTGGGAGGCGACCGACCCCGCCGGACACGCCGGCGAACACCGGGGTCTGCGGGGCAGCCGGTTGGGTCCCGGTGCCGCCTTCGGTCACGGCCCGCGCCGCCGCGAGCAGCGACCCGTGCTCGGTCGTGCCCGCGACCAGCTGCGGGAGGGATGCCAGGGTCGAGATCTCGTCGGACCGACCGGCGTACACCCCACCCAGCAGCGGCTCGACCAGCCGGTCCCTGACCTCGGGTCCGAGCCGCCGTGCCACCAGCCGTCCGATCCCGACGTCCTCGGTCAGGTCGAGCCGCGGCAGCAGTGGCTCCAGCCGGGCGCGTGAGGCGGCGAGCCGCCCAAGGATTCCGCTGCGAGCCGCCACCGCGAGATTGGCGGGGATTCCCATCAGCGTCGGCGGCAGCGGCCGAACCGCTCCCTTCGTCCACACACCTGCACCGCTCACCTGCGGATGCACGATGTGCTCACCGAGGCCGACCGCACGCGCCAGGTCGGTGCCTTCGGTACGCCGGTTGAGCATGGCCTCGGCCCCGAGGTCGACCGGGATGTCAGCCACCTCTCCCACCCGGAGCTTGCCGCCGACCTCGGCCGATCCCTCGAGCACCGTGACTCGCAGGTCGGGACGGGTCACGAGCAAGGTGCGCGCCGCAGCAAGTCCGGCGATGCCGCCACCAATCACGACAACGTGCGGGGTGGCCAGCGCCTGGTCGAGCTGGTCCTGCTCAGGCGGCCGGGGCGACATGGCACCAGGGTGGCACGCTGCGAACCAGACCGAGGGAACCAGTCCCGGCACACCCGCGTCGTAGCGCTATGGGGATTCGTGGAACCACCTCGCGCACGCTGACCGCCGTCGCCGTGCTTAGCGTCATCGGCCTGCTCGGACTCTCGGCCTGCGGGGGCGGCACAGATTCAGTGTCCACGAGCGACAGCGCGGGCCGGGCCGGCAGCGAGGGCCAGGCCGGCAGCGCCGGTGATGCACCGAGCGTTGGGACCGCGGGATCACAGCGCGACGCCGGCAGCAACGCTGACTCCGCTGCGGCCCTGCCAAGTCCCCAGTCCATCAACCCGGACTCGGCGCTGAACGGCCAGAAACCCCCGGAGCTGCTCACCGGCACGGCAATGATCAAGACCGGCGCGGTCGCCCTAAGGTCCGCCGACATCGGGCACGTGATTACCCAGGTCTACGGGATCGTCGGAGGTGTCGGTGGCGACATCAGCCGCGAGGACACCACGACCGACGACAAGGGCAAGGCGGTGCGCTCGACGCTGGCGCTCCGGGTCCCCGTCGAAGAGTTCGACGCCACGCTCAACAACCTGTCCCAGCTCGGGACGCTCACCAATCGGGTCAGCAGCTCCAAAGACGTGACCACCGCGGTCGCCGACATCGACTCCCGCGTCCGCAGCGCGCAGCGGTCGATCAACACCTTGCGCCAGCTGTTCGACCGGGCCAACAAGCTCAGCGACATCATCCGCCTCGAGAGCGAGCTTTCCCAACGCGAGGCGAACCTCGAGTCGCTCCAGGCGCAGCAGCGCGCGCTCAGCGACAAGACCACGATGTCGACGATCACGATGACCCTCGAGCCGGCAATCGTCGCGCCGAAGCCGAAGCCCAAGCCTCGCGACGACAAGGCCGGCGGCTTCGTCGACGGCATCCAGCAGGGCTGGGACGCCTTGAAGGCGACCACGATCGCGGTCGGTCATGGCGTCGGCGTCGTGCTGCCGCTCGGTACCCTCGCGCTGCTCGTGGCGGCCTTCGCGTACTGGTTCGTACGCCGCGTCGCCCCCCGCCATCCGTCGACCCGGGCCGAGACCGCCGAGGTCTGACGCCAGGGCCCCCCGACGCCCCACAACCCCGCCCGCCCCACAACCCCGCGAATTGCGGGAAAGCTCAGGTCGACACGCGGCGCACCCTGCACTTTCCCGCAATTAGCGGAACTGGGGGGAGGGAGAGGTCAGGGGTCGAGGGCGTGCACGAGGTCGACGATCCGGGGCAGGCCGTCCGGGTCGGTGTCAGGC
>JBBSPA010000011.1:0-73731 GCA_038259225.1 Propionibacteriales bacterium
GCCGGGACGGGCGCCGGCCCCGCCGGGGCGCGGGTGGGCGCGGAGGGGGTGCTGGCCGCCGACCTGGTCGGGCCCGGCAACCCGACCGCGCCCTCGGCCCTGGACGGGGTGGCGGTCGCCGCGCCCGACGGGTCCGTCGCGGTGCTCGACGTGGCCGACCTCCTGCACTGGGTCGCCTCGCCCACGGGGCCGGCGCTGGTCCTGCACGACGCCAAGCCCCAGCTGCACGCGCTGGCCCGCGCAGCCTGGGCCCGCCGTCTGGCGCAGGTGGCCGAGGACGCCGCGGACGACGACCCCACCACCACGGGGCACGGCGCGCCGGGTGCGGACGCCGCCGCCCCGGACCACGTCAGCGAGGACGGGACGACGGGCTCCCGTGGCCTGGCGTCGGCGATCGCGGGGCTCCCGGCCGGCGACACGTCGCTGGCGGCCTACCTGTGCCGACCGGACCAGCGCTCCTACGACCTCGCCGACCTGTCCGTGCGGCACCTGGGCCGCACCCTGGTCACGGCCGAGCCGGTCACCGAGGACGTCCCGGTCGAGGAGCAGCTGAGCCTGGGCCTGGACGAGTCGCAGACCACCGACGCAGACGACACCCCCGAGGACCTGGTGCTGGCGGCGCGGGCCCGTCGGGACATGCGGGCCGGTATCCGGGCCTCCGCGGTCGCGGAGCTGGACGCGGTGCTGCTCGCCGAGCTCGATGAGCGCGAGGGGACGGCGCTGCTCGCCGACCTGGAGCTGCCGCTGGAGCGCGTGCTGCTGCGGATGGAGAGCACCGGCATCGCGGTCGACGTCGAGCACCTCGAGCAGCTGCGCGAGCACTACGACATGCGGGTGTCCGAGGCCGCGCGCCTGGCCTTCGCCGAGATCGACGAGCAGATCAACCTGGGCTCGCCCAAGCAGCTGCAGCGGGTCCTGTTCGAGAAGCTCGAGATGCCGAAGACCAAGCGGACCAAGACCGGGTGGACCACCGACGCCGAGGCCCTCCAGGACCTGTACGAGTCGACCGAGCACCCGTTCCTGCTGCACCTGCTCGAGCACCGGGACGCCATCCGGCTGCGGCAGACCGTCGAGGGGCTGCTCGCCTCGGTCGCCGACGACGCTCGGATCCGGACGACGTTCCAGCAGACCATCGCGGCCACCGGGCGGCTGTCGTCCACCGACCCCAACCTGCAGAACATCCCGATCCGGACCGAGGAGGGCCGTCGGATCCGCAGCGGTTTCGTCGTCGGGTCCGACGCGGACGGGCCCCTGGAGTGCCTGCTGAGCGCCGACTACTCCCAGATCGAGATGCGGATCATGGCCCACCTGTCCGGCGACGAGGGCCTCATCGAGGCGTTCACCGCGGGGGAGGACCTGCACCGGTTCGTCGGCTCCCGCGTGTTCCAGGTCGATCCCGCGGCGGTCACGCCCGAGATGCGGTCCAAGGTCAAGGCCATGAGCTACGGGCTGGCCTACGGGCTCAGCGCCTTCGGGCTGTCCCGGCAGCTGAGGACCTCCGTGGAGGAGTCCCGCGGGCTGATGGACGAGTACTTCGAGCGCTTCGGAGGGGTGCGGGACTACCTGCGCAGCGTGGTCGACGAGGCGCGCAAGGACGGCTGGACCGCCACGCTGCTCGGTCGGCGCCGGTACCTGCCCGACCTGACGAGCGACAACCGGCAGCGTCGCGAGGCCGCCGAGCGGATGGCGCTCAACGCCCCGATCCAGGGCTCCGCCGCCGACCTGATCAAGGTGGCGATGCTGCGCGTGCAGGCCCGGCTCGACGCCGCGTCCCTGCGCTCGCGGATGCTGCTGCAGGTCCACGACGAGCTCGTGCTCGAGGTCGCGCCGGGAGAGCTCGAGCAGGTCCAGGAGCTCGTCGTCGCGGAGATGGCGGGGGCGGCGCAGCTGTCGGTGCCGCTCGAGGTGTCCGTCGGCGTGGGCCGGTCCTGGTTCGACGCGGCGCACTGAGCGGCGGGGTCAGCTGACGGTGCAGCTGAGGACCAGCGTCCCCGGCACGTACTCGCCCCGCAGCGGGGACCAGCCGCCCCAGACGTCCTCCAGACCGTCGGGCCACTCCGGCTCGACGGCGTCCTCCAGGACCATCCCGGCGGCGCGTACCAGCCGGACCCAGTCACCGACGGTGCGGTGGAACTCGGCGTACTGCAGCCGTCCGTCCTCGTCCCGCTCGACGTAGGGCCGGCGGTCGAAGTACGACATGCCGACCTTCAGCCCGTCCCACCCCGGGTCGTCGGGCAGGGTCCAGCGGAACGGGTGGCTCGTGCTGCACACCCACCGCCCGCCCGGGCGGACCACCCTCGCCACCTCGGCCAGGACGGCGCCGGCGTCGGCGACGAAGGGCAGCGCGCCGAAGGCCGAGAACGCCAGGTCGACGCTGTCGTCGGCGAGGGGGACGCGGCCCGCGTCGGCGACCACGGCGGGCACACCCTGCTCGCCGGGTCGCGCGCGCATCGCCAGCATCTCCCCGGACAGGTCCAGGGCGACCGGCAACCCACCCTGCTCCGCGACCCACCGGCTGCCCTGAGCGGCGCCGGCGCCCACCTCCAGCACCCGTCGTCCCGCGATCACCCCCGGTGGTCCGAGCAGCCGGGCGTCCTCCTCGTCGAGGCCCTCCGGGCACCAGACCAGCCGGGCGGGCAGGTCGGCCGGGGTCGGTGCGGGCCGGGGACCGGTGGTCGTGCCGACCGGTCTGGTCGAGCCGGGCCGTGCGGGGTCGTCGGTGAGGTCCGCCGTGCGGTCCGGCGTGCGCACCTCGGCCGGGCCCGCGCCCCGCAGCCCGGCGAGGAACGGGCCGTGCTCCCGCTGGTAGGCGGCCGCCTCCGCGTCCCACCAGGCCCGGTTGGCCCGGGTCGCGCGGTCGGGGTGCGCTGCGTGATCGGTGCTGTCGTCCAGGCCGGCGCTCACCCGCACGAGACTGCCACCGACCGACGGGTCGACGTCCCCCGGTCGGTGGTCGTCCGTGGGTCGTCCGTGCGTCCGGCGGGTGGGGCTCGCGCCAGCTGGGGCCGCGTTGCCCTTGGCCAGCGGGGTCGATAGTCTGTTGGCGTGCACGCCCGTGCGCGACAGATCCCACCTAATCCATCAGCCGGAGCCCCTACTTCATGACCACCACCACGACTGCACCTGCGAGCAGCTCCCGCGTCGCGATCGTCGCCATCAACGACATCGGCAGCGCCGAGGACTTCCTGGCCGCGGTCGACGAGACCATCAAGTACTTCGGTGACGGCGACCTCGTCTCCGGCACCATCGTCAAGGTCGACCGTGACGAGGTCCTCCTCGACATCGGTTACAAGACCGAGGGCGTCATCCCGAGCCGTGAGCTCTCGATCAAGCACGACGTCGACCCCAACGAGGTCGTCAGCGTCGGTGACGAGATCGAGGCCCTGGTCCTCCAGAAGGAGGACAAGGAAGGCCGTCTCATCCTGTCCAAGAAGCGCGCGCAGTACGAGCGTGCCTGGGGCAAGATCGAGACCATCAAGGAAGAGGACGGCGTCGTCTCCGGCACCGTCATCGAGGTCGTCAAGGGTGGGCTCATCCTCGACATCGGCCTCCGTGGCTTCCTCCCCGCCTCCCTGGTCGAGATGCGTCGCGTCCGCGACCTCCAGCCCTACGTGGGCAAGGAGCTCGAGGCCAAGATCATCGAGCTGGACAAGAACCGCAACAACGTCGTGCTGTCGCGTCGTGCCTGGCTCGAGCAGACCCAGTCCGAGGTCCGTCAGAACTTCCTCACCCAGCTGCAGAAGGGCCAGGTCCGGCCCGGTGTCGTCTCCTCGATCGTCAACTTCGGCGCGTTCGTCGACCTCGGCGGTGTCGACGGCCTCGTGCACGTCTCGGAGCTGTCCTGGAAGCACATCGACCACCCGTCGGAGGTCGTCGAGGTCGGCCAGGAGGTCACCGTCGAGGTGCTCGACGTCGACATGGACCGCGAGCGCGTCTCACTGTCGCTGAAGGCGACCCAGGAAGACCCGTGGCAGCAGTTCGCCCGGACCCATCAGATGGGCCAGATCGTCCCGGGCAAGGTCACCAAGCTCGTCCCGTTCGGTGCATTCGTCCGCGTCGACGAGGGTATCGAGGGCCTGGTACACATCTCCGAGCTGGCCGAGCGCCATGTGGAGATTCCCGAGCAGGTCGTGCAGGTCAACGACGACGTGATGGTCAAGATCATCGACATCGACCTCGAGCGGCGCCGGATCTCGCTGTCGCTCAAGCAGGCGAACGAAGGCGTCGACCACTCCTCGGAGGACTTCGACCCGACCCTGTACGGCATGGCCGCCTCCTACGACGACCAGGGCAACTACCAGTACCCCGAAGGCTTCGACCCCGAGACGGGTGAGTGGCTCGAGGGCTACGACGAGCAGAAGGCCGCGTGGGAGCTTCAGTACGCCGAGGCGCACGCCCGCTGGGAGGCGCACAAGCAGCAGGTCGAGGACGCCGCCAAGGCCGACGTCGAGGCCACCGAGGCGTCGAACTACTCCTCCGACGGTGCCGACACCAGCGCCACCCCGGCCAGCCCGGCCAGCCCGGCCGTGCCCGGCGAGGCCGCGCCGAGTGGTGCCGAGACCGACGGCTCGCTGGCCTCGGACGAGGCGCTGCAGGCGTTGCGCGAGAAGCTCACCGGCGGCCAGTGACGAGCGGTGCCCCTCACCTTCGGGTGGGGGGCCGACCGCCATTGGCGCATCGTGCCCGGTCAGTCATCGCGCTCTGGGCACTGTTCACGCTGGTCCTCCTGAGTGGTTCCACCGACGGCGGTGGCCCGGCCCCTGGTGAGGCGACCGGCCGCCCGGCCCCGTCCGCACCCAGCCGATCCGCGTCGGCAGGAGACATCCCCCAGGGATGGATCGTGTCCCTCGGCGACAGCTACATCTCCGGGGAGGGCGCGCGCTGGGGTGCCAATTCCGACGGGCCGGACCGTCGGGTCGATGCACTAGGTCCCAACGCGTACTTCGATCGTCGCGGTCAGGAGAGCCAGCCCGGTTGTCACCGGGCGTCCCGGACCGTCGTGGTGCCACGGGTAGGCGGACTGCGCGGCAAGAATCTCGCCTGCTCGGGCGCGACCACACGCTCGGACGCGTCAGGGCTCCGGTTCACGCCGGGGCTGGACTTTGCCCGTGAGCCCGACGGAAACGGCGTCGGCCAGGCGCTGGCGCTGCGGCGCTTCGCGGCCAAGCACCCCGTCGAGGCGGTCGTGGTGTCGATCGGCGGCAACGACTTCGGATTCGGGGCCTTGGCGGGGCGCTGCGTCACTGGATATCTGGCCTCGTCGCCCAGGCAACCACAGTTGTGCAGCAACGACCGAGATCTCAACGCGCGCTTCCGCCCACCGGCACAGGCGCGGGTGGAGTCGGCCGTCGCTGCTGCGCTGCGTCGCGTCACCGGCGCGATGCGCCAGGCTGGGTACGCCGACGACGACTATCGCAGGATCGTGATGACGTATCCATCGCCGGTGCCGCCTGGTGACCTGCTGCGCTTCAGCGACCGCAACCGCGGCGTGCGCGGTGGCTGCCCGCTGTTCGCGGCCGACGCCAGCTGGGCCGACTCCGTCGTGCTGCCGGCCATCAACACCACGGTGGCGCGGTCGGCTCGCTCGACTGGTACGCCGTTCGAGGTGCTGGACCTGTCCGCCGCGCTGGACGGGCACCGGCTGTGCGAACGCGGCACGTCACGGTTGTCCGAGACCGGCCTGCGGACCTGGAACTCACCCGGCGCGGTGGATCGGGTCGAGTGGATCAACCAGCTCTACACCACGCTGGCGCCGCATCAGATCCAGGAGTCGCTGCACCCGGATTACTGGGGTACCGCCGCCGAGCGGGCCTGCCTGCGTCTGGTACTCGCCGGTCCAGGCGCCTCGCAGTACCGCTGCACCACCGCCGGACCGGGCCTCCGCGCTGGAGACCCGGTCATGGCGTTGCGGTAGCAGAGGGGTAGGGGAGGCTAGTGGTGGGGTTTCTCGACGTACGACGTGCTGGGCAGGTCCATCGAAGGGGACCAGTCACGCGGTAGACCGGACGTGGCGCGGAAGCCGTAGCCGTCGGACTTGATCAAATGGGCCAGACGCGCGCCGTACCAAGCGGCGACGAGCGCGAAGGCCACCAGGGGGATGAGGGCGGCGAATGTGGTCATGGCAGTAAGTCTGCCTCCCACCAAGACCCGCCAACAGTGGCAGAAGGGACCCGGTACCTCGATTTTCTGCCAATCCTCTGGCACGATGGTCCGCATGCTGAAGAACGTGGCGGTGCTGGTCTACGACGGGGTTGCCCCGTTCGAGCTCGGGGTGCTCTGCGAGGCGTGGGGGCTGGACCGCGAGGACCAGGGCGGGCCGAACTTCGACTTCGCGATCTGCGCTCCCACGCCAGGTCCGGTCCCGACCAGTCTGCCCGGGTTCGCGCTCCAGGTGAGTGAGGGCATCGATCGGCTCGCCGACGCTGATCTGATCTGTCTTCCGGCGATGCCGCGTGACCACCCGGTGCCGGACTGCGTGGTCGAGGCGTTGCAGTCGGCGTACGAGCGCGGGGCACAGCTGTTGTCGGTGTGCGCCGGGGCCTTCGTGCTCGGCGAGGCGGGGTTGTTGGACGACCGGCTTTGCACCACGCACTGGCGGTACGTCGACGAGCTCGAGGCGCGGTTCCCGAAGGCCAAGGTGCAGTGTGACGTGCTCTACCTCGAAGACGGACCGATCATCAGCTCGGCCGGCTCGGCGGCCGGGCTCGACGCGTGCCTGCACATCATCAGGACCGAGTTCGGCGCCAGCGTCGCAGCGACCGTCGCCCGGAGGATGGTGGTAGCGCCGCACCGCGACGGCGGACAGGCACAGTTCATCGAGTCACCCGTGCCGGTGACGACAGCCGACACCTTGCAACCATTGCTCGAGTGGGTGGGGTCCAACCTGGGAGCCGACCTGAGCGTGGAGGCACTGGCGGTCAAGGCGATGATGTCCCCGCGCACGTTCGCCCGGCGCTTCAAGGCAGAGACCGGCACGACCCCCTACCACTGGATCACCAACCAGCGGGTGCTGCTGGCGGAGCGGTTGCTCGAGGAGTCCGACGAGACCGTCGAGCGGATCGCTACCCGGGTCGGTTTCAGCAACGCCACCGCGTTCCGCCACCACTTCGCTCGGCTGCGTGGCACCAGTCCGCAGCGGTACCGCCGGATCTTCCGAACGCCTGCGCAGCGCGAAGGCGTCTCGACCGGGTTGTCCTGAGCCTGCCGCAGGACTCGACCGGCTGAGGTGGCACGCTGGGCGCATGCTGCGTGTCGGGCTCACCGGGGGGATCGGATCGGGCAAGTCGACGGTAAGCGCGATGTTCGCTGCGCACGGCGCCGTCGTGATCGACGCGGACCTGCTCGCCCGTGAGGTCGTCGCCGCGGGTACGCCGGGGCTGGCCGAGGTCGTGGCGGTGTTCGGGCCGCAGGTGCTGACCGCGGACGGCGCGCTCGACCGCGCAGCACTGGGCAGCCGGGTCTTCGGTGACGACGCCGCGCGGCAGCGGTTGGAGGCCATCATCCATCCGCGCGTACGAGCCCGGGCCGCCGAGATCGAGCGGGCCGCAGGCCCAGAAGCCATCGTGGTGCACGACATCCCGCTCTTGGTCGAGACCGGACAGGCCGACAGCTTCGACGTCGTCGTGGTGGTGGATGCACCGACTGACATCCAGGTCCAGCGGCTGGTCCGGCACCGTCAGATGAGCGAGGAGGACGCCCGGTCCCGGATCGCTGCTCAGGCCGGACGTGACCAGCGGCTTGCTGCTGCCGACCACGTGATTGGCAATGACGGGTCGTTGGTGCAGCTGCAAGCCGCTGTCGATCGGGTGTGGGATCAGCTCAGCTAGTACGTCGGCGGGCGGGTCGCTGCTCGACCACCGGAGTACGTGTCAGGCGGCCAGGTCGGGGTCGGCCAGCCGGCGTAGCTGGGCCAAGGCCTCGCGCTCGAGCTGGCGGACTCGCTCGGCAGAGACGCCGTGCCGGGCGCCGATGTCGGCCAGCTTCTCCTGACGGCCGTCGGCCAGGCCGTACCGGGAGCGGATCACGTCGGCGGACCTCGGGTCGAGCAGCTCCACCAGGTCGTCCAGCCGCTGCCGCGACTCGACGTCGAGGAAGGCCGAGTCCGGGCCAGGAGTGGTCTCCTTCGCCACCAGGTCACCGAGTGAGGTGTCGCCGTCCTCGTCGACCGGTGTGTCGAGGCTCACGTGGTCGCGACCCCAGCTGATCAGGTCCAGCACTCGCTCGATATCCATGTCGAGCTCTGCGGCAATCTCTTCCGGCTCCGGGTCACGTCCGAGCTGGCGCTCGAGCGTGCGGCGGGCCGAACCGATCTGGTTCAGCTCCTCCACGACGTGGACCGGCAGGCGGACGACGCGAGCCTGCTGGGCGATGCCGCGGGTGATCGCCTGACGCACCCACCAGGTGGCGTACGTCGAGAACTTGTAGCCCTTGGCGTAGTCGAACTTCTCGACCGCGCGGATCAGGCCGGTGTTGCCTTCCTGGACGAGATCGAGCATCGGCATGGCCGAGCGACCGTACTTGCGTGCGATCGACACGACCAGGCGGAGGTTCGCCTGGATGAACCGTTGGGTGGCGCGATCACCCTCGGCGACGAGCCACTCGAGCTCCTCGCGGGTGGCTCGCTTGGGAGCGCCGCCCTTCGCCCGAGCGATCCGGCCGCTGTCGAGGAGGTGCCGAGCCAGCAGGCCCGCCTCGATCGCCTTGGACAGCTCGACCTCGGTAGCGGCGTCGAGCAAGGGCGTGCGCGCGATCTCGTCGAGGTACATCCCCACGCTGTCGCGGCCTTCGATCCCGCTGTCGCGGGAGTCGAGTGTTGCGGTACGTCCCCGTGTCGAACGAGTCTGTGCCACGGCGATCCTCTCCTTCGCTGTCCCACCAGACCCCCCAGACAGCGGCCTGTACTGGGATAACGCCTCTGGTGTCCGCAAGATTCCTACTCGCACGTAGGTATTTGCTGTCCACGGGCTGTGGAGTACTTGTAGAACGCCGCGAATCAGAGGGGAGTTGCCCGTCTCAGGTGCTTCTTAACGGGCGGCGCCGGCGGTGTCGAGGATCCAGGCATAGAACTCTGCCTGCTCACGCCAGGCGTCGTACCGCCCGCTCGCGCCGCCGTGTCCGGCCGACATCTCGCACTTGAAGAGCACCCGGCTGGAGTCCGGCAGCGTCTCGCGCAGCTGGGCCACCCATTTGGCGGGTTCGACGTAGAACACCCGGGTGTCGTTGATGGAGGTGTGGACGTAGATGGCGGGGTACGCCGTGGCCCGGACGTTCTCGTACGGCGTGTACGACTTCATGTACGCGTAGACGTCCGGATCGTGCAGCGGGTCGCCCCATTCGTCCCACTCGATCACGCTCAGCGGGAGCGAGGGGTCCAAGATCGTGGTCAGCGCGTCCACGAAGGGCACCTGAGCGATCAAGCCTCCGAACAGGTCAGGTGCCATGTTCGCGACCGCGCCCATCAGCAGACCGCCCGCGCTGCCGCCGAGCCCGACCAGCTGCGGAGTGGTGGTCCAGCCGGTGTCGACCAGGTGCTGCGCGACGTCGATGTAGTCGGTGAACGTGTTCTTCTTGTGCAGCAGCTTGCCCTGCTCATACCAGGTGCGCCCCATCTCACCGCCACCGCGGATGTGCGCCAAGACATAGACCATCCCACGGTCGAGCAGCGAGAGGCGCGCGATGCTCATGAACGGGTCGTAGCTGATCTCGTAGGAGCCGTAGCCGTACAGCAGCACCGGCGCCGAGCTGTGGTCGGCGACACTCTTGTGCCGAACGATCGAGACCGGGATCTGGACCCCGTCTCGCGCCGTCACCCACTCTCGAGTCTGCACGTAGTCCGCAGGGTCGTAGTCGCCGAGCACCGGCTGTTGCTTGCGCAGGTGTAGCTCAGCCGACGACGGGTCGTACTCGTACACCGATGCTGGTGTCACGAACGAGCTGTAGGAGAGTCGGACGAACGGTTGCTCCCAGTCACTGAAGCCGATGGCCGTGGCGTCGAACAGCTCCTCGGCGAAGGCGATGTTGGCGCCTGCGCCGATGCCGCCACCCTCGCCGCCACCCTCGCCGTCGCCGTCGAGGGAGAACACGCGCACCTGCGGCAGGCTGTCCTGGCGCAGGTTGACCGCCAGCGTCGCGGCGGACACGGTCAGGTCGCTGAGGCGGACCTCCTCGTCGTGCGCGATCACCGTGTCGAGCTCGTCCAGTGAGCTCAGCGATATCGGCCCGACGCCCAGGGTGAAGTTCAGTGCGCCCCGGTTGTGCAGCACGACGAGCCGGTCCTGCCCGCCGATCACGGCGTGGTCGACGTCGTACTCGATGGCTTCCCGGCGTGGGACCACGACCCGGAAGTCGCCGGTGGGTTCGTCAGCCTCCAGGATCCGGGCCTCGGAGGTGATTTTCGACCCGGCGCCCAAGATCAGGTACCGGTCGCTCGTGGTCCGGCCGATCCCCACGCCGAACTTGTCGTCGGTCTCCTCATACACGAGCACGTCGTCGTCGGCGGGAGTCCCGAGCGCGTGCCGCCAGACCTTGTCAGGGCGCCAGGCGTCGTTGACGGTGGTGTAGAAGAGGTGAGTACCGGTGGCCGACCACGTCACGCTGTGCAGCGTGTTGGGGATCTCGTCGGGAAGCAGGTCGCCGGTGCGCAGATCCTTGACCCGCACGGTGTAGCGCTCGTCTCCGACCACGTCGGTGGAGTAGGCGAGGAGGTTCTCGTCCAGCGAGACCGTGAAGGCGCCGAGGGAGAAGAAGGCCTTGCCGTCCGCCAGCTCGTTGCAGTCGAGCAGGATGTCCTCGCCGGGCACGTCCACGGCCGGCTCGAGCACCGGCGGAGTCCAGTCGTCGGCGTCGGCCTTGGTCCTGCAGACGATCGGGTACTGCTGACCCTCCTGGGTCCTCCGGTAGTACCAGTAGCCACCACTGCGGCTGGGCACCGACAGGTCGGTCTCCTGTGTGCGTGACTTGATCTCACCGAAGATCGCTTCCCGCAGGTCCTGCAGATGCGCCATCTGGGCATCGGCGTAGGCGTTCTCGGCGTTCAGGTAGGCCTGGGTCTCGGGTCCGTCCTTGTCCCGCAACCAGTCGTAGTTGTCCACGAACGTGTCGCCGTGATGGACCCGCTCGATCGGCCGCTTGGCCGCGGACGGGCGCCCGGCTGCGGAGGGCTGTTTCGACGCGGAGGGTCGGGTATCTGTCACGTCGCGACCCTACTCGGTGTCGGCTCGTAACCACTCCCGCGCCATCCGCGGTAGACAACCACACGCGCTGGCGGAGCAGGGCGGCCGCGTGGTCAGCGCGGCGGAGGCCCTGGCGTCGGATCGCTGACGTCAGACTCGTCGTCGAGAGGCACCAGGCGGCGTACCAGCTCAGGGTCGTCGGCCGCGAGTGTTCGCACCGGACCGGGTCCGGTCTCGGCGGTCTCGAAGCGGACCGTGACGCGGCCGAGTCCGGACCCCCAGACCCAGCCGGGCCCGAACTGCGGGTGCTCGACGTCGACGCCCGGCATCCAGCCGCGCCCGTGCCGTGGCCGGGAGTGTGCCGCGTACGGATCTGCGTCGGGTACGACGAGCGGCTGGTCGAGCGCGTCCTCCTCGTCGGCGAACAGGTCGTCTTGGATCCAGTCCGCGAGACCTGAGACGCCGACCCCCAGCAGTCGTACGCCGCCTGAGGTGTCGAGCTCGGCGAGCAGGCCACGGGCCAGTCGGCTGACGACCGCAGGCCGGTCCGTCGGGCCGACGATCGTGGCCGACCGGGTCACTGTCGTGAAGTCGTGCATCCGGACCTTGACGGTCACCGTTCGCCCGGACAGCTTCGCCTTGGTCAACCGCTCGCAGACATTGCGCGCATGGCGGTCGATGATCGCGGCCAGCAGCACCGGATCGACGAGGTCGACCTCGAAGGTGTCCTCGACGGAGACCGACTTGGTCTCCCGCTCGGACACGACGGGACGATCGTCGTCGGCGCGCGCCAGGGCGTACAAGCTGCTGCCGTGCGCCTGGCCGACGATGCGGACCAGCTCGTCCAGGCTGATCTGCCGTAGCTCCTCCACGGTGTTCACCCCGACCTGGCGAAGCCGGCCGGCAGTGGCGGGGCCGACGCCCGGGATCACCGTCACCTGCATCGGCGCCAGGAGGTCATGTTCGGACCCCGCGGGGATCACCACGGTGCCATTGGGCTTGTCGAGCTCGCTGGCGATCTTCGCGATCAGCTTCGACGTGGCGATCCCCACCGACGCTGTCAGGCCTCCGGTCACGTCACAGACATCAGCCTTGAGGTCCGCAGCGATCTCGTCCAGACCGGCCGGGGACAGGTCCAGGGGGGCCGGGGTTGCGGCAAGGTCGACGAATGCCTCGTCCAGCGACAGCGGCTCGACCAGCGGCGAGCGGGCGCGCAGGACCCGCATCACCAGTCGGCTCGATGCGCGGTAGGCGTCGAAGCGGCCGACCAGGAACGCCGCATGAGGGCACCGAGAGCGCGCTTCGGCGGTCGACATCGCGGAGCGGACCCCGAACCGTCGTGCCTCGTAGGAAGCGGTGGCGACGACGCCGCGCTGGCCGACGCCACCGACGATGACCGGCTTCCCGCGCAACGATGGCTTGTCACGCTGCTCGACCGCAGCGAAGAACGCATCGAGGTCCAGATGCAGGATCGACGCGACGTTACGCACAGGTTCATCATCGCCGATCCGTTGTCCACAGGTCGCTGTCACGGCCGGTGCGCGACCCCTCGTCGGGATCACGCTGATCAACATGAGCAACCGCCGATCCCCTCGCGCCAAGCCGACCACGACCCCGGTCACCAAGATCAAGAACCCTGCGGACGTCGTGACGATCGTCCCGTACCTCCTCGGGTTCGACCCCGAGGAAAGCATCGTCGTGGTGGCTCTGGAGGGGTCCCGCCAACGCTTCGGTCCCTGCGCCCGACTCGACCTTCTCGACGACCACGATGGCGACGCGGTGCGGCATCAGGTCGACTACGTCCGTGGTCTGATCGCCCACCACCGCTTCGACCCGGTGATCGTCGTGGCGTTCTCCACGCGGGCGGACGTGGCGGATGCCGTCGTCGAAGGGATCCTCGGCGCGCTCGGCACCGACGGAGTCGAGGTCGTGGAGGCGGTCCGGGCCGACGGTGCACGCTGGTGGTCCTATCTGTGCGACGACCAGGTCTGCTGTCCGTCGGAGGGGACGGTGTACGACGCCGAGTCGTCCCGGGTTGCCGCAGAGGCCGTGGTCGCCGGGATGGCGCGGGCGCCGAGCCGCGACGCGCTCCGCGAGCAGTTCGAGCCGCAGCCTCTGCAGCGGGTCGCGTTCGAGGAGTCGCTGCACGCGCTGCTGACCGGGCCGGCTGACCTGCCGCCCTGGACCGAGGAGAGCTTTCGCGAGGCCGTGAGCGCAGCCGTGTCGGCGTCCGAGCCGATCACCATGGACGCGCTGGTCCCGTTGATGGTGGCGGTCCAGAGCATCCCCATGCGAGACCAGGCGTGGTTGCTGATGACCCGCGACGACGCGGTCGATCACTTCGCGTTCTGGTTGCGGGCCCTACAGGCGACCCCCGACGACCTGCTGGCTCCAGTCGGGAGCCTGGCGGCGTTCGCCGCCTGGTTGTCCGGGCGCGGAGTGCTCGCCTCACACGGGGCCGAGCGGGTGCTCGACGTCCATCCGGAGTACCCGATGGCGAAGCTGGTGCTCGAGGTGTGCGACTCCAGCCTCAACCCGGCTGTCTGGACGTTCGGCGAGCGGGGCGGATCGCCCGGGCAGCCGCCGTGAGCGCCGGTCAGTCGGCAGAAGTGGCGTGGACCGGCGAAGCACGGCAGGCTGAGGCTCGGCGGATCGGGCTGCGGGCACCGCAGCCGACGTGCCGTGAGGAGGACCGACGATGGGCCAGGAGGTCGAACGCCGGGAGTTCACGCGCGAAGACCGGCGGCGCTACCGCGAGAAGGTCCGGACGTGTCTCGACGTCTTCGCCCGGATGCTGCGCGAGTCGCGCTTCGACGTCGAGCGTCCGATGACCGGGATCGAGGTCGAGCTGAACCTGGTGGACGACGCCTGCGACCCGGCGATGAAGAACGCCGAGGTGCTCGCTGCGATCGAAGACCCGGACTTCGTCACCGAGCTCGGTCAGTTCAACCTCGAGATCAACGTGGCGCCTCGACGGCTCGCCGACGGCGGGGTCGCGGCGTTCGAGCAGAATGTGCGCGAGAGCCTGAACGCGGCGGAGGTGAAGGCACGCAGCGTCGGCGCCCACATGGTCACCGTCGGCATCCTGCCAACGCTGCAGACCACCCACATGCACACCGACACGCTGTCGGAGAACCCGCGCTACCGGCTGTTGAACGACCAGATCTTCGCGGCCAGAGGTGAGGACCTCGAGATCTCGATCCGTGGCGTCGACCGGTTGCGGGTGACGGCTGACTCGATCATGCCGGAGGCCGCGTGCACGTCGATGCAGCTGCACCTGCAGACCAGCCCGGACGACTTCCCGGCGTACTGGAACGCATCCCAGGCGATCGCCGGGATCCAGCTCGCGCTCGGTGCGAACTCGCCGTTCCTGTTCGGCAAAGAGCTGTGGGCCGAGACGAGGATTGCGCTGTTCGAGCAGGCCACCGACACCCGCAGTGAGGAGCTGAAGTCGCAGGGCGTCAGGCCCAGGGTGTGGTTCGGCGAGCGCTGGATCACCTCGATCTTCGACCTGTTCGAGGAGAACGTCCGCTACTTCCCGGCGCTGCTCCCGATCACCGAGGACGAGGACCCGGTCGCCGTCCTCGACAATGGCGACACCCCCAAGCTGCCGGAGCTGCGGTTGCACAACGGCACGATCTACCGCTGGAACCGGCCCGTGTACGACGTCGTCCGCGGTGTGCCGCACCTGCGGGTCGAGAACCGGGTGCTCCCGTCCGGCCCGACGGTCGTCGACATGATGGCCAACGCCGCCTTCTACTTCGGGCTCGTCAGGTCACTTGCCGACGACGAGCGGCCGCTGTGGTCCCAGATGTCGTTCTCCGCCGCGGAGGAGAACTTCCACGCCGGTGCGCGCGACGGAATGAGCGCGCAGGTCTACTGGCCGGGGCTCGGACAGGTCGGAGCTGCCGCGCTGGCGCTGCGCCGCCTGCTGCCACGGGCCCGGGACGGGCTGGATCGCTGGGGGATCGACGCGGAAGAGATTGACCGACTGCTCGGCATCATCGAGCAGCGCTGCCTGACCGCGCGTAACGGAGCAACCTGGCAGGTGCAGATGTTCCACAAGCTGTTCGACTCCGGTTCCACGGATCGCTTCGACGCACTACGTGAGGTCGTACGTCGTTACAGCGAGCTGATGCACGAGAACATCCCCGTGCACGAGTGGCCCATCGACTAGTCGGACCAGAGAATCGACGAGTCGGACCGGGGACTAGTAGCGTTCGGTCGAGTCCGCATGCGAGACCGCTCGCACGCCGGTGTGAGAAGGAGCAGTTCATGGGCGTCATCGTGGTGGGGTATGTGCCGAAGGCGGAAGGCCAGGCGGCGCTGCGACTTGCCGCTGAGGAGGCCAAGATGCGTGGGGCCAGCCTCGTGGTCGTCAACTCCCACCGCGGCGGCCGGGAGTTCGACCGTGACGAAGCCGTCGAGTCCGAGTCGCAGCTCGAAGACGTACGCAGCCAGCTGAAGGACGCCGGAGTCGAGCACGAGATCCGGCAGCTCGTCCGTGGCATGGACCCGGCCGAGGACCTGATCAACGTAGCCGGTGAGGTGGCTGCGGACTTCATCGTGATCGGTCTGCGCCGCCGCAGCCCGGTCGGCAAGCTCATCTTGGGCAGCAACGCCCAGCGCATCCTGCTCGACGCCCCGTGCCCGGTGCTCGCGGTCAAAGCTGCGGAGTGACGCAACGGTGCACCTTCAGCTGACCCAGGACGTCGCCGCCGACGAGGTCTTGTCGACCAACGCGTTCGCGCTGCTGGCCGGGATGATGCTCGACCAGCAGTTCCCGATGGAACGCGCCTTCGCCGGCCCGGCCAAGATTCTCGACCGGTTCGGAACTCTGGACCCGGAGGCCATCGCGTCGGCGCCCCCGGAGGAGTTCGCGGCGATCTGCGCCACACCCCCGGCCGTGCACCGCTTCCCCGGGTCGATGGCCGCCCGGTTGCAGGAGCTCGCCCAGATCGTCGTGGACCAGTACGACGGACGGGCCGCCGACCTGTGGGAGGGCGCCGACACCGGCGCCGAGCTGTTCGCCCGGCTCACTGCGTTGCCGGGCTTCGGCAAGCAGAAGGCCCAGATCTTCGTCGCGCTGCTCGGCAAGCAGCTCGCCGTCCGACCGGACGGCTGGGAGAAGGCCGCCGGCGTCTACGCCGAGGAAGGGTCGTACCGGTCGGTGGCCGATGTCCGCGACACCGTCTCGCTGGAGAAGGTCCGCAGCTTCAAGAAGGAGCAGAAGGCCGCCGCCAAACGCTGACCAAGCGCTGATCGAGCCTGTCGAGATCACCCGGACGGCTCAGGCGAGGCGATCGAGTGGTCTCCCGATCGAGCGGTCTCGCTGATCGGGCAGTCTCGCTGATCGAGCAGTCTCGCTGATCGAGCCTGACGAGATCACCCGGACGGCTCAGCCGAGGCTGGCGCGCAACCGGCGTACGTCGTCAGGCACCCGGACCGTCTCGGCATCGACATCGATCACGACGTCGTCGGCCACTGTGCGCAGCGGCAGGACCCCTGCCCACACGCCGGCATCGACATCGGCCTGGTCGTCCGCGACGCCACCGGTACGTTGCTTGACCGAGGCCTCGCGAAGCGGCAGCGCGATCACCGCGGTGGCGCCCAGTTCCTTGCGGGTGTGCGCCCGTAACGTAGCGGCGCGTCCTGGGACGACCTGGTCGACGACGCGGTCGAGCGCGTGACGTTTCTCGGCCTCGTCCTCGACGATGCGCGCCCGCCCGATCACGACAGCGCTGCGGTAGTTCATCGAGTGGTGGAAGGCGGAACGAGCGAGCACGAGCCCGTCGACGTGGGTCACTGTCACGCAGACGTCCTGGTCGGGTGCGGCGGCCAGCGCGCCGGCGGCGACCGAGCCGTGGAGGTACAGCGTGCCGCCGTCGTCGGGTCCGTCCGGGTCGACCCCGAAGACGATGGGCAGCACGACCGGATGCCCGGCTTTCAGCACCCCCAGGTGGCAGACCAGAGCCTCGTCGAGCACGGCCAACAGGGCGGCGCGGTCGCTCCGGGCCCGTTCACTGTGCCGGCCGACCCGGGTCCGGGTGGTGGGGGAGAGGTCGTTGTCGGTCGCCTCGATCGTCATACGGCTATCCTGACGGTCGAAGTGGCTTGCCGCACGAGCCAATTCCTACTGATTCCATCAAGCCACCCGCCGATCCGGAGCAACTCGTGACCGCAGCACCCGTCCCGCTGGCCCTTACCCTGGATCGTCGTGGAGCCGACTCGCTGCCGGTCCAGATCGCCCGCCAGGTAAGCCGACTGGTCGTCTCCGGAGCGCTCGAGCCCGGTGCGCGGCTGCCGTCGTCGCGCGCGTTGGCGGTCGATCTCGCGGTGGCGCGCGCGGTCGTCGAAGCTGCGTTCGACCAGCTGCTCGCCGAGGGCTGGGTGACGACTCGTCGCGGCGCAGGCACGTTCGTGCATGACGTCGGCCTGCAAGCCCCAGGGTCAGCGCGCGCCGGTCACGTCTCCGGCGTGCGTGTTCGGCCCACCCCGACGCGCCAGGTCAGCTTCGACACCGGCACTCCCTACGTCGATCCTCGGCTCGAGCCAGGGTGGCGGCGGGCCTGGAAGGAGATGTCGGTCTCCACTCCGCCGCGCGGCTACCCCGAGCCTGCTGGGCTCGCGCCGCTGCGCGAGCTGCTCGCGGCACATCTGGCTCGGCATCGCGGCTTGAGCTGTGATCCGTCAGAGGTGCTCATCACGGCGGGCACGACGCATGGTCTGTCGTTGGTGCTCGGCGCCTTGCGTCCAGGAGCAGTGGCTGTGGAGGACCCCGGCTACCGCGCCGCCGTCGACGTGGCACGGTCATCGGGTTTCGACGTGGTCGACGTACCCGTGGACGGCGACGGGATCGCCGTCGAGGCGCTTGCGGCGACGCGACGTGACGACGTCCGGGCGGTCTATGTCACTCCCGCGCACCAGCACCCGACGGGTGCGTCGTTGTCCGCGACGCGGCGGATGGCCCTGACCGCCGAGGCTCGGCGACGCGGCTGCTGGATCCTCGAGGACGACTACGACTCCGAGTTCCGCTACGACGTCGCGCCGTTGCCGGCGCTGGCGTCGCTGTCCTCGGAGGTGATCTACCTCGGCACCGCAGCCAAGGCGGTTCACCCGGCGCTGCGGGTGGGGTGGCTGGTCGGCCCGGCCGACCTGGTTGCGGAGCTGTCGGCGGGCACCGCCGCCCGGCACGATCACGCCTCCTGGCCGGCTCAGCGAGCCTTTCTGGCGATGCTCCGGGACGGTCACGTGGACCGGCTCGTCCGTTCTGCTCGCCGCGTCTATGCCGAACGTGGCGACGTGATCCGTCGCAGGCTCGGCGGGCTCGTCGCAGTCGAGGGGGCGGGGACAGGGATGTACGTCACGCTGCCGCTGTCTGCCCGGCGCGCTCAGGCGGTGCACACCGCCACGTCGAGATCAGGGTTCGACGTGCCACTGCTGTCCGCGTACGGGCGGACACACCGCACCACCGGCATCGTGCTCGGCTTCGGCGGCGTGAGCGACGACGAACTCGACCGCTGTCTCGACGTCATCGAGTCGGTGCTGACGTCGGGCTGACCGACGGCCGCCATCGGGCCGGGGGCTGGCTTGAGCATGCCCAGGTTCGTGTCACAATGGAGCCGCGGCATCTTGACGTGACCGGGCTTTGCCGCGCCCCTGAGTCAATCAACGAGAGGACGTTCGTGTCGCCGAGCACGTCCCGCACCCTGCCCGAGTCCCTGCTTTCTCACCCGTCGGTGAAGCGACTGATCGCCCAGGGACAACGTGACGGCCAGGTGTCCCCCAACGACGTCCGTGACACGTTCGAGGAGGCCGAGGTGTCGGCTACACACCGCAAGGCGCTCCTCAAGCACCTGTCGTCGCAGGGTGTGACGGTCGCCGTCAGCGCCGCCGACAGCGCGGGTCGCAAGCGGGTGGTGGCGGCTGCCGCTCCAGGGCGCGCCACCGTGTCGGCAACAGCGAAGAAGACGGCCAAGAAGCCGGGAGCAAAGAAGTCCCCGGCGAAGGCCACGTCGAAGAATGCGTCCACGTCGACAAAGGCGCCGGCGAAGAAGGCCGGCACTGTCACCAAGACCTCCAGCCGTTCGGGCACGACCACCAAGTCCGCTGCGAAGCCGGCCGCCAAGACTGCGGCGAAGACGCCAGCGAAGAAAACGGCTGCCAAGACCGAGACGACCCCCACCAAGTCATCGGCCAAGGCTCCGACGAAGAAGGCGGCGAAGAACGACAAGGGCACCCCGTCCAGCGAGATCGAGACGGCGGCGGTCGTGGTCGAGGTCGACGGCAAGAAGTCCCTCGCCGACATCGACGACACCGTGTTCGAGAAGGATCTCGTGACCGACCCGACGCTCAAGGAAGACGAGAAGCAGGGCTTCACGATCTCCGAGGCCGACGAGGCCGACGAGCCCGAGCAGACGGTCACGGTCGCCGGTGCCACGGCGGATCCGGTCAAGGACTATCTCAAGCAGATCGGCAAGGTCCCGCTGCTGAACGCCGAGATGGAGGTCGAGCTCGCCAAGCGGATCGAGGCGGGGCTCTTCTCGGAGGAGAAGCTCGGCCGAGACGGCAAGGTGTCGGCGAAGATGCTCGACGAGCTGGGCTGGATCGCTGAGGACGGCCGGCGCGCCAAGAACCACCTGCTCGAGGCCAACCTGCGCCTCGTGGTCTCCCTGGCCAAGCGCTACACCGGTCGCGGCATGCTCTTCCTGGACCTGATCCAGGAGGGCAACCTCGGGTTGATCCGCGCGGTGGAGAAGTTCGACTACACCAAGGGTTACAAGTTCTCGACGTACGCCACGTGGTGGATCCGACAGGCGATCACCCGGGCGATGGCCGACCAGGCACGCACGATCCGGATCCCGGTCCACATGGTGGAGGTCATCAACAAACTGGCCCGCGTGCAGCGGCAGATGCTGCAGGACCTGGGCCGCGAGCCCACTCCGGAGGAGCTCGCCAAGGAGCTCGACATGACACCGGAGAAGGTCGTCGAGGTCCAGAAGTACGGTCGCGAGCCGATCTCGCTGCACACCCCTCTCGGTGAGGACGGCGACTCCGAGTTCGGCGACCTGATCGAGGACTCCGAGGCGATCGTCCCGGCGGACGCGGTCTCGTTCACGCTGCTCCAGGAGCAGCTGCATGCGGTGCTGGACACGCTGTCGGAGCGTGAGGCGGGCGTCGTCTCGATGCGGTTCGGCCTGACGGACGGCCAGCCCAAGACGTTGGACGAGATCGGCAAGGTCTACGGCGTGACGCGCGAGCGGATCCGCCAGATCGAGTCCAAGACGATGTCCAAGCTTCGTCACCCCTCGCGCAGCCAGGTCCTGCGCGACTACCTGGACTGAGGCTGTCCCGGCGCTAGTTCTGTTCTGCCAGGTCAGAGGCGGTTTCAGGGTCTCTGGTGGGCGACACGCTACACGGCATAGCGCTCCTAGTCCAGATATTCGGCTAGGCTCGCTGCGTGTCTTCGAATTCCGATGAGCCCAGGCTGGTCTCGTTTCTCGTCGACCGAGGCTCCCATGAGCAGGATCCGGTTCGCCGCTCGGAGCTGGACGAGCTCGTCCGTCAGTGGCGGGCTCTGAGGCCGGGTGAAGACGGCGACACCATCTGGAACGCGATGGTCGAGCTGAGCCACACGTACATGCACGCGACGGGGCACGAGAAGCGCTGGTCACGATGAGCACGACCGGCCCTGACCTCGCCGCCCTGCTCCCGTCCTGGGTGCTGTCCCTGCGCGCCGAGCGCAAGTCCCCGCAGACGATCAAGGCCTACGCCGCCGGGGTCGAGCAGTACCTGTCCTGGTGCGCCGAGCACGACGCTCCCGCCGTGCTGGACCGCCGTCAGGTCGCCCGGTTCGTCGACCACGTCCTCGAGCACGCACAGCCGGCCACCGCCCGCTCACGCCAGCTCGCGGTGCGCCGCTTCGCCGTGTGGCTGGTCGAGGAACGCGAGATCGACGTCGACCCGCTGCTGGGGATCAAGGCACCCAAGCTGGACAGCAAGGTCGTCGAGCCGCTCACCGAGGACCAGATCAAGGCGATGCTGAAGGCCTGCGCTGGCTCTGACCTGCGGGAGCGGCGCGACGAGGCCCTGATCCGGCTGATGGTCGAGACCGGCGCCCGGGCCGGTGAGGTCGCCGCCCTTGAGCTGGCCGACGTCGACCTGATGGCCGGCACCGCCGTGGTGCGCCGCGGCAAGGGTGGCAAGGGCCGGGTGATCCCGTTCGGCTCGCACACCGCCCGCGCGATCGACCGCTACCTACGGGTCCGGCGTACCCACCGGCTCGCCGCAGGCGCCGCCCTGTGGCTCGGGGACCGGGGCAAGCCGTTCGCCTACGACGGGCTGCACCGGTCCCTGGCGCACCGGGCGCGGCTGGCCGGGGTCGAGGGCTTCCACCCGCACAAGCTGCGCCATACCGCCGCGCACCGGTGGCTGGCGGCCGGAGGCTCCGAGGGCGGCCTGATGGCCGTGGCGGGCTGGACCCGGCCTGACATGCTGATGCGCTATACCAAGGCGCAGGCGTCGGCGCGGGCCGCCGAAGAAGCGCGCGGGCTGAACCTGGGGGACCTGTGAGCCGCCCGGTGATGTTCCGGGCGGTGTGCCCAGGGAAGAGCGCTCATACCCTCGTCGAGGTCGTGAAGGACCCGCAGGGCCAAGTGCTGATCTGCACCTGGCGATATCTGCACACCATCCAGGGCGAGCCGTTCCGGAACGACACCGAGTTGTCGACGGGACACCTGGTGTCCGTCGAAGGTCGCCGAAGGCTCGGCACCGAGACCACCGAGCTTGTTGTGCCGCCGAACCAGTCGCCACGCACCTGGTGGGTGCGGTGCTGCTGCGTCGCCGGCATCGAGACCGAGTGGATTCTCGCCCAGGTCGAATCCAAGACACGCCGCGCTGTAGTACCCGCGTCCATGCTGCTAGGACATACGCTGTAGCCATCTGAAACCGCGCTCGGTGGCAAGCCACCTTGTCAGCCTGGGGCACTGGCCATTCCCGAAGAGGGAGGGCCAGGCATGCCTGAACCATCCTCAGCCGAACGTGCCCTGAACGGCCGCATCGGCGCTCACGTCTCGTGGGCCAACACAGTCGACCGCACCGCACGTACCGCGCCAGCTCGTGCCGCGCTCGATGCCAAGTTCCTTGAGGAGGCTGGCGGCGACCATGTCCGTGCCGCGCACCTCCGCAAGGCGCACTACGCCCGCCTGGCATTGAAATCAGCCCAAGCGCGCCGCCTGAAGGCCGGTGGTGGCGATGCGGCCTGACAGCGAGAGAGGCCGCGCACCAGGGACGGCCTCCGCATCCTCGACGCCAATCAAGAACAGCACCACGATACCAACGGGATCCCGTTCGGCCCTCCAGGCGCGGCAAGCATGGGCCTATCGCCTGGTCCGTCGGTGCGAGGCACCGCCACCGACCTACGGGTCCGCTGCGTGGTTCGCGTTGCCCGAGGGATCTGCGGGGAAGGTGGCCGCTGTGGTGGTCGCCGCCGAGGCATGGGCGAGTAGTGCTGACACCCTCGCCGAGGATCTGCGACGTGAGCTCGACGAACGTCGTCGCGCCGACAAGGCGCAGGACGATGTCGAGTACGTCGAGCGCTACGAGGCGCACCGCAAGCAGTGGGGCCATCTGTCCGTCGTCGTCGCGCCCTATGCGGACCGCCGTGCCCGAGAGACAGCGGAGGCGTCGTCGTGAGGCCGCGCATCCCGGTGTGGATCACCGAGGACGACGAGCGCTCGGTGGCGCTGCTCAAGGGCGCACCGCTAGACGTGCGGAGAGCCTGTGACTTCGCCGGCATCCAGTCGCTGTGGTCGGCCAGCGGCCACGGCTACGTCGTCGACCTCGGGCGAGTGCCTGACTTCGCCGTGGCCTGCGAGCACCTACGCATCAGCTACCGACACCGCGAGCCGGCGTCATGAGCCGCAGCAACCCTTGGGGCCGACACTTCCAATCGATCTGGCACGAGCGGTCAGCGGATCCACGTCTGCCGTACTGGCTCCGCGTCTCAGCCTTGGCCTACGGCAGCCACCGAGCTAACGGACACGCCTCGTTCAAGCCTGGTCAGATCGGGCTCGTGCTCGGATCCGTGGACACCGGCACCGGTGAAGTACGGCGACTGGACAAGGGCAGCGTGCAGCGTGCCATCCGCACAGCGATCGACTACGGATGGCTGGCCGAACGCTCAGGAGCGCGGTGTCGGGTCGTCCCGGGACACGCCATCGCAGGCGGTCTCGGACGTGCTGACGACACCTGCCCTCAGCACCACAGGGAACGTCAAGGTAGGCACTCAGTGCCCACCTTGACGCTGAAAGTAGGCGCCTAGTGCCTACCGAGAGGGCACTCAGTGCCTACCGTCGAGTCTGTGACCTGCGGAAACGCGGCGCGCTCTATGACTCTTCTAGCCACCTGTACCTGACTGCCGGAGTCCACCCGCGCGGGTGGGGTCGTTCGGATCTCTGCGGTCGCACCCAGCGGAGCCCTCTGCCCACTTCTCATCTCTCTCCGAGCGATTTTGGGGGCTCTGAAATGGCACGCAAGCCCGATGTCCCATGCTCTGGCTGCGGCCGGCTGCTCTGGACCGGCACCGGATCCCTGCCACCGGACCGCAGGCTCTGTCAGCCGTGCCGTCGAGACGGTCATCTGATCCGAAAGCGCCATGACCCGGCCGACTGAGGCCGCGCAAACCCGCTCGAGGCGGCCATCAGCTCGACGGTGGCGTGTTCGTGGGGCATGTCGCTTTGGCACTGTCGAGGTATGCGAAGGAGGCCCGGCGCGAGGGGCTAGCCGGTTTGGATGAGGTCGAGATGCTGGCCGCGTTGCTCATAGATTGCGTCAGGGCGCGACAGGGCGCGACACCGCTAGGCGAACCGGCGGATGTGCCCGACGGTGGCTATATGGAGACACCGATGCTGACCAAGCGGGAAGCGGCGCACGCCTTGCGCTGCTCGACCCGCACGGTCGAGCGTCTGATCGCTGCCGGCTCCCTGGCCGCGGTGAAGGTGGAGGGTTCGACGCGGATCCGCCGCGCAGACCTGGACGCCTACGTGGAGGGTCTGTCTGCGCGGACGTTTCTGGACAGGACCGAAGTGAAGGGCGGCGTGGCATGAGTGCGGTACAGGCACACATCACCGATTCGGACTCGGGCGGCTTCCGGGCCGTTGCGAGCACCCCTGACGTCGACCGGGACGGGGAGATCATCGACGCCGGCGCGTTCAACCCGCTCCCGGCCTCGATCCCGTGTCACTCCGACCACGTGGCCTCGGTGGGCAACCTGGTCGCTCGGGCTGTCCCGTCCTATGTCAACGGCCGGCTGATGATCGATGCCACCTTCGCCAGCACCCCCGACGCTCAGGCGGTCCGGCAGAAGGTTCTCGACGGCGTCCTGGACACCGTGTCGGTCGCGTTCTTCAACGCAGACCGCAAGTCGGTCGACGGCGTCACGCATGTCAGGTCCGCGGAGCTGTTGTCGGTGGACTTGGTGACGATCCCGTCCAATCGTGGAGCCCGCGTGCTCTCGCACCGTTCCTTTGCAGCCGGGAGGTCCCACCCGGAGGTCGAGGCCGCCCGCCGGGCCATGGCCGATGCGCTCATCACCGCTGCCAGGGCGGACCTGACCGAGGCCCGAGCCATCGTGAAGGCAACCGACCCGCGTGGCCCGCGCCGCCGTGAGGTGGACCAGATCCTGGCGCGGTCCCTTTCATCGACGCCGCGCTCGGCGTCCGACATCGTCCGACACTTCCTGAGGAGCCTGTGATGCCCCGAACCACCCAGACCCCACCCGTCGACCACGCATCTGAGCCGGTCGGGCCCACGCCCGGTACGCCCGCAGCGGCCTCCGACACCAACCTGTCCACCTTCGCCAGCCGCAGGGCCGCCCGTGAGGCCCGCGAGGCAGCCGGCCAGACGGCACCGACCAAGCGGGGCACCGCCTCGTTCAAGGCGGGGATCGATGCCGACAACCCGGTCCTGGTGATGACCCATGTTCAGGCGTGACACACCGATCGTGGCCGTTCCCGACGGACGCGAGGAACAGCCAGCACTGACGACTGAGCAGCTGCGAAAGCGTCAGGCTTCCGTGCTCGAGCGGCGCCTGAACACTCCCTCGACGTTCGCCTCGCGCCAGGCATCGGCGATCCCACCGAGGCGCGTGCTCGTAAGCATGGGCACCTGTGAACGCACCTTCGCCACGAACACTCGCGGAGACGTCGCCGTCGGCGTGTTCGAGCTGTACTTCGAGAAGGAACGTCCGTCCCGCCGCTGGTACAGGATGATCCCGCACGGCGACCTGCAACCGATGTTCGACGACTCCACGGTTGCTGAGCGGACAACGCCCCTGGGGGAGTTCTCGGCATCGCGCAGGCCCGACGGCGCGTACAACCCGTCCCCTCCCGACCCGCCTGCGCGCCCCGTATGAGACCCGGACTTCCCCGACCGGCGACGGTGGAAGCGCGCTGTTGCCTCAGCGTGACGCCGGTCGGGGAACACCACGACCTGCGCCGCTGCCGGGAGCTCTGCGGCACCTAGCGAGCCGCGAGATGTCGCAATCGGTCCTGATCAATCCAGGCGAAGTGCTGCAGCCCTACGCCGACCGAGTAGGTGACGTAGCCCCGCCACCGACCCTCGTGGTGCTGCCAGGCCCGCAGCGACCCATCGCGCAATGCGTCGTCAACGAGCATCTGAACGAGCTTGGGGGGGACTACGTCGACGAGGGCCACGGTCATCAGCATGCGGAAACGCAACCAGGAGGTGCGCGACCAGAACAAAGGCTGCCGGCTCTATCGGCACCCGGATCGCGGCATCTGAGGGCGTCGAGGCGTGCCGACCACGGAGGACATCGCCTGCTCCGAAGGGAACCGGGAAGTCTGCTAGCCGATCGCCGCGATGATCGGGTCGCAGATGGGGAAGAACTGGCCGGTCTGTTTGACGGGCGTGCGGGACAGGATCACGTCGTCGTCCGGGTCGGCGGGGGTGCCCATCTGGTCGACCACGTAGACGGCCCGGACCAGACCAGCGCTGTGGGCGAGCTTGTGGCCATCGGAGTCGTACACGGTGGCGGTGCCGGGTCCCGAGGACAGTGCGGTCACGATGCCGTCGGCATCGACGGTGGCGTGGATGGTGTGCTCCTTGTAAGTGCCCTTGACGGTGACGAAGTCACCGGTGTCGAGGTTGGTCCAGGTCTCGACGTAGTTGCCCTCGGCGTTGTAGTAGCCGATGCCGTCGCGTGGGACCATCCGGAACTTGCCGGTGTCCACACCTTGCTGGGTCAGGCCGCCGCAGAAGCTGGGCTCGGGGCCATAGGGAAAGACGGACCGCTGCCAGTGGACCGGGGCGGCGGAAGCGGCACCGATGCCGATCAGAGGAACTACTAAGCCGGCAACGAGGGCCGTGGCAATTGAGATCGTGCGAGAGCGGCTCATGATCGCGCCTTTCCAGTGCTGAATGTCCGCCTCGTGGGGGCTGTGGCCGCTCCCGACGACAGGGCGGCGGAGAGCGCAACGGCGCCGGCAAGGCAGCCAATGCGTCGCAGTGCCTGAGATCGGGTCATGACGAGCCTTTGATCAACATTTCGATTCCTCTCGTTCTTGCTTTGGGGACCGTATGGGCCGTGCTCGGGTGCTTGCTGCGGCACCGCCTGGCTTTCGATCGACGTCTCGGCGAAACGCTTTCGCTAGCAGCTCCGGTGTTAAGTAACAGACCTCGCGGTCCGGAGATCTTTACCTGTGTCATCGCCGAGCGAGTGGTCAGCAGCCGGCGCGCAACAGGCAACCCTGTCACTCCCCAAGGCGTCCATACGCACAATGCGGACGTTTGTCCGCCTGCGGTGGACGCCGTCGGCAGAACCTGAATCACTCGAGTGCCGCTGATGGTAAAGATTCCTACTACCTGGCGTCTGTATATGTCGTGACTGTTCCGCGCACCGACCGGTGGACAGAATTGGGTGCGGCGAGCACAGTCCGGTGGAGACGCGATGCTGGCTGCCGACCTCGGCGGAGCGGCTTCCGCGTGGGAGGCGCCATGGAAGCTCCTGAGGAGTTCACCTGGCTCTTCAGGCACGAGTACGCCGGCGTCGTGTGGTCGGCGAACCTGGTGCTGCACGACCACGCGCTCGCGGAGGAGACCGCCCAGGACGCCTTCGTGCGGCTGTTGGAGAACTGGCGAAAGGTCTCGCGCTATGACCGTCCCGGTTCGTGGGTTCGCCTTGTCGCCGTCCGGATGGCGACGCGGGTCGCAAGCCGGCGGTCGAGGTTGGTGAGCTTTGAGGACGCCTGGCCGACCGCGCCCGAGGCGCGGCCGCTCGACATCGACCTCATCAGGGCGATTCGGCAGCTGCCTCCAAAGCAGCGGGCGGCGATCGCCCTTCGCTACGTCGAGGATCTGCCCGTCAATCAGATCGCAGACATCCTTGGATGCAGCACCTCGACGGCATCTGTCCATCTGCACCGAGCCCGCACCAAGCTCGCAGAGCTGTTAGAAGAGGAGGTTGGCACCAATGCCGATTGACGACCGACTCTACGCATCGCTTCATTGGGACCCCAACACCTCGGCGACGGTCCCGCCAGACCTTCTCGACGTCCTCGTCGAACGGGCCACGCGCCGTCACCAGATTCGGGTCGCTGCAGTCGGACTGACTGCCGCAGCAACCGCACTCATTGTGGCCGTGGCCGCGCCGTGGACGATATCGCGCTCACATAGCGGCAGCGAACCGGTCCAGCAGCCGATCCAGCGCAGCCACTGGTCGCCGACGATCCACGCCGGCTCGCCTGTCGATGAGCACTGGGAGGGTTCGAGCGGATCGCGAGCTGAGCGTCTCGCGGCTCTCGATGGGACCGGCGTGGAGGGCTACGGGCCGGCGATCTACGCCGACTACCTCGCCAACGTCACGACGGACCTCCATCTCGGCAACGGCACCGTCACCCTCTCCACGTCCACCATGGGCGTGCAATTCCTTGGGGCGCACGACTACAAAGCGTCGCTGCACGGGACGTACACCGTTCGCGGGCACGCGGTCACGATGCGGTTCGACGAGATCCCCGGCACGACGGTATTCCGCTGGAGCCGTGTCCACGACGGACCGGGCGACCACCTCGAGCTCGCCTTCATCAGCACCTCCGCCAACACGCTGTTCGGCGCGCCCGCCGAGGTCTTCTTCCGGCTCTGGAGCGCCCAACCGTTCTCAATCTGGGGCTGCTGCTAGACAACGTCGACCGATCACGGCGGGGGCGCCGGGCGCGCTGGGTCGTCCGGTGGTCAGCCAGGCGTTGCGTTAACGCCGGACGGAATCCTGTGAGCGGAGGCCCGCAATCCCGAGACGAGAGAACTCGCGCACTGAGATCGCACCAGAACTGGTGCGATCTCCCGGCCCTGGCCTGCCCAACTCGGTGAATGCGGCCACAATCGCGGCGCGCTCCCACTCCTTCGCGGTGACGAGCGGGTCGACGGCACGCCGGCTCCTTCCCGTCGGCTCGAACTAGAGGACCGCGCCGCGTGGTGCAACCTCCAGGGCGGCTACGCCACGCGAGTAGAGCACCACCAGCCGGTCGCCATGGTTGCAACGCAGCATCCCGCGCTCTTGGGCAAGCGTCCCAACTACGTAGTCGATGACCTCGTCTTCACTCCCAGTCCCGGGCTTGTCGTAGGTGACGTCGAGCTGGTCACCGCCGGTGAGACGAACTCGGAGCACAATGCTTGCCATGTCTACGACATTAGACGTGCGTCTGACCGTCCGCCTTACAAGCCGTCGGGCTAGTGCCATCTCGCCCATCGGGCGTCCCGCGCGTTCGCCACGACCTCGAGCTGTGCCCGCCGGTACATCCGCCGGCGCCTGTTCGGGGTCGGGACCTCGACGCACGGGATCAGGTCGGCGTCGACAAGCTGGGTGACCCGGCCCGGTGAGACTCCGAGGATCCCGGCCGCCTCCCGCCGCGTGATCAGGTCGACGCCCTCGGTACGGATCCGCCAGACGTCCTCGGGGTCGAGTCGCCACAGCCCGCCCACGGTCCGGCGTCCGGGGATCATGCCGACTGCGAGCCATCGTCTGAGTGTCGACACGTCCAGCCCGAGGTGTCGTGCCGCCTCCGAGGGCCGCATCCGGTAGCGGCGGCGCTGCTCGGCCAGGTGCTCAACCTGCCGGCGCGACAGGGACGGCTTGCACCGGTGGGACCGGAGCTCGCCACGCCGGACCATCTTTGCCACGGTGTCTGGTGTGACGCCAAGCAGGCGTGCGGCGAGCAGGTTGCTGCTTGTCTGGCAGATGGGCACCGTGTTCTGGTCGTCCGGCCCGAAGTCGACCGGCTCGCTGTCGTGGGTGATCCAGACCCCGGTCATGTCTCTGGGGTCGAGCTCGATGATGTCGGTGTGCTCGGTGGCGCACCACTCGGGGCAGTGCAGCGTCGCCCGCTGCGCGGCGGTGAGGCCCGAGTGGCTCATCTGCGCGGTCATGCGCCGGCACTCCCCGCCAGACGCCGCAGAGCGTCCGCGAGCGTGACGGCCTCGTCGATGGTGAGCTGGACCGACCGGTCGCAGGCGTCCCGGTTCGGTACCACCAGGTCGATAGTCGGCGCGCTGTGGCTGAACGTGTGGAACAGGTGGAGCGTCAGGTAGCTGGTGTGCCACCTGCCGCCGAACTCGAAGGGTGGCTCGCTCACGACGTCCACGCACTCGGGATCGCTCTGATGCCACCGCTCAGGAAGCGGGGCCAGGTCGTCGTGGTCGGTCGAGATGCACCAGGCGGGGCAGGTGGTCTGGATGGTCGTCAGGGTGCTTCCGGTGATGGTGTCTAGACTGGTGGTCATGACGTTCCCTTCGTCAGTCGAAGATATTTCGACCCACACCGCTCCTGACCTGCACGTTTGCGCCGCTCTGCCGTACAGCGCTGAGGCGTCCCTATGCGCGACTACCTGGACTGACCGACTTGTCAGAGGTGGAGCGCGCTCTGGCCGCCCGTACTTCTGACACGTCGGTGAACCGCTGGGCCAGCTGCGCTCGCGGTCACCGTCACTGGGGATCGCTCGGTGCAGCAGGTCTGCTGCTCACCCGGCGTACGACGCACGTCGCCTCAGGCGCGCAGGTGCTGCTCCAGCACCGCGCGGACTGGGTCCACCACGGGGGCACCTGGTCGATCCCAGGGGGTGCGCTGCACCGAGGCGAGTCTGCCTGGGACGCGGCACTGCGCGAGGTCTTGGAGGAGACCGGACTCGACCTGGCGCACGCGCGCGAAATGGCCCGCCATGTGGACGACCACGGCAGCTGGGGATACACCACGATCGTGGCGGTCAGCGACCTCGATCCCGACCTGACGCAGATTGCCGGCGGTGAGCAGCAGGACCTGACCTGGTTGGCTGCCACTGACGTCGCAGAGCTCCGGCTGCATCCGGGCTTCGGTGACAGCTGGTCGACGGTTCGGCGGCTGGTCGACGCCTGAGTCGCCCAGTGACCCTCAGGGAGCGGCGAGCTCCTGAGCCGTCAACGCCCGGAGCACGCAGAACTCGTTGCCGTCAGGATCGGCGAGCACGACCCACGAGACGTCGCCCGGCTGGCCCACGTCGGCTCGGGTCGCGCCCAGCGACAGCAGTCGGTCGACCTCGATGTCACGGTCGTCGGGGCGCAGGTCGATGTGCAACCGGTTGATGGCTGACTTCTCCTCGGGAACCTTGAGGAACAGCACGTCAGGTGACACGCCGTCCTCGGGGCTGCCGGCCGGCGGCTCCAGACAGACTTCCTCGTCGGTGTCGTAGGTCCGTCGCCAGCCCAGCGCCGCCTCCCAGAACGACGCCAGCCGCCGCGGATCGGTGGAGTTGACGCACACGCATTGCCATCGCAGTGTCATGCCCCCATCGAAGCACCGCCCCCGGACAGACGACGAAGCGGCCACCGGGTCGGTGGCCGCTTCGTTCGAAGTCGGGGTGGGTCGGCGGCTGCGAAGGTCAGCCGGCCCTGGTCACTCAGTGCTCGTCGTCGGGTGCGGTTCTCGGCACGTCTGTGAGCTGGCCTGTCTCGTCCTGGATCGACGACGCCACGAGCTGAAGCTTCTCGGCGTGCTCGCGGGCGTGGTGAGCGCAGAACAACAGCTCGCCGCCACTCGACAGCTCGACTCGCACGTAGGCCTGCGCACCGCACCGGTCACAGCGGTCCAACGCGGTGAACTGCGGGGTGGGGGCAACAGCTGTGGTCACGTGGGCCTCATTTCCTTCTCTTGGCAGCTACAGGGGAGACAACCATAGAATCAGGGCGACCATTCCCTGATCTCACAGTTCCTCCTGTGACGCCGACCGCTTTGCTGGGCTGAGCTACGTTGCTGACGGTGCGTTGGTGCTCCAGTCATACCCATTACGACGCATCGTGGACCTCCGACGCTGCCATCCGTGGGAGAAGTATCCAAATCGTGTCCGCGTGTCGCTCGACATCGACCGAACGGCTGAGGGGGTTCGCGTACGCCGTGCCGCGGCCCGATCACTCGGCGTGGTGGCACCGGGGCTGTCGGCCGGCCCGGGTATCGTTCGGTGGGTCCCGCCACCTGCGCTGATGCGCCTGACCAGGTCACCAGCGCACTGCACAGCGCAAGGAGTTCCGTGCCGGCTCGAGGCTCCACCGTCGACGCGTCGTACAACGCCCGTCACCTGCTCGTGCTGGAGGGCCTCGAGGCCGTCCGGAAGCGGCCGGGGATGTATGTCGGCTCCACCGACACCCGTGGGCTGATGCAATGTGTGTGGGAGATCATCGACAACGGCGTGGACGAGGCACTGGCGGGTGTCTGCCATGAGATCCACGTCACGTTGCACCCCGACGGCTCGGTCGAGGTGCACGACGACGGCCGCGGCATCCCGGTCGATCTCGAGCCGAAGACCGGTCTTTCGGGGGTCGAGGTGGTCTTCACCAAGCTGCACGCGGGCGGCAAGTTCGGCGGCGGTTCGTACGTCGCCACCGGCGGCCTGCATGGTGTCGGCGCGTCGGTCGTGAACGCCCTGTCCGCACGCCTTGACGTGGTCGTCGAAAGAAGCCCGGCCAGCTGGAGCATGTCGTTCCAGCGCGGGGTGCCCGGCGTCTTCGCCGACGAGGGTCCTGGCGGTGGCTTCTCGCCGCGTACGGGCAGCCTGGTCAAGACCGGCAAGGTCAAGAAGGGCGTCACCGGCACCCGGATCCGCTTCTGGCCGGACCGGCAGACCTTCACCAAGGACGCGGCGTATGCCTATGACGAGCTCGTCACACGCGCCCGACAGACGTCCTTCATCGTCCCGGGGCTGGCAATCACGATTCGTGACGAGCGCGGTGGCGAGCCGGTCGAGGAGCGCTTCAAGCACGACGGTGGCATCACGGAGTTCTGCGAGTTCCTGGCCACCGACGACCCAGTCACCGACATCCGGCGGTTGCAGGGTGTCGACCACTTCACCGAGACGGTCCCGGTGCTCGACGACGCCGGTCACATGACGCCTCAGGACGTCGAGCGCGAGCTCACGGTCGACGTGGCGATCCGCTGGGGCAACGGCTACGACAGCGAGGTGCGGTCGTTTGTCAACGTGATCGCCACGCCGAAAGGCGGCACCCACGTCACCGGCTTCGAACGAGCGCTGACCAAGACGTTCAACGAGGTCGTCCGCAGCACCCGCGGGCTGATGAAGGCGGGGGAAGCCGATCTGGTCAAGGACGACATCCTCGAGGGACTCACCGCCGTGGTCACCGTAAGGCTGGCCGAGCCCCAGTTCGAAGGCCAGACCAAGGAGGTCTTGGGGACGCCGGCCGCACAGCGCATCGTCACCAAGGTCGTGGCGTCGCAGATGAAGGCGTTCCTGACCTCCACGAAGAGGGCCGACAAGGCGCAGGCTCGTGCGGTGCTGGAGAAGGTCGTCAGCGCCGCACGGACCCGGCTCGCCGCGCGTCAGCAGCGTGACACCCAGCGGCGCAAGAACGCACTGGAGTCCAGCGCGTTGCCGGCCAAGCTCGCCGACTGCCGCAGCAACGACGTCGACCGCAGTGAGCTGTTCATCGTCGAGGGTGACTCCGCCCTCGGCACGGCCAAGCTGGCCCGCGACTCCGAGTATCAGGCGCTGCTCCCGATCCGGGGCAAGATCTTGAACACCCAGAAGAAGTCGGCTGGTGAGATGCTGCAGAACGCCGAGTGCGCCGCCATCATCCAGGTCGTCGGGGCCGGAAGCGGCCGGACGTTCGACATCGAGCAGGCGCGCTACGGGAAGATCATCTTCATGGCCGACGCCGACACCGACGGCTCCCACATCCGGTGCCTGCTCGCGACGTTGTTCCACAAGCACATGCACCAGCTGCTCGTCGAGGGCCGGATCTACTCCGCGGTGCCGCCGCTGCACCGGGTCGAGCTGTCCAACCCCAAGAAGGCAATGCCGAAGTACGTCTACACGTACTCCGACGACGAGCTGCAGCGCAAGCTCGCTGAGCTGAGCAAGAAGGGCGTGCGGTGGAAGGACCCGGTCCAGCGCTACAAGGGGCTCGGAGAGATGGACGCCCACCAGCTGGCCGAGACCACGATGGACCCCCGCCACCGGACCCTGCGCAGGATCACCATCGACGACTCCGACGGGGCAGAGCAGATGTTCGAGCTCCTGATGGGCAACGACGTCGCACCGCGCAAGGAGTTCATCGTGCAGGGCGCCTACGAGCTCGACCTCGACGCCATCGACGCCTGACCACGCACCTCCCTCTCCCACACAACCGGGACGGTTTCCACCCAATCCCAGAACCTCGCGCGTACCAGGGACGACGCGAAGTTACGCAGGTCGGATTCATCGGCGTCCGCACGGTGACCATCCGTGGACAACCACCGCCAAGGACGGTAGGAAGTAGTCATGTGATGGCGGTCACGCCACCTGGTGTCGGCCCCGGCTTGAGGGAGAACCATGAAGCGATCGATGAGGCGTCGACTAGGTGTCGGCGGGCTACTGGCAACCGTGGCCCTGGTGACGACCGGATGTCTGCAAGATCCCAACGGTGGTGGTGGCGGTACCGCCGGTCTGAACGGTTACGTCGACGGCGGCACCCCCGACGGTGACAAGACCGTCACGATCCTCGGTGCCTTCGGTGGTGACGAGCAGAAGAACTTCGAGTCATCTCTGAAGGACTTCGAGTCCAAGACCGGCATCGACATCCAGTACACCGCCGACCAGGACTTCACCACGACGATCAAGCAACGGACCAACGCCGGCGACGCACCCGACATCGGACTGTTCCCGCAGCCGGGTGGCCTGCTCGAGCTGGCTGCCGCTGGCTTCATCCAGCCGATCGACACGTTCCTCGACTACGACTCGCTGGACGCCTCGCTGGTGCCGGGCTTCTTGGAGGCCTCCCGGCAGAACGGCCGTGTCTACGGCGCGCCGATGCGGATGGCCGTCAAGAGCATCGTCTGGTACCCGAAGCAGGCCTACGAGGCGACCGGTTACTCGACCGAGCCGAAGTCGATCCAGGAGCTCGCCGGTATCGCGGACAAGATCAAGGCCAGCGGTACCGCACCGTGGTGCATGGGCTGGGAGTCCGACCAGGCGACCGGCTGGGTCGGCACCGACTGGATCGAAGAGCTCGTCCTGCGGATGTGGGGACCGGACGTCTACGACCAGTGGGTCCGCCACGAGATCCCGTTCAACGACCCCAAGATCGTCAAGTCGTTCGACGAGTACCGCACGCTGATGTTCTCCGACGGGACCACGCTCGGTGGCGTCAAAGGGATCCTGAACACCGCGTTCGGTGACGCCATGACGCCGGCGTTCGACAAGCCGCCGAGGTGTTACCTTCACCGACAGGGCAACTTCGCGACCACGTTCTATCCGCCTGACGTCCAGGCCAACCTGGACAGCAGCGTCGGCATCTTCGTCTACCCGCCGTACCAGGGTGGCTACCAAGGTCAGCCGATCCTCGGCGGTGGGGACATCGCGGCGCTCTTCAACGGCAACGACGACGACGCGATCGCGGTGATGAAGTTCCTCACCTCGGACAAGTTCGGTGACAAGTGGGCGCAGGCCGGTGGCTGGCTCTCACCGCACACGACGTTCGACCAGGCGAACTACCCTGATGACACGACACGGAAGATCGCTGAACTCGCCTACAACGCGGACATCTTCCGGTACGACGCCTCCGACGCCATGCCCAAGGAGGTCGGCTCCGGGTCGTTCTGGACCGGCATGGTGGAGTGGGCCCAGGGCAAGAGCTCAGCCGACGTCACCAAGGAGATCGAAGATTCGTGGCCCGGCTCATGAGCAGCCAGACCGCAGTCTCCGACACCGAGGTCCAGTCCCCCAAGGGGGAGTCCTCGCGGCATGACGCAGCCGACTGGACCAAGGTCGGCATCGGCGTGGTCGGGATGGTGCTGGTGGTCTGGGGGCTGGCCAACCTGTTCCTCGCCTTCGGCTACCACCCCGAGTGGTTCCACGGGAGGGTGATCATCGGGCTCCTGGCGCTGATCGGCGGCGTGGGGGGAGCAGTTCTGCTGTTCCACTTCCTCAACATGTTCGTCGAGGGTCTCCCCGCGGGGGTGTCGGCGCGGGTGATGCCATACGCGTACGTGCTTCCCGGGATCGCCTTCATCACAGTGATGCTGCTCTATCCCGCGATCCAGACGATCAACTACTCCTTCGCCAACGCTGACAGCACCGCCTACGTCGGCTTCGACAACTACCGGGACATCTTCGCCAACCACGACTTCCGGTCGTCGATCCTGAACAACGTGCTGTGGCTGCTGATCGTCCCGGCTCTGGCGGTCGCGATCGGGCTCGCAGTCGCGGTGCTGGCCGACAAGCTCTCGACGACGGGGGAGAAGGTCTCCAAGTCCTTCATCTTCGTGCCGATGGCGATCTCCTTCGTCGGCGCCTCGGCGATCTGGGGCCTGGTCTACGCCTACAACAACAAGGGCCAGAGTCAGACGGGGTTGCTGAACGGGATCTGGACCACGTTCGGCGGGGATCCGCAGACCTGGCTGCAGATCTCCTCGGGACGGCTGAACTCCCTGCTGATGATGGTCATCTTGGTATGGCTGCAGGTGGGCTTCGCGATGATCTTGTTGTCCTCGGCGATCAAGAGCGTCCCTGAGGACACCCTGGAGGCGGCCCGGATCGACGGTGCCAGTGAGTGGAAGATCTTCTGGCAGGTGGTCGTGCCGCAGATCAAGGGCACGATGATCACGGTCTACGTCACCGTGGTGATCTTGGTGCTGAAGGTGTTCGACATCGTCTACGTGCTGACGAACGGCCGCTCGGAGAGCAACGTCATCGCCAACCTGTTCTTCAACGAGCTGTTCGCCAACAGCCAAGCGGGTCGAGCGTCCGCGATCGTCGTGATCTTGCTGCTGGCCGTGATGCCCGTCCTGTACTACCAGGTGCGGCACTTCCGTGCGGAGGAGTTGAACCGATGAGTCTGATGGTGATGAGGGACGGCCGCCGGCGCAGCTGGGTCGCGATCGCCTCGATGTTCGTGCTCTGCCTGCTCTGGACGATCCCGACGATCGGCCTGCTCGTTACGTCGTTCCGCAGCCGGATCGACGCGTCGCAGAACGGATGGTGGCATGCGATCTTCAACCCGTTCGGCACCAGCTGGACGTTCGACAACTACCACAAGGTCTTCAACGACACCGAGATCGGGACCGGGTTCCTGAACAGCATCATCGTCGCCATCCCGGCGACGATCATCCCGATCCTGTTCGCCGCGTTCGCGGCGTACGCGTTCACGTTCATCGAGTTCCGGGGCAAGGACATCATCTTCGTGCTGGTCGTGGGCGTCCTCGTCGTCCCCATCCAGGTGGCGTTCAGCCCGATGCTGGACCTGCTCGGCCCGAACGGGCTGGGGATCTCCGGGCAGTACATCGCGGTATGGATCCTGCACACCGGGTTCGGTATGCCGCTGGCGATCTACACCTTGCGCAACTACATGACGACGCTGCCGAGGACGGTGATCGAGTCGGCGAAGATCGACGGCGCGAGCCACTACCAGACGTTCTGGCGGCTGATCCTGCCGATGTCGGTGCCCGTGCTGGCGGCGTTCGCGATCTTGCAGTTCCTGTGGGTGTGGAACGACCTGCTGATCGCAAAGCTCTTCCTCTCGCCGAGCAACAGCACGGTGATCGTCCAGCTCCAGCAGCTGCTCGGGTCGCAGGGCCAGGGACAAGAGCTGCTCACTGCTGGCGCGTTCATCTCGATGGTTGTCCCGGTGCTGGTGTTCTTCGCGCTGCAGCGGTACTTCGTCCGTGGTCTGACCGCGGGAGCCGTCAAGGGGTGATCCCGGATTCAGTTCACCTGTGTGGTGGGGGCGTGAGCGTGGTGCTCACGCCCTCGCCGCGTGCTGGGCCTTGTCTGACCTACTGGGGCGCTGCCCTCGGCCCGCTCGACCCGTCGGAGCTGGCCGGCCTGGCAGAGCTGCGCCGGCCGGGCATCCCGCAGTCGGCTCTGGACGACCCGCGTTACGTGTCGGTGCTGCCGACCACCGGCTCCGGTTTCACCGGGACCCCGGCAGTCGAGGGCTGGCGTCCGGACGGCGGGAGCACAGCGCCGTCCTGGACCGACTGGACAGCGGATGCTCGGGGCACCCAGGTCGTGCTGGGCTGCCACGACGTCGAGGCCGGGCTCAGCGCCCGGGTCGAGCTCGAACTCACCCCGACCGGGGTGGTGCGGCTGCGAACCACGCTCACCAACACCGGTCCGGGTGACTACGTGGTCAACGCCGTGCGGACCATCCTGCCGGTCGACACGGCCGCCACCGAGCTGCTCGACCTGACCGGCCGATGGTGTCGCGAACGGTCGCCGCAACGGCATCGATGGCAGCACGGAACCTGGCTGCGCCAGACCAGGCACGGCCGGACCGGCCATGACGCGACGCTGCTGATGGTGGCTGGTACGCCCGGGTTCTCGTTCTCGCGAGGGTCCGTATGGGGGACGCACGTGGCGTGGAGCGGAGACCATACGGCGTACGCCGAACGAACGCCGGAGGGTGAAGTCCTGCTCGGGGGCGGCGAGCTGCTCGGCGCCGGCGAGGTCGTGCTCGCCGGGGGCGGGGACTACACCACGCCCTGGTTGGTCGGTGTCTTCGCCGACGACGGTCTGGACGGGCTGAGCGCCCGGCTGCACCCGTGGGTTCGCGCGGCCGCACCTCATCCGGGGGGCCGACGCCCAGTCGTGCTCAACACCTGGGAGGCGGCGTACTTCGACCAGGACCAACACCGGCTGACCCGGCTGGCCGACGCGGCCGCCGACCTCGGCGTCGAGCGGTTCGTCCTCGACGACGGGTGGTTCGCCGGCCGGCGCAGCGACCGGGCCGGGCTGGGTGACTGGATCGTGGACCCTGACCGCTATCCCGAGGGTCTGCATCCGCTCGTCGACCACGTGGTGGCGCGGGGGATGGAGTTCGGGCTGTGGGTCGAGCCCGAGATGGTCAACGTGGACTCCGAGCTGGCCCGCCGGCATCCGGACTGGCTGTTGCGGGGTCGGTCCCGTCTGCCCGAGGAATGGCGTCACCAGCACGTGCTCGACCTCCAGCAGCCCGCGGCCTATGCGCAGGTGCGCGACCTGCTGCTCGGGTTGTTGAGCGAGTACCCGATCCGCTTCCTGAAGTGGGACCACAACCGTGACCTGGTCGATGCGCTGCATGATGGCCGCCCGGCAGTGCACGGTCAGACGCTCGCCGTCTACGCCCTGATGGACGAGCTGCGCTCGGCGCATCCTCAGGTCGAGATCGAGAGCTGCGCCTCCGGAGGCGGGCGGGTGGACCTGGAGATCCTCACCCGTACGGACCGGATCTGGCCCAGTGATACCAACGACGCCGTCGAACGCCAGCAGATCCAGCGCTGGACCGGGCTACTGGTGCCGCCGGAGATGATCGGCTGCCATGTCGGCGGTCCGGTCGCGCACACCACCGGCCGCACGCATCGCCTCCGGTTCCGGGCTGCCACGGCGTTGCTCGGGCACTTCGGCATCGAGTGGGACGTATCGGGATTGGTGCCTGAGGAGTCGGTGGAGCTGGCGGCCTGGGTGGCGCTGCACAAGCAGGTGCGGGACCTGGTCTGCTCCGGGACCGTGGTGCACCCCGAGCACCCCGACCCTGCCGTCGTCGTGACCGGCGTGGTCGCTCCGGATCGCAGGCGCGGGGTCTTCGTGATCGCCATGGTCACGGCAACGCTGACGCAGGCGCCGACCCCGGTAACTCTGAAGGGCCTGGACGCCGAGGCCGCGTACACAGTGCGTGCGCTGGGACCTGTCTCGGACGAACCGCTGATCGACCTCGGGACGACCTGGCTCGACCATGGGGAAGTCGTGGTGCCGGGCAGCGTGCTGATGCGGTCCGGACTCCGGCTGCCGGCGACTGCGCCGGAGTCGGCATACGTGATCGAGGTCCTCGCCGACTCGGACCTGAGCTGACCGTGCTGGATCTCGAGCACGACTGGGTGTGGGACTTCTGGTTGGCCGACGACGGGGACCGCTATCACGCGTTCTTCCTCCAGGCATCGCGCGCCCTGGCCGATCCTGACCTGCGGCACCACAACGCGACGGTGGGTCACGCCGTGTCGGACGACCTGGTGCACTGGGCGGTGCGCGACGACGTGCTGCACCCAGGTGGTACGGGCGACTTCGATGACCTGGCCATCTGGACCGGGAGCATCGTCAGAACCGGCTCGTCGGGGTGGCGGATGTTCTACACGGGCCTGTCCCGCCGGGACGGCTCCGCGGTGCAGCGGATCGGGTCTGCGGTGTCCGAAGACCTCGACCACTGGCAGCGGGTACCCGCTTTGGGGTTGCACGAGGCGGACCCGCGTCATTACCGGCGACGTGCAACGTCCTCGTGGCTGGAAGAGGCGTGGCGGGATCCGTTCGTGCTGTGTGAGGAGGCCGGTCTGTGGCACGCCTACGTGACCGCCCGCGCCGGTACGGGAGCCGGACTCGGTGTCGTCGGGCATGCGACGTCACCCGACCTCGATCACTGGACGGCCGGTCCACCGTTGAGCGCTCCGACCGGGCGCTTCGAGTGGTTGGAGGTCATCTCGCTGGTGTGTGTCGAGGACAGGTGGGTGCTGATCTTCTCCTGCTTGTCCGACCAGATGCCGGGAGCGGGCTCCGGGTCGGGCGGGGTCTGGTCGGTCCGCGTGGCTGGGCCGGGAACGCAGGTCGACGTCGGCGCGGCGGTTCGCCTGACCACCGAGGACCTGTACGTCGGCAAGGTCGTGCGTGACCGCGCTGGGACGTGGCAGCTCCTGGCGTTCCGCAACCGTGACGAGGCCGGTCGGTTCGTCGGTGGAGTCATCGACCCGATCCCGGTTCGGTGGAACCGACAATGGACCGGGCTCGAGTTGGTCGGCGGCCCCGATCAGTGGCGGCCGTGCTGAGTCGTCTCACCGGCTGCACCTCGGTGGCGGGGGTGACTGGGCCTCGCTAGTGTGATGGACGTCACCCCCCTTTTACGAAGGATCGTCCGGCACGTGCCTGCCGGTGAAAGGAGCAAGCTGTCATGGCAACAGTTACGTTCGAGAAGGCTCAGCGCTGGTATCCCGGAGCCGACACCGCAGCCGTCCCCGGCATCGACCTGGAGATCCATGACGGTGAGTTCATGGTCCTGGTCGGGCCGTCAGGATGCGGCAAGTCCACGACCTTGCGGATGCTGGCCGGTCTGGAAGAGGTCAACGACGGCGCCATCTACATCGGCGACCGCGAGGTCACCCACATGCCGCCGAAGGACCGCGACATCGCGATGGTCTTCCAGAACTATGCGCTCTATCCGCACATGAGCGTCGCGGACAACATGGGGTTCGCGCTGAAGATGGCGAAGGTGCCCAGCGACGAGCGCCGCAAGCGGGTCGAGGACGCCGCCGAGTTGCTTGGCCTGATGGACTTCCTCGAGCGCAAGCCGAAGGCGTTGTCCGGTGGTCAACGGCAGCGGGTGGCGATGGGACGTGCGATCGTTCGTGAGCCGCAGGTCTTCTGCATGGATGAGCCGCTGTCCAACCTCGACGCGAAGATGCGGGTCCAGACCCGGACCGACATCGCCAAGCTCCAGTCCGATCTCGGCGTCACGACCGTGTACGTCACGCACGACCAGGTCGAGGCCATGACGATGGGCGACCGGGTGGCCGTGATGAAGCTCGGCGAGCTGATGCAGGTCGACACCCCGCTGAACCTGTACGACCGGCCTACCAACCTGTTCGTCGCCGGGTTCATCGGCTCGCCGCAGATGAACCTGATGGAGGCCACCGCCGCGGACGGCAAAGCCAAGATCGGCGAGTACGCCGTACCGGTGGACCCGGCAGCGGCCTCGAAGATGCAGGGCCGGATCACCGTCGGGGTACGCCCGGAGGCCTGGCGGCTCGTCACCAAGGAGGAAGGTGGCCTGCCGGTCGACGTGACCGTGGTCGAAGAGCTCGGCGCCGACGGCTTCGTCTACGGCACCAGCGGCGTGGAGGGTACTCCGCACGACATCATCATCCGGGTCAGCGCGCGCGACTCGGTGAAGAAGGGCGAGACGCTCTTCGTCACCACCGACCCGAAGAACGTCCACGTCTTCGACACCGAGTCCGGCGAGCGGCTCTCCGAGTAGCACCCCTGCCCCTCCGCAACGTCCTGCACCCTGGTCGCGACAGCGACCACCGTGCAGGACGTTGTCGGTGTCCGGGCGACGAGATCAGCGGGTGGCGACTCGGCGGAGCAGCAGGACGGAGAGCACAGCGGCGATCAGCGCAGCCACGGCGGCACCCCAGAAGATCGCGTGCAGCTGCGCGATACCGGCCTCTTTGAGCGCATCGACGTACGCGTCACAGACCCGACCGGTGTTGCAGACTTCCTCGATCGTGGGTCGCTGGTCGGAAACGGCGTAGAAGCGTCGTAAACCGATCGTCGTCAGCGCGGAGATCCCGACCAGCATTCCCACCATCCGGGCCACGACCAGCAGCGCTGACGCGATGCCGTGCACGACGGCCTTCGTGCTCGCGAGCAGCGCGGCGTTCACCGGGGCGATCGCCACACCGAAGCCGAAGCCACCCACGATCAGCGGCACGCTGGCCGTCCAGTGGTCCAACGAGTCCTTGTCCCACTGCGCCATCGCCACGAACGCGACGGCGGCCGCCACCATCCCTGCGGCGGCGAGCATGCCTACGTCGAACCGCCGGCACAACCAGCCGCCGACCAGCGCGCCCACGGGCAACGCGGCCAGGAACCGCACCAGGACCAGCGCGGCACCGAGCTGGGAGTCCGGGTACGTCGTGATCCGGGCGAAGATCGGGATGTCGACCAGGGCCGCGATCAGCGACGATCCGACGAAGAAGGACACCACGATGGCGCCCCAGGCCGCAGTCTGGACGAGCGCGTGTCGGGGGATCAGCGGTGCAGCGGCGCGGCGTTGCCTCCAGACGAACAGCCCGGTGGCGATGGCGCTCCCGGTCAAGTAGTAGGGGCCGGCGGGGGAGAAGACCTGCACCTCCGGGTCGGCCGTGGCGAACGCCAGCACGATCCCGGCCAGCGCCAGGCCGAGCAGGGCCGCGCCCGGGAGGTCAGCAGCGGCAGCCACCTCGCGGGAGGACCGCAGACCGATCAGCGGACGACGCGCGGTGACCTCGCGGACGACGAAGGCCAGGGCCAAGACGTAGACCGCCATCGCCATCGGGGTCGTCCAGCGCGAGTCGCCGACGTAAGGGATGTAGGCGCGACCGGTCGTCAGGCCGGAGGTGAGCCGTTCCGGCGCGAGCAGGACCAGGGCCAGGGCAAGCGTCGCGGCTGCGCCGAGAACGGCACCGAGGATGTCGGGTAGGCCGCGCCGACGGCCAGGATCTGCCGATGGCCCGACCGGGCCGGGCGTTCGGCCCATCACCACCAAGGCGGCGGCCAGCACGAGACCCACCGCGAGGTTGATCCAGAAGATCGTGTGCCAGGTCGACACGGCCAGTACGAGGGCGCCGTACAGCGGTCCCACCACGCTGCCAAGCTCCTGGACCGCGCCGACGACACCGAGCGGCAGGCCGCGCTGCTCCACCACCCAGATGTCGGCGACCAGCGCCAGCGTCGCTGGCACCAACCCGCCACCGCCCACGCCCTGCAGGAACCGGCCGACGACCATCGAGACCAGGTCGTACTCCGCCGCGGTCACCAGTGAGCCGATCGAGAACACCACGAGTGAACCGACCAGCACCGGTACCCGACCACGCAGGTCCGCGATCCGTCCGATCAACGGCAGCATCGCGATGTAACCGAGCAGGAAGCCGGAGACGATCGGGGCGGCACGCTGCAGCTCGTCGATGTTCAGCCCGACGGAGGCCATCATGTCGGGCAGGGCCAGTACGACGACATAGGTGTCGGCCGCGGCGAACCCGACCGCGATCGCGGCGACCACCAGAAGCGTGCGTGGGGCCATTGCGGCCCGGCCGGTCGAAGGCGTCGCCGGCGCGACGCTCACGGCGCTGTGATGTCGACCGGATCGGCGTTCAGGTCGAGATTGATCGCGTAGGTCACGTTCGGGGATCCGTCGTAGAACGGACCGGTGATCGTGACGCTGTCCACCATGTCGTCGTCGGTCAGCGTGTAGGTCACCTGGAAGTCGTCGGTGCCCGAGGACGGGAACACCTTCTTGACCGCCTCGCCGGGCAGCGTGCCCTCGATCTGGGTCAGCACCGTCTGCCCGTCGCGCTTGGAATCCCCGACCGTCGGGTTCTTGGTCTGCGGGAAGAGCGCGGAGATCCCGGCGTCGGTGTCCATCAGGTCGGCGGGGTCGGGCGCGCCGTACTGTGCCGGGTCGATCTCGCTGTACGGCGAGAAGGGCAGCTTGGCGTAGACCTTGCCGTCCACCGCGACCACCGGTGCGGTGATGTCGATGGCCGTCTGGACCTTGACCTCGCCGGTGAAGGCGGGGGCGTGGGTCCCGGTGCCCTTCGCGCTGAGCAGCCCGTCGATGTCCGACGGCAGCTCGCTGGTGCTCAGCGTGAATCCGACGTACTCCGCCTTGTCGAAGCCGGCCTTCGCCGCGGCCAGCCGGTCCGCGGGTGACACGTCGGAGGAGCCGCCGTCACCGCCCTTGCACCCGGCGATGACGGGCACGAGCAGAACCGCGACCGCCAGGCCTAGCGCTCGAGAGGTCAGAAGTGGTCTACGCACGGTGACAGCCTGCCATGCCGACGCGATGATCTCGACAGGCTCGATCAGCGGGTCGGACTCGATCAGCGGGTCGGACTCGATCAGCGGGTCGGGCTCGATCAGCGGGTCGGGCTCGATCAGCGGGTTGGACTCGATGAGCGGGTCGGGGGGTCATCTGCGCAGCGCGCCGGTCACGGCGAGGATCGGCTGCGCGGCCGGAACGCCCGATCCGTCGCGGCGGCCGTGCTCCTGCGGCAGATCGACCGGGGCACCGCTGGCGGCGGCAGCCTTGAGCGGCGGCGGGCCGGCGTACGCGGTGAGCAGGGTGTCCTCGCCCTTGAGGAAGCGGTGGCACCGCACTCCTCCCGTGCCGCGGCCCTTGCCGGGGTACTCCGAGAACGACGTCACCTTGACCGTTCCGGCCTCGGTACCGGGCAGCGCGTGTGAGGAGCCCGCGACGGTCACGACGAGGTTGTCGGCTCCGGGGTCGAGCGCGCCGAACCAGACGACGCGGACTCCGGCCGGTAGTCGCACTCCGGCGATCCCACCGCCAGAGCGTCCCTGCGGCCGCACCGTCGACGCAGGAAAGTGCAGCAGCTGGGCGTCGCTCGAGACGAAGACGAGCGCGTCGTCGCCGTCGCGCAGCTCGACCCCGCCCACCACGGCATCACCGTCGTCGAGCCGGATGACGTCCCAGGCGTCCCGGTTGAGCAAGACCTCGGGCTGCACCCGCTTGACGACGCCGGCGGCGGTGCCGAGCGCGAGCCCGAGCGAGTCCTCGGCAAATGAGGTCACGGTCACGGCGCGCTCGCCGGAGTCGAGGGCCAGGAACTCCGTGATCGGCGCCCCGCCCTGCAGGTGCGGGGCGTTCGCCGTCGGCGGCAGTGTCGGCAGGTCGAGGACTGCGAGCTTGAGCAACCGCCCCCTCGACGTGACCACACCGATCGTGCCGCGCGCAGTCGTGGTCGCCACGGCCACGATCGCGTCGTGCTTGGCGCGTGCGCCGGCCGCGCCGAGCGGTTCGTCGCTGCTGCTGCGCGCAAGCAGTCCGCTGGACGACATCAGCACGACACAGGGATCATCGGCGACCTCGAGCGGGACCGCCGACGTGACCGGTGTGCCGACGGCCTCCAGCAGCACCGTGCGTCGCGGGGTGCCAAAGGTCTTCGCGACCTCGGACAGCTCATCTCCCACGATCTTCCGCAGCAGCGCCTCGTCGTCGAGGACGGCGGTGAGCTCCTCGATCGTGCGCTCGAGCTCGGACTTCTCCGACTCCAGCTCCAGTCTCGAGAACTTCGTGAGTCGGCGCAGCGGCATGTCAAGGATGTAGGTCGCCTGGGTCTCCGACAGGTCGAAGACGTCGATCAGCCGGGTCCGTGCCTGCTCGGTGTTGTCGCTGCCACGAATCAGCTGGATCACCTCGTCGATGTCCAGGATCGCCACCAGCAGACCTTCGACCAGGTGCAGTCGCTCCTGCGCCTTGGTCCGGCGGTAGCTGCTGCGGCGGCGTACGACGTCGTCGCGATGATCGAGGTAGACCCGAAGCATCTCCTTCAGGCCCAGGGTCCGGGGTTGTCCGTCGACCAGGGACACTGCGTTGATGCCGAAGGAGTCCTCCATCGGCGTCTGCCGGTAGAGCTGCTCGAGGATGGCCTCGGGATGGAAGCCGTTCTTGATCTCGATCACGAGCTGGAGGCCCTTGGACCGGTCGGTGAGGTCCTTGACGTCGGCGATGCCTTGCAGCTTCTTGGTCTGGACCAGAACCTTGATCCGCTCGATCACGCGTTCCGGACCGACGTTGTACGGGAGCTCGGTGACGACGATCCCCTTGCGACGCGCCGTGACGCTCTCGACCCGGGCGCTGGCGCGCATCCGGAACGACCCCCGGCCGGTCTCGTAGGCCTCGCGGATGCCGTCGAGGCCGACGATCTTGCCACCGGTCGGCAGGTCAGGTCCGGGGATGAACCGCATCAGGTCGTCGAGGCTGGCCTCCGGATGCGAGATCAGGTGCCGCAACGCCTGGACGACCTCGACCAGGTTGTGCGGCGCGAGGTTGGTGGCCATGCCGACGGCGATGCCGGAGGCGCCGTTGACGAGCAGGTTGGGGAACGCGGCCGGGAGGACCACCGGCTCGAACTCGCGTGAGTCGTAGTTGGGTTTGAAGTCGACGGTGTCCTCGTCGATGCCCTGCGTCATCGGCAGACCGGCAGGCGCCATCCGGCACTCGGAGTACCTCATCGCCGCAGGCGGGTCGTCCGGCGAGCCGAAGTTGCCGTGGCCGTCGATCAGCGGCAGCCGCATCGCCCACGGCTGGACCATCCGAACCAGCGCGTCATAGATGGCACCGTCCCCATGCGGGTGCAGTCGGCCCATCACCTCGCCGACGACGCGGGCACTCTTCACGTGTCCACGGTCGGGTCGTACCCCCATGTCGTGCATCGTGTAGAGGATGCGGCGCTGGACCGGCTTCAGCCCGTCGCGGGCATCGGGCAGCGCCCGGGAGTAGATGACGGAGTAGGCGTACTCGAGGTAGCTCGAGCGCATCTCGTCACGAACGTCGATGTCGACGATGTGCTCGTCGAAGTCATCAGGCGGGGCAGTGGTGGAGCGACGTGCCATGGGCGGGTGATTCTCCTGGACGGTCCGTGGTGTCGAATGCAGTTAGACCATTCTCCCCGGTCTCGGTAGGCGGTGGTGGCACCGACCCGCGACCGGTGGATGGGCCTGGCTCGTACGTCGGCGGGGCCGCCTCAGCGTAACGGTCTCATCACGCTGAGCAGCCTTCCCGGAGCTCAGAGCGCGGACTTGCCTGTGTTGACCACAGGAGACGGCGCGCCGCGCGCCCGAACGGCGGGTTGGGCGCAGACGCGCTGCTACCTTCCGACGCAGCAGGGGACCGGTTGTTCGGTGCGAGAGAAGGGGCTGACATGTCCGGGTCTGCGACAACGGATGTGGCCCTGGCCGTCGCCGCGGCCGCGGCTGGCTTCCTCTTGTTGGGCCTCGTGGTGGCGCGGGCATGGCAGCGGCTGAGGTTCATGGCTGAGCACGACGAGCTCACCGGGCTGCTGTCCCGCTCGGCGATCCTGCGGCACGCTGCGACGTCATTGAGGAAGCGGCACCGTGACGGCGGCCGGATGGCCTTGCTGTTCGTCGATCTGGACGGTTTCCAGCGGTTCAACGACCAGTTTTCCCACCAGGTCGGTGACGAGGTGCTGCGTGTCGTGGCCGAGACCCTGGCCGGCGCGGCCGAGCCAGGAGACCTGATCGGCCGGGTCGGGGGCGACGAGTTCGTGATCGTCCGACCGCGGGTTCGTCGGCATACCGACGAGTGGGCCGAGACCGTACGGCAGGCCGTCTCGGACCGGATGGACATCGGGGGTACGCCGTTGCGGTTGACAGCCTCGATCGGCTTGGTCATCGCCGACGGCTCGGTCGGTGACGTGGCCCGACTGCTCCGCGACGCCGACCTCGCCGTGCAGGACGCCAAGCGGGCCGGCGCGGATCGGGTCAGCGTGTTCGCCACGCCGATGCGCGAGGCGGACGGTCGTCGCTATGGGCGGGTCGCGGACGTGATGCGAGCGCTGGAGTCCGGTCAGATCGAGACCTGGTTCCAACCGGTGATGGATCTCGAGACGGACCTGGTCGCCGGAGCCGAGGCGTTGGTGCGCTGGCGTCACCCGCGGCGCGGCGTCCTCACGCCTGAGGAGTTCCTGCCGGACATCGAGGCGGCCGGCTTCATGCCGATGCTGACGACGATGGTGCTGGACCAGGCGTGTGAGGCGTTCTCGACCGGGCTGCCGGAGGAGCACGACTGGATGGTGACGGTCAACCTCAGCAGGTCCGAGCTCTCGTCGCACATCGTCGACCAGGTGCTGGGCGCACTCGACAACTGGGGTCTGCCGGCCCACCGATTGCGGTTGGAGGTCGATGAGCGGACGGTTCCGGCGCCGGCGATCGTGCAGATCCTCGAGCGGCTGGTCCAGGCAGGCGTGCCGATCATCGTGGACGACTTCGGTACCGGCTGGTCGTCGTTCGGGCAGCTGCTCAGGATCTCCCCGACGTCGGTGAAGCTCGATCGCCAGCTTGTCGGGTCGGTGTCGGCCACTGAGCACGACGAGCGTGTCCCACGACATGGCTTCGACTTCCCCGGCTCCCGGCGGGGTGGTGACTGGAACGCCTCGCGTGAGCGTGCCGAGGCCGTCGACCTGATCTCCGCGTTCAGCACGCTGGCCGCCCGCCTCGACATGGCCGTGGTGGCCGAAGGGATCGAGACCACCGGGCAGCGCGATCTGGTACGTCGGTTGGGGTGCACACTCGGCCAGGGCCACCTGTTCGCTCCCGCCATGCCGTACGAGACGTTCACCAGCTGGGCTCGGTCCTACCTGGGTGCCCGGGCGGCGGCGCAGGCGCTGCCCGACGTCGCGAGCTTCGCCGGCGCGCACGCGGCCCGCACCGTGGTGTCAGGCTGACGAGATGGCTGAGATCGCGTTCCCGGAGCCGAGCCACGAGCTGAGCGACCCGGCTGCGCTGTTCACCACCTACCTCGATTTCTACCGTGGCACCGTGGTGGCCAAGCTCGCCGGGCTCTCCGACGACCAGCTTCGCTCTGCCGTGCTGCCGTCGGGCTGGACCCTGCTGGAGATGGTGAAGCATCTCGCGTTCATGGAGCAGCGCTGGATCGTGTGGGGGTTCCTCGGGGAGGGCGTGGAGGAGCCGTGGGGGGACCGTGACGCCGAAGGGCAGCGTTGGACGGTGCCGGCCGACGAGACGTCGAGCCGGCTGGTGGCCCGGCTGCACGCTGTGGGGGAGCGGACGACGCAGGTGCTGCGTACGCACGACCTGGCGGAGTACGCCGCCGACACCGGCCGGTTCCGCGGTGACGAGACGACTCCGACGCTGTCCTGGATCTGCTTCCACGTGCTTCAGGAGTACGCGCGTCACGCCGGCCACGTCGACGTCGTACGTGAGCTGATCGACGGGGCAACCGGGGAGGCGCCGCGCTGATGGAGCGTGTCGAGATCCGAAGAGTGGTTTCGACACGTCCAACCAGCGGGCTGGTGCGGCACTAGGTCTTGAGGTCGGGGAAGTCGTCCTCGGAGTAGGCGTGCTCGGTGCGTTCGCCGGCCTCGACGGCTGCCGCCTCGTCGGCGCGAAGCTCCACCCGGCGGATCTTGCCGGAGATGGTCTTGGGGAGGTCGGCGAACTCCAACCGCCGGATCCGCTTGTACGGCGCGAGGTGCGTGCGCGCGTACGACATGATCTCGAAGGCCAGCTCGCGGCTGGGCTGCTGACCCGCCACGAGCACGACGTACGCCTTCGGGACCGCCAGCCGAACCGGGTCGGGTGAGGGGACCACGGCCGCTTCAGCGACCGCCGGATGCTCGATCAGCACGCTCTCGAGCTCGAACGGGCTGATCCGGTAGTCGCTGGCCTTGAACACGTCGTCGGCCCTTCCGACGTAGGTGATGTAGCCGTCGTCGTCCACAGAGGCGACGTCTCCGGTGTGGTAGAACCCGGCGCGCATGGCCTCATCGGTGCGAGAGGCCTCGTCGCGGTACCCCCGCATCAGGCCGAGTGGGCGACGCGCGAGCTCCAGGCAGATCTCGCCGTCACCGCTGACCTCCCCGGAGACCGGGTCGACCAGCGACACGACGTACCCCGGCAAGGCCCGGCCCATCGACCCGAGCTTGATCGGCTGGCCCGGGGAGTTGGCGATCTGTGCCGTCGTCTCGGTCTGCCCGAAGCCGTCCCGGACGGTGATCCCCCAGGACTTCTGAATCTGCTCGATCACCTCGGGGTTGAGCGGTTCGCCGGCTCCGACACATTCGCGCAGCGACAGCCGGTGCGAGCCCAACCCGACCTGGGTGAGCATCCGCCACACGGTGGGTGGGGCGCAAAACGTCGTCACGCCGACCCGCTCCATCATCGCGAGCAGGCGTTCGGCGTCGAACCGGGCGTAGTTGTAGATCACGATGGTGGCCCCGGCGTTCCAGGGCGCGAAGAAGCTTGACCACGCGTGCTTGGCCCATCCGGGCGAGGAGATGTTGAGGTGCAGGTCGCCTGGCTGCAAGCCGATCCAGTACATGGTGGACAGGTGCCCCAGCGGGTACGACGTGTGGGTGTGCTCGACCAACTTCGGCTGCGCCGTGGTGCCAGACGTGAAGTACAGCAGCAACGTGTCGTCGGCCGCCGTGTCGCCGCCGACCAGCGGCGTCACGCCCTCCGCGATCGCGTCGTCGTAGGACAGCCACCCGTCGGGGGTCGCCGCTCCGATGCCGACCTTGACCAGGTCCTCGGCCCGCTCGATCCCGTCGATCTTCTCGGCGTCGGTCGTGCCCGCCACCACCGCTCGGACGTTCCCGCGCCGGATCCGGTCATCGAGGTCGGCTGCAGACAGCATGGTGGTTGCCGGAATCATCACCGCGCCGAGCCGGATACAGGCCAGCATGGCCACCCACAGCGGCGCCACGTTGCCCAGGAGCAGCAGCACCCGGTCGCCACGATGCACGCCGTTGGCGTCCAGGAAGGACGCCAACCGCTGCGACCAGAGCACGACCTCGGCGAAGCTGAGCTTGGTCTCGCCGCCGTCCTCGTCGACGATCCACAGCGCGGTGGTCGATCCGTGCTCGGCGGCCAGCACGTCGACCCAGTCCGTGGCGTAGTTGAAACGCTCGACCTCGGGCCAGCGAAAGTCGCGGTACGCCGTGTCGTAGTCCTCGCGGTGCACGTGCAGGAAGTTGCGTGCCTGACGGAAGGCGCTGGTCGCCGTCGGTACGGGGTCGGTCATCTGCTCTGCAGTCATGAGGGCAGTCTGGTCGGGTTTGCCGCCTTGGTAAACAGGGCGACCCGATAGATTGCCGGTGTGTCCGAGCCGGAGGTCGACGCGCACTACCCCGCGCACTGGGAGGCCGACGTCCTGCTGCTCGACGGAGGCGCTGCGCGGTTGCGACCGATCCGTCCCGACGACGCCGAGCGCCTGGTCGCGTTCTACTCGCGCGTCTCGCCGGAGTCGAAGTACCTGCGCTTCTTCGCGCCGTACCCGACCCTCAGCGACCGCGACGTCGAGCGCTTCACCCACGTGGACTACGTCGACCGAGTGGCCTTTGTCGTGACCGTCGCGGAGGACATCATCTGCGTGGGCCGCTACGACCGGCTCGACGATGGTGAGGCGGAGGTGGCGTTCCTGGTGGAGGACCGCCACCAGGGACGTGGGCTGGCCCAGTTGCTGTTGGAGCATCTGGCCCAGGCAGGACGCGAGCGGGGTCTCACGAAGTTCATCGCCGAGGTCTTGCCGGACAACGGTCGGATGATCCAGACGTTCCGGGACTTCGGCTACCACGTGGAAGGCGGTTACGAAGACGGCGTGCTACGGCTGGTGTTCCCGATCGAGGCCACCGACACCGCCGTCGGCGTGATGCGCTCGCGGGAGCACCGGGCCGAGGCCCGATCCATGGAGCGCCTCTTCAAGGCCGAAAGCGTGGCGATCATCGGGGCCAGCCGGCGGCAGGACACGATCGGCAGCACATTGGTGCGCAACCTCGTGCTCGGCGGGTACTCCGGGCGTCTGTACGCCGTGAACCCGGCGGCACAGGCGGTGGCGGGCATGCCTGCGTACGACACCGTCCAGGACATCGCCGACCGGATCGACCTGGCCGTGGTGGCAGTGCCGGCCGATGCGGTGCACGAGGTGGTGCTGGACTGTGCTGCCAAGGGCGTGCACGGGCTGGTGGTGGTGTCCAGCGGTTTCGCCGAGACCGGCCACGAGGGGCGTCAGCGGCAACGCCAGCTGGTCGCACTGGCCCGGTCCTACGGCCTGCGCCTGGTCGGTCCGAACTGCCTCGGCGTGATCAACACCGCCGGCGACGTGTGCCTGAACGCATCCCTCTCGCCGGTCATGCCGCCGCGCGGACGGGTCGGCTTCTTCTGTCAGTCGGGAGCGCTAGGGGTCGCCATCTTGGAGACCGTCGCTCGCCGTGGGCTGGGACTGTCCACGTTCGTCAGTGCCGGGAACCGCGCCGACGTCTCCGGCAACGACCTGCTCCAGTACTGGCAGGAAGACGATGCGACAGAAGTGGTGCTGCTCTACCTGGAGTCGATCGGTAACCCGCGCAAGTTCTCCCGCATCGCGCGCCGGGTCGGGCGTGAGAAGCCGGTCGTGGCGGTGAAGTCCGGACGCGCGACCCAAGGCGTCCCGGTCGGCCACTCCGTGCGGACCACGGTGGCGCCCCAAGCCGCCGTCGATGCGATGTTCCGCCAGGCCGGCGTGATCCAGGTCGAGACGCTGGACGAGATGTTCGACGTCGCCCAGCTGCTGGCTCACCAGCCACTGCCGATGGGGCCCCGGGTGGCCGTCGTCGGTAACTCCGACGCGCTGGGACTGCTCGCCGCCGACGCCGCTGCCGCCTCTGGTCTCGTCGTGGAGAAGTCGATCGCGCTCAGCTCGGAGGCGAGCGCCGAGGATTTCGAGCGGGCCCTGGACGAGGCGATCGACAGCCCGAGCGTCGACGCGGTCATCGCGGTGTTCATTCCCGTTCTGAGCACGTCGGGGGAGCAGGTCGCGAATGTGCTGGCTGCCGTCGGAGAGCAGTCGGACAAGCCCTTGGTGTCGACGTTTCTCGGCACCGAAGGGGTGCCCGAGCTGCTGCGCGTACCTGATCTCGAAGGGGCGGCCGGCCGCGGCTCGGTCCCCTCGTACGCCGCACCCGAGGCGGCCGTGCGGGCATTGTCTCGGGTGGTGACCTACGGACAGTGGGTCAGCCGGCCTCAGGGCACGGTTCCGGTCTTCGAGGACATCCGCCAGGCTGCAGCGCGTCAGGTCGTGACGAGGCTGCTGCGGGACGAACCCGAGGGATGCGACCTCGACGACGCCAAGCTCACGGACGTGCTCGGCCACTACGGGATCACCGTCGAACCACTCTCCCGCGTGACGTCACTGGCCCAGGCGGTCGACGCGGCCGAGCACTACGGCTGGGACGTCGTCCTCAAGGCCACCGCTGACCACCTGCGCCAACGCCCTGATCTGGCGCACGTCTGGCGCAATGTCGACGACGTCGGCGACATGACCGCGGCCTGGGATAACCTGACCGCGCTGATCGACGATCCCGCCCGTGCCGAGTTCGTGGTCCAGCCGATGGCAGCCCCTGGCATCCCGATCTCGATCGGCACCGTCGAGGACGCCCTGTTCGGCCCGATCGTGTGGTTCGGCATGGCCGGTACGCCGTCTGAGCTGCTCGGTGACGTGTCCTACCGGATCCCGCCGCTGACCGACTCCGACGCCGCCGACCTGGTGCGCGACGTACGCGCCGCCCCGCTCTTCTTCGGCTACCGTGGGTCAGAGGCGATCGACGTCCCGGCCGTCGAAGAGCTGATCCACCGGCTGGCCCAGCTCAAGGACGGCATCCCGGAGGTACAGATCCTGGATCTCAGCCTCGTGCTCGCCGGTGCCAAGGGGGCGAAGGTGTTGCGCGCGTCGGGGCGGGTCTGCCCGGTGGCTGACGCCAGGAGTGACTGGTTCACCCGCAGGATGACCGGGCCGTCCAGCGTCGATGACACGTTGATCACCGGTCTTCCGCCGGTGGTCGGCTGACCGGAGATCTGGCAGCCGCTCGGCTGGGGGGCGGTTGACCGCCGGGACAAGCATGCGCGGCGGCATCCGCCCGTGGTGAGCTCGCGAGCACCCGAACGCTTCCGCGCCGTCTACGCTGGTCGCGTGCGAGGATGTGCTCATGCGTGAGTCCACTGTCGTCGACAGGTTCGACGATCTGCGGGAGGCGATCGACCGGGTCGGTTACTACCCGGCGGTCGTCGCCGACGCCGTCGAGTCAGCGCTGGGGGGCGAGCCGGTCAGCAGCTTCGTGATCCACCACGAGCCGACGTTCGACCACGACGAGGTGCGTCGCCATGTCACCGTGCTCGTGCTCACGCCGAGCCGGGTCGTCGTGGCCCACACCGACGAGCACCCGCCAGACGACCTGCTGCCGGCGCCGTACGCCTCGACCTCGACCGAAGCCGTGCCGCTCGACCAGGTGGCCAGCGTGGCGGTGACTCGGATGGTGGCCAACCCGGCCGGCGAGGCCGAGCCGGGCGTGATGGACGTGAGCGAGGCGGTACTGACCGTGGGGTGGGGCGCCGTACGCCGGGTTGATCTCGAACCGGCGACCTGCAGCGACCCGGACTGCGTCGCCGACCACGGCTACACCGGCACGCTGGCGGCCGAGGACTTCGCCTTGCGAATCAGCTCCAGCGCCGACGGCCAGGAAGCGGTTGGCCTCCTGCTCGAGTTCGCCAAGGCGCTCAGCGCCGCCACCGTACGGTCCTGAGTGGTGGACACCGGCCGCGTCGTCACGACCCCCATGCCTCGCTACGGAACCGGTTCGCTCGCGGAGCTTTTGCCGTCTGCTGTCGCCGCCGTCGGAGGGCCCGGCTGGGACAACATCTTGGCGCTGCCACCGATGGACTCCTATGTCGTCTTCCTGGTCGACGGACTGGGGGAGCACCTGCTGCAGGCCCACGCTGACGAGGCGCCGTACCTGGCCGGGCTGCGGGGGAGGAGCCTCACGTCCGGGGTCCCCTCCACGACGGCCACGAGTCTGACCAGTCTCGGGACGGGCCTGCCACCCGGATCGCACGGCGTGGTGGGTTTCACGTCGCGCATCCCCGGCACCGACCGGCTGTTGGAGGCGCTGCGGTGGGACAAGCACGTCGACCCGAGCCAGTGGCAGCGGCACGAGACGACCTTCGGGCGGGCGCGCGAGAGCGGCATCGAGGCCACGGTCGTGAGCAAACGGATGTTCCAGGGCACCGGACTGACGGAGGCGAGCCAGCGAGGGGCGGCCTACGTCGGCGCCGACACCGTGGGTGAGCGCATCTCCGGGGCGGTTCGGGCCGCCACCGGGCGCCGGTCGATCACCTACCTGTACGAGGGTGAGCTCGACGCCACCGGTCATCGACGCGGGTGCGGCTCGTGGGCGTGGAAGCACCAGCTGGCCATGATCGACAGCTTTGCGGCCCGGCTTCGCGAGGCGCTGCCGGACCGGACCGGCCTGATCATCACCGGCGACCACGGCATGGTCGACGTCGACGGTGAGGGGCGCATCGACGTGGACGAGGAGCCGGAGCTGATGGAGGGCGTTAGCCTGTTCGGCGGGGAGGCGCGATTTCGACACCTGTACTGCGACAACGGGACCGTGGCCGACGTGGCACGTCGTTGGACCGAGCGGCTCGGCCCCGAGGCGGTCGTCTTCACGCGTGACGAGGCCATCGACGAGGGCTGGTTCGGGGCGGTCGAGCCCGAGGTGCGTCCTCGGCTCGGGGACGTGATGGTGGCCAGCCTCGGTGACACCGCCGTGATGTCGACGAGCCGATTCCCGTACGAGGCAACCCTGGTGGGGCTGCACGGCTCGGTGACCGAGGACGAGATGCTGATCCCGCTGCTGGTCGACACGCCGGCCTGACACGGTCGCGTGCAGGCGGCTCAGGAGGGGAACGGCAGCACGTCCGGTGACAGCGCCGCAGCCTTCGCACGCTGAGCCGTCATCCGGCGCCGATGGTGGGCACGACAGAGCACCTCATACCCCACCTCGGGCGCGGCCTGATCGTGCGACTCGGTGTCGCCGACGACGATCACGTCCCCTTCGGTGACCATCTCACTGTTCTCGGTCCGGGCGTTGTGCGTGGCCCGGGCGCCACACCAACACAACGCCTCGACCTGGAGGACGTTGACCTTGTCGGCCAGCTCGATCAGTCGTGCCGAGGCGGGGAAGAGCTGGGTCCGGAAGTCGGTAAGGATCCCGAAGGCGAAGGCATCGATCTGCAGCTCGTCGACGACGCGCGACATCTGGTCGATCTGGGCCGCTGTGTAGAACTGCGCCTCATCGCAGACCAGGTAGTCGATCCGAGCGCCGCTGGTGAGCGAGTCCACGACGTACTGCCAGAAGTTGAACTCCGGGCCGACCTCGATCGCGTCGATCGTCAGTCCGAGTCGACTGGACAGCCGGGCCGTGCCCGCGCGGTCCTGGCTGGTGAAGATCCGGCCCATCCGACCGCGGACAGCGTGATTGTGGTCCATCTGCAACGCCAGCGTGGACTTTCCACAGTCCATCGTCCCGGTGAAGAAGGTGAGCTCGGCCATCGCGCACCGATCATGCCATTGACCGGTTGGCGACGTCGCCGAGGGCCATCAACCGTTCGGCTGAGGTTGCACCGGAGACCACTCCAGCGACGCTTGAGCTGCCTCATCATGGGGGACGTGAGCCCTGAGTTCCTCAAGAACAAGCAGTTCCCGGTGCCGGGTCGCGGATTCCTCGCCTCCGTGATCGGGCTGCTGGCCACGCTCGGAGCGATCGGGGCATGGTTTCTCGTCGCGTTCGAGTGGCGCGTCGGGTGCGCGGGCTCCGCGAGCCGGTTGGGACCGGCACCAGGCTCCCGCCAGGCGTTTCGGTGCGATGACCTCGGACAGCGCGATGCGCGGATCTTCTTCGCCGCACTCGCAGTCGGCGGCGTGCTGCTGGTCGCCTTCGCAGCCCGGCGCTGGATGTTCGACAAGGTCCCGCATGCGGTGCTCGTCGTGGCGGTGCTGCTTCCGGTGGCCCTTCCGTACGTCGGCTACCTCGTGGTGACCCACCCGTCCGACCAGTGCGACAACGTGGCCCGCGCGGATCTGAAGGCGGCGATCGCGACCTGGAAGGACGATCGCAAGCAAGGCCCGAAGCCTGCCTTCTGCGAACCCGTCTGACCGGTTGCGCTACCAGTGGACTCCCTTGAGGATCCGGGCGAGCAGCAGCTGCTCACTGGTCGCCTTCTGATCGGACTCCTCACCCTTCGCGGCGGCCGAGTCGGGAAAGATCTGATACGCCATGTGCAGCACGCGGAAGGACGACTTCGGTAGCAGCGCGTGCGCGACCTCTCCGAAAGTGCCGAGCGGGGTGTTGATCTCGTGCGGCTGGTCCTTGATCGCGTCCATCACGTGGTCCGCGGCCTGCGCCGGGGTGATCGTCGGGAAGGCGTCGTAGATCTTCGTTGGCGCGATCATCGGCGTACGGACCAACGGCATGTGGATCGTTGTGAACGTCACGCCGTCGCCGACGAGCTCTGAGCTCACGACCCGGCTCCACGCGTCGAGCGCAGCCTTGCTGGCGACGTACGCCGAGAAGCGTGGCGGATTCGTCTGGACCCCGATCGAGCTGATGTTGACGACGTGGCCGGCGCCTGCTTGCTGCATGGTGGGCAGCAGTCCCAACAGCAACCGGATCGCGCCGAAGTAGTTGAGCTGCATGGTGCGCTCGAAGTCGTGGAACCGATCTGTGGACAACCGCAACGAACGACGGATCGAGCGCCCGGCGTTGTTGACCACCACGTCGACGATGGAGTGGTCGGCGATGATCTGCTTGGCCAGACGGTCGATCGCGTCGAGGTCGGTCAGGTCGCACGGATAGATGTACGCCGTCCCGCCACCGTCCTCGATCTCGGCCTGCGTCTCCAACAGGGCCTCCCTGCCCCGGGCCACCAGGATCGGCGTACCCCCGGCCTGGGCGACCTTCAACGCGGTGGCCCTGCCGATGCCAGAGCTGCCCCCGGTGATCAGCACTTTCGCACCCGCCACGCTCGCCCTCAGCGCCGCGTCCTGCGCGGTGGAAGCGTCGAGGTGCTGCTCCCAGTAGTCCCACAGCGGCGCTGCGTAGGACTCGATGTCAGGGCAGATGATCCCCGACCCGGCCAGCGCCTCCTCGGTACGGTGGGAGGCGAATGTGCACCCGAACGACAGGTTCCCCAGCACCTCCGCCGGGATGCCGAGTCGGCCAAGCGTCGCGCCAAGGCCCCACTGCGCGGCTGAGGTCCGTACGGCGGACAACACGACGTTGATCGGCGTCAGCGACGGCGGCAACAACGAGGTGACCCGCCGGTCGATCGGCACCGCGAACCGGGGGGCCTTGGCTGCCGTCGCGAGGGTGTTGATCACGTCCACCGTGGCCTGCGGTTCCGGATTGACGAGATGGAACGTCTGGCCGTCACGGCCGCGTACATGCGCGAGGTGGTCGAGCGCCTTCGCGACGTAGTCCACCGGCACGACGTTGGTGTCACCGAGGTCGACCCCGACCAGTGGCAACCACTGGGGCAGGGTGTCGCGCAGCATCTTCAGGGCAGGGAAGAAGTAGTACGGCCCGTCGATCTTGTCCATCGCGCCGGTCTCGGAGTGCCCGACCACGATCGAGGGTCGGTAGACGCGCCACGGCACCGTCGTCTGCTCACGGACGATGCGTTCCGACTCGTACTTCGTCGCGTGGTACGCCGAGGGCAGCTCCTGCCCCTGGTCGAACATCGTCTCGTCGAACTCACCGACATGGTCACCGGCCGCCGCCACCGACGACACCTGGTGCAGCACGCCGGCCCGCAGAGCCTCGGCCAATGCCAGCGCCTGCCGCGTGCCACCGACGTTGAGCGACTCGTTGCGCTCGGCCGACGCGGTCATGTCGTACAGCGCCGCGAGGTGGAAAAAGTGCCTGATGGAGCCGGTCAGCTGGGTGATCGTCGCGTCGTCCAGACCGAGCCGGTCGGCGGTCAGGTCACCCGGCACGGGGACGATCCGGGTCGACGACCTCCATCGGGTGCGGTGCAGGTGCTCGAGCCGTCCGAGCGAACCCTCCCGGACGAGGACGTAGATCTTGCCGCGCCGGTTGCTCAGCAGCTCGCTGATCAGATGCCGCCCGATGAACCCGGTACCGCCGGTCACGAAGTAGGTCATGATCCGGCCAGGCTACTCAGGAGTCCTTGCGCTTCCCGAGCATGATCTCGTCCCAGCTCGGCACGCTCGCCCGCCGCCCGGTACGCCGCTTGCGCTCCGGAGTGGGTTCGGTCTCGACCTCACCCGGCGGGGTCTCGACAGGCTCGACCGCCGAAGACGCCTGCTCCCCCCGGTGATCAAGCTCCTCCCGCTGATCGAGCTCCCCCCGCTGATCGAGCTTGTCGAGATCACCCGGCGGGGTCTCGACAGGCTCGACCGCCGAAGACGCCTGCTCCTCGCGCTGATCGAGCTCCCCCCGCTGATCGAGCTCCTTGCGCTGATCGAGCTTGTCGAGATCACCCGGCGCGGTCTCGACAGGCTCGGTCGTCTCCGGCGTCCGGTTGACCGCGCGAACCACGGCGGTCAGATCGTCGGTGTCGTCCTCGGCCAGGCTCAGCAGATCGTCCCCTACCGGATCGTCCCGGTCGTCGTGCGCGCCGTCCGGAACCGCGGCCAGCCGTCGATCCGCGCCCCGCGCGGACTCCCGCGGCTGCGGACCCTTGCTGCTGCCTTGCCGCTCACCGGTCAGCCACTTCGCCTCGTCGTCCTCGGCCAAGGAGTAGCGCCCCATCGAGTCGAACACGAACAGCGCCGCCCGCTCACGCTCACCGGACCGGTAGTTCACCGCGATCGACCACCGGCCGTCGTCGCGTCGCCAGGCGTCCCAGCGTGCGGACTCTGGGTCGACACTGCGGCCGCGAAGCCGCTCCGCGACCACGTCGGTCAGCCGGCGGGCGGGACCTTCGGCATTCTTGCGCCGGACATGGCTGCGCTGTGCCAGCTCGGCAACGTGTTCACGCTCGGCCAGGACCGGGACGCAGTACGGCATGATCTTGTCCACGGAGACCTGCGCGAGGCTCGCCACGGCCTCCGGAGTCTCGCCGGAACGGATCCGGGCCTGAATGTCGCGCGGTCGCAGAGCGCTGTCCATCTCGATCTCCAACTGGCCGAGCCGCGCGCGGTCGCCGCGAAGCGCCGCGCGAAGCCTGTCGTCTGCGGGAGCGCCGAACTCGGCTCCGGAGTCGTCGACGAAGACGACCTGCTGGCCGTCCGCGCTCAACCCCACAAGCTTGAGCTTGCGCATGCTTTGCCTTCCCGCACTGCGCCTCGTCTCCTTCCCCGGAGCAAGGCTTGCCCTAGTGTCGTACGCGAAGGCGCCGGAACAAAGAAAGCGCGCCGCACGCTCGGCCATCTCCGAGCCTATTCCACCCGCTGAGATCCGCGAGCGGGCTCAGGTGAGCGGGTCGCGGCCGATCCCGCCGCCGGCCGTACGCGCCAGCCCGTCGACCAGGCGATTGCTGCGCCGAGCAGGCCGCTGACCACGGGCACCAAGTACGCCGTTGAAGCCCCACTGCTGTCGATGATGTGTCCCGCGACCGCGGCGCCGGGCGCGATGCCGATGGCGATGCCGGTGGAGACCCAGGTCATGCCCTCGGTGAGTCGACGCGCCGGGACCTCCGTCTCGACCAGTGACATCGTGGCGACCAGGGTGGGGCTGATCGCGAAACCGCCGACGAACAGGTTGATCGCGAGCACCCACAGGTTCGGGACGAACGGCAGTGGACTCATCGCCAGGGCCAGGCCGAGTGAGCCCCATCGGAAGCGGACCCGCGGCGCAGCCGTGACCGTGACGAGACCGGTGATCACGCCGGAGATCAGACTGCCGCTGGCCCAGGTTGCCAGCAACGCCCCGATCAGCTGTGGATGCCCCTGCTCACGAGAGAAGGCCACGGTGACAACCTCCGTCGCCCCGAACAACGAGCCCAACGCCGCCGAGACGATGACGATGGGCAGCAGCACCCGCCAGCCGATCGGTTCGCGGACCGCGAACGCGCTACGCACCGATGACGTCGGGGGCTCGGTACTGCGCAGGCTTGCGAAGGAGACACCGCCGACAACCGCGAACGTGATCACCGCGACCATCCCGGCCACCGGTGAGACCTGGGTGGCCAGCAAGGTCACCAGGATCGGCCCCACCATGAAGATCGCCTCGTCCACGACCGCCTCGAACGAGTAGGCGGTGTGCAGCTGCGCAGCGTCCTTGATCACGTGCGACCACCGGGCCCGTACGCATGACCCGATCGGTGGGTAGGTCGCGCCGGCCACCACGGCGCACAGATGGGGTACCGGCGTCGGAGCGGTCGTCTGAACGGCCACGATCAACGCGGAGAGCCCGAGGCCGTAGATCAGTGCGGCCGGAAGCACGACGCGGCCTTGCCCGAGTCGGTCGATCACCCGCGCGAGCAACGGCGCCGCGACCGCCTCGCCGATGATGAAGGCAGCCGAGATCACGCCCGCTCGGCCGTACGAGTCGGTCTTTCCCACGACCAGCAGCACGATGCCCAGCGTCGACATCGAGATCGGCAGTCGTGCCAGGAAGCCGGTGGAGGTGAAGGCCAACGCGCCGGGGACGGACAAGACCCTGCGGAACGGCGCCAGCACAACCTCAGGGTAGGCCCCGGCGGCGACAGCACCGGCACAGTGCGAGGATCGACGCTATGGCTGCCGCACCGTACGACGCGCTCTTGCTGGTCTCCTTCGGGGGACCGGAGAAGCCCGACGACGTCGTTCCGTTCCTGGAGAACGTCACGCGTGGCCGCGGCATCCCTCGCGAGCGCCTCGAAGAGGTCGGACAGCACTACTTCCGGTTCGGTGGACGCAGTCCGATCAACGACCAGTGCCGCGCGTTCATAGCGGCGATCGAGGCGGACTTCGCCGCACACGAGCTCGACGTCCCGGTCTACTGGGGCAACCGCAACTGGGACCCCTATCTGGCCAACACCCTGGCCACGATGCGCAACGACGGGGTACGCCGGGCAGCCTGCTTCGTGACGAGCGCCTACTCGTCGTACTCAGGATGTCGCCAGTACCGCGAGAACCTCTACACCGCCGTCCAAGCCGTCCCGGGGGCACCTGCTCTGGACAAGCTGCGGCACTACTTCCAGCACCCGGGGTTCGTGGCGGCGTTCGTCGAGACCACCCTCGCCGCCCTGGCGGAGCTCCCGACTGACCAGCGCGAGGCGGCGCCGCTGGTCTTCGTGACCCACTCGATCCCGACCGCGATGGCCGACACCGCCGGTCCGGAGGGCGGGGCGTACGTGAACCAGCACCGCAGCGTGGCAGCATTGATCGCCGACGAGGTGGCTCAACGGACCGGCGTCGAGCGAGCCTGGGAGCTCGTCTACTGCAGCCGGTCCGGTTCGCCGGATGTCCCGTGGCTCGAGCCTGACGTCAACGACCATCTCGAGGGGCTCGCTGCTGGGGCTGCCGGTTCCGCCGAGGGAGCCGTCGTGGTCGTGCCGATCGGCTTCGTGTCCGATCACATGGAGGTGGTCTACGACCTCGACACCGAGGCCCGCGAGACAGCGCAACGGCTCGGCCTGGGCTTCGCTCGTGCGGCCACACCGGGCGTCCACCCCGACTTCGTTGCCGTGGTACGGGACCTGCTGCTCGAGCGGGCGGCGCACGAGAACGGCAGGCCGGTGCGACGAGCGGTCGTCGGCGACCAGCCCGCGACCTGGGACGTCTGTGCGGCACACTGCTGCCCCAACCCGCGCGAGCAGCGACCGGCCCTCTGCCAGCGCCCGATCGAGGAACCGGCGCACGAACCAGGCGAGGTGTCTGCGTGAGCGATGACCAGGCGCTGCTCGACCTGGCTGTCGCGACCGCCCGCAGCGCCGGGGACCTGATCCTGCGCGGCCGTCGTGGCCGCGTCGAGGTCGCCGACACCAAGTCCAGCCCGACCGACGTCGTCACCGCCAATGACATCGCGTCGGAGAACCTGATCCGCTCCGCCATCGTGGCCGCACGCCCCGACGACGGCTTCCTCGGGGAGGAGGGCGCCAGCATCGCGGGCAGGTCCGGCGTGCGCTGGATCGCCGACCCGATCGATGGCACCGTCAACTACCTCTACGACATCCCGCAGTACGCCGTGTCGCTGGCCGCGGAACGCGACGGCCAGGTCGTCGCAGGCGTGGTGCTGGCGCCGACGTCCGGGGAGACGTTCACCGCTGTTCGCGGTGGTGGCGCCTGGCTCGACGGTGTTCCGATCCGCGTGTCGAGCACCACCGACATCCGCCAGGCCCTGACGGGCACCGGGTTCCACTACCGATCAGACGTCCGGGAGCATCAAGGGGCGGAGCTGGCTCAGCTGCTGCCACGAGTCCGCGACGTCCGCCGGTTGGGGTCGGCCGCTCTGGACCTGTGCTACGTGGCGTGCGGTCGGCTGGACGCGCACGTCGAACGTGGTCTTCAACCGTGGGATCGCGCCGCCGCCCAGCTCGTCGTGCAGGAGGCCGGCGGCCGCGTCGAGGGGCTGGCCGGCGCGGAGGCGTCCGAGCTGATCACGGTGGCAGCCTCGGCCGGCTTGTTCGACGCTTTCTCTGACTGTCTTGTCCAGAGCGGTTTCGCCGACTGGCCGATGACCCAGTGGCCCATGACCCAGTGACCGATCTGATGCAGTGGCCGATCTGATGCAGTGATAAACCTGAACAGCGGCCGACCTGGGCGAAAAACGTATGTTTGGACACGTTGTCAGCCGCTGGGAGGGGTCAGAAGTCGCCGCCACCTGAGACATGCCTGATTTGACGTAGCGTGGCGCCACGAAATCAGGCACAATCTCGCCGCCGGGGCGGGCACAAAACGCGGTGCTCCCGCGTTAAACGCAAAGCATCACCCGAAGCACCACATGGAACGACGACTGAGCGGACTGAGCGACACCGATGGCAACTGACTACGACGCACCACGTAAGACCGACGAAGAGCTGAACGAGGACTCCATCGAGGAGCTCAAGGCTCGCCGTCACGACAAGAACTCCGGCAAGGTCGACGAGGACGAGGTCGAGGCGGCCGAGTCCTTCGAGCTGCCCGGTGCCGACCTGTCCCACGAGGAGCTCTCGGTCCAGGTCCTGCCACGCCAAGAAGACGAGTTCACCTGTTCCAGGTGCTTCCTGGTCCATCACCGCAGCCAGCTGGCCACCGAGAAGAACGGCATCCTCACCTGTCAGGACTGTGCGGCCTGACCACCCTGACCCAGTTCCGTTGATCCAGCCAGCCCGTTGATCGAGCCTGTCGAGATCAAGCACCCTCGGCAGGTTCAACTCCGAGGCGGCGAGCAGGTCAGTTCTTGACCTTGTCCTTGGTCTTCTTGGTCGCGCCCTTGTTCATGCCGGGGGGAAGCGTCCCGAAGGACTTGACCCAGTAGTTCGCCGCCCGCCGGGTCGCGTACATCCGGGCTACCCCCATCGCCATCCCGCTCACCGCCGCCCACGCGATCGCCTCCCGGTTCCCGATGTCGGGGCTCTCCGGTGCGGTTGGCGGCTCCTTGCCGGTCGCGGTCTTCCACGTCGCGTTCAACGCCTTCGTGGTCGCGATGCCGGCCACCAGGGCCGACGTGGTCCCGAGCATCTTCCAGCTCTTCTTGCCACGTTCCTTGGGCTGGTCTGACTTCTTCGACTTCTTGGCCACGGTCTCAGTCTGTCACGCCGCCCGGACCCAGGCTCGCGGCCACCGCTGCGGGCCTACGGGTCGAGACCAGCCAGTACGGGGTCGGATCTGTCACGTCGGCCACCTCGACCCGCACCGACCGGCGGCAGTACGGCCTGGTCAGAAGGAAGGCTCGCGCGTCGGCCCCTGCTCCCAACGCCTGCCGTGTCTCCGCCTCGTCGAGAGCTTCGACCGCACCGATGTTGGCTCGCGGCAGTACGGCCCGACCGGCGTACAGGGCCGACCTGTCGACGCGGACGAGCGCGCTTCCGTACGTCGACAGCCAGGTCCCCACCAGCGCCGCGGTGACGGCGGTGGCCACCAAGGTCGCCGGGATCGGGGTCGAAACGAAGAACGCCCACCCGACGCTGACCACGAACGCCAGGCCGAGCATCCACCATGACACGGGCACCCGTAGGCGTTCGGAGTAGGCCGCCGGGTCGGGAGAGGTCACCGGCTCAGCCTCCCACGCGCGGGCAGACGTCCCCACCGCGAGTAGGCTGACGCGTCGGGTCGTCCGGCCCGACCGTCCGTCCCGAGGGAGTTGACCAGGTGAGCGCCGTGGAGGTCCTCGTCCGCCGTCTGGACGACGTCGCGTTGCCCGCCTACGCGCACCCGGGCGACGCGGGCGCCGACCTCGTCACGACCATCGACCTGATGCTCCAACCCGGTGAGCGAGCCCTGGTGCCGACCGGGATCAGCATCGCGTTGCCGGCCGGGTACGTCGCCTTGGTCCATCCGCGTTCCGGGCTGGCCGTGCAGCACGGCCTGTCCATCGTGAACGCCCCTGGCACGATCGATGCTGGGTATCGTGGGGAGGTGAAGGTGGCGTTGGTCAATCTCGACGCGCATCAACCGGTGACGCTCTCGCGTGGGGACCGGATCGCGCAGCTGGTCTTCCAGCGGGTCGAACGGGCGCGCTTCGTCGAGGTGGACCGCCTGCCCGGCTCAGACCGAGGCGTGGGCGGGTACGGTTCGACCGGCGGCTTCGGCACACCGGGCCATCAGCCCAGCAGCCAGCAACGCAGCACCCAGCAACGCAGCACCCAGGAGGACGCGTCGTGATTTTCCGTCGTCGCAAGGCGGAGCGGCACGAGTCGGCCGACGGCGTCGGTCAGGACCAGGACGCCGCGACCCAGTCGTCGGAGGAGGCAGACGAGCTCGACGAGCTCAGGTCCACCCGTCCGCGAGGCCCGTGGGACCGCTCGGAGACGACCGCCGACGAGGACGACCCGGCCTACGTCGACCTCGGCGGTCTGCTCGTGCGCGGCCGACCGGGCCTGGAGCTCCGGCTGCAGGTCAACGACGCCACCCAGCTCGTCGAGGCGGTCATGCTGGCCGGGCCGGAGTCCGGCTTGGAGCTCCGGGCGTTCGCGGCCCCGCGGTGGGACCCGATCTGGGACGACGTCCGCAAGGACATCGCGGTCGAGGCATCCAAGCGCGGCGGCACGGCGACCGAGCTCGACGGTGAGTTCGGTACCGAGCTGAAGGTGGTGGTCCCCGTCCAGACGCCCGAGGGGCACCAGGCCACCCAGCCGAGCCGGATCGTCGGCGTCGAGGGTCCGCGCTGGCTGCTGCGCGGCACGTTCCTCGGGGCGAGCGCGCAGCAGGCCGATCCCGACGGTCTCGTGGAGCAGGCCTTCCGGGACGTGATCGTGGTGCGCGGCGAGGGCCCGATGGCGCCGCGCGACATGATCGCGATGCAGATGCCCAGCGGAGCGGTCGATCCCGAGGACGGCCCCGATGACGCAGAGCTGAGCAACCCGCCCCAGGACCGCGACGCGGAAGCGTAGGCTGGAAGCATGACCACCGAAGCGACCCACGGTCGGCTACGCCGGGCCCTGAAGAAGCTGTCGGCGACCCCGGACGAGATGGAAGCCGACGAGCTCGGCGAGGCCCGCGAGAAGGTCGGCGGCTGCACGTCCATCGAGGGGCTGCACGACCGCGAAGTGGTCAGCGTCTACGGTCACGTCAAGCACGTGACCCTCGCCCCACGGGCCGGCACACCGACCCTGGAGGCAGCGCTGTACGACGGTTCCGGCGTGGTCACGCTCGTCTGGCTCGGACGGCGTACGATCGCCGGCGTCCGGCCGGGCGCCAACCTGGTCGCGCACGGCCGGGTGTCCTGCCACGAGGGACGGCGCGTCATCTACAACCCGCGCTATGAGCTGCGGGCGTCCTGACGCCGAGATCCGACAACCCTGACCTCGTGACCGATACCACTACACCCGGCTCGGACTCCGTCGACCAGCACGCGACCGTCGAGGCCCTGGTACGCGCCCAGCTCGCGAAGGCGCTGGGTGGCAAGCGGGGGATGCTCGAGGGTGCGATTCCCACGCTCGGCTTCACGATCACGTGGATCTCGTCGCACCACCTCAAGGCCGCGCTGATCGTCTCCGGCAGCCTCGCCCTGATCGGGCTGGTGCTGCGGATCGTCCAGCGCTCGACGGTCCAGTTCGTGTTCAACGCGATCATCGGGATCAGCATCGCCGCGGTGTTCGCGCTGCGTTCGGGCCGGGCCGAGGACGCGTTCCTGCCAGGCTTGATCTACAACTCCGTGTACGCCGTGCTGCTGATCTTCTCGGTCGCTGTGCGGTGGCCGCTGATCGGCTTCATGATCGGCAGCGTCACCGGTGAGCCGACCCAGTGGCACCAGGACAAGCGGCTGGTCTGGTTGTGCTCGAAGCTGACGCTGGTACTGGCCGCACCGTGCGTGGTCCGGGTGATCGTGCAGTACCCGCTGTGGGCCACCGGCCACGCGGGCTGGCTCGGAATCGCGAAGCTGGCGATGGGCTGGCCGCTCCAGCTGGCGTCGCTGGCGTTGATGGCCTGGATGCTCGGGCGCGACCACACCCCGCTCCCGACCCATCAACCCGACGGTGAGGTCCGGGCGGACATCTCCGCGGTCGAACGCCGCTAGGTTTCGCTCCCGCCACCCGCGTCTAGCTAGCGGTCGGACCCGTGGGTCCCGTCGCTGTGGTGCGCGTTCGGAGAGAGCAGCTGCTCCAGGTCCGGCTCGGCGTCATTGGTGGCGACGAACAGCAACTCGTCGTGCGCCTCCAAGGTGGCGTCCGGATCGGGAGTCTGCACGTGTCCTTCGCGCAGGATCGCCACCAGTGAGGAATCGGCCGGCCACGAGACCTCCCGGACCGCCGTGCCGACGAACGGGGAGTCGTCGGGCAGCGTCAGCTCGACCATGTTCGCCTCGCCCTGCTTGAACGTGAACAGCCGGACGATGTCGCCGACCGTCACCGCCTCCTCGACCAGGGCGGACATGATGCGCGGCGTCGACACGGACACGTCGACGCCCCACGCCTCGTTGAACAGCCACTCGTTGGCCGGATGGTTGACCCGCCCGACGGTTCGCGGGACCGCGAACTCGGTCTTGGCCAGCAGCGAGATCACCAGGTTGGCCTTGTCGTCACCAGTGGACGCGATCACGACGTCGCAGCGCTGCAAGGCCGCCTCGTCCAGTGAGGACAGCTCGCAGGCATCGGCGAGCAACCATTCGGCGTCCGGGACGCTGTCGGCCTTGATCGCGCGCGGGTCCTTGTCGATGAGCAGGACCTGGTGGCCGTTCTCGAGCAGCTCCGACGCCACCGACCTGCCGACGGCACCGGCCCCTGCGATCGCGACTCTCATCAAAGATCCTCGGGTCCGGCGGCGATCGCCGCGTTGATCTTGTCGGCGTCTGCCTCCGACATCACCAGGTGCAGCAGGTCGCTGTCTTGCAGCACGCCGGCCGGATCGGCCATCATCCCCTCGCCGAGCCGGGTCACGAACGCCACCCGGGTCCCGGTGTCCTCGAGGTCGCCGATCGTGCGGCCGACCCACGGCTCGGGTGCGTCGACGACCTCGATCCGGATCGAGCCCGACGGGTCACGCCACTCCGGCTCGGAGCCTTCCGGGAGCAGGCGACGAATGATCTGGTCGGCCGTCCAGCGCACGGTCGCCACTGTGGGGATGCCCAGGCGTTGGTAGACCTCCGCACGGCCGGGATCGTAGATCCGCGCCACCACGTTGTCGATCCCGAACGTCTCGCGCGCCACCCGGGCGGAGATGATGTTGGAGTTGTCGCCGCTGCTCACGGCTGCGAAGGCGCCGGCATCCCCGATCCCGGCCGCTTCGAGCACCTGTTGGTCGAAGCCGTACCCGGTCACCTTCTCGCCGGAGAAGCCCGGGCCGAGCCGCCGGAACGCGTCCGGGCTGGAGTCGATCACCGCCACCGTGTGACCGCGTTGCTCGAGACTGCGCGCCAGTGTAGAGCCGACCCGACCACATCCCATGATCACGACGTGCACGTGTCTCCCTTGGCCTCTCGGTCGAGCCGATATGTCACGCTTCCACGTGTCCGGCTGTGGAACGACGCTACACCGATGTACCGCCTGCGCGCCGCCATGGTCACACGCCTGACGGCCGTGCTTCGTGGTCTAGCCTTCAGCCGTGGGTATCACCGATCTCGGGAAGCGACTCGTCCTCGGACGCAAGCTTCGCAATACTCAGCTGGGGGAGACTCTCCTCCCCAAGCGGATCGCCCTCCCGGTGTTCGCCAGCGATGCCCTGTCCTCGGTCGGCTATGCCCCGGACGAGATCTTCTTGACGTTGTCGGCGGCCGGTCTCGCCTACTACTCGGTGTCGTGGAAGATCGGCATCTGCGTTGCGCTGGTGATGCTGGTCGTCATCGCGTCGTACCGGCAGAACGTCCAGGCCTACCAGTCCGGTGGCGGCGACTACGAGGTCGCGACCACGAACGTCGGCTCGGTCGCCGGTCTCACGGTGGCCAGTGCGCTGCTGGTCGACTACGTGCTCACGGTCGCGGTCTCCATCTCGTCGGCGGCGCAGTACGCCGCGGCGGCGATCAGCCCGCTCCAGGACCATGAGGCGACGATCGCCATCATCGCTGTGCTCTTCTTGATGACGATGAACCTGCGCGGGGTCAAGGAGTCCGGCACCGCCTTCGCCATCCCGACGTACATCTTCATGTTCTCGATCTTCTCGATGATCCTGTGGGGGTTCTTCCGCTACTTCAGGGGGACGCTGCCGAGCTCTGAGCTCGCCGACTACTCGATCCAGGGAACGCAGCACATCACCGGCGGGATCGGCAGCCTGGCGCTGGTCTTCTTGATCCTGCGGGCCTTCGCGTCCGGGTCGGCCGCGCTGACCGGAGTGGAGGCGATCAGCAACGGTGTGCCGGCGTTCCGCAAGCCCAAGGGCAGGAACGCCGCGACCACGTTGCTGCTGCTCGGCACGATCGCCGTCACGATGGGTCTGTCGATCCTGACCCTGGGCAACCTGATGGATGTCCGCCTCGCGGACGTCGACAACGGTGTCCGGCTCGTCGACCCCTCCGGGAACCTGGTCCCTGCCGACTTCAACCAGGATCCGGTGATCGGTCAGCTCGCGGACGGGATCTTCAACCACTTCCCGCTCGGCTTCTACATCGTCGCGGCAGCCACCGGAGTGATCTTGGTGCTGGCCGCGAACACGGCGTTCAACGGTTTCCCGGTGCTGGGGTCGATCCTGGCCGGCGACGGGTACCTGCCCCGCCAGCTGCACTCGCGTGGTGACCGGTTGGCCTTCAGCAACGGCATCTTGCTGCTCGCCGGGTTCGCGGTGCTGCTCATCTACGCCTTCGACGCCCAGGTCACGAGGCTGATCCAGCTGTACATCGTCGGCGTCTTCGTGTCGTTCACGATCAGCCAGACCGGGATGATCCGGCACTGGACGAGGCTGCTCAGGGTCGAGACGGACCGCGCCGAGCGCGGCCGGATGATGCGCAGCCGGGTCATCAACGCGATCGGCCTGGCCGTGACGAGCCTGGTCCTGGTGATCGTGCTGATCACCAAGTTCACCCACGGCGCCTGGATCGCGATCTTGGCGATGACGGTGCTGTTCTTCCTGATGCGCGGCATCCGGCGGCACTACGACCTGGTCGCGCGCGAGCTGGCAGCGGCCGAGGACGACGCGTCCCTGCCGTCACGGGTGCACGCGATCGTGTTGGTCTCGAAGGTGCACAAGCCGACGTTGCGCGCCGTGGCCTACGCACGGGCCTCGCGCCCCAACACCCTGGAGGCCGTCACCGTCGACGTCGACGAGGAGGTCACGGAGGGACTGCTCGCGCAGTGGGACGAGGCGCACCTGCCGGTTCCGCTGCGCGTGCTGGACTCGCCGTACCGCGAGATCACCAAGCCGATCCTCGACTACGTCAGAGACATCAGGCGGCGCAGCCCACGCGACGTGGTCACGGTCTTCATCCCGGAGTACGTCGTCGGGCGCTGGTGGGAGCAGATCCTGCACAACCAGAGCGCGCTGCGTCTCAAGGGCCGGCTGCTGTTCATGCCGGGTGTGATGGTGACGTCGGTGCCGTTCCAGCTCCGGTCCTCTGCGGCTGCTGAGAAGCGTGCCGAGCGCGACCAGTTCATGAGCAGCAACATCCGCCGGGGACCCGTGACCCGGCGTCGGAAGAGGCAGTGACTCGCGCGTCAGGCGGACCGACGCCGCCGACGCCGCCGACGCCGCCGCAGCGGTCGCCGGGATCTTCCCCGCGGCCCGAGGACGCCTTGGTGGGTCAGACCGTCGAGGTCGACGTAGGCAGGGTCGCGCATGGCGGTCATCACGTCGCGCGGCACGACGGTCGGGTCATCTTCGTCCGGCACTCGTTGGAGGGCGAGCGCGTCCGCGTCCTGGTCACCGAAGGTGCCGAGGGAGCGCGTTTCTTGCGCGGCGACGCTGTCGAAGTGCTGTCCGCCGTACCGGACCGGGTCGATGCGCCGTGCCCGTACGCCGGACCAGGCCGGTGCGGAGGATGCGACTTCCAGCACGTCCGGCTCGAGACGCAGCGTGCCTTGAAGGCCCAGGTCGTCGCCGAGCAGCTGCACCGGCTGGCGGACCTGGATGTCGCGGTGACCGTGCAGCCGGTGCCGGGGGACCGCGACGGGCTGGCCTGGCGGACCCGGGTCCGCTGGTCGTCGACGCCGGACCGGCGCCCGGGCCTGCTGGCGCACCGCTCGTCCGACGTGGTCCCGGTCGCGCGGTGCCTGATCGCGCATCCCGGGCTACCCGCGCCCGACGCGGCGGTCGCCAACGGTGCGGAGTCGGCAACCGCGGTGCTGTCAGGAACGGGGGAGCAGGTGCTGGTGACGCAGCCACGGGCCGCGCCGTCGGTGACCGAGCGGGCAGTAGGGCGCAGCTGGCGGGTGCATGCCGGCGACTTCTGGCAAGTCCATCCAGGCGCCGCCGACGCGCTCGTCGCTGCTGTGCTGGACGGTGCCTCGCCGCAGCAGGGGGAGCGGTGCTGGGACCTGTTTGCCGGCGTCGGGTTGTTCAGTGGAGCCCTTGCCGACGCGGTCGGAGCGCAGGGCGCCGTGGTCGCGGTCGAGTCGCATACCCGGGCGGTCGCAGACCTTCGGCACAACCTTGCTGGTCTGTCTCAGGTGCGGGCGATCACCGAACGCGTCGACAGGTTCGTCCGTAGCCGTCAGGCCCAGGGCCACGTCGAGATCGTGGTGCTCGATCCCCCTCGAGCCGGGGCCGGCAAGGATGTCGTACGCCGGATCGCCGCCCGCCGGCCGCGGGTCGTCTCCTACGTCGCCTGCGACCCGGCCGCGCTGGCCCGCGACGTGGCCACGTTCGGCGTCGAGGGCTATCAGCTGGACTCAGTGCGGGCCTTCGACATCTTCCCGATGACCCATCACGTCGAGTGCGTCGCCACCCTGACGCCGGCATGACTGCGTTCCCGCGGCTGTACACCGAGGTTGACGGGGCATGGCGGCGAGCTGGCCCGACCCGCCGGGTAGTCGACGCATTCGAGATCCGGATCGACGGGCTGCGTCGTCTCCCGGGAGGCATCGGCAATACCTGGACCGACGGGCGCCTGGTCCTGAAGCCGGTCGGCTGCCCTCCGGAGCATGCGTGGGTGTGCGACGTGTACGCCGCTTGGGCCGCACCGGACGTGCGCGTCCCCGAGCCGGTCCGGCCAGCAGGCACGGACGACGAGCGGCCGGCGGCCGAGTCTCGGGCGGAAGGGCGGTCGGCGGACGGGTGGTCGGTGGACGGGTGGGGCGCCCATGTCTTCGTCTCGGGCCGCGACGCCGACCTGATGCGCGAGATCAACCGTGTCCGCGAGGCCAGCGATGCCTTTCACGACGCCGTCAAGGACTTGCCCCGGCCGGAGTTCATGGATGCACGTGATGACCCCTGGGCCTTTGGCGATCGGCTGGCTTGGGAGGGGGCCGAGCCCATCGGTGATGACGAAACCCTCGAGCTGATCGACCGGCTGCGTGGCCACCTGGCCCCGGTGTCGGGTGCAGCGCAGGCGATCCACGGCGACATCCTGCCGAACGTGCTGGTGGCCGATCCGCTCCCGCCGGCAGTGATCGACTGGCCGCCCTACTTCCGGCCGGCCGCGCTGGGCAACGCGGTCGCCGTTACCGATGCCGTCACCTTCCGTGCCGCACCGCTGTCGCTGCTCGACGACTGGGTGAGCGGGGATGACTGGAACCAGCTGCTGGTACGCGCGCTGCTCTACAGGCTCGGCCCGACGGGCGTCTTCGCCTCCCGAAACCGCTTGATGGGCAGTCTCGTGACACACGCCGCACGCGTCAGGCCGGTGATCGACGCCGTCCTGTCCCGCTGATCCGTCAACTGAGTCGCCGATCAGCCGTTGCGAGGTCGCCGATCAGTCGCCGATCAGCCGTGGATCAGCCGTCGCGTGGCCGGCGGCGTTCGTGGCGGATCGGGCGGCGCTGAGGGTCGGTCCGAGCGGGAGGGATGACCTCGACGACCCCGTCGGCAGCCATCGCCAACCCCCATTCGCCCTGGTGGATCAGGTGGTGGTGGAAGCTGCACAGCAGGCAGCCGTTGTCCAGGTCGGTCGGTCCGCCTTGACTCCACGGGGTCAAGTGATGGGCCTCGCACCAGGCCGGCGGCCGTTCGCACCCCGCGAAGACGCAGCCTCGGTCGCGGACGGCCAGGGCGAGGCGCTGGTGGCGGTCGAACAGTCGGCGGGCCATGCCGAGGTCGAGGATCGTGGAGCCACCCGACAGCACGGCCGGCACGATGTCGGCGTTGCACGCCAGTCGGCGTACCTCGGAGGCGGAAATGGCCCCGCCGGTATCGAGCGTAGCCTCACCCGCGCCGGCGCGAAGCCGCTGCTCGTCCAGCGTGACCACGATCGACGCACTCGCAACTCCGTGCTGAGGAAGCTTGTCCATCGGGAGGTGTTCGATCACCGAGCAGAACGCCTGACCCATCC
>JBBSPA010000012.1:0-71701 GCA_038259225.1 Propionibacteriales bacterium
CCAGAACAAGCTCATCGAGATCTTCGACCTCCAACGCTGGGCACCCAAGACTTAGGTCATACACCCAAACGGCGCGCACACCGCCCTGACCTGCACCTATGCAGCTCACGCACGAGATAGCCGGGAAACTCCCGCTAGGTGTTCACGGGAGCCGCGCCTCGCTTCCTCACTCGAACAGGGCCGCATAGCGGAAGAGGTATAGGGGCCAGCCGGCGTCGCCGGCGACCCCGTCGCGGATCATCTGCCAACCAGGCCCGTGCCGGTCGATGTTGCGGTGTTCCAGCTCGATGCGGGTGCGGTGCTGGTTCTCGGCGAAGAACCAGACGTCGACTTCGCTGGTGTTCTCCCGGATGGGCTCGATCTGCCACTGCGGGCCGATGTCCCAGCTGAACAGCACCCTGCGCGGTGGCTCATAGACCAGGACACGCGCCCAGCGGCACTCGCTGCCGTCGACCCCGAGGTCGCGGATGTAGCCGCCGGCGCGCGGCTCGAACACGGTCTCGGCGATGTCGACGCCGAGCAGGTTGTGCTCGGGTGGCTTGAAGTCGCCGAACCGTTCAGTGAAGACGGTGAAGGCACGCTCGATGGGGGCCTCGACGACGATCTCTCGGCGTACCACCGGGGCTGCTGCCCGGCTCATGGGATCTCCTCTGCTGGTTGTTCGACGGCGTCGGCGTAGCCGGCCAGCGCGCGGTTCCAGAACGCGTCCAACTGGTCGCGCATCGCGGCCACCCCTGCCGGGTTGAGCCGGTAGATTCGTCGGGTTCCTTCGACCCGCTCGGCAACTAGGCCTGCGTCCTTGAGCACTTTCAAGTGCTGCGACACCGCGGGACGGCTCACCGGCAGTTGCTCGGCGATCTCGCCGACCGCCTGCGGTCCTTCAGCAAGGCAGTCGACGATGGCGCGCCTGGTGCCGTCGGCCAGCGCTCCCCAGCCATCCTGATCTCGGTAAGCCTTCACGAACGGTAAGTATTCGCTGACCGACGCCTGGTGTCAAGGACTTCCCGGCGGCGCACCGGCGTGGACGGCAGGCTCCCGCCGAAGACGCTCGTCTTTGGTCAGTGCCGGAGAAGCCGGCGTCATCGTGCTGCCGCGCGTAGCCAGGGGCTGAGGGAAGCCGCGCAGACCTCACCTTGATTCCCGCAGAGGAACTCTCGCCGGGCGTGGCCCGATCATCCCTCCTTGGGCGACTCGATGGTTCTCGGCAGTTGACTGGTCGGACCTCGGAAGTCCTCCTTCGCGAGGGCGACAGCCCTGCGGACCAGGTCACGGAACGCGTTGCGGTCCAGCAAGCGGTTGGGGGTGACTTTCACGGTCAGCATGCGACTGTTCGTGCTGCGCTCGAACAGTCCTTGGGGGTCAGCCAGTTCTCGGCCGCGAAAGAAGTAGACGTTGATCCAGCCCTTCGCGCAGAACCATTTCGTGACCGCTGCCCCGTCGTGGTCGAAGTACGGATGACCCCACTTGATGTGCTCCCCCAGACAGGCTGCGTCCCGTACGTCTTCGAGTAGCTCGAGACAGGCCTGACGCTGCCAGCCCTCGCCAAGCGCCTCGACGAAGCGATCAACATCGTTCCGCACGGTTTCAGTATGGCGAGAATCGCGCTTCGTGAGGAGAGGTCAGCACAGGTGTGTCGCGCGGACCTCTCCGTTTGGGGATCGTGCTGCGGGCAGGCCCACGGTCCGCCGTCTGCCGCCGGGCGGGACTACCTTGGAGCAGAGTCAGTTGACGGCGGGAGATGGCATGGCTGGGCACTGGTCGGGATTCGTCGCAGATGGCGAGGGCGCCAAGGCACTGCACGAAGCCGGAAACCCGGTCCACCGAGTCCGGGTCGAGCTGGACCGCGACCGATTGTTCGTGAATCTCAGCGATGAGGATGGTCGGGGCTGGACTGTCATCGCGGTCGATCGCAGAACGCGCGAGTACGGCGTGGGGCAGCACCGCGTCCAACGGGACGCGGCCGGCCTCGCCGATGTCGAGTTGAGTTACCGACTGACCCTCTCATAGCCGCTAGCCGCTAGCCGCTCGTCTCGTGACGGCCTCACGCCTCTAAGTCGCGGTGCTGATTCTGGCGTTGGCTAGCGTCGCGCGCCAACGGGGGCTCGGTCAGAGGAGGACGCGGCGCAGGCTTTCCCGTTTGCCTAACCGTCAGCGACGACGCCCTGGGTCAGGAGTGTCGACACCCGACGACCGTCCTGCTGGACCCGTCCGGAGACGATCCCGGGACCGGCGGGTGCTATACGGGATGCCGAGATCACTACCTTGCCTCGTCATCGGCGCCATGCCGCTATCCCAGGTGCGCCCACCTGGGTACACACACGCGGGGATCTGACGAACAGCAATTGGTCAGAGGCCCGGCTTGCGCAGGCGCCGCCACCCGCCCGCTCGATTGTTCGCGACGATCCCTCGAAGCAACTCTGTGAGCGCCGGGCTGCGAATGGCGTCCCCCTCGTAGATTTGAATCGCTCGTGCCGTCGAATTTGCGTGACCCTGGTTGATGAGTCCCTCGGGGTCCGCGACGGTCGGGTCGTAGAGGAACAGGTTGATGTGGTCCTTCGTGGCCAGCAGGGCGCACACGTTGCCGTTGAGGACGAAGTACGGCTGCACCGATCGCTTGATGGTCTCCTCGATTTCGGGGTCCGCATCTCGGATGATCCGGCGAAGTTGCTCGCAGATCTCCTGCTGCCACACGGGCAGGCGCTGGATGTACGCATCGACCTCTGAATGAGAATCGGTCATACCCAGCACCCTAGGGCCAACCGTCGACGACGCGCTGATCAAGCAAGAGCGGGGGTCCGACGCGGGGAAGATCTCGCCGCCAAGGCCTCTGTGGTGACGACGAGACGATGACGGTCACAGTGAGGAGAATGATCACCTTGTGCTGGTCGAGGAGGTCACCAGCCGAGGGCGGGAACCTCTCCGCGTGGGCCAGCCGCAGAGTCGCCGTCGTCCTCGCCCAGGGAGCAGCGCTGCACACCTGCATCCGACGGGCCGCGGGACCCACGGGCTGGGCGCCGCGGGGTGAAGGACCTCGACGTGGGACGTTCTAGGCCGCAATCCCCTGACGGCTGCTGCGGACGGGGCATGCACCCGAAACCCAAGGGCTAGGGCGTCGATGGCGTACTCCACGCCTTCCACCTCGGCCGGGCGCACTACGGCAGATTTCGCGTCATCGGGGGACAGCACACCAAGGCGGGAAACTTGAACGAACGCTCAGCGTAGGACTTGGCGTCGCCCGCCAGTTCGGCAATCTGCGGGAGTCTCGCGCCCACGAGTGTGATCGGCAGCTCTCGCTGCACCATCTTGTGCAGCGCTCCAATGACGGCTCCAAGCTGTGGCCGGTTGAGAAAATTGGATCTCGTCGAAGAGGAGAATCACCCCGCGGCCCCGCTCGGAGGCGGCCTGACCACCGTGGCGCAGCGCGAGCGTCCGCAGCGGGACTACTCCGTGCCGTCCGCAGAAAGGCGCTCCGGCAGCCCGAGACGCGGGAACTGGTCGTCGTGGAAGATGACGATCTCGGTGATCGCGCCGCCGGTGATCCGCAGGACGTCGATCGTGAGCGGCAGGTACGCGTCCTCCTGCTTCTGCCAGAGATAGAAGGCGATGGCGGGCTGCCGGTTCACGGAGGTAAGGACGGTGCGCAGGCGCCCCAGGTCCTCGAACCCGTCCTCGACCCAGTCGTTCACCACCGTGTCGCGGCCGACGTACAGGCCCGGTGTGGGCGGCATGGAGCATCGGACGTCGTCGCGCAGCAACGCGGCGATCCCGTCGAGGTCCTTGGCCACGCTGGCGTCGGTGAAGCGCCGCACCAGCAGGCGCGTCCCGGCGTCCTCCTCGCCGCCGGTCCAGTCCTGCCGCTCGACGGGCAGGTGCTCCCGCATGCCGGCGCGGGCCCGCTGCAGCGCGCTGTTCACGGAGTTGACCGAGTCCCCGAGGAGCTCCGCGACGTCCTTGGCCGGCCAGCCGAGCACGTCGCGCAGGATCAGCACGGCCCGCGGGCGCGGCGCGAGGTGCTGGACTGCGACCAGGTACGCCAGCTCGATCGTCTCGCGCGCGACCGCGACGGTCTCCGGCTCGTCCGCCTCGCCCGCGGGCAGCTCGTCGAGGAGCCGGTCAGGGTAGGGCTGCAGCCACAGCACCTCGCCGCCGGTCGCGGGCTCCGGGCGGCGCTTGGCGAGCAGGTCCAGGCAGGCGTTGGTGGCGATCCGGTACAGCCAGGCCCGGAACGTCGACCGCCCCTCAAAGGTCTCCCGCCGCCGCCAGGCACGCAGCAACGCCTCCTGCACGGTGTCCTCAGCTTCCTCGAACGACCCGAGCATCCGGTAGCAGTGCACGTGCAGCTCCCGCCGGTGCCGCTCCACCAGCCCCGAGAACGCCGGCTCGTCGACCTCGCCCAGACCATCTCCGCCCAGACTATTTCCGCCCGGACCGCTCACGCCCAGCTCCTCCAGTCGCGCGTCCACTCATCACGCCATCCTTCCGCCTCGTCGTGTCCCGTCCTAGGTATGACGGGTGCGGGCTCGACAACTCATCACCGGGGTCGGTCGGCGTGGCTGATCCGGAGTCGGAGCACGACGCCCGGCACGATGAGGCGGACGACGGTCCGCGACCGCTGGCGTACCGGGGTGACCCCCAGCTGTGGCCCGTTCCGTTCATGGAGGGCTCAACGGTTGGCGTAGAGGTCGCGCAGCAGTGCGATCTCGCCGCCGTGGTGGATGACTTCGCGACTGATGTGCAGCACGAGCGCGGACATCGGCCACTCGGGATACGGTTCGGTCGGCCCGCATGGTCGGCTCAGACCAGCCTCGCCGAGGCTGCGCACACCGTCCATCCATCTCGTGTACTGCATGTCGAGTTGCGCGAGCGCCTCGTCGGCGGTGCCGGCGTAGGTGTGTGATTGGTAGTCGATCGGTGGGCCGTCGAAATGTGAGGCGTTACGAGCGCCAAGCACCCCGACGATGAGGTGCCCCAACCGCCACGCGATGGTGGTGACCGGGGCGGGTGAAGGCTCGGGGAAGGCGAAGTCAAGCGTCATGTCCCCGATCCCGGCCTGGATGGGCGCCGTACCAGTGCCGCGAGGACGCAGGTTCCACACGTTGTCCACCGGCTCCCAGAAGTACTCGTCGTCACTCAGATCGGCGAACCGGCCTCGCAGTTGGCGCTGCCAGTGTCCGTCGAGCTGCTCGATCAACTGGTCGTTCCATCCGACGCTCATGCGGTCAGGCTATGTCGACATCCAGGCCACACACCCCTCAGATCACCCGCGCCGTGCGTGCTGCTCCGGACTTCAACCGGGGTCCGCTGGTCGATCCCACTGCAGGCCGGCTGATGGATGCTCAACTGCCGGTGCGCTCGCGATGCGCGCATCCAGGCCAGCAGCAGGGGCGACGCTGGCCGTCGCTGAGTTCCTCCTGGGTTCGGCGGATGCGGCGATCTCGGGTCTTCTCTTGTTTGGCATCCTCGACCCAGCAGATGAACTCGTTTCGGGCCAAGGGCGTGATGTCGTTCCAGGCATCGAGTGCCTCGGTGTTGGCGATCAGCGCCTTGCGCAGGTCTGCGGGCAGGTGGTGCACCACCCCACCGGGCACGCGTTGGCTGCTCACACGACCACGGTAGCGGGCCGACCCGGCCAGTTGGGCGCCATGCCTACGGGTCGAGAATGGGGGCTGCGGTGATTCGAGCCGAGCGGCTCGTGCCGCTTTGGTGTGGCGTCGTCCGCGCACCGTGAGGTGGACCTCGACGCGACGATGGTCCTCGCCGGTGCGCCGCTCGGCGAGTTCCTCGGCTTCCAGCACGGACGCGATCGCGGCGTACATAGGGGGAACGCAGGTCGAGCAACAGCACGGTGGCCCTTCGCCGACCCTCATGCAGTTCATCGAAGCTGCCGACGCAGCACGAGCCTGACCATGCTGAGCGTGGTGGGCGGTACATCGCGTGCCGCACACCACCGCGAGTGATAGCCATGATCTCCGCAGCGGGATCCCGCATCCTTACGGGCCTCTGCGCCCACAACGGACGAGGTGAGCAACTTGCCCATCGTGCCCTGGAGTCTGACCGGCCCAGTCGATCTGTCGCTCAGCCTTTCGGGGGGTGAGGGGCGTTGCCGTAGGAGTTGCGGTCTCCGATCGTGCCGTCCTGCTTGTGAATCAGGTGCTCGACGCCATCCTTCTTCGCCGCCGCGCGACCGGCCGCCTGCGCGTCGGCCTTGGTGTCGTGAGTACTCGAAGCGCGCTTTCCACCCTCGCGGCGGACGGCCCACCCATCCTCGGTCGGCACCGTGTGAATGTTCTTCTTGTCGGACCCATGGACCGATCGTCATACGGTCCTCAGTGGTTGAGCGTATTCGTGTCGGCGAGGTGCGCGCGGAGGACGCGTTCACCATCCGGAGTCAGTTGTGCCGAGCGGGCGTGGGACCCGCGCACAACCCAGCCGTGATCGAAGGCTGCGACAGCAAGCCGGTCGGCCAGTGCGCCCGCGGCGTGCGGACGCCGCTCGGTCCAGTCAAAGCATGGCCGTCGCAACGCACGCCGCGGGTCCACGGCGGTGTCGATTCCCATTGCGGTGAACCAGCCCCCTTCGGAATCGGTCAGCTCCCACTCGTCGGTGATGAACCCTGCGGTCAGCCCCCCGATTTCCCGTTCGAACGGGTCGGCTGCGAGGATGGTTCTCGTGACCGTGGCGCCTAGGCCCCGGTGCAGTCCGCGAGGATGCGCGCGAGCTCGACCGGCTTGGTGTACATCGGCCAGTGGCCGGAGTCGATGTCGACGTAGTCGACCCGCGGGGCTTTCGCGAGCTCGGGGATCTCGCCGGTCTCGACCCACTCCTTGGCTTGGGCAGGAGTGAACTCTGGGCAGACCATCGTCACGGGCACTTGGTAGCGACGGTCGTCGGTCAGGTGCACGATTCCGTGGGTGATCGTGGCCGGCACGGCGATCGCACCGTGCGCCACGGCCGCCTTGAGCTCGGCTGACATGTCGTCAGAGTCGGGCCCCTCGAAGGGCTCCCAGCCCGGGAACGGCACGACCCCGTCGACCGGCTCGAAGACGCCGAAGTAGGCCTCGCCGTCGGCGTTTGGTATGCCGCCGATCAGCGCCACGCGCGCCACCTTCTCCGGCCGCGCGTCTGCAGCCACCCATGCGAGGGCGCAGGCTGCGGAGTGACCGACCACGAGGGCTGGCCCGTCGGCGGCGTCCACGGCCGCCGTGACGGCGGCGACCTGGTTGGCGTACGTCGCGGTGGTGTCGCCGTCTCCCTGGCCGGGCAGCGTCAGGGCGACGGGTCGGTGGCCGAGCGTCTCCAGCTCCGGCACCACGTCCTCCCAGGCGGTCGCGTCGAGCCACATGCCGGCGATGAGCACGATGTCCATGTCAGTTCTCCGTCTCAGATTTCGTCTCCGTCGAAGCTGCCAGTGCGTCCAGGTCTCGTTCGGCGTAGAGCCGGTGGTGCCATTCCTCGTTGACCACGATGGACAGGCACTGTGCCAGTGGGAAGTCATCGAGCTGCGGCCAACCCGGCTCGGTCCGGGTGACGGTCTCGTCGAGCTGCTCGGGGGTCAGGGCGGTGATCACGTCGCGGACCATGGCCTGGCGCTTGCGGCGTACGGCGAGGACCTCGTCCAGCGACGGACGTGCCTCGCGGTCCCAGGGGATGCCGTCCCATCCTGGCGCCTCGTCCCACGGGAGGTCGAGCGGGTGCCACGGCACGGCATCGCCGAGCACCATCCGGCCCACCCAGGCGGCGCTCGCGAAGCCGAGGTGGCGCAGCGTCTCGATGAACGACCACTCGTCGCGGACCCGCTCGTGCAGGAGCTCAGGTGGAAGTGCTCGGGCGCGGTCCTCGGTCTCGGCCCAGAGTCGCTCCAGGCTCGCCCAAGCCTCCTGGAACCCCTCGACCGTGGTCGGATGCATCTTCGTGCGGTCGGGCATGCGGCGGTCGAGCTCGGCCTCGACCAGCGGGCCGATGTCGACCCCGTTGATCGTGACGCCCTCGATCTCTCCGGTGATCTCGACGTCGACCAGCTCGAGCCCGACGAAGCGGACGTGGTGGAAGGAGATGGCCCGCAGGTCCGTGTGCTCGACGTGCGCACCCCTGGGCAGGGAAGCGGTGGATGCGTTCATGACCCCACCCTAGATTGGGTTCCGGACGTTCCCCTTCCGGATCGGGCCGCGGCGGGTCCAGGCGCACCGACTCGTCCTAGAGCGCGGTCAGTTCTTCTTCAGCTCCTCGGCGAGCATCACGATAATGCCGCTGGGGCCGCGGACATAGGTGAGCTTGTAGACGTCCCCGTAGGTCGCAACACCGCGTAGCGGGTGGCAGTCGTGCCTCGCGGCGATCTCGAGGGCTTCGTCGATGTCGTCGACCGAGAAAGCGACGCGGTGCATGCCGATCTCGTTAGGGCGGGTGGGCTTCGTCTCGATCGCGTCGGGGTGGATGTACTCGAAGAGCTCGAGGCGACCGTTGCCATCCGGCGTCTGGAGCATGGCGATGTTGGCGTGGTTGCCGTCGAGGCCGACGGCGGTATCCGTCCACTCTCCACTGACCGTGTCACGGCCGAGGACGGTCAGCCCGAGGTCGGTGAAGAAGGCGATCGTCGCTTCAAGGTCGCGGACTGCGATGCCGATGTTCTCGAGTTTGATGGGCATGCGTGGCACGTTACCCAGTCGGGGCGACTTCTCGAGGCGGGTCGGGTCGTCGAGCTCGGCACACCGGCTGAGCTTCTCGCGCGCGACGGATCACCCGAGGAGCTGCCCAGCATCCAACACCGCAAGGAGTACCTCGCCACTGCCGAGCGACTGCCCGACTACCGGGTCACCTGCATCCTGGTCGAGCGCAGCCTGCGCGATGCACGAGAAGACCTCGCGGGCGCCGGGTAGGCAGTCGCCCCGCCTCTCGCCCCGGGGCCTCGGTTGCGTAGTGAGGGTGAAGGACTAATCCGGCAGGTCCGCTTAGTCAACGAAGTGAAGCAGTCTGCCGCGCGGGCACCGCGCTCACTTCCCAAGCCGTGCGGGGTCGCCGGGGCTCTCGGGGCTGCTTTGGCGGCACCGCGCATCGGGAGGGGCAGCAGGGCAGCTCCATGTGGGGAGCCGTGAACGTCCCGCTCCCCGAGACTCGGATTGCTTCAGGGCCGGGAGTCGCGGCGCCGCCGTAACACGAGAACACCAGCAACCCCGAGTCCCACAAGGGCACCGACGACGCCCGAGACCCAGCCGCCAGGCCCGACGACCGCCCAGATGATCACCAAGGCGATCAAGATGCCGAATGTACCGGTCTCGACTCGGGTCATGACTCGCTCCTGATGTTGATCAATTGGGGTTCGTGACCTCGGATGGCACCCTCCAGCCGCTCGGATTCAGCATGATGAATCGTGCAATTCAAGGGACCGAGTTCCGGAAACCACCGTCCTCTGCAACCACTGCCTGATGGGTATCAGCCAGGGCTGGCAAGCTCGGTCAACGAGAGGTTGTTGCCGTCGGGATCTAGGAACCAGGCAATCCGGCTGCCGCCGGGCGCCGTCCACGCGCCTCGCTTGTCTTGATCCATGCCCTGGTACTGGGTGAATGTCAATCCGTTGGCAACGAGGCGGTCGATCGTCGCATCGAGGTCTGAGACACTCCAACCAAGAACGGTATAGGGCACCGGTGCGACATCGTCCACAACAGTAATCCGAAGCGTGGCACCAGCGAACTTGGCGACGAGCGCGAACGGTCTATCGTCCGTGAGCAGTAGTCCGAGCTGGTCGCGATAGAAGTGCTGCGCGCGATCTAGGTCGGAGACGCCGATGAAGGCGACAAGGTCAGCGGACTCGAGCATGACGCCTCCCGTGGGTTCGACGGGCCAAGGGTAGCGATCCGCAATGTCGCTCATCGCGAACTGTGTCTGATCGGTCCCGCAATCCGAACCAGCTGCGGACAGCAATGGCTCCAGGTCGGCCCATGCTGGACAAACGCTCCCGACCCCGCAAGCGGATCCCTGCAGGACACCCAGGTCAAGGCTCCGATCGCGAGGGCGTCGCCGCAAGCGGTTCGACAAGGGGTACGGCGTTGCGGTGCACCATCCTGATCCGTCGGTGGGGCGCTGCCCGGTCGCTAGATCGTCGATCGGCGCGCAAGGGCCATCACTGCCGGAGTCGCGCCGGGGTTGTGCAGGGTGTCGCCCAACAGGCTGAACACCGCGCTCACGCCAGCACCGCGGGCAGGCCGAACGCGGGGAAGTGCTTCGGGCCGAACGTCGTCGCCTCGGCCACCACGCCGTCGACGAAACGCAGTACGTCGATCTTGAAGGCGCGGAAGGCGGTGTCGCCGTCCTCGCGCAGGTAGCACGCGGCCGCGGGTTGCCGGTTCGCCGCGGTGGCGACCAGGCGCCACTTCCCGGTGCCCGCGGCACGTTCGGCCAGCTCGAGGATGGCCGAGCGTCCCTCGAACACGTACGGCGCTGGCGGCATGGTGACCCGGATGTCGTCGCGGATCAGCGCGAGGGTGGCCGCTACATCGCCGCACTCCTGAGCGGCGATGTAGCGCTGCAGGACATCGCGCTCTAGGTCGGTCGTCTCCTGGCTCGTCCAGCCCTCGCGCCCGTCCACGGGCAGGTGCGTGCGCAGCGTGGCCCGCGCACGTTGCAGCGCGCTGTTGACCGCCGCGACCCCGATCTCGAGCAGCTCGGCGACCTCGGCCGCCGGCCAGTCGAGCACCTGGCGCAGAATCAGCACGGCCCGTTGGCGCGGCGGCAGCAGCTGGATGACGGCGAGGAAGGTCAGCTCGATCGACTCGCGGCCGACGAGAGCGGCGTCCGGCTGGTCGGCCGCCGGAGCCGGGGCGTCGAGCAGCCGATCGGGAAAGGGCTCCAGCCACGGCACGTCCCGGAACGATTCGAGCCTCAGCAGCCGGCGCTTCTTCGCCCGGATCGTGTCGAGGCAGGTGTTGGTCGCGATCTTGTACAGCCACGCGCGCACATGGTCGTCGCGTTCGAGGTCACCGCGTCGGCGCCACGCCCGCAGCAGCGTCTCCTGCACGGCGTCCTCGGCGTCCTCGAAGGACGCGAGCATCCGATAGCAATGCACGCGCAGTTCAGAGCGGTGCCGCTCCGTCCGTTCAGCGAAGTCGGCGTCGGCGAGCACGTCAGAGCACCACTCGGTAGATGAGGTGAGTCACGCCATGACCCGCGATGATCTCCGGATCGGTGAGTTCGACGACGTCAGCCAGCCCGCCGAACCATGGCTTGCCTGCACCCAGCAGCACCGGCACGAGATCGACCGCGAGCACATCGAGTAGCCCGAGCTCAAGGCATTGGCGCGCGATGTCCGCGCTGGCGATGGCAACGTTCTTGCCGGCTGCGATCTCCTTCGCCTGCGCGATGGCGGCGGCGACCCCGTCGGTGATGAAGGTGAACGGCGCGTCGGGGTACGCCCAGTGCGCCGGCGGCTCGTGGGTGACTACGACGACCGGCGCACCAGCCGGGTGACGACCACTCCAGCCGTGCGCCAGGTCGAACAGAGTGCGACCGCTCACCAGCGCCCCCAGAGCCGCCAACGAGTCCTGGAGGTACTGCGCGCTGGCCGACGAGGTGTGGAACTCGCGGCCGTCGCCGGGCATGGTCGAGGGCCGCGGGCCGCTCTGCATCCAGCCGAAAAGATGCTTGGCGACTTCACCGGTACCGTCTTCGATGAAGCCGTCGAGCGACATCGACATGTTCGCAATCACCGTGCTCATTTCGTGCTCCCTAGCTCATCGGTCAATCGTCTCGCTGGTACGACGACCACGCACCGCGGACTCATCGGTGCCCAGGGGATTTCGTCTCGCAGCGATGAGCCGGGCCGCCCGCGGCGTCTCACGAGAGGACGGCGGGCGATCCGCCGCACGAGAGGAGATCATCATGGACATGAAGCTCGAACTGGTGCCGGTGCCGGTTGCCGACGTCGATCGCGCCAAGACGTTCTACACCGAGAAGCTCGGCTTCGTCGCCGACGTCGACGTGTCACCGGTCGAGGGTGTGCGCGTTGTGCAGGTGACCTCGCCCGGCTCGGCCTGCTCGATCGGCTTCGGCACCGGACTGCCGGCGTACGACGCCGTGCCGGGGACCATCCGGTCCCTGCACCTGGTAGTCGCCGACATCGACGCGGCCCGCGCCGAGCTGATCAGCCGGGGCGTCGAGGTGGGTGCTGTGGAGGACGTCGGCGGAGGGGTCAAGTACGCCGCCTTCGCCGACCCCGACGGCAACACCCTCACCCTGCAGGAGATGGCCTGGCGCACCGGCACCAACTTCTAACACCGGCGCCCTCAGGTCGAGCATCCGCCGAGCCTCCCCGACCGATGACTTCTGTGCAGCTACGAAGTCTTAGGGCTAGCAGCCGCGCCGGGCGGCATACCAACATCAAGGGAAACGAGCAAGCATGGCTAGGTTCATGACCATCGGTTACGGCGACCGCACCGGGTACGGGGCACCTGCGCAAGCTGTCCGCGATGAGTGATCCACGACCCCGGAAGAGTGAGGGAGCGGGAAGCGGGGTCTCGCCGCCGACCGTCACGCCGGTTCTCGTGCCCGAGTTGCTCGCCGAGGGCGAGCGAATGCCGGTCTACGTCCACGTCATCGACCATCCCGACGCGCGCGTGCTTGTCGACACCGGCATGACGCAGCTGCACCCGGCGGTAGCCGACATGGACCCACGCCTGGTTCCACTCAGCGCGCAGGCCGACTTCGACCTGGCCAGCATCGACGTCGTCATCAACACGCACCTGCACTTCGACCACTGCGGCGGCAATCACCTCTTCACCGGCAGGCCGATCTACGTCCAGCGCAGGGAGCTGGACGACGCGCGCAGCGAAGACGACTACACCATCCGCGAGTGGGTCGAGGCGCCCGGCGTGCAGTACGTACCCGTCGACGGCGCGCTCGAGTTGCTGCCGGGGCTCCGGCTCGTCCCGGCGCCAGGCCACACACGAGGCTCGCAGGTGGTGGTCGTCGAGACGGGCGGACGTCCAGTCGTCGTCGGCGGCGACATGGCGGTCTTCTTCGCCGAGCTCGACGAGCCGCGCACCGAAGGTCAGCGGCTGGTCCGCGCGCTCGACCCTGAGGAGGTCTGGCTTTCGCACGAGCACGAGCCGTGGCGGCCGCAGGCTGACCAGCACGTCTGATCGGAGGGAGCGAGACAGACCGTCCGGTAGGCGATCGACCAACGGGCGAGAGCTCGCGGTTACCGTTGGCCGCCAGTTCTTCAGGCTTCGCTGGTCGCTTTCGCGCCGTAGTGCTTATCTGCCCAGATAACGGGTCGACTGCCACATCAGCGCCCTCGGCTGTTGGTGGCCTTCCGTAGCCATGTGTCGAGTGCTTCGCGGTTCTGTGCCAGGCAACGAATTCGGGAATCTAGACGGTCGCGGACAGCTACCAACTCCTCGAGCAGGTCATTGCTGATCCGGATCGGCTGCGATGAACCATCGGGCATCAGGCATCCGACCAGGCGTCTGATCGCCGAGATCGGAAGGCCGGCCTGGAGCAGACCCCGGATCTCCTGCGCACGGGCCAGGTCCTGGTCGTCGAAAATGCGCCAACCGCGGTCGTCGCGCCGCGGCGTGAGCAGTCCCTGATCCTCGTAGTGTCTGAGCGACCGCGCCGAGACCCCGGCGCGTGCGGCGACCTCGGCGATCCGCATCAGGCAAGTGTGACTTGCCTTGACATTGATGTGAAGGTGCCAGCCTCGTGACATGCATCGACCTCGTCTCTCGCGGGTCGCGCAATTGATCGGGTCCTGCGCCGTCCTTGGGGTCGGCGTCGGGCTGATTCTGACGGCGCGGTTCGGCAGCGACGGCTACTCGAGCCTGATCAACGGCATCGTACGAGCTACTGGGGTGCCGTATGCGCTGGTCAATCCCGCGATCGGCTTGACCTCGATCCTGCTCGCCCGGGCACGCGGAGTGCATCCGGGGATGGGAACCATCACCCATCCAGTCGTCGTGGGGCTGAGCGTCAACGGGGTGCTCGAATGTCTCAGCACGCCCGCAAGCCTGCTGGCTCGATCATCACTGTTGGCCAGCGGCGTGTTGGTACTGGCGTTGGGAGTCACTGGCTACCTCGACGCCCAACTCGGAAGTGGCCCGTTCGAGGCGGCCACCTTCGCCCTCCACCCTGTGCCGTTCCGGCTCGCGTACAACGGCTTGCAAGCCCTAGGAGCGCTGATCGGCTGGGCACTCGGTGCGGATGTCGGCATCGGCACCGTCGTTGTCGTCCTCGGAATCGGGCCGCTCGTACACGCCCTTCGGCGGCGAATCGACCAACACAGATCACGACCCAGACGAAAGCCCAGCTAGGACCCCAACTACCGCGTCCACCGGGCCAGTCTCCAACGCCCACGTCGACAGCAACCACTTGCGGTTGCTTGGGCCGGAGATCGAGCAGGCCCGCTGCGAACGAGGCGCAGCGGTTCTGTCTGCGGTTGACGGAGGAGGCGGCCAGCGAATCGTTGACGCCCTGGCCGACGTCGCGCCTGCCTTAGCCCACCACGTCGTGGCCTACGGATTCGGCGAGGTCTACGCCCGCCCCGCGCTCGCTTCAGCGCAGCGTCAACTCGTCACCCTCGGCGGGTGCGAGCCACAACTCGAGGTTCACATCAACGCCTCGCTCAACGTGGGCCCGAGTCCGGTCGAGATCGTCGAGCGATCACGCACGCGGCGTTTACTGCGGCTTCCCCAAAGCACTCAACGTGACCTTCGTTGCCGAGCGCGTCTTTGGCGAGCGCAACTTACTCCCCGTCCAGGCGAGCGACAGTGCAAAACCCGACGTTCGCCCGTAGGCGATTCTCGACCGGGCAAGCACCCGCAAGACCGGGGATGGCCCGTCGAGAATCAGCGGACTGTCCGCCGCTCCCCAGTCCCGGCCGGGTCCGGTGAGCCGGTAGCGGTTGGTTTGGCGCATCGCCCTGTCCCGCTGGCACGAGCTCGGCATCAACCACCTGGCGCCTGCGTGGCTGTCGGGTCCAGGGCGCCTATAGGTCCCGGGTCCAACTCTGACCGATGAGGTCGTGGCCGAAGCTGTGATGCGGCTCCTCAGCAGTCACGGTGAACCCGGCGGCCTGGTAGATCTTGCGCGCGGAGACCAGGACGTCGTTCGTCCACAGCGTGATCTGCCGGTAGCCGGCGTCGGTGGCGAATCGCAGGCACTCCTCGACAAGGTGGCGGCCAACGCCAAGTCCGCGTGCGTCGGGGGTGACTAGGAGGATTCGTAGTTTCGCCACCTTTGGTTCGTCGCCGGCTACGCAGAAGATGCAGCCCGCTCGTTCGCCGTCGACCTCGGCGACCCAGGCCGCTTCCCGAGCGGGGTCGTGGCGGGTGGCGAAATCCGACACGATGCGTGCCACCAGCGCTTCGAAGTCGGTGTTCCAGCCGAACTGCTGGTCGTAGACCTCGCCGTGCGCCATCACCACCCACCCCAGATCGCCAGGTCGGTCCGCACGACGCACCGCGACCCGCTCACCCAACTCGCTGTGTGACATCGACGCCTCCAAGGGTGCACTTCACCGCCTGACTGACACGAGTGTTTCAGTTCGACTAGGTTAGACCCATGAGCGCGGAACCGCCAGGTCCATCAGCCCGGGAGACCCACCTGCTCGAGGCGGCGTACCGGTACGCCCTGGATCACGGCCTCGCCAATCTGTCGCTGCGTCCGCTGGCCACCGCGATCGGGTCCAGTCCTCGTGTCCTGCTGTATCTCTTCGAGGACAAGGACAGCCTGGTGCGAGCATTGCTCGACCGTGCGCGCGCCGACGAACTCGCTCTGCTTAAAGGGCTACGAGACGCCAGCGATGGCGAGCCGCTCGGCTTGCCGCTGGCCACCGAGCAGATCTGGACATGGTTGTCGGCGGTCGAACACCGCCCGCTTCTCACGCTGTGGACGGAGGCCTACGCCCGTTCCCTGGTCGATCCCGACGGCGCCTGGGCCGGCTTCGCCCAGTCCACTGTCGAAGACTGGCTCGCTGTCCTCGCCACCGCCCAACCCATCACAGAGCGAAACAGCCCTAGCGGCGAACACCGCCGAACCCTCGCCCTCGCCGTTCTTCGCGGCGCTCTGATTGACCTACTCGCCACTGGCGACACCGACCGGGCCACCGCTGCGGTGCGTCACCAGGTCAGGCTGCTCGACACGACTGACATTCAAGCCGTCGACGAACGACTGGCCTACAAGCAATCTCTCGAATGAGATCCCAAAGTGTGCCGCCGAGGTGTCGGCAGGTTCCCTATCCGAACGGGTTCTACAGTGTTCCGAGCACCGTCGCGTCATCCACTGGCTCGGCGCTTGCCCGATCCGATCAGGCGGTGCCTGACCACTTGGCACTTAGTTCAGCGCCTCGTCGATGAAGCGCATCACCCCGTCCTCGAGCCTGACCGGCCAGTTGCACCCGCATGAGGTGGCCGCGTAACGACCAGCTGTCCGCATCGCCTCGACAACGGCCCGCAACGCCGGTGCAAGCGAGTCTCGGTCAGGCGTCGCAGCCGGCAGCGAGTGCAGGATCTCGTGTTGTTCGGCGGTGAGCTTGGCAGACCACTGCTTGATGCCCATGGGCGGCAGCGGCTGGTTAGATTCTACGAACACGTCGTACAGCATCTGCCTGAGCCCGTGCACGCCTTCGAGTACCACCAAGTAGTCGCGTCGCTGGTCCAGCATGAGCGGCGAGATCGCCAGGATGCGGAAGAACTCCTCAATGATGGCGAGCAGCTTGGCGGGATCCGGACCGGGGACCGGCTCTGGTCGCGGCACCGTGGCGTCAAGTCCCTCCCGGTCGAATACCACCCGGCGATAACGATGCGGTGTCCCGGGGATTGTGCTGACACTCTCGATCATCACGTCGAGCCGCTCACAACCGGTCGTGGTCGAGTAGAAGCTGCCCGGGGCGAACGGAAGTTCTCGTGCGAGCAGCGTCGGTGTGATAGCGCCCAGCCAGTCCCGCCAGTGCGCTACGAAGTCGTCGAAGTCCTCGTCGCGGACGGCGACGACCGTGTCCAGGTCGGACCCGCCATCGGCAGTGCCCTTGGCCAGCGAACCGGACAGCCACAGGGCACGGATTCGCGGGTCGTTCTCACAGACGGCGAGCAAGCTCTTGAAGAGCGGACGATAGCCGGCGGGCAGCGCCGCCAGTGGTTCCGGGTCCCGGTCTACCTCCACGCTGCACACGCTACTGGTGCGCTTGCAGAGGCCGTGGTGGGTACGTCGCGGTCGCGCAGCTCGTCGAGGAGCTCGGGGCGTACACCGAACAGCTGCTCGACTGGCACCGGTCCTAGAGCGACGTAGCGGGACGCGGCTGACTGGTTACCATCCGAAACAGCAAAGCACGGTCAATCCCCACGAGGTCACCCTGCCACCATCATCGAGCAGTGCCGCTCTTCCCCCAGCGGGATCCGCTCACGGGACGGTGCTAGCGCGATCGGCAGCATCTGCGCATGCCGGTGTGGCCGGTGCGGCGGGCACACTCCTCGGCTATGTCGGCCAGCAACCGACGCAGGCTCATCCCGTCGTGGGTCGGCTGATCGAGCTCACCGTTCGAGAGTGCCTCGGTGAGTGAGGCTCTGGATCGGTGCACCGCGGCGACCCACAGTGCGCGCAGGGCCGGCGATCGTCGGGCTTCGGTCGATGCACCACCTGGAGCAGACGATCGCAGGCGCCTCGCTCGTGCTCGACGGCGCGACGGCAGCGCCACCCGTAACGGATCCTCACGCGACGCCGATCGGGATGGGTGCTGCGTGGTCGACGATCGGTCAGATGGGTTCGGCAATCGCGTCGATCGTGATGTCGGCGGTCTGGCCGACCATGCCCTTCTTCTTGGTGACACCGAATTCGGCGCGGTCGAGTCGGGCGGTTGCGTGGAACGCAGCGACTCCATCTTGGAGGCCTGCCTGGTCCACGCGAAGGTCGGAGGTGACGCTGCTTCCGTGCGCGGTCACCGTGCCGGTCGCGACCCAACCGGCGCCGTCTTGGCGCACAGTGCCAGCGTCAAAGGTGATCTCGGGATAGGTGCCTGCGTCAAGGAGACCCGGCGCGGTGACGTCTCGGTCGCGTTTGGCGTTGCCGGAGGAGAAACTCGCGGTATCGATGACTGCGGTGACGTTGCTTTTGGTCGGGTCGGCCGCGATGAGGATCTCTCCACTGCGAAGCTGCAGGCTGCCGTGCACGGTGAGCAGGCCGAACATGGCCTTGACGTCGACGTGGATGCTGGTGCGTCCGGGGTCGAGCCGGTAGTGCCCGGGCGGCACCGGAGACTCGGCACCGGCGGTGTGATTACTGTCTGCGGTCATCGGGTACTCGCTCTCACGGGGGATGCGTAAGACCACAGCATGCACCAAGGCACAACGCGCACGCAGTTCGCTACCACGGATCTGGCGGAGGCCGTGCCCTTCCACCGGGACCGGCTAGGGTTCGACGAGGCATGGCGCAAGGGCGACGAGACGGCCGCGTTCTGGCTGCCCGACCGGTCGGCTCAACTCATGGTGTCGACCCGCCAGTCTGCCGGCCCGATGTACCTCGTCGACAGCATCGATGCGCAGGTCCGTGACCATCCGGACATGGTCACGGCGGTCGAGAAGTTCGATATCCCGGGCGGTTCGGTGGCCGGTTCGCCGCTCCGGGAGGAAACACGTTTGGGGACATGCCGCGTTCTGGGTTGAGTTCGCGTTGAGTTCGCGTTGAGTTCGGTTCCCTAGCCTCGCTCCTGGATCTGACCCCGCGACAAGAGAGAATCGCATGACCGCCACCGAGGCCTACGTGTTCCGTGCGATCCAAGTGCACGCATCTCGACTCCGGATGACGGCGCAGCGCGATGTGCTCCCGGGCTCGAAGGTCCATGATCGCGTGATTGGGACCGCACCGACGCTCAGGCAGTTGACGCTGCCAACGTCGGTCCTTGTGATTGGCGGCACCGCGGCATGGGTCGGAGTCGTCGAGGTGTCGCATGAGATGAAGAGAATGCCAGGCACGATGGGCCTCGGCTTCGGCGATTTCACCCTGATGTGGGGTCTGATGATGACGGCTATGATGCTGCCGACGATCGCGCCGTTCGCCGCTGCTTACACGCACACTCTCACCGACAACCGGGCGCGGCGCATCACCGAGTTGGCCGCCGGGTACCTGCTGGTCTGGACGTTCGCCGCGGTACCGGCCTCCGCCCTCGCGTGGGCCGCTGACGAGCTGACCGGTGCGCGGCCGCGGACCGCCACTGTGTTGGCCGTCGCCATCTATGGGGTCTGCGGCATCTATCAGCTGACCCCCCTCAAAGACCGCTGCCTCGCAACCTGCCGCTCGCCGCTCGGCTTCATGATCAAGTACTCCGGTTACCGGGGCCGACTGCGCGACATGCGGGTCGGAATGAGCCACGGCGCCTTCTGCCTTGCCTGCTGCTGGGCGCTCATGACGATTCTGGTGGCAGTCGGGCTGATGAACCTGCCCGCAATGGTCGTGCTGGCCGCAGTGGTCCTCGCCGAGAAGACGTCGGCGTGGGGACCGCACCTGTCTCGCGTCTTCGGGGGAGTCGCCCTCGTGCTCGCCGTGGCGGTCGCCTTCCATCCCTCCCTGGCGCCTGGTCTGCAGCCGGGCCTCATGTCCAGCAACGAGATGAGAGACACACCATGAACTCCCCAACCGACACCATGGTCACCCCTCCCTGGCGAGTACAAGGGTCCTACTTCGAGGGCTGCAACTGCGACGTGATCTGCCCGTGTCGCAGTGTCGGCGGGCGACCCGGGGGACCATCGACATACGGGGAGTGCTTCGGTTCATTGTCCTGGCAGGTCCAGCTCGGCCACTTCGGCGCCGTTGACCTTTCCGGCTTGCGGGTGGTGCTGTCGCTGCGCTACCGCGACAACGTCTCTCCAGCCACGCGATGGGAGGTCGTGCTGTACGTGCAGGACACGGCCAGCCACCCCCAGCACAACGCCCTCGCGGACATCTTCCTCGGACGGGCTGGGGGAACCGTTCAACAGCAGTACGCTCCGGCCATCGGCACGGTACACGCCGTAAGACGAGCCCGAATCGAGCTCGAACACGTGGCACCGCGCAAACGCATCGCCGTCGTCGGCTACCTCACTGTCCAGGCTCAGGACCCAGCATCGGAGATAGCCGACGTTCAGTGCGGCATCCCCGGCTTTGACCATCCAGGAACCGAATTCGTCGGAGAACAGCTGACCTCGACCGAGCCCGAGTTGCGATGGCAGATTCGCCGCCGCGGGCACGCATCCTTTGCCAGCAACTTCGACTACACCTCTGACCAGATCGAGGAACCGTGAGTGGCGCGGTCGCCCTTGTGTGGTGACCGACTTAGCGCCGCACCGTAGAGCCATGATCATCGTGCTCATGGTCGAGCGCGCTCACACGCCGATGAGAGTGTTGTCGTGATCGGTGGTGATGACATATTTCGTCCATGGAAGCCAACGCCGACCTCGTGCTGCGCGAGCTCGCGGGTCGTCTCGAGGCAGCAGGCGTCGCGGACGCACTCTGGGTGGGAGGCTCACTCGCCACAGGCGACTACATTCCGGGCGTGAGCGACGTTGACCTGGTCGCGGTCACCCCGCAGCCGCTGACCGGCGAGACCTTGGCGCAGGTCACACGAATCCACAAGGAACTTGACGCGGGCCCCGCCAAAGGGATGGACCTTGGTTGTCAGTACGCCGACGCCGGACGGCTCCTCGGCATCGCTGTCGAGCACCCCACCTGGACTCATGGCGTGCTTGTCGACCGGAGCGTCTCTCTGGTGACGCGCGCCGAGCTGGTCCTGCACGGGTTTTCGGTCCTGGGGCCGCCGCCGGATCAGCTGCTGCCACCTGTCACTCCGGACGAGGTGCGAGGTGCCGCTCGCGCAGAGCTGGCGGGCTACTGGTCCTACGCGGCACGCCGGCCACAGATGTTCTGTCGCCTTCCGGTGATGGTCGATCTGGGGCTGACTGCCATGGCGCGGGGCAGGCATTCACTCGCCACCGGGGAGTTGCTGACAAAGACCGCGGCCATCGAGGAGGCACGGGCCCCACAATGGCTCAAGGGTGATCTCCGTGCCCGCCGTCACGGCGAGCACGTGACTTCACCGCGCTGGCGTGCCGCCTACACGGCCTGGCACGACGTCTGGCGGACCACGTCCTCAGTGGCGCGATCAGCACCTCAAGGAAGCTAGCCAGACGCCGTAAGGACTGGCCAGTCACGCACACCGCTTACAGCCTGATCATCTCCGCGGCGACCTCACCGACGGCCGCAACGGGGATCGCCGTCGCGGCCTGCTCCAGCACGAGCAGCCGTGCGCCGGGGATCTCGCGCGCGAGCGCTTCGCCGTTGCCGATGGGGAAGAACGGGTCCCGGCGGCCGTGCACCACCAGCGTCGGCATCGCGAGCTCGGGGAGCCGGTCGCGCCAGCGTGGCTTGCAGTCGAGCCGGGCGAAGACCGTGCCCAGCTGGTTGGCCATCTGAAGTGCGGGCACCGTGCCCGGCGTGCGGTCCCAGGTGCGCGCGGCGGCCGCTCGCGCGGCGCCGGGGTCGTTTCCGAGGATCTCAGCGCCTTCGCCGGCCCACCCCGTCACCGCGTCGCGGTCGGACCAGTCGGGCATCGAGCGCGAGAACAGCCGACTCATCGTCGCCGCGTCGTGGTCAGGAAGGTCGTCGTCGACCCGGCCTGGAGCCACGGGTCGCGTGCCGACCAAGGTGAGCGCCGAGAACGCCTCAGGGTTGTCGAGCGCAGCTACCTGGGCGACCATCCCGCCGACGCCGATGCCGGCAAGATGCGCGGGCCGGTCGTCGAGCTCACGGACGAGCGCTGCGGCGTCAGCTGCGAGGTCGCGCAGCGTGTAGGCCGGAGCCTCGGGGTCGACGGTGGTCGACGCACCGCAATCGCGCAAGTCGTACCGCACGACGTGGCGCCCTCCGCGCGCCAGCGCCTCGCAGAGCTCGTCGGGCCAGGAGAGCATGGTCGTCCCGCCCGCGAGCAGCACCAGCGGCGCCGCGGCCTCGCCGAAGCGTTCGACCCCGAGCGCGACGCCGTTCGCCTCGAGCGTGAGCGATCGGACTCTTGGATGCATCGTGAACCTCCGGGAAAGCGTCGTGTACGGATAGCGCGGCGCAACCGCACGAGCCATGCGTGCCACCACTCGCGCGGCGCGTCGAACCACGCGACGAGGGCCGGCTCTCAGAGATGGACAACTGGCGGGGCGAGAACTCATCGCGAGCCGGTCAGCAACGAACATCGACCGGACGACGTCGAAGCCGTCGTGACAGTCGACGCGCTCCATCACCGTTCGAGTCCGACCTCATCAGGCTTCGCAGAGTCGAGGGCATGAAGATCGCCAAGGCCAACGGCCGGCTGCGCGGCAAGCAGCCCAAGCTCAACCGCAAGCAAGAAGCTCACCTGGTCTCCCTGGTGCACAGCGGCGAGTACAGCACCCTTGAGGTAGCCGAGCCGGCGGCCCGCAGATGCGATGCTGACGCTATGACCGTAACCACCCGCACTGCGAGCGAGTCGGACCTCTCCTTTCTGCGTGAGGTTGACGGACACGTTGCTCCCGATGATCTTGCCGACCTCGTTCGGTCGGGGCGCGTGTTGGTCGCTGAGATCGACGGGGTCGCCGTGGGGCTATTGCGATGGGGCCTGTTCTGGGACCAGGTCCCCTTCATGAATCTGCTCTGGATCCGTCCGGAATGGCGTGGCCAAGGGGTCGGGACGAAGTTGGTCGAGGTATGGGAGAAGTCCCAACTCGCTGCTGGTCACACGCTGGTTCTCACCTCAACCGTGTCCGCCGAGGCGGCGCAACATCTCTATCGGCGGCTCGGCTACGTCGACAGCGGGGCACTGCTCCTGCCGGACGAGCCAGCAGAGCTGATCTTCCGCAAGTCCCTCGCGAACTGACCGCTCACGCCGCCGTGCGTGCGCGGGCTGCAGTGCACCAAAGCTGAAGATCCAGTCACGTACCACTACGTCCCGCAGAGGATCCCCCGCGGGACAGCTGGGTCGCTCGTCGCGATCGGCTCGAACACGACGACCTGCTCCGATAGCGGTTCCTCACTGGGCGGTCGGACAGTCTCGAGACCGACCGTCACGAGCTGTCTCGGTCCGCCGGCAGCGGCTTGGTGCTCGACTTGTGCTTAGGTGCCTCATGGGTCATCGCGCTGTGTCGCCGCCGCGCCCGCTGCCCCGAGGCCCGTGGTCCTACCTGGCATGGCTGGTGTCTCGGCAGCGCGGCCGGGTGGCGCTGGGAGCGGTGCTAGGCAGCACCTGGACGGTGGGGCTGGTCTTGCCCCCATACTTGCTGTCCCGGGCGGTCGACGGTCTGGCGGACGGCCAGCGGGACGTCGTGCTGTGGTGGGCGGCGGCCCTGGTCGCGGCCGGTGGCGTTCTGACAGGCTTGAGCATCTGGCGGCACCGCACGATGACACGGGTGCGCATGGACGCCGCGTTCCGGACGATGTCGGAGGTAAATGCGCACACCGTCCGTCTGGGTGCCACGTTGGCGCGGCGTGCACGCACCGGCGAAGTCGTGGCCATCGCGAGCGGGGACGCGTGGACGATCGGGCGAAGCCTCACCGCAACCGGGCCGGGTGTGGGCGCGGTGCTGGCGTACGTGGTGATCGCGGTGCTGCTGCTGCGGATCTCGGTGCTGCTGGCGGTGGTGGTGCTGGCCGGAGTGCCGATCCTGGCACTGGTCGTGGGTCCGGCGTTGGGGCGGCTGCAGAAGGTCGGGACGCCCTACCGGGAGCAGCAGGGCCGACTGACGGGCCGGATCGTCGACGTCGTCGCAGGGTTGGGCGTGCTGAACGGGTTAGGCGGCAAAGTGATCTACGCCGACCGCATCCGGACTGAGTCGCAACATCTGCTGCAGCAGGGCTACCGGGTCGGCCGTGTAACGAGCGTGATCCAGGCGGTCGGGCTGGGGCTGCCGACACTGTTCTCTGCGGTGGTGGTGTGGCTGGCCGCGCGGCTCGCGGCCGAGGGCAGCCTCAGCGTGGGCGAGCTGGTCGCGGTCTACGGGTATGCCGCGGTACTGGCGGTGCCGGTGGCGTCCGTCATCGAGAACGCGGTCGACCTCAGCCAGGCTCTCGTGGCCGCACGTCGGGTGACCGACTTCCTGGCCCTGCGCCGCGACAACACCGGAGCAGCCGCGCCTTCCGGCGAGGGAGACCTGATCGACGAGGTCTCGGGGTTGCGGATCACGCCCGGGACGTTCGCTGCGGTCGCGACCGCCCGGCACTCCGATGCCGCTGCTCTGGTCGACCGGCTCGGCGGCTTCCAGCCTGGTGCTACGTGGGCCGGGCAGCCGGTCGCTGATCTTGATCCCGCACCGTTGCGCGGACAGGTGCTGGTGGCTGACAACGACGCCGACCTGTTCGCCGGCTCCCTGGCTCAGGTTGTGGCCGGTCGTCACGAGGTCGACCAAGTCGGTGAGGCCGCGGTGCTGGACGCCCTTCACACGGCCGCGGCCGACGACGTCGTGCGCGGCCTACCCGAAGGCGTGGGTTCGAGGATCGACTCCGGGGGACGGAATCTCTCGGGCGGCCAACGCCAACGCGTCCGGCTCGCGCGGGCGACAGCCGCCGACCCGGCCGTCCTGCTCGCCGTTGATCCCACCTCGGCAGTCGACGCCGCGACCGAAGCCACCATCGTCGACCGGCTCGCCCGCAACCGTCGAGGCAAGACCACCCTGGTCACGTCGACCTCTGCGCTAGTTCTGCAAGTAGCCGACGAGGTTCATCTGCTCGTTGACGGTCGAGTCGTCGCCACCGGCACCCACACCAGCCTGCTGGCCGACCGGCCGGAGTACGCCGCCCTGGTCCACCGCGGAGAACGATCAGATGCGCGACCGGACGACGAAGCTCAGACGTGAGCGCGCAGCTGCTCCGGGTCGCGGAGCCCGCCGAGGTCCGCCGTGCCGCGTGGCGGCTGATCCTTTCCGACCGCGCAGCGTTCGTCGTGGTGCTGCTCACGAACTGCGCGGCGGCAGGCGCGGGCCTGCTCGGGCCGTGGCTGGTCGGGCTGATCGTCAACGAAGTGCAAGCCGGGGCCGGCGTCGCGGCGATCGACTGGCTGGGACTGCTCGTGCTGCTCGCCGCGGCCGCGCAGTTCGTGATCGGACGTCAGGCCCGCTATAAGAGCTACCGGTTTGGCGAACGTACAGCGGCCCGCCTCCGCGAGCAGTTGGTCGACCGGCTGATGCAGCTCCCCGCACGTACTGTCGAACGAGTCGGCACCGCAGACCTCACCTCACGTGCGACCACCGACGCCGCGCTGGTCTCGTTCGTCCTGCGCGACGCCGCCCCGGAGATGGTGTTCGCCGTCGTACAGGCGCTGGTCATCGTCGTCGCCGTCATTCTGCTCTCCCCCCTGCTCGGTGTCGTCGGGCTGGTCGCACTTGTCGCTATCCCCGTGGTCCTGCGCTGGTACTTGCGCCGAGCCCGGTCGGCATACTTGGTCCAAGCGGCTGCGAATGCCGAGGTCGCCGAAGTCCTGGCAAGCACCGCCGCCGGCGCCCGGACAGTTGAGATCCTCGGGCTGCAGGAGCAGCGGACCACCGCCTGCTCTTCCTCAATCGCTGCCGCGACCGCCGCCCAGTTGCGCACTCTTCAACTGCGGAGCGTGTTCTTCCCAACCATCGACGCCTCCACCGCCCTAGCCGTCGGCACCGTGTTCGGCGTGGGCGGGCTGCTCTACCTCGACCAGCAGATCAGTCTGGGCACGGTCGTCGCCGCCGTTCTCTACCTCCGTCAGCTCAGCAACCCGATCGACACCATCCTGATCTGGGTCGAGACGCTTCAGAGCAGCGCCGCCTCTTTCGCCAGACTTGAGGGCCTCGTCTCGCCAGCCGAACCGCCGCGACCCGCCCCTACGGGCGTCACGGCAACACCAGTCGATCAGCACATCGTCGTCACAGACGTCCACTACGCCTACGACGACACCGACGTCCTCCACGCCGTCAACCTCAACATCCGGGCCGGCGAGCAACTCGCCGTCGTCGGGCCCTCCGGAGCAGGCAAGAGCACCCTCGGTCGCCTCATCGCCGGCGTCGACCGTCCCCGAGCAGGAAGGGTGACCGTGGGGGGCGCCGACGTCGCCGACCTCGCACCCGAGCAGCTTCGCGAGCACGTCGTCCTGGTGACCCAAGAGCAACATGTGTTCGCCGACCCGCTACGCGACAACCTCACCATCGCTGCACCACACGCCACCGACGAGGAGCTCCTGGCTGCACTAGGCGTCCTTGGCGCCGACTGGTTCGACGACCTCCCCGACGGACTCGACACCGACCTCGGCATCCATCGGCTCGGAGGCGCTCAAGCCCAGCACGTCGCCCTCGCCCGCGTCCTGCTCGCCAATCCTCACACCCTCGTCCTCGACGAGGCCACCGCGCTACTCGACCCGACCGCCGCTCGCCGCACTGAACAAGCCCTCGCCGCCACCATTCGGGGCCGAACTATCATCGCCGTCGCCCACCGACTCCAAACAGCCCGAGACGCCGACCGCATCGCCGTCATGGAAGACGGCCGCATCACCGAGCTCGGACGCCACAATGACCTCATCACCACCACGACCTCCTATGCAGCCCTCTGGCGAGCCTGGAGCGGAGACACCACCTAGAACCACGCCAACGATCAGGGGTGAAGCACGAAGCCGCCTAGACCCTGCCGGCCTCGAGCGTGTCGAGGTCGCGCACTGCGTAGCGGTGGTGCTCCCACTCCTCCTCGAGGATGGTGCGCAGGCAGGCCAGGACACTCTTGGAACGGCCGGGGGCCCACGGGTTGTCGCGGGGCTCGCGGAGCAGCTCAGGGGTGACGGTGGAGAGGTAGTCGCGCACCATCGCCACTCGGTCGGCGCGCGCCGAAAGCACATCGGCGTACGCCGGCGCTTCGTCGTTGAAGACCGAGGGATCGAAGCCGTCGGAGTAGTACTCAACGTTGGGTTGGCCGAGCGGGTGATAGGGGTGCTCGACCTGCAACACAGCTCCGCCCAACCACGTGTCAGTGGCCATCACCAGGTGCCGCAAGGGTCTGGGAGAACGACCACTCCCCATCCACGCTCAGCTCGACCGAGCCCTCGGGCATCGCGGACGCACGGTCAAGGGTGGCCACCCAGACCGACTTGAGGGCGGCCCACGCGGCCCGTAGCTCCTCGGGACAGTCGGCACGCCGTTGCCCGCGCCCGGGGAAGCGACGGTCGAGCTCGGCGTCGACGTACGCAGTCACGTCGACGCCGTTGACCATCAAGGTGCCACCGTCCAGCAGCCAGGGAGCGTCAAGGTCGGCGCCGGCGAGGTCGACTCCGCGCATGACCACCCCGACAGGTCGCAGCGAACGAACCACGCCCCTCGGAGAGAGGCATCCTCGAACGATGCTCCCTGCAGATCGTCGGCCCCGGTCAGCGCACTCATGAGCGTACGGTGGCACGCGGCACCGACATCGGCTGCGGAGGCGTCGGATCCCTCGACACCTTCGGTCTTGTCGCTGCGAGCGTCGGCGATGTCGAGGCTCGCCCGTGCCTGGCTGCCCGATGCTTCCCGCGCAGCGGATGTTGGACGGCATACTGCCTAGTGACGACCACGAGGTCGGGGGGCGGCGTCTGCCTCGCCACGGACCCCGTGGCGCGTGTCGCTGCGATCGTGGGAGAACTGTGGTGAACGACGAGGATGCGGTCGAGGCGGCCGCGCTGGACTACTTCGAGGGCTGGTACGACGCAGATCTGGAACGCGTGGACCGCGCGCTCCATCCCCACCTGGTCAAGCGGTGGGCCGCCGAGGCCAGTGGCGAGAACCCCAGCGTGACCACGAAGGAGATGATGCTCGACTTCGTCCGTCGGGGTGGCGGCGCCGAGGACAAGACGGACGACCCGATCGCGGTCGACGTCATCGACGTCCATCGCAACATCGCCACGGCCATGGTGCGGTCCGCGCAGTACCGCGAGTACCTCCACCTGCTCCGTACGCCCGACGGGTGGCGGATCGTCGACGCGTTCTGGCAGTTCACCGAACCTGCCCCACCAGCGCAGCCCTGAGAGTGCTCCGCGACGGTGCCGTACTCCGGCGCCTAGTCCTCAATGCCTCGTCGTCAGACTGGATTCCCTGGAGGCAATCGACGGGGTCAAGCGATTCAACCAACTGCTCACCCGAACGTGTCGGCCACTGCTTGGATGCGTCTGACGTAGGTGTCCCACCACCGAGCGTCCCCGATGTTGTCGCGGTCCCGGCCGCTGCGGCCGTCAATGGTCTCGCGGATGATCTCGGCGTGCCCTGCGTGCTGGGCCGTCTCGGCAACAACGCGAACGAGCAAATGACCGAAGGTCGTGGCCCGCCGCTCCTCGGGCCACCAGGAGACCGCCGCAGGGAAGTCGAGGGGCAGATCAGCGATTGCGGCGTCGCTGTGAGCCCAGGCCGCGAGGTAGAGATCCACGATGTAGTCGCGGGACTGGTCAGCCGTGGCCCACATGTCCGCCGAGTCCCAGATGGAGCCGTCGTCGACCCATGGGAGCCTGAATAGCGCCGGGCGCCCCACGCAGTCACCGAGGTACGACGCCTCGATGCCGGTGAGGTGCTTGACCAATCCGAGAAGATTTGTACCACTGGGCATCACCGGCCGCCGCACGTCGTAGTCGCTGAGGTCGTCAAGCGTGCGCAGGAGCGAGTCGCGCGACTGCTTCAGGTACTGCTGCAAGTCGGCTGCGAGGACGTCCACGGGCCCGATCTTAGAGCGCCCCGGACGTCCCGAGCCCCGCCTGGGCATACGTTGGTCGCTCTGCACGGCTGCCGTCCCGGAGTTGACCGCCTCAGTTCCGTGCAGCGATCGGCTTGCGGTAACGGCACCGGGCTGGCGGAGCCACCTGGGACCCCTTGTCGGGTGGCGGTCGCCGGGCGGGAAGCAGGCTTGGCGGACCCGCTCTCCGGTCGGCGCCACCATAGATCGAGCTAGGGCGAACGGTCGGTGACCAGCCGATAGCCGAAACGATAGGTGCCCAGGGCGTCGGAGAGTCGCAGCCAGACCGGCATCATCATCTCCAGGGCGCGAGCTCCGGTGAGATCACCGACGTCCAGGATCGTCTCCCAGCCGTACTCCCGCAGCAGGTCGGTTACCTCAGCCTTCGCGGCCCGGTTGTCGCCGGCGACGAAGATCGCGTGGTCCCCGCCGCCGACGCTTGCCGGGTCCACCTGCACAGTGACGTTGACGGTGTTGCATGTCTTGACGACGTGGGCGTCGGGTACAGCTCGCTGGATCTGCTCGGCGAGGGAGTCGGTGTTGCAGACAAACAGCTCCAGGTGGCCAGAGGAGAAATCCAGCGGGTTCGTCACGTCGATCACGATCCGGCCCGCCAGTGCGTCTGCGAGGCCTTGCAGCACCTCGACGGCGACGGCGCCGTTCACGGCGTTGACGACGAGGTCCGCGTCCCTCAAAGCCTCGCGATAGGACGTCACCTCCACGCCGTCCGGCGCCTCGGCGGAAGCCGGGTTCCGGGTTCCCATGGTCACGTCGTGGCCGAGCGATCGGAGACGCTCGGCGTGGCCGTTGCCGACCATGCCGGTGCCCAGCACGGCGACCTTCATCGCGTGCCCTCTGCGGTGGCGGCCAGGTTGGCCATCACGTCACCGAAGTCGGCGGACACGGCGGCTCCAACCTCCTCGGCCACCTCGTCGGGTACCTCGCCGATCACGGTGATCGCGAAGGCGATCGTCGTCGCCCCATCGGGCTCGGGGTCGAGCCGGTGCTGGACCTTGATCGAGAGGCCGTTCATCTCGGTGAGGTCGCTGATCAGGCGCGGCGGCTTCAGCTCCACGAGCCTGCTGGTGATCGTCTCCTCACCGGGCGGGGTCATCTCGAACGTGTTGCCGACCGCGAGCGGCCCCTGCAGGGTGATGCTCTCGATGCCGTCGTTCCAGTGCACCCAGCCGTCGACGTCGGACAGAAGTTCCCACAGTCGTGTGGGGTCGGCTGGGCTGCGATGGGTGTAGGTGTGGGTCCACATGGTGTGTCTCCTGATTCTTAGTGGTCGTCGTTCGAGGGGACGGACAGGGCCCGGAGCGCGGGCAGGATCTCGTCGGCGACGGCCCGCTCCTGGCCGTCGGCGGCGATCAGGTTGAAGCCGCGGAAGCCGCGGTCGACGTACTCGCCCAGTTGGTCGACCACGTCGTCTGCGGAGCCGGCGATCGTGTGGTCGTCGGAGCGCTCCCCCGCGCCGAGCTTGAGAGCGACGTTCAGTACCGGTCGTACGGCGTGCGGATCGCGATGGGCGTCGACGGCGGCCGCGCGGATCTTCTCGAGCATCCCGGGCAGGTCCCGCTTGGCGGCCGCTCCCAGGCTGGGGATCCAGCCATCGGCGAGCCGGCCGGTGACGGCCAGTGCCTTGGGTCCGTAGGTACCCAGCCAGATCGGGACGGGCGCGACTGGTGACGGGTCGAGCACCAGCCCGGTGACGGTGTGCTCGGCGCCGTTGTAGGCGACCTCTCCCCCGTGCCAGCAGCGCCGCATGATCTCGATGGCGTCAGCCAGGCCGGCGACCTTCTGCCCCGGCGACAGCCGTGGGCCGCCCAGGGCGACGATCTCGTCGTCCATGGCACCGCCACCAAGGCCCAGGATCAGCCGGCCCCCCGAGAATCGCTGCAGGGACTCGGCCGTCTTGGCCACCATCGCCGGGCGCCGGAACGGCACCCCGAGCACCCGGGTCGCGACCTCGATCCGCTCGGTGTGGGCCGCGACCCATGTGAGTAGCAGCGTGAGCTCGTACGTGGGGTGGTCTCCGACCGGGTGGTCGCTCGCGGACACGAAGTCGTAGCCCGCCGCCTCCGCGACCCTCGCCTCGCGCACCGGGTCGGCCCCGGGCGACGCAGACGTCGAGATCCCGGTGCCGATGAGCAGGTTAGCCATGGTGCGTCTTCTTCGTCCTTCGGGCGACGGCCAGCCGCGGCATCGTGACCTGGACCAGCGGGCCGATCGTCAGTGCGAACACCACGGTGCCGATGCCGACCGAGCCCCCGAGCAGGACCCCGGCGACCAGCACCGAGACCTCGATCGCGGTACGGGCGACGCGAATCGGCACGCCACGAGCGGCCAAACCAATCATCAGCCCGTCACGGGGCCCGGGACCGTAGGCCGCTCCGACGTAGAGCGCGGTAGCCACGGCGGTCAGGACCGTGCCGGCCAGGAGGAGCGCGAACCGCATCACCAGGTCGTGCACGGTCGGCAGCACGGCCAGTGTCGCGTCGACCGCGAGCCCGACGAGCAACACGTTGAGGAGGGTGCCGGGGCCTGGCCGCTGCCTGAGCGGGATCCAGGCCAGCAGCACAACAACGCCGACCAGGATCGTCATCGTCCCGATCGGGACGCCGGACCGCCGGGCGAGTCCTTGGTGGAGAACGTCCCAGGGGCCTAGCCCGAGGTTCGCCCGTACCATCAGCGCCAGGGAGAACCCGAACAGGGCAAGCCCACCGAGCAGGCGGGCCAGCCTTGCGCCGGCCGACATGGGGGTCAGTGCCGGCGGCGCCACTACTGTTGCTGACATGTCAGTGATCATGCCACAGAGAATGCTGATGCATCAGCTTTTATTCCGGGGGGCGCCGTGGGGTCGACCGGTCGCAGTTGTCGTGCCGATGACATCGACGGCTTCGTCCAAGTGGAGGATGCGCACGAAACGTTACGGCTCGAGATGATGGACGACCCGGGAGGCGATCGCGTCAATGGCGCCCACCTCGGCCGGGCTGAGCAGGTCGATGAGGTGGCGGCGTACCGATGCGACGTGCTTGGGCGCGGCGGCGTTGAGGGCACGGCGACCCGCCGGGGTCAGCGCGACCATCGCGCCGCGGGCATCATCGTCGACCCCGGTGCGACGGACCAGGCCACGCGACTCCATCCGCCCCACCTGGTGCGAGAGTCGACTGGTCGACCAGAGCAGCTGACCGGCCAGGTCGCGCGCTCGCCACAGGTCGCCCTCCGCCTCCGACAGGGTCGACAGCACGTCATAGTCGGCATCGGACAGGCCGGAGTCGGCGCGTAGGTCGCGGCTGATCGCTAGGTCGAGCAGCGTGCGCATCCGACGATAGTGCCGCCACGCCTGCTCCTGCTCCGGTTTCAGCCAACGCGGTTCGCCCATGGCCTGCAGGGTATCTGATACATCAGGTACACAGATGCACACTCATTGACAGGTCAGCGACCTTCGATGATCCGGCCACAGTGCGCGGTGTTGAGCGGGCCGCCGACGACGAGCCAGACGAACTGCTCAGCCGCAATGTCCGGCACGTTCAACCGAGGAACCGATCCAGCCACCCACACCCGGAGACACCAGGTGTCCGCATTCATGGGTCGTCCGACTCACCCAACGACTGAACTGAGCGCTCCCGGTCTGGCGACCCGCAGACCGGGAAGTACCCGCAAGCCGATCCGTTGGTGGTCCGAGAAAGTGCGGCCGGGTACCGTCGACGCGTGGGTAGTCCCGACGATCCCTGGGTGCAACCACCGCCTGAGACGCTGCGGGTTGGCCCCTCTCGACCAGCGTTCTTCCCCAAGGTCCCAGCCCGATGGCGAAGCCACGCCGTAGCCTTCCTTGCCTTCGTAATCGGCGCCGCGGTCGGCGTGGGCGCTGTGCTCTGGTGGCAGGAACGACCGGCACTCTCCCCATCTGCAGAGCGCGCGGACCACCAGCCCTTTTTGGTCGATGAACACGCCGTGGAGTTCATTCTCCTCGAAGCCGCACCATCCCGGACGCACGTAGGCGGCTCGACATCCGAGGTCAACCGGCTGCACGTCGACAGTGCCTTCCTGTTGTCCGGTGGGGTCGCTTCCACCGTCCTGGCGATCGCCAACTCGGACCACAGCCTCGACGTCCGTGTTCCTGCCCTACCCGTGACACTCTCACCAGACAGTCGATACCGGTTGGTCGATCTTGAGATCATCGTCCAAGACTGCAAGGCGGCAACCCGATGGACGCCCGTCGATCGGCCCTTCATCATCACCTGGAGAGACGAGCACGGCAAAGAGCACGTAGATAGAGCCGGCCACTACGCCAGGGCATTGGCCACGTCGTTGATCCGCTACATCGATGCCGAGTGTGGCTGAGCCGGTCAAGCCTCCGAACAGCCGTCGCTCCCAGCGGTCCGCGGCCAAGCCACGGGGTCACGGGAGGGACCGGCTGCCAGCAGCGCATCGACTCGGCGAACGCGCAATACGATCGATCGTGGCCAACTTCGCGCTGACCCTGGTCCATGGGCCGAGCTGGGACGATTCGCTCGGCATCCGTGAGCAACACGAATGGGCCGAGCACGCCGCATTCATGGACGGTCTGGTTGCCGCCCGGTTCATCCTGTTTGGTGGCCCGGTTGGCAATGGCCAGCAAACATTGCACGTCGTCGAGGCGCTGGACGAAGACCAGGTCCATCAACGCCTCGCCGAGGATCCGTGGTCACGCGCCGGGCTGCTCGAAGTGGGTTCGATCCAGCCCTGGGCGCTATGGCTCGACTTCCGAGAAGCACCCACGTCACCTTGACCTTCTTCCGAGGAATGTCGTCACGCATTCTTTGGAAGGCTTCGGATAATCACGGAAAGCAAGCCCGGCGCGCCGCCAGGCCGGTGATTCGCGTTCTCACTGTCACCGCGCCTGAGGATTCCCGCAGGACGGACCATGCCGTTCGTCGACTCATTGACGACACGCCAAACCTGTCCCGGAAGCGGTTCGTTTCAGGCTGGTGAGGGTCTCTGGCGTTAGCGGCGGGTGACCGAAAGCGGGGGCCCTCAGGGCTGGTAAGGCGGTGCGACGCCCCAACCCCATCGCGGCACAGGGGCGTCAGCAACGACCTCGGCACCGGCTTGGGAGTTGTGCATGGCAAGCCGGGTGCCCCACTCGAGATAGCCGAGCAGGGCTGCTCGGAACTCGGGGTCAGCTGGCAGGCCGGCGTCATCCGCGGCGCGGCTCATCAGATCGACGAACCGGAACCGCTGCTCGCTGGTGATCTCGAGTCCGCGATGGTGGGCCAGCATGCGGGCATAGCCGCCCAGCTGGTCTGTGTAGTCGGCGGGTCCGCCGAACACCTCGATCCACCACAGCTTGACGTGGGCACGGTGCTCGGCGCTGACGCCGCCCGGGAACATCGGCGCGATCAGCTCGTCATGTTCGACGCGATCGTAGAAGGCTTCGATCAGCCGGCCGATGGCGTCGCCTTCGCCTGCCCACTCATACAGCGATGGCGTTGATTGGTCGACTTCCGCGCGCACACTTGCAGTGTAATCAACGCGACGGGGTCATCAGCGCTGGGCTCGGATGAGGTCGTCGATTCTGACGTTCCCGGTCGGCGGTCGATGCCTTGTATGTGCCCCGGCCGCCACGAGGGCGGCGACGGTGGCCTCGTAGTCGCCGTCGGCGGCACGGTTGTTGCGCCACCCCCACACGGCAGCGTCCAAGGGTGTGGGTCCTTCGTCGTCAAAGGCGCAATCCTCGAGGTCTGCGCCGCGGTCGATCAGCAGCTGCACGGTCTCGGCCCGTCCGTGCATCGCGGCCTGGTCGAGCGGGGTGAAGTTGCTCCATCCGCGGGAGTCCACCGGGATGCCGGCGTCGATCAGGGACCGTACGACGTCCGTGCGTCCGAGCAGGGCAAGTTGGCCGAGGATCCATCGGTAGTCGGTGCCGGGGATTCCCGGCAGCGGCGGTGGCTCGTCGGGCAACACGACCGACTCACCGCGAGCCACGGCCAGTACTGCGGCGCCCACAGCGTCCGGCTCTCCGGCGGCACCGCGCCCGACGAGCAGCTGGTACGCCGCCAGGTGACCGGCGCGGGCCGCCGCCTCCAGGGGCCGCAACCCGACGTCCGGGTGCGGAAGGTCAGGGTCGGCGCCGTGGTCGAGCAGTAACTGCAGGATCGCGACACCACGTCCACGCCCGATCGCCCAGTGCAGGCAGCCCAAGGCGTTCAGGTCGACGTCGCGTTCGAGGAACCACCGCAGTCCCTCCTCGTCCTCGAAGTCCAGCTTGTGGTTGATCATGTCCTCAAACCCTGGCTGGTAGAGAACTTCGAGGAAGTCCGAACCGCCGCGCTCGCACGCGTGGTAGAACGCATCGTCGTCGTGCTCGGCACCGCTGTCGAACAGCATCGTCAAAAGGGCCAGGTCCTGTCGCTCGACCGCGAAGTAGGACGCCGTCAGCGCCCACTCGCCGTCCTCAGACGGGGTCGAGGAACTGGGGTCGGCTCCGGCGGCGAGCAGCACCTCGGTGCACTGCCGTACGTCGGCGGGAGCTCCGTTGGAGTCCCGGAGTAGTGCGATCAGTGGGGGCTGCCCAGCGACGTCCGCGGTCGCGGCGGATTTGTCCGCGACTAGCAGAGCCCGCAGCGAGTCCCGGTCAGCCAGCGCCAACGCGCGCTCGACCCCGGTGAAGCCCGCTGCCTGGACATGTCGGACCAGCCGCGCCCAGCTGGCGAAGCCGTAGTCGGCCGCGACCTCGCGCTGCGCGCGAGCCAGTCTGATTCCCCGGTCGCGCCGACGGCGCTTGGCCTGCTTGCGCAAGTGCTCGATTGACGGTCGGTCGGGCAGATCAGCCATCTCGAACCTCCAGCGCCCGGGTCCGCGTCCACGGGCCGAGGTCCGGCCGGAGAGTGAGGGTCATGCGGCCGGTGGGATCGTCCCTTCCCCGCGGACAGGGTGCGGCCAGCAACGCATTGTCCAAACTATCACCGGGTGGCGACGGGTTGCGGTGCTGCAAGGATCGGCCGCACGGCTCGGTCGTCGCGAAAGGCCGTCCGACTATCCGGCTCGGGGGCGTCGCGCCAGACTGGTGAGTCTCACTCTCTTTGGAGGGAGGCGCGGTGAACGTCAGCACCTTTTACGCGCTCTTCTCGGCTACCTGCTTCACCCTCGTCGGGTTGTGGTGGGGTGTGGTTCAACGCAACACCCGTTGGGTCCGCGACCCGGTACAGCGGCGCGCCATCGGCGGGGTCTATCTGGCCTTCCTGCTCCCAGCTCTGATGGGACTGTTCGCGCAGGTTGGCGGCGTAGAAGACCAGCTTGTCTGGCGGCTCAGCTTCATCCTGATCGCCGGCGTCGGCTTGGTGGCCACCGGACGAATGCTCGCCATAGACGACGGCCCCGGCGTCACGTCAATCCGTGCGGGCGCGGCCGGGGTCTACGCTTTGGTCGCCATCATCGGCACCTTCCCGGAGCTCGCCGACATGGTCGGACTGCAAGCCATCCAGGCCGAGGCGCTGCTTCTTGTCCTTCTGGTCGCGCTCGGGCACGCTCTCGTCTGGCGCTTCCTCGTTCACGACTCCATCGACGACGAGGGTCAGGACCGATGACCCCACCCAGCGAATGACCTCTTCACGGCGTGATCAAGACAGACCCGACGCACGTCGAAACGCTTCCGGTCAGGCTGGTTTCAGTTCAGCCGCTCGGTGAGGTGGACGTCGACGTCGTCACCGTCCTTCTTGCCGATCGCCTGGCGGATGGAAGCCGCCACCGGGAGTTTGTGGGTGCCGTCTCCCAGGGCCATGAACGCTCCGGTGAACGGGTGTCCGTCGACGGTCCCGGCGACCTTGACCAGACCACGGGTACGAAAGATCCGGGCTGAATCAGCAAGCTGGACACAGGTCCAGGTGTCGCCTGGACGGGCCTTTCCCAAACGAGCGGTGAACGCGATGTCCAACGGTTGGGGGTCTGCCATGATCGTGGTCCTCCTCGTGCTGGCGGGCGTCGGGTGGCACTGGTCAGCGGGATTCCCTCTGGTCGTCATCGTCATACCGAAATTGACCCCGCCCCATCCCGAAACTCATCGCACTCCGTGACCAACGGGCTGTCGAGGCGGCCCGCCGGCTGGTCAACGTGTCTGGTTGCGTGGGTGGTTCCTGGCAGTGCGCTCGTTCCCGTGCTTGTAGTTGCCGGTCACGCGGGCCATCAGCTCTTGGGGGTCGTCGTCCTCCACGTCTGCCCTGAACCGCTCAGCGCTGACGCCCCGGAGCGTGGTCGCACGGCGACCGTGGTGGCTGATCACCACGTCTCCGCCGACCAGCTTGTACGTGAACCCGCTGGGTCGGTTGGCCATCGACCCCAGTATGCAGCGGCGTCACGCCAGAGCACCGACCTGGCTTAGAGTCCGAGCAACATTCAGCTTGCCCTGCAAGGGATCCTCCAGCGGTCAGCGCGTGTCGTGCCTGCTGCGCAGGTGCAGGGCGCATGCGACGGTGGCCGTCGCCACGACGAAGGCCACGATATTGGGAATCACGAGGGCGGTGTCAGACGAGGCGACGCCATACGCGACCCACAGCGCGAAGCCGGGTAGCAGAATGAATAGGTAACCGATTGACACATCCGCAGACGAGCGTCGCTGAAGCATTCGGCGAACCTGTAGCAGGGGCGCCACCCCCATGAGCACTGCCCAGCTGGATGCGGCGATGGCGAAGACTGCGACCATGAGCGGTTGTCCTTCCGACACGCGCTCATCCTTGGGGTCGCATCTACCAGTGGTAGGGGCGCAAACACGACCGGGACCAACTGTACAGACCTCGGTGCCCGGTTGCGGAGGCCCTGCGCCGGGAGTGCGTGGAGCCGAAAGGCGTTGAGGACAAGGTGCGTGGCGTGCTCTCATGGGGGCGTGGTTCTCGACCTCGTGTACTCCAAGAAGGCCCAGGCCGGTGACAAAGTAGCGGTGGTGTCCCCGTCGTTCGCGGCGCCCGGAGCTGCACCTGCCGTCCATGAGCAGGCCATGAGACGGCTCACCGAGATCACCGGGCTGGTTCCCGTGGAGTACCCGACGACCCGCCGGGTGGGCGCATCCGCACAGGATCGCGCCGCGGATCTCAACAGCGCTTTCCGGGATCCGGAGATCCGCGCAGTCCTGGCCACCATCGGCGGGGATGACCAGATCACCGTGGTCCCGCACCTCGACGCCGACGCTGTCCGGGCCGACCCCAAGCCGTTTCTGGGGTACAGCGACAACACCAACATCCTGTCGTGGCTGTGGAGCCAGGGCGTTGGAAGCTTCTACGGGGGCTCGACGCAAGTCCAGATCGGGCCCGGCCCCGGCCTGGATGCCTGTCATGAGGCAGCGCTGCGAGCCAGCCTGCTCACAGGAGAACGTCTTCAGATCACCGAGCCTGGTGAGTCTGAAGACTTCGGTAAGGACTGGGAGGATCCGGCGGCCCTCACCCAGTACGGCGACCGTGAGCCCACCGAAGCGTGGACCTGGTCCGGGCCCAGGAGGAGCATCACTGGTCGCACCTGGGGCGGCTGCATCGAGGCGGTCCAGTGGATCCTCACTGCCGGCCGATTCCCCGCTGACCCAGCAGTGCTGGACGGCAATATCCTGCTTCTGGAGTCAAGCGAGGAGCTGATTTCCGCCCAGGAGTTCGGCTGGATAGTCCGATCCCTTGGAGAGCGAGGACTTCTCGAGGCCATCAGCGGCGTTCTCGTGGCCCGCCCCCCGGCCTCGAACTTCGAGCACCACCCCGATGCGGCGGGCCGGGCCGCCCACCGAGCCGCGCAGCGTGATACCGCGATCGAGGTCATCGAACGGTACAACCGCGATGCCGTGGTATGCGTCGGCATCCCGTTCGGCCATACCCGCCCTCAGTGGATCCTGCCGTACGGCGGCACCGTCACTGTTGACAGCGAGGAACAGAAGGTGTGGGCCGACTACAGCTAAGGGTGACGCACGATTCAACCGATGGCCACAGGCCGATATGCCGCGCCACCAAGTTCCGGCCGGCTGCCACACTCTGAGTGTGGTCAGGCGGGAAACACCTCACTGGGTGGGGGTTTGCGCGCCTGGGGCCGAGGTGGTGCCGGTCACGGACCAACACCCGGCCGACACTGCGATCGGCGGGCGGTTCCGGTGAAGTCGTGCCTGACGGACTGGCGTATCCAGCTCCTCGGACCGTTCACGGTGAGCGCCGGCGGAGTCAGCGTCGCGGCCCGGCAATGGCGGTTGCGCAAGGCGAAGTCTCTGGTGGCGATACTCGCGCTGGCACCGGGTCAACGTCGTCATCGCGAGCAGCTGCTGGACCGGTTGTGGCCCGACCTGGAACCGCTGGCCGCCGCGAAGAATCTGCATCAGACGCTTTATGTCGCCCGCCGAGCGATCGCCGGTGCCGAGGGCCCGACGACAGGGCTGCTGTCAATCCGCGACGAGCAAGTCCTGCTGGATGACAGTGGGACGGTCGACGTCGACGTGGTGGAGTTCGAGACGGCGGCAAGGAAGGCGTTGACGACCGGCGATGAGGCGACGCTGCGTACGGCGGCCGAGCTTTACACCGGCGATCTTCTTCCCGACTGGCCGGATGCCGACTGGCTGACGGCCCGGCGAGATGAGCTGCGGGAGACCCACAGCGAGATCTTGATCAAACTCGCGACCACACTGCGGCAGCGCGCTCCAGAGGAAGCTTTGGTCATCCTGACGGGGGTGCGCACATCCGATCCCCTCCACGAAGGCGCCGTCCGCGCCCAGATGGAGGTGCTGGCCCGGATGGGTCGCAGATCCGAGGCACTGGCCTGCTACGAGCGGCTGGTCGATGATCTTCTTGATGCGTTCGGAACAGACCCGGACACCCGAACGGCGGTCCTGTTCCGCGAGTTGTTGACCGGTGCGCCCGCGGCCGAGCGCCCGCGGGCCCGCGCCGCTGACGACGCGGCCAAGATCGGGCATCTGCCCAGCCCGTTGACCAGCTTCGTCGGGCGCGAGCGTGAACTCGTCGACGTGGAGCGCCTGATCGACCAGGCTCGTCTGCTCACCCTCACCGGAGCCGGTGGAAGCGGCAAGACCCGGCTCGCGTTGGAGGCTGCGCGGAAGCTTCATCCGGCTTACCCGGACGGGGTGTGGTTCGTCGACCTCGCAGCGGTCGGGGAGTCGTTGCTGGTCGCCGATGCCGTGGCGGAGGCGCTCGGGTTGGATTCTGGCGAGGCGCCGGACCGCGGCCACGCACTCGTGGATCAGCTCCGACGTCGGACGCTGCTGATCGTGCTGGACAACTGCGAACACCTCCTCACGGCCTGCGCTCACGTGGTCGCGGCCGTACTCGCGGGATGCCCCGGAGTCGACGTGCTGGCCACCAGTCGGGAGCCGCTGCATGCTCAGGGCGAGTACACGTTCCGGGTGCCCTCGCTGACCCTGCCGTCGCTCGTCCAGAACGAGGCGCCCGACCTCACCGAACTCGGCCGACTGCCGAGTGTGCGGCTCTTCGTCGAGCGAGCAGCGCAAGTCCGGCCGGGTTTTGCGCTCGACGTCGGCAACGCGGAGGGAGTCATCGACTTGTGTCGACGGCTCGACGGGATGCCGTTGGCACTGGAGCTGGCAGCAGCCCGGGCCGCCGTTCTCGAGCCGGCCGAGATCGTTCAGCGGCTGGGTGACGCCTTGTCCATGCTCGGCGGGCGAGGCACCGGGATCACGCGTCACCAGACGCTGCGCTGCACCCTCGACTGGAGTCACGATCTGCTCACCGAGCCGGAGCAAGTTCTCCTGCGCAGACTGTCGGTGTTTTCGGGTGGTTTCACGCTCCAGGCTGTCGAGGCGGTGTGTGGCGACCCTCCGTTGGACCGAGCGGAGTTGTTCGATCTGTTGGCCAACTTGGTGGACAAGTCCCTGGTGATACCGAAGAAGACGGCTGCCGGGACACGGTACCGACAACTGGAGACGGTCCGGCAGTTCGGCAGCGAGAATCTCGACCGGACGGGGGAGACCGGTCAGCTGTCGGCAGCGCACTGTGCGTACTTCCTCGGGTTCGCCGTCGCCCACAACCCGGAACGGACTACCGGGGTGGTCCTCGAACAGCCGAAGTTGCTCGACCGCGAGCACGACAACCTGCGCACCGCCCTGCGCTGGGCCTGCGCGCACGATCCGCAGACTGCGCTGCGTCTGGCCGCGAGTCTGTGGCGTTTCTGGTTCGTCCGCGGTCATGCGGTCGAGGGCGCGCGGTGGGTCGAACGGGCCTTGGCGGTGGCACCGGACCCGAGCCGACCCCGCGCGGCCGCGTTGATCGGACTCACCGGATTGGACAGCCGGCAAGGTCGGGCGGACCGACACCGCGCAGCGGGCGCGGAGGCCGTCGCGATCATGCGGCTGATCGGTGATCCGGACGAGGTGGTGATGGCCCGGATCACTGAGTCCATGTTGGCCTGGAGCACCTTCGATCTGGACGAGGCCGAACACATGGCAGCCGAGGTGCGATCGATTGCCCTCGACCGGGGCCGACCCGAATACGCCGCCGCGAGCAGCTGGTTGCTCGGCCAGTGCGCCTTGTCTCGCGAGGACGGGACTCTCGCAGCCCGGCTTCTCGACACCTGCCTCACGGAACTGGAGCAGTCCGACGCCGGTACGCGCCCCTTCATGCCGGTGATCACACCGGCCCTACAGCTTGTGCCGGTGGCCGGACGCCTGGTCCCCTGCCTGGAGGAGACCATGCTGTTGGGCAGGCGAGTCGGAGTGAGTCAAGCCACCGGTTACGTGCTGTCCGCGATCGGCTATGCCAACCGACTATCCGGGGACCTGCGGTCTGCCGTGTCCGTCGCCGCGGACTCGCTCGATCAGTTCGCCGGACTGGGCGATGACCTGGCCAGGGCGCAGGCACTGCATCAGATCGGCTGCATCCACCGCGACAGCGGCAACTACCGCGCGGCCGGGGAGGCGATGTCGCTGGCGCGGGACCTTCGTCGCGAACTGGGCGACCGTCGAGGGGAGCTGCTGACCGAAATCAACATCGCTCTGCTGCACGCCATGGCGGGTGATGTCGACCGTGGCCTGGCGGACACGCGGCGTTCGCTGTCGGGGTTCGAGGCTGCCGGGGACCAGGTAGGGATGGGCGCAGCGTGGACCGTGCTGGGGGCCATCGAGCTGCTGTCCGGTGAGCTGCGGGCGGCCCGGGAGATGTATCGACGGGCGGGAGACAAGTCAGCCCCCTGGCGGCGACTCTCGGGCTGGCTGCACTTGATGGTGGCCGAGCTGTCCGGCGAGCTGGCTGACCCGCACCGGGTCGCCCGCGAGATTGGCGTAGCCGCAGCGATCTTCGACCGGACGAGGTGCGTGGTCGCCAGTCGCCGGCTGGCTGATCTGCGACCACGCACCTGAGCATCCTCCTTCGGACATCGAATTGAGATTGCGTTGAGTTCTCGTTGGGGTTGACTACCTAGCCTCTCTCCTGGACCTAGCAGAGCAACCAGGAGGAACCCATGACCATGATCGAGACCGGGCCGAACCCCATCGGGGATGCCACCATCGCCGAGTTCGTGGCGGGCCTACGCGGCACCACCGTCCAGCCCGGCGATGACGACTATGACCGCGAGCGCAGCATCTGGAATGGGGCGCACGATCACCAGCCGGCGATCATCGTGCGGTGTGCAGGGGTTGCCGACGTGATCAGCACGGTTGACCTCGCCCGGAGTGAGGGGTTGCCGCTGGCGGTACGCGGGGGAGGCCATTCGATTCCCGGGTTCTCCACCGTCGACGGCGGCATCGTGTTGGACCTTTCACCGATGAAGGGGATCCAGGTCGATCCCAGCCGTCGCACGGTCACAGCGCAGGGCGGCTGCACGTGGAAGGATCTGGACGCAGAAACCCAGCAGTTCGGACTCGCCGTGACCGGCGGCTTGGTGTCCTCGACCGGCATTGCCGGCTTCACCACCGGCGGCGGCATCGGCTGGCTGATGCGCAAACACGGACTGGCCAGCGACAACCTGATCGGAGCCGACGTCGTCACCGCCGGTGGGCAGTTCTGTCACGCGAGTGCCGACGAGCACCCGGACCTGTTCTGGGGACTGCGCGGTGGTGGCGGCAATTTCGGGGTGGTGACGTCCTTCGAGTACCAACTGCACGAGGTCGGGCCGACGGTTCTCTCCGGCCTGGTGTTCTATCCCGCAGACGAGGCTGAGCAGGTGCTGCGCGGCTACCGGGCGGCATGCGCGGCGGCCCCAGACGAGCTAACGACATTGGTCAACTTGACCACAGCGCCGCCGTTGCCGTTCCTGCCCGAATCGGTCCACGGCCAGCCGATCATCGGTGTCGGGGGCTGCTGGTCCGGTGGTCTCGAGGCCGGCGCCGTCGCCACTGCACCCTTCCGGTCATTGGGCACGGTCATCGCCGACGTGTTCTCGGCGAACCCGTACGCGGGATGGCAGCAGACGCTCGACCCGCTGTATCCGCGGGGCATCCACAACTACTTCCGCTCCGCCTTTCTGCGCACGGCCGACGACGCGTCCCTGCGGATACTCCAGCACTCGCTCACCACACTTCCCAACGCGCTCGCCGAGATCCACCTGCAACACCTCGGTGGTGCCGTGAGCCGGATCGATTCAAACGCAACGGCCTTCGCGCAGCGCGACCAGGAGTTCATCGTCAACGTCATCGCCCGCACCCAGGGAGCTGACGGTTTCGCCGAGGCAATCGACTGGGCGCGCGGAGTGACATCTGATCTCGGCCCGGACGCCGACACCTACGTGAACTTCACCGGCGAGTCGAGTCCGGCGCTTGTCCGGGCGGCGTACCCGCCGGACACCTACCGCCGGCTCGTCGACCTGAAGGATGCCTACGATCCCACCAACCTGTTCCGGCTGAACCAGAACATCGCCCCCTCGGTCTGAGCCCGCGGGCGTTCTTCGGCATCACCGTCTGGCCCGTCCGTTGTCTAGCGCGCGGGTGGCCACCTGAGGACGGCGTCCGGAGATGCCGCAGCCACGCAGAGAACCAGCTTCACCGACGGCGCCTTTCCACCACGTCGTGCCGTGTACTAAGTGACCTCCATTGCCGCTTCGAGCGGACGGTTCAGCAGCTTCGCCAGAGCGGTGGTCTGCTGGTCGAGGGCGGTGCGCGGCACTCGACCAGACTCCTTGAACCAGGCGATGTCCACACGCTCCCCGCGCAGCGTCCATGTGCCGGCCACGACGCCGCGGGAGACAACGAGATTGGCCGACCGGCTCACGGGTTCCCGACGGGTGGGAGGCACGACGCGGGCGTCGGAGGTTCCGGGAGCCATCACCCAGGCATCGCGGCCGGGCAGCAGTCGGACGGCGTCGGATGCGCGCGTGGTCCGCAGGTCGTCGAGGTCCTCCTGGAGCACCATCACGCGATCGCCCTCGATGGTGGCAAGCTCGAGCCGCTCATCGAGCTGGTCCAGCCAGCTGGTCATGGCCGGCCGCTTCGCTCCGAGTCCGTTGCCGAACCAGTCGTAGATCCGGTCCGGGGTCGCCGGACCGTAGGTACGCAAGTACGCCGCGACCACCGTCGGCCCGGCCTCGTCGAGGTCGGGGATGCCAGCCCAGCCGGGGACGTTGTCGAGCCGCAGGAATGTCGTCTCGCCGTCCCGCACCGGTCCCAGCCCCATGTCACCCTGCCACGTCAGTGGTTTGAGCAGCGTGTCGTTGCCCTCGGAGACGGCGGTGCGCAGATGCCGGTAGCGGCTGCTTCGGCCGAACACGGCGGCCAGTTCCGACCGGGTCAACGGCCCCTCCGTCAGTGCCCGCCGCACATACTCCCGAAACCGTGGCCAGTCCGACGGCGCCAGCCCGTAGAAGCTCTCCCAGCTCGGCAGCTCCCACATCCGGCTCGAGGCCCGCACCGCCAGGTACGCGCCCGCGTCCCGCGGCGTCATCAGGTGAGTGGCGCCGCGGAACGCGAAGACCTTGACCACCTCCCCCGCCGCCAGCGCCCGTGTCACATCACCGGACTGCCCGTCCTTGCGCCGAGCCCCGATCGCAAGCTCGGCGGCCGCGTCCGGCCAGGCGGGCACCGCCCCCAGCCGCTCGACCACGTGCGCGACCGAGCCGGTGCCAACAGGGTCGAGCAGCTGTCGGCGCAACCGCCACCCAAGCGCCCTTGCCCACGTCAGACCCACCATCGAAGGCTAGCCCCATGACCCTTGCACGTCAGACGGGCAGGCATCGATCAGTTGCGGCGCGCGCGGTGAGCGAACGGTGATCTGTCAGGCGGTGTCGACGCCAAGCTCGGCGAGCCCACGTCTGGCGGCAGACCCCTGGTTCACCCGATCTCGTTCGCGCACCTGGCGGCCTCGCCTGGGCTGCCACGCTGGACTGACGTACGCCGAACTGACCCCGCCGTGACTCCCTGATGCCGCATCATGGGCGGATACGAAGGGGAGCGATGGATGGGCCCGTAAGCTAGGATCGTGCGCGGCAGGGGCCGCGTGGACGGGTGCTGGTCTGGACACTCGGACTGCTCAGTCTGAGCCTGGCGCTGTTGGCACTCGGACGGTTCATCGAATTCGACGACACGTCGGAATCAGGCGGCGACCAGGTGATCCCGTTAGGCTGTTGGCACTGGCGACCGCCGTGGCCAGCGTGGTCGTCGCCGTCAAGGATCGCGCCGCTCGCCGCGTTCTTGGTGCGATCCTGCTGGTCCTCGCGGTCGTGCTGATCGTCGTGAAGGCGGCCGACAGCGGGTTCCGGTTCATCTGGGGCAACAGCGAGGGCGAGCTGATTGAGCTCGTGATCGCGCTCGCCTTCGTCGGGTTCGTCCTGGTCATCCCGCGATTCGTCGTGCGCGAAGCCGTCCCGGGATCGTCGCAGCCGCAGGCCCGGATGAGCGGCGGCGCGCGTGCGCTGACCTACTTCTGCTTGGCAGCGCTGGTCGCCTTGCTCGCGTTCGGGGCGGGTACGGCGCAAGCCGAGTGCGATGCGCCTGCTTCCGACTGCGACCTGGCCGGCCTCGAGGGCATCCTCTGGGCTTTCGTAGCGCTAGGTGGGTTCGTGATCGTCGTCATCGTCACAGAAGTGAGACGTCTCGTCGTTCGCCGATCGCGCGAGACCGACTGAGCCGCCGGGCGTGGCCCAGTTCAGTCGTCGGCCACCATGTTGCGTGGACAGGCAGGGAGCCGGGCGCGCCCACCGACGCACGGGCTCGTCAGAGTGACGAGTCGCTGAGTCGCTCGGGTCATCGCGACATAGCGGTCGACTGCTCCTTCGATGCCCGTTCCGAAGGTCTCCGGATCAATGAGAACGACCAGGTCGAACTCGAGTCCCTTCGACAGCTCCGGGGTCAGCGATCGGACGCGGGACGTCGCCCGGAACAGGCCATCCCTCAGGTCATCGGCACCGATGACGCAGGCGATCCCGGCATCCTCGGCGAGCCAGGAGTCGAGGATCGTCCCTAGGTCCGAGACGGATCCATGCACGACGGGGGCGCCACTGCTGCGGATGGAGGTCGGCACGTTGGCGTTCGGGAGCACGGCCTTGATGACCGGCTCGGCCCGCGTTGCGCCTGTATCTGTTGCGACCATGACCGCCGAGCCGAGACAGCTTCCGCTGGCTGACTGCCTGAAGGTCATCAGGAGAGGAATGCCAGGACCGCTGCGGCCCATCCGTCGGGTTGGTCGAAGTGAGCCATGTGGCCGGCTTGGTCGATGATGCGCAACTGGGCCGTGGGTAGGGCCTGATCAAGTCGTTGCGCTACCTGCACCGGAAAGGTCATGTCCTGCGCGCCGTGAAGGATGAGGATGTCGCCGTCGAAATCACGTAGGACCTGCTCGGGGTCCGACGGTCTCCATGAGTGAAGCCGCCCTTCTCGGAAAGGGCGGATCCATTCGCCCGAGAAACGCACGTTACCGAGTAGCGCCAGGTACTCATCGAGTCGGCCGAGGTCCCAGATCGCTGTCGGCGCACCATCGACTGCCCACTGAACCGTCCGATGCACGTCTTCCGTGCGCAGGCCCCGGGAGAACCCCGTCCAGGCTGGCCAGGCGACGTCCAGCTGAAGTCTGCGTTCGTACTCCGGCCACCCGGCAAGAAGCCGGTCAACGTCGTCGTACGCGGTCGTGGAGGCCAAGATCAGGCGCCGGACGAGGTCCGGGCGGGCTTCGATGAACAGCTGAGCCAGCTGGCCGCCGGTGGAGAAGCCGAGGAGGTCGACGTGCTCGTGACCGATGAATTCGATGAGCTGGGTGAGGTCCACGACAACAGACTCAGGCTGGTACCCGTCCACGCCCAGCCCGCGAGTGCTGCGACCGCAACCCCGCATGTCGAACAGGATCACGTGTCGCTGCTGGGATACCGGCCTCAGGCCCGGCAGGAGGTAGGTGTGGTCCCAGTCAGGTCCGCCATGAACGACGACCAGGGCCGGGGCCTTGGAGCGGTCCGGCCCCATCTCCCGGATGAACAGCTCCACGCCACCGAGCGAGACGACTCTCGTGCGCTCCACTCACTCCCCTTGGGCTCGACGTCGCCAGGGTGGCACAGCCGACAACCCGCGACGGCGGCCAAGGTGACGACGTCGAGCGGACGCAATACTGGCAGGCGTGAGCATCAAGACCCTGACCTCCCAAGTCGTGTACCAGAACCCCTGGCTGTCAGTGCGAGAAGATCACATCGAGCGAGCCGACGGGAGCCGCGGCCTCTACTCAGTGGTCGACATTCCGGATTTCGCGCTCATCATCCCGGCTGACAGGGATGGGTTCCACCTGGTGGAGCAGTACCGGTACCCCATCCAGTCCCGGTCCTGGGAGTTCCCATCCGGCTCGTTCCCACACGGCGTGACAGGTAGCCCGGAGGAGATGGCCGCAGCAGAACTGGCCGAGGAGACCGGTTTCACGGCGGGCAACCTCAGGAAGCTCGGCTACCTCCACTGCGACAACGGCGTGTCGGGGCTCGGCGTCCACGTCTTCCTTGCCACCGACCTCGTACCCGGCGAGCCGAACCGCGAGATCACCGAGCACGACATGTGCCAACGCTGGTTCCCGCGACGTGAGGTGGAGCGGATGTTGAGGGACGGAGTCATCACCGATGGCCCCTCCGCGGCTGCCTACCTGCTGTTGACCCTGCACGCGTAGGGCAGCGGTGGCTTCCTCATGGAGTCGTCGACACGACGCAGCCCAGCACCAGCTACACCCTCAGCGCCGAACAGAACCAGACCAACCAGCCCGCCGTCACCAACGCGTGGCAACGGTTGATGGGATTCCAGCAAGAGAACTAAGACACGGTCGCCTTCCGCGCGAGATCGCGGCAGGTGCGGACGGCGGGTGCATTGGAACCTCCGGCCCACGTCCTCCGTCCCATGCGTTGTGGCTCCTATCGCGGCTTCTCGCCTGTCTCGACTGCTTCTCCTCGTCGCGGTGGGTGCGGCGGTCCTGGCGGTGGTCTCCTTCAGGTATCAGGCGGCGAGCGGCTCCAGCCCTGGGGTTGTCACCGACTCTCCCGCCAAGAGCGGATGGAAGACGATCGAATATCAGGGCATCCGAGTCGACATCCCCTCCGGCTGGGAGCGGTCGGAGATGGCCGACTGCGAGTTTCGTTTCGAGCATTGGGCGCCAGCGGACTCCCCCGGGTGCGGCAGTGACGAAGGCGTTGCCTTTTACCGCTCCGCCTCGTTCGACCCGGCCAGCGGCCCTGGCGTCGAGCGTGTGGAAGCGAATGGCGTCAGCCATTTCTGGGCGGGGTATGTCGAGGTCGGCGGCTGGGCGGTCTACGCCTCCGATGGTGACCAGGACGTCGTCGCAATGCTGTTGAACTCGGCGCGGGTCACCAAGAACTAGGGCACTGCTTGCCAATCCGTGTGGCCGAGGCGCACGCTTGAGCTACATATCCTGTGTGATGCGGGAGGCGACGATGAGTTTTAGGCAGCAGTTCGACTCCAGGCAGTGGCGTGCGCTGCAGCTCGCACCGTTCCTGATCCTCAGTGGTGTCTCCGGTCGGTACCGCGACTTCGCGTTCGAAGAGATGCAGGTCTTCGAGCGATGCCTCCATCAGGCGAGTCGTGCACCGGGCTGCCTTACTCGTGAGGTGCTGCGACCCGTCACCGCACACGTCGACGAGTTCGCGATCGAGTTCGAGGACTACGAGGTCACGATCGTCAGTGGTCTTGCAGACGTGGGCAACATCCTGATCGGCCAACCCCCGACGGAGGTCGAGCTCTTCCGTGACGCGTTGGTGAAGGTCCTCGGTACGGGCCTGGCGCGTGCTCGCGGGCCCTACGGCAAGGATCCGACGGCGGAGGGGGCGCAGATGCTCGCGATGCTCGAGGAGTTCCTGCGCCCACGCCGCTCCTTCCCCGCGGCGACAGACGACGCCGCGTAGCTCGGGGCGGCGACAAGCGAGCCCGCAGCGCGCACATGCGGCTTCGTCGACTGACGGCGTCTTCTTCAAGAATTCTCGCCCTTAGGCTCAGGCCATGACGCGCTACGTGATTGACGCCCCCACGTTGCTGCACCTCGTGGACGTCGATCTGAGCATCGACCCCAGCCATCAACTGGTCGCGCCAAACTCGATTCGTGCGGAGGCGTTGGCATTGTTGTTGCGCGACGTGCGGCGAGGCGAGCGCACCGAAAAGGCCGCCTTGAAGAGCCATGAACGGATCACGGAGCAGAAGATGCGGTTGCTCGGTGATCGCGCATCACGCGGCCTCGCATGGCGGCTGGCGCGAGAACACGACTGGGACACTATTGGCGACGCGGTGTACCTCGCGATCACCCAGCTGCAGGCCGACGCCCTGGTGACGGTGGATCTGGACCTGTCGGCCAAGGCAGCGAACATCGTCGCGGTGGCTCCCCTCCAAGCACTGTTTTCCAGCGAATAGCCGCCACTATCGTTACCGGCGATCTCTCCCAGCGACCCGACGAGAGGATCGACGATGTCAACCGCAGATTCCCCGCAGAGCATCGACAGCACGTCCAACCCGCAACTGGCTGACACGCAACAACAGACCGCCGCAGGCTAGGTGCCCTGGCACGTCACCGTCACTGGACGGGTCCGCGCCGGACACCGTCAGCCCATCCGGGCTGCGATGTCGGCCGGCATGCCGGGTCCTGGTCGGGCCTGGATGTCGGCGGGGTCGCCCAGCTCGCCACAGTGGGCGCACCTGGTCTGTTGGCTGACCGCACCACCGCAGACGCCGTGGACGTAGAGCACCGGAGCACCCTCCGGGGCCTGCCACCGATCTCCCCACTCGGTCAGCGCCACGATCACCCGGGCGAGCTCGCGACCCTTGTCGGTGAGCAGGTACTCGTGGTGTCCGGGGTTCCGGGAGCTGGTGCGGCGCTGCATGATCCCTGCGTCGACGAAGCCGTCGAGACGACTCGTGAGGATGTTCGTCGCGATTCCGAGAGTACGGAAGTCGTTGAACCGGGTCGCGCCGGCGAACAGCGCATTCCTGATGATCAGCAGGCTCCACCGCTCGCCCACCAGCTCGAGCGCGCGAGCGGCCGAGCACACCTCTGAGTCGTACGTCTTACCGAGCACAGCCCTAGTGTATCTGAATTTCGCTTGCATGATAAAAGCGGAAAGCGTTAGGCTCGACTTGCATCATGCAAGCCTGATAGGAGGTTCCGATGCCCAGCACCACAAGGTCTCCCGTCGCTGGCGTCGTCGTGCTGACGGCAACGCTCGGGGTCGCCGCCGGGTGCTGGGTCATCGCAGTCCGCCAGATGGGCGGGATGGCCATGGGCGTGGCAACCGAGCTCGGCTCGTTTCGCCCCTTCGTGGCCGTATGGGTGTCGATGATGGCCGCGATGATGTTGCCGGGCGCGGTACCGGCAGTCCTGCGGCGTGCTCAGACCACACGGGATCTGCGGACGGTACCGCTGTTCGTCGGGTCCTACCTCGCGGTCTGGACGCTCGTCGGTATCGCCGTCTATGCGGCGTACCGGCCGCACGGGTCGGTTGCTGCCGGTGCCGTGGTCATCGCGGCAGGTGTGTACGAGCTCACACCACTCAAGCAGCACTTCCGTTGGATGTGCCGCGAGAGCGTCAGCTCCGGTGTCGCGTTCGGGGTCTACTGCGTCGGCTCGAGCATCGGACTGATGCTGATCCTGGTCGCACTGAGCGTCATGAGCATCGCCTGGATGACCGTCGTCGCCGTCGTCGCCGTGGCCCAGAAGCTCCTGCCGTTGAAATCCGCCCTCGATGTACCGCTGGCGTTGGCGATCGTCGCTCTTGGCGGCCTGATCATGATCGAACCCTCGTCCGTTCCCGGCCTGACGTCGACGATGTGAGACCGCATCAGTGCGCGAGCCGACACGACAGTTGTCACGACAAGAAGGAGACAGGCAATGACAGACCACAAGACCGGAACACGCGAAGAGTGGCTTGCGGCGCGGCTGGAGCTGCTCGAGGCCGAGAAGGCGCTGACACGCCGAGGCGACGAAGTGGCGCGACAGCGTCAAGAGCTGCCGTGGGTTCGAATCGACAAGGAGTACCGCTTCGCGACTGACGAGGGTGCGGCGTCGCTCGCCGACCTCTTCCGCGGACGATCGCAGCTGTTGATCTACCACTTCATGTTCGGACCCGACTACACGGCAGGGTGTCCGAGCTGCTCGGCGATCGCGGACGGCTTCAACGGCTCCGTGGTCCATCTCGAGCAACACGACGTCTCGTTCTGGACGGTGTCACGTGCTCCGCTGGCCAAGCTTCAGACCTACCAACAGCGGATGGGCTGGAGCTTCCCCTGGGCCTCCTCGTTCGACAGTGACTTCAACTACGACTTCCAGACGTCGCACACCAAGAAGGATTGGGACTCGGGGGCCGTTGCGTACAACTTCCGCGAGGTGGACTTCCGGCCGGCCGAGGAGAGTGCCGCGCTCTCCGAGTGGGCGTCGAGTGTGGGCACGGACTTCGCGACGTACCGGCGAGAAGGGCCCGGCGTCAGCGCGTTCGCGCTCGAGGACGGCATCGCCTACCACACCTACTCGGCGTACGAACGCGGCGTGGACGGCCTGTGGGGCATGTACCAGTGGCTCGACCGCGCGCCACTCGGCCGCAACGAGCCCGACATGTGGTGGCGCCGCCACGACGAGTACGACGCGAGCTGACGGGCGGTCACCGCGGATTGACAAGCCGTAGATGGTTAGTAGACACTTACCGTTAGTGAATACTTACCTTCTCGACGGTTGGACCGCGCTGAGCGACCCCACGCGACGGACCATCTTCGCCCGGCTCGCGGCCGCGCCCAGCGCGGTGGGCGACCTGGCCGACACGCTGCCCGTCTCGCGGCCCGCGGTCTCCCAGCACCTGAAGATCCTCAAGACCGCCGGCCTCGTCAGCGACGAGCGCGCCGGCGCACGCCGGATCTACCGGGTCAACCCGTCGGGGCTGAGCGAGATGCGCGCCGAACTCGACACGTTCTGGAACGACACCCTCACGGCGTACAAGCGTGACGTCGAACGGCCAGACCCGACCGACAAGCAGATCAACCCCGCCCACCAATGACCGGGAGCCAACCCATGACCCAGACGACCGGACCAACCGTGGTGAAGGCCTCGATCGAGGTCGACGCGAACCAACAACGCGCATTCGAGGTGTTCACCCGCGACTTCGGGGCGTTCAAGCCACCCGACCACAACTTGCTCGCGGTGCCCATCGCCGAGACCGTCGTGGAGACCCACGTCGGGGGTCACATCATCGACCGCGGCGCCGACGGTAGCGAATGTCGTTGGGCACGCGTCCTGGCCTACCAACCGTATGACCGGTTCGTGTTCAGCTGGGACATCAGCCCCTACTGGCAGATCGAGACCGACGCAGCCAAGACCAGCGAGGTCGAGGTCACGTTCACTTCGCTCGCTGAGGCCCGCACCCGCGTCGACATCGAGCATCGCCACCTCGACCGGCACGGCGACGGCTGGACTGGGGTCCGCGACGGTGTCAGCGCCGGCGAAGGATGGCCGTTCTACCTCAACCGGTACGCCGACTTGGTGACCAGCTGAGACCGGCACACTGTCCCCGTGAGCGATAGCGGGAGGCAGTGGGATCCGTCGCTGTATCTGGGCAGCGCGACGTACCACGTCCAAGGCCGGGTCTCCTACTCGCACGAGCTGTCAGATCGCCTGGCCGACTCGTCGTCCGCGATGTCGACGACATCGTTGCCAGCGTGTTCTCCATGTCCGGCTCGACTCCCCACCTGTTCGGCGTCCGCCGTCAAACCTTCGAGGCCGAGCTCCGCGAGCTGCTCCACGCGTCCAGTCCTGATGGACGCTTCAGCGAACAGATGCGCGAGAGCGCGATCGACATTTGGCGTCCTTAGGGTCGATCCGAACCGGCTCACGTGCGCGGGTGTCGAGGCTTTGCTGTTCATGATGAGATGGCGGTTGGGATCCACACACCAGGAGGCGCCGGTGTCCACTTATCCCGTGCTGATGCACACCGCCCTGGATGCGACCGATGTCCGGGGCCTGGCCGAATTCTACCGCGAGCTGTTGGGACTGCGTTACCGCCCCGGCGACGAACCTCCGACGGACGGGAGCACCGACGACGAGGACTGGCTCGTGCTCGTCGACACTGACGGCAGCCGCAAGCTCGCGTTCCAAGCGGTCAGTACCTTGCTGAGATCCACGTGGCCCTCGGACGATGTGCCGAAGCAGATGCACCTGGACTTCCGCGTCCCGACGGCGGAAGAGCTGGAACGGCAGCGCCAGAGAGCCGAAGCGCTCGGGGCCACACTGCTCCTTGACCGCACCGCGGAGGCGGGGGAACCTCTGTACGTTCTCGCCGATCCGGCCGGGCACCCCTTCTGCATCCTCGTGGGGTCGGGGTAGTCGAACCGGCCCGTGTGACTCGATGTTGGTCTCGCGTCTCGTCGCGGAGACGGAGTTCTTCTGGCAACCTGCCAAGCAGTGTCCTGATCGAGCCTTGCCGTTCGTCATCGGGGTGGTGCGGGAAACTCTCGCGGCCGTGTAACGAGGAGCGCGCGCGATGAATCAGTATCTGTTGTCGGTATATGAGGTGGAGGGTCGGGTCGAGGGCTCGCCGTCGACGCCAGAGGAAATGCAGAGCTTCATGGCGAGAGTCATGGCCCTGGAGGAGGAGATGGACGCGGCGGGAGCCTTCGCCTTCGGCGGGGCTCTCCACGGTCCGGACGCTGCCACGGTGGTCACCGGCGGCCCCGGCTTGGACAAGGTGACGACCGATGGGCCGTTCGTCGAGGCCAAGGAGCACATCGGCGGCTTCTACATCATCAACGCCGAGACTCTCGACGACGCTTTGGAGTGGGCGGGCAAAGTTGTCGCGGCAATCAATCAGGCGATCGAGGACCGGCCAGCGGGTCAGCCGGATGAGCGATGTCGAGCACGCCTTCCGGGAAGCGCACGGGAAGGCGGTCGCGACCCTGGTCCGCGTCTTCGGTGACATCTCCCTTGCCGAGGACGCGGTGCAGGATGCGTTCGTCAAGGCGCTCGACGTCTGGCCACGCGACGGGATCCCTTCAAGCCCGGCGGGTTGGATTGTCGCGACCGCCCGGAACCGAGCGATCGACATCGTGCGGCGTGACACCCGCGGCCGAACACTCGTTCGGCAGATCGCGGTCGACCGGAGGCGGACTGGAGGTACGGCGGCCCCAGAGGTGGGTTCCCAGCTCATGAGAGATGACCAGCTGAGGCTCATCTTCACCTGTTGCCACCCTGCGATCAGGGTGGAGCATCAGGTGGCTCTGACCCTGCGCCTTGTCGCAGGGTTGACGCCTTCCGAGGTGGCGCGCGCGTTCCTGCTCAGCGAGGCCACCCTGGCCAAGCGTCTGGTGCGGGCGAAGTACAAGGTCAAGGCTGCGCACATTCCCTATCGTGTGCCGAGGGATGCCGAGCTGCCGGGCAGCTTGCGGGCGGTTCTCTCGGTGCTGTACCTGATCTACAACTCCGGTGCAGACGATCCGGAGAACCGGGCCGACCTGCGCGGCGAGGCGCTCAGGCTCGCCCGGGAACTGGTGGCGCAGATGCCCGACGAGCCCGAAGCTGCAGGGCTGCTTGCACTGGTCCTGTTGTGCGAAGCCCGAGCGCCGGGGCGGCGGGCCGGCGGAGATCTCGTGCTCCTGCGAGACCAGGACCGATCGTTGTGGGACCGCGCCCTGATCAACGAGGGGCAGGATCTCGTGCTGACCTGCCTGCAACGCCGACGAGTTGGCCCGTTCCAGCTGCAGGCTGCGATCCACGGCGTCCATTGCGCTGCCGTCCGATTCGAGGAGACCGACTGGGCAACGATTCTCCGCTTCTACGACCGGTTAGTGGCTCTCATGCCCACCCCGGTCGTCGTGTTGAACCGCGCAGTCGTCGTGGCCGAGACCCAGGGACCTGCCGCCGCGCTGCGATTGCTCGACAGCGTCGCAGATGAGCTGGACGACAATCACCTGCTCCACGCCTCGCGCGCGGCCATGCTCAACCGACTGGGTCGCCTTGATGACGCCGAACGGGCGTACGGGAGTGCCATCGACCGCGCGCCGACCGAGACGGAGACCAGGTTCCTGGCAGCTCGCCGCAAGGACCTCGCCCAGGAGCGCCAGGGTGGTCACGCTGCCTTGGGCCGGCAGGGCGATTGAGCAGAGAGGCAATGGTCAGTGGTGAGACTGGCGTCCTCAACCCTGGGATTCCGCGGTTGGTCCGTAGAGCCGGGCCAACCGGTCACCCCGAGCGTCTCCAGAAGTCGTAGGGGTCTCGACCCCGCCGGAACCCGTGAGCCTCCGCCATTTCTGCTGCGCTGCGGAAGCCGCGGGCGACGGCGGACGGCTCGTGGGCGTCGCTTCCGAACGTGATGGCGTCGCCACCTTCCTCATGCCACCACCGCAGGACGGTCGAGTGAAGCGGGATCGCCGTGTTGACCTCGAGCGCCCTACCGGACCTAGCGGTTGCCGACAGCGCGTGCCGGAACTCCTCCTCGAATGCCGACGGCTCCAACGGCCCGGCTCGTGTCGGCCAGGAGCGGAGCGGGTAGTCGACATGAGCCAGGACGGAGAACACCTCGCTCCCCTTGACGAGGTTGACGATCTCAGCCAGATACTGTCGGACGACCTCGGCGGCAGGCCGGTCCTGGTACAAGCCAGGTGGCTCCGTGAAGCCGTCCCCGACCGGTAGGCAGTGCAACGAACCGAGCACCCGGTCGAACCGTCCGGTCGCGAGGACTTTGGCGGTCGCGGCCTGGTGCCAGTGCGGTTCTCCCAGCTCCAGCCCGCTCAGGATCCGCAGGCCAGGGAACAGCTGTCGGCACCTCTCGATCGCATCGAGGTACCCGGGCGCGTCGAATGTCGGCGGAGTCAACACCCCGTCGGACGTCGCCAAGGCGGCGAGATGATCGCTGCCGGCGAGCTCGGTGGGAGCGACGGTCCACGTCGTGTGGTCGAGGTGTTCGGTGAACGCGATCGCGGGCAGCCCGATGCCCACTGCCCTGGCGCACGAGCGTTCCATCGAGCCCATCGGCGCGTCCCACGACCACTCGGTGTGCACATGGCTGTCGCTAGGCAGCGCCACGACTTCCCCCTTAGCCACATACTTCGACGACCAGGTCATCGGGCGTAGGGGTGCTCATCCCTGATGTACCAGATCAACCAGGTCACCGGGAACGCCAGGCCACTCATCACCGCGAGCAGACGACCCGACCCACGCCGAGCGCTACCCAAGGACGTCGAGACGGCAGGGACAACCACACGACAAGCACTACCAAGACGGCCATCTCATTCGATCCCACACTCGCCACTCTGCATCATCCAGCCAAACCCCGCGCTCCCTCGCCCCAGCAACGCGAAGCGGCGCGACGACCGGGTGCCGCCACGGATACCCAAGTCCGTCGCGTCGACGCCGTGCGATCAGGCACGGACCAGATCAGAGCTTCGGCGGGCACGGTATGCCGTCGGGCTCATGCCGTAGTGGCGTTTGAAGGCCGTACTGAACGTGAACGGACTGGAGTAGCCGACCTCTCGGGCGACCGCGGCAACCGTGGTCTCCGGATCTCGTAACAGATCCGCGGCCATCGCGAGCCGCCACCCGGTCAGATAGCTCATCGGCGGCTCACCCACCAGTCCCGCGAAGCGCCGCGCCAGTCCCGCGCGGGAGACGCCGGCGACCGAGGCCAACGAGCCCACGGTCCAGGGTGCAGCGGGGTCGTCATGCAGTCTCTGCAGAGCGGTCCCGACCACGGGATCGCTATGCGCGACATACCACGCTGCCCCCTCTCGGCCGGACGGCCCGGGGCGGCTGCCGTCGCCGCCCTGCGCGAAGAAGCTCCGGACCGACGCGATCACCAGGAGATCCAGGAGACGGTCGAGGACCACCTGCTGGCCCGGCACGTCGCGACTGACCTCGTCCATCAGCATCGTGACGAGCCCCGACAGCGGTCGGTCTTGCGGACTGAGGACTGCGAGGGGCGGGAGGGCGCCGAGCAGGCGTCGACCGATCTCGCCGTCGCCCTCATACGTCCCGATCAGCATCAGCGTCGACCCTTCGGCGTCGTTGCCCCAGGTCCGGACCCCTAGTCGCATCGACGCCTCCACGCTGTCGCCGCCTGGCGTCGTACAGCGCTGGCCGGGGTGGATCACGGCCTGGATCGGCGTAACCGGGTCGTCGGCGACGACGTACGGGTCCGGGCCTCGGAACAGGGCGACCTGGCCGGGGCCGAGGAGGTGGCGGGTGTCGTCGTCGAGCACCACCCAGGCTGCGCCGCGGACCAGCGCCACGACACACAACGGGGCTTGGTCCTGAACCCGGATCGCCCAGGGCGGGCTCATCGCGCACCGGAGCAGGAACGCCGAACGGGCCCGCGGACCGTCCAGCACAGCAGTCAAGGCGTCCATGACCGCCACTCTAGACGCATTCACATGAATTGGCGATGATCATCTATGGATCGTCTCGAGGATTCGGAGTGTACTCACCCCATGAACTTCGAGGGATCTCCCCGCCTCCTCACCACTCTGACGCTTGTCACCACCCTCGGCACAGGGGTGGCCGCGGGTGTCTTCTTCGCGTTCTCGAGCTTCGTGATGGCCGGTCTCGGCAAGTTGACCGACCGCACCGGCCTCGCTGCCATGCAGGCGATCAACCGACAGGCGCCGACACCATGGTTCATGGCCGTCCTGATGGGGACTGCGGTGGCCTGCGTTGGACTCGGGATCTGGGCGGTGCTCCACCTCGACACGAGGGCTGCGCCGTACCTCCTGGCCGGAGCCCTGCTCTATCTGGCCCAGATCCTGCTCACCGGCGCCTACCACGTCCCCCGGAACAACGCCCTGGACGTGCTGGACCCAGGCTCGACCGCCTCAGTCGACGTCTGGCGCGCCTATCTGCACGACTGGACCCTGTGGAACCACGTCCGTACCGGGCTGTGCGTCGCCGCGACCGCGGCATTCAGCCTCGGCCTACGGGTGGTCTGAGGCCGCCATCAAGGACACCGCTCGTGCCTCGGCACTAGCCTGCTGGGCACAGACACACGAGGGGGTGCCGTGGCCGCGAGAAAGCTGCACATCGACGAGGCGGAGCGTCGCCGTCGACTGGCTGTGCGTCACCACCTCACCACCCCGTCGGCCAGCGTCCTCGAGGTGGCCCAATCGCTGATCGGGTTGCACTCCACCGACCCGGCGACGGTGTACCTCTCAGCCTGGGCGCGCGTGGCCGGCCTCAGCCAGGCCGATGTCCACGACGCGCTGTACGACGCTCGATCGATCGTCAAGCACATGGCCATGCGTCGTACGGTCTGGGCACTCCCGGTCGACCTCCTCCCCACAGTCCAGGCCGCTGCCAGTGACACGATCGCCGCCACCGAACGTCGTCGGTTGGCGCGCGATCTCGAGCGGGCCGGCATCACCGAGGAGGGCGCCGACTGGGTACGCAAGGCCGAGCGGGCCGCCGTGCGGGCTCTGGCACGGCTGGGGCCGAGCTTCGGACGCGACCTGTCCAAGGAGGTACCGATGCTGCGCACCAAGATCACCGTGGGATCAGGACGGAACGCCCAAGAGATCGGGGTGGTCACCCGGATCAGCACGATCCTGTCTGCGTCCGGGCAGGTCACCCGTGCCCAGGCGGGTGGCGACTGGCACCAACGCCAACCACGATGGGCGCGGATGGTCGACTGGGTGCCTGAGACAGCCGGGGCCACAAGGCCGTCAGCGGTGGCTGCGCGGGCGGATCTGGCGCGGCACTACCTGCGTGCCTGTGGTCCCGCCAGGTTCGACGACCTGAAGTGGTGGACCGGCTGGACCGTCGGCTTCACCCGGGCCGCACTGACCGACATCGCAGCCGTCGAGGTGGAGATCTCGGAGGACGCCACGGGCCTGGTGCTTCCCGACGACCTCGACCAGACTCCGGCGGCGGACCCGTGGGTATCCCTGCTGCCCTCGCTCGACCCGACGACGATGGCCTGGAAAGAGCGCGACTGGTACCTCGGCCCGCACCGAGCCAGGCTGTTCGACACCAACGGCAACGCCGGCCCGACCATCTGGGCCGATGGCAGGGTCGTAGGTGGGTGGGGCCAGCGGCCGGACGGCGAGGTCGTGCTGAAGTTCCTCGACGATGTCGGTGCGGAGGTCAGCGCTGACGCCGAGCGCCACGCCACTGCCTTGACGTCATGGCTCGGTGGCGTCCGGGTCCGGCCGAGCTTCCCCACCCCGCTGCAGCGGGAGCTGTCCGGGACGCCTTGAAGCCTTGAAGCCTTGACGCGATGACGCCATGACGCCATGACAAAGGGCCGCCCCCGCGACGCGGACGGCCCCTCTGTGTCAATTGTTGCGTCAGTTGTTGTGTCAGCGGATCCGGAACTGAGTGAAGAACCGACCAGTGACGACCTGATCTGTCGTGCGTGCCGTGCTGGCCCGATAGTCCTGACCGCGACGGCTCACGTACAGCGACGCGACGACGGCGTTGTTCGGGGTGGCGTTGGCCAGGTTCGACAGTAAGTCGTCGAACGACTTCGCGCCAGGGCCCCCGCCGTAGCTCGACCCACCACCGGTGACTTGCAGGAATCCGTAGGTACGCCGCCCAACGTTCGGGATGTGGACGTTGACGGGGACCTTCACGGCAGCACCACGGTTCACCGGGTCCAGCACCGCGCGCAGGTGGACGGTCGAGCCGCGTTGGACCGCGAGGTTCTGCCGGCGGCTCAGCGTGATCCAGTGGCCCTTGACCAGCCTCTCGACCTTGGCCAGCTTGTAGGCCCGGTACTGCGGGTCGATCAACGAGCGGTAGCTGACGTTCGTGATCTTCACGTCCTGGAACTTGTTGTGCAGGATCCGGGACAGCTGGGAGTACGACTCGAAGATCGTCTCGAACGTGATGTCGTAGCGCGATGCGAACTGGTTGACCCTCGAGTACTCGAAGTGAGAACCGTCGGCCCGCAGGCCCTCCACGGTCCAGCGCACCCGAGCAGAGCCCTCACCGAGCTGGTTGAAGACCCGGTCCTCATCGGTGAGCAGGTGGAACGCCGAGATCTCGGGCAGTGCGTCCGGCACGCTGACCATCGTCTCGCCGTCGCGGGACTTGCCCGTCACGGTCGCCACGTGGGCACTGATGGTCGCCGTGTCGGGCAGCGTCCCCGTCACACCGTGCAGACCCTGCAGCCGGTCGGCGAGGATGGACCCCGCCGGCGCGGTCAGGTTGGCCACCTTGAAGCCGGGGAAGGTCGGGTCGCTCTGGATGTACACCGCGTCAGCACCGTGCATGGTCAGCTGACTCGGACCGCTCCACAGCATGGGGTGCCCGAAGGCGAGGACCTCGGAGCCGCAGACGGCCGTCGCGGTTCCGATTCCACCACTCGTCAGGTCACCGTAGGAGACGGTGGCCGCCAGGTTGCCACCCGCGACGATGTCCGAGGCGGCCGCGCCGGCCCGGGCGGTCGTACCGCCGAAGGGACGGACCCCCTTCATCCCGAGCGCCTTGGCCGCGTGGTTGAGTCGCGCCTTGTTGCCCGAGACGAGCAACGGCATCGGCAACCGGGCGAACCCGTTGTCGATCTTCGAGGCGGAGATATGAGTCTGGCGAGCCAGCACCTTGGCGCGTGCGTCGGACACGTCCACGCGCTTGGCATCCTTCGCCGCAGACAACGTGCGCCGTGCGACCGGATTGTTCGGGGCTGCGTCGAGCAGGGTCTGCATGTCCGCTGCCGGTGTGATTCCGGCGACCGGCGACGGGCCGAACGCGAGACCGTAAGCCACGGCGCCGATCAGACGACCGTCAGCGGCATAGACCGGCGAACCGGACATGCCTTGCCAGATTCCGGTCTTGTCGATCTGCGTGGAGTTGAGGTCGGCCATGATCATGTCGATGCCCGGCGCAATGCCGTCTTTGATCACACCGAGGACAGACCCGGTGAACTCGGTGGGTGTGGTGTGACGAGTCACGGTCAGTCCGGTCACCGGCTGGTCGTCGACAAGGTCGGCGACCGGGAAGGCATCCGGGCACGAGTTACTTGGCACCGACAGCGCGGCCGGCGACGACTGGACGACGCCAGCGCCGAGCAAGGCGACCGTCGCTACTCCAGTCAGTAGCCGTCCGCGTGAACCGAAGACGGCAGTGCGATGTGTCATCGATATCCCCCTCGAAGGAGCCCGCGCCGCAGCGCGGGGGCGGGTCACGCGGCCGGCCTGGTGGCCGACGCTCCGAAACCCTGATGCAACCTATGCCCAGGGAGACGCTTCGGCGCCACATTCGGTTGCAACGACTCGAGAACTTTTTCAGCCGGCTCGCGTCGGGCTGAAGGCGGAGATCACAGCAGCCATGTCGTCGGCGCCGTGGCCGGCCTCGCTGGTGCGACGGAAGAGCCCCTGCACGGATTCGAGCAGGTCGGTCGGTACGCCGGCCTGGTCCGCAGCCGAGATGATCAGCCCGACATCCTTCACGACACCGTCCACGGTGAACGAGGGGTCGAAGGTCGACGAGATCATCGCCTCACCTTTCACGTGGGCGTAACGGCTGTCGACGGGCGTGTCGGCGATGGCGTCCAGGAAGAGGTGCGGGTCCAGCCCCAGACCGCGCGTCATGGCCAGCGACTGCGCCGTCGCGGCGGTCAACACTGCGATCCAGGCGTTGGCCGCGAGCTTGAGGGCGGCCGCCTGGCCGACGTCCGGGCCGACGCGAACGACCTTGGCGGCCATCTCCTCGAACGCCGGTGCAACCCGCGCATCGAGGTCTTCGGGTCCGGCCACCAGCAGCGTCAGCTGACCTTGCTCGGCGGGCGCTCTGGTGCCCAGCATCATCGCCTCGAGCAGGGCCACGCCCTCGCGCTCGGCCAGCGCGCTGACTCGGCCGGTCGCCTCAGTGCCGATCGTCGACGCCTGGACCCAGACCGCGTCCGGCGCCACGGGACAGGCACGAGCCATCACGTCGAGCACGGCGGTGGCGTCGAACAGTGTCAGCAGGACGACGTCGGCAGCCCGGACGGCGTCCTCTGCGGTGTCCGCGACCGAGGCGCCGTCCTCGCGCAGCGGCTCCGCTCGTTCGCCGGTGCGGTTCCAGACCGTCACTGCGTGTCCGGACGAGAGCAGTCTGCGGGCGACCGCGGTGCCCATGATCCCTGTGCCGAGGACGGTGATGTTCATGGCTGCTCCCGGGGTCGACGATGCCTCGATCCATCCTTACTCGCCGGCTCCTGCTCCGCGACCGGCCACCCCTCCTAGATCTGCCACCGGCAGCGACCGACCAGCCACGAACAGTGGACCCGGCACCTCGTCATTTCGGTTGATCTTTGTCCAGTCGGCGTGTCACGGCAGGTGTTGGACGCGATGGTGGTCAGACACTGATCAGGAAACCCCGTGCACGACGTGCGGGGAGAAGACAGGGACTGACGATGAGCACCAAGGCGGCCAGCCCGGGGGGCACCGGCAGCCGGTCGGCACTACGCCGTCTGGCGCGCTGGCCCACGCCCGACACCCTGGTCTGGATCCTGCTGATCGTCATCGCTATGATCGCCGCCTCCCTGGTCGGGCTCGCCCTCAGCGCACTGTGACGAGCGGTCGAGTTAGCGCTGCGTGACGGGTTACGAAACTTCCCATCCGGGAACAAGACGTCAAGACTGGCCGCAAAACGTCATGCCGACCACGCTGACCGGCTGCCCGACCAGGCGGCCCGGCCCGCACGAAGGAGAGACGGATGAGCAAGCTCGGACTGCTGGTGGCGGGAGCGACTGGCTACGTGCTGGGAGCCCGCGCCGGACGTGAACGCTACGACCAGATCGTCACCCAGGCTCAACGGTTCTGGACCAATCCCAAGGTCCAGCAGGCCACGCAACAGGCACAGGACTACGCACGTGAGAAGGCTCCCGAGGTGGGCGAGCGGATCGGCGAGGCCGCCAAGGTCGCCGCCGTCAAGGCCACCGACGTGGTGACCTCCGGCTCGAAGGACGAGACGACCACATCGGGAACCTCAGGCGGGACCGGTCAGGCAGCCAAGAAGACGGCCCCCACGAAGACCTCGCCAACCAAGAAGGCGACCCCCAAGAAGACCACCTGAACCTCGATCCGGTGACCGGCGGCCTCAGCCCGTGACGGGCGTGCCGAAGCGCTTCTCGTTGCGTGCCCGGGCCTTCGCGATCTCGACCTGACGGTCACGCTTAGGGGCCTGTGTCACGAGTTGATCGAGCAGCGTCTCTGTCGCAGCGGTGACGGCCGCGATCGCGGCGTCGAACGCTTCTTGGTTGGCGCCGGACGGCTTTGTCATACCGGCCACCTTGCGGACGTACTGGGTGGCCGCCGCGCTGATCTCTGGACGGGTCGCCGATGGCTCGAAGTTGTGGAGCACTTTGATGTTCCTGCACATGCTCCAACTCTAGGTGACCGCGCTCCGGTCGAACGGTCCTACCCGGCGGTACGGGTCGCGACGGGCGACCGCAGCCGCCCGGTTCGGTGCGACAGCGTCAGCTCACGGCCGAGACGAGGTCGAACCTCCCGCCTCGGAACGCGTCCACGAACAAGGCGTGGTCCTTGCGAGCCTTTGCGGCATACGTGATCCCGAAGTCGACCAGGTCCTCGACGAAGTCGCTCTCGTCGTCCCCGATCGCCTCAGAGATCGCGTCCTCGGTCTGGAAGTCGACCAGGTCCTCGTCGCTGTCCTCGTCGGACACGCAGTGGACCTTGGCCGTCGCCCGGCCCAGCAACGTGACGACCGGAGCGATGTCCTCGGGCTCGGTGATGTCGGCCCAGTCGAGGTCAGCCTCGTAGGGCGACACCTCCGACACCACGAACCCGACCTTGTCGACGGTGGTCCAGCCCAGGAAGGGGTCGGTGTGGACCTGGAGCTCGCGTTGGCTCACCACGGTCCGGTGGCCCTCGTGCTCGAAGAACTTCTTGGCCCGCGGGTCCTCGACAACCCGGCTTACGGCCGGGACGTTGCCCTGCTTCATCGTCAGGACCACGTCGTTCTCGAGCGCCTGGTTGTAGCCCTCGATCAGCATGTTGTACGCAGGGAGCCCGGCGCTCCCGATCCCGAAACCCTTCTTGCCCACGACGTCCTTGATGTCGTAGAAGACCTCCTGACTCTTGCGCTTCGCGTCGGGGATCGTCTTCAAGTAGCGCTTGAACGCCCCCTCGATCTTCTTCCGTTCAGTCTTGCTCAGCTCACGCACGTCGGAACCTCGGACGAACCTGCGCTCCTGGTCCACGACCTCGGTCATCGACGTGAGGAGGTCGAGGCGGGTCGACATCCTCGCCGCGAGCAACACCTCGTGGATCGCGCCCTCGGTGTTGTCGAGCCGGAGAGCGTAGTTCTCGTCGTGGTCCACCTTGACGTAGTGACGCACCTGGTCGACGTAGGCCTGCAGGAAGTCGCACGACAGGCTCCGCACGGCGTCCTCCGGCAGCGCCTTCTGCCAGCCCATCAGGGCGAGACTGGCGACGAAGCGCCGCAGGTCCCAGGAGAAGTGGCCCAGGTAGGCCTCGTCGAAGTCGTTGACGTCGAAGACCAGGACACCCTCGGAGTTCATGTAGGTCCCGAAGTTCTCCGCGTGCAGGTCGCCGTGGATCCAGACCCGACTCGTGCGCTCGTCGGCTTGGTGCTCGTGCCGGGCCGCCATGTCCGCGTAGTACAGGCAGGCGCTGCCCCGGTAGAACGCGAACGGATCAGCGGCCATCTTGCGGAACTTGGTCCGAAAGCCCTCGGCGTCGGCCTTCATCAGTGGCTCGAACGCCTCGATCAGCGTGTCGACGATCAGCTTCTGGCGCTTCTCGTTGGATGCAGGCAACGCGAACTCCCTCCGGATCAGTCCCGACCCTAGGGGTCCGCAGCGGGCACGGCCACCGGCCGAGGTCCACGCCCCTCCTCAGCGTCCGCACAGCGAGCCCCCGGCACTGTGAAGGTCTGGCTTCGATCAACAGGAGACATCATGAGAAGAAGATCCACCCACATCGCGACGGCGACTGTGATCTGCGTGCTCACGCTCGGCGCGCCCGTGTTGCTGGCGGCCGGCGCCGCGGAAGGCGTCCAGGGCCCGACCAGCGCGTCGACCGCGGCTCGACAGGTCCTGCACCACCCGTCCGCATCGCACTTCACCAAGGGTCGTGTCACGAACCCCTGGTTCACGCTCAAGCCCGGGAACCGGCTCGTCTACCGCGGCTCGGACGAAGGGGTGCCGATCGAGGACATCTTCTTCGTCACCTACCGGACCCGGGTCGTCGACGGCGTGCGCTGCCGGGTGATCCGCGACCGGGTCCTCCAACGTGGAGTCCTCCGGGAGCGCACTACCGACTGGTACGCGCAGACCAAGCGCGGCACTGTGTGGTACTTCGGCGAGAACACCGCCCTGCTGAACCGACGCGGCCACGTGACGAGCCGCGAGGGCTCGTTCCAGTCCGGCCGCGACGGTGCGGAGGCCGGGATCTTCATGCCGGCGCACCCGCACGTCGGAGACACCTTCCGCCAGGAGAGCTACCCGGGCCATGCCCAGGACCGGTTTCGCATCCTGTCCCTGAACGGCCGCACGCGTGGGCCGCTCGTGGCGACCAGGCACGCGATGTTGACCAAGGAGACGACTCCACTGGAGCGCGGCGTGGTGGATCACAAGTACTACGTGCGCGACATCGGAACGGTCACCGAGAAGACGGTGCGGGGCGGGAGCGAGCTGCTCAAGCTGAGCTCCGTCACCCACGTCGCCCGTCGGTAGGTGTCACTCGGCTGTCACTCGGCGCGGCGTAGACGCAGCACGGGGTAGGGCCGCACGGCGCTCTGGTATCCACCACCGCGCGGCCTCACCTCGAAGTGGAGATGGCAGCCGTCAGGTGCGCCGGCGTTGGACACCCGGGCGATGAGCTGGCCGCGTCTGACGGGCTCGCCTGCTGTCACGTAGACGTGGCGGACATGACCGATCACGAAGTCCCGGTGCAAGCGGCCGCTGCGCAGCCGGAAGGCCCAGTCACCGTACGCCGATCCGAGCCAGCCCGGGGCGGAACGGCGGACGACCCGGGTGCGGTAGGCCGCGTAGAGCGGGGTCCCGCACGGCATCGCGAGGTCGAGGCCGTGATGGAAACCATGGTGCTTGGTGCAGCGGGGGTCAGGGTCGTAGTACGGCGCCCGCGTGCAGCCAAAGGCAACCATCTTGCGTCGTGAACCGGCGTACCAGGGCGAGGTGTAGCGCGAGGTGTCATGCACCCAGAAGCGCGTTGCACGCCGAGTCGAGGAAGCCGGAGTCGTCCTCGGCGGCCCTGGCGCAGGCGCTGATTGCGGGGTGGTCACCACGACGTGTGGGACCGGGCTTCCGACCGGCGTGGGAGCCGACATGCTCAACGCCACGAACGCCGAAGCCATCGCCCCGACCAGCCACCTGGACATCTGGACCTCCTCGCTCTTGGTGAGTCTGGCACGGTGGCGCAGGCCGGTGCGACGACGTTTGACCCTTGATCGCATGGGCACATGACTCGCCTAAGGAGGCATATATGACGTTCATTCTGTGGCTCATCGCCGTCGTGCTCGTCGTCGCCGGCATCGTGGCCCTCATCAGGTCCCAGATCCTGTGGGGCGTCGTCTTGATCATCGTCGGCCTGCTGGTCGGCCCTGGCGGCGTGAGCATCTTCACCTAGGACCCGGGGTCCGCGGCCTGACGGTCGGACGAGGCGCTGGTTCGCTCAGTCGAGCCAGCGCCTCCACACGTTCGGGTGCGTGTTGATCCAGGACGCCACGTCTGCGCCGGAGACGTCGTAGCCGGCGAACTCGACGATGTTGAGGAGGTTGTCGACCTCCTTGCGATCGACCTCGTAGCGGTAGACGAGGCTGTACGCCGGACTGCCCGATGTCGCGAAGTCCTTGTTGGCGATCTTTTGATAGCGGAAGTTGGCCAGCGAGCAGAGCGTCGAGACCTTGTCCGGGATGCAGTCGTTGGCCGCCGACTTCGGGATCTCGACGGAGGTACGTCCAGATCCCTCCCCGACGAAGGGGCGTGGACCCTCCACGAGGTACATGTTGGGTCGGCGCCGCTGGTCGTCCTGGTTGGCCTGCTGCAACAGGTCTGCCATCCCGACGCCGACTCCGACCTGGCTGTAGTCGCGGACGACGTAGTCGAGATTCTGGAACTGCACAAAGGACTGTGCCAGCGGAAGCAGGGCCGGGACCGTGGTGATCGCAGGAGTCACGCCGGCCCAGCCGATCTCCTGGGTGTCAGGGAGGTCCTGGTAGGTCTTGAGCCCGAGATCACCCATGAAAGAGGGCGCCAGCAGATCGACGCCACCTCGGAAGCCGGTAGGCCCCAGGCGCACCACGGGACCGTTCGCCCCGGTCAGCTTCACCGCGTCCTTGGGCGCGCCGTAGGCGTCGAGATAGACATCCGCGTCACCCCGGGCAACCAGTCGCCAGGCCTTGCTCGAGGTGGTCTTGACGTAGGTCACGACGCAGCCGAGCTCGTCCTCGGCCAGCGTGCCGACCACGAACGCGCTGGCTTCGTAGCCGTTCGTCGGGTTGTACGCGATCCTGAACTCGCCGCAGTCGCCGGTGCTGGCGGCCGGTGAGGGCGCGGGCTCCTTCGACTCCTCGGGGGCCTCCGGCGACCCGCCGCCGCTGCAGCCCGCGGCCAAGATCAACGTCAGCACCCCGGCGAGCGCCATCAGGGAGTCGCGCCGACGTCGCGGGCTCACGCTCCGCCGTCTCGGCACTGTCCACCTCCTGCGTCCGTGGTCGAATCAAGGCCCTTCGATCCACCTCCGGCCTGGCCGGTCCACCATAGCCGCGACAGCGTCGATCCTGAGTCCGGATCCTCACGTCCGCATCACGGCCGCATTACAGGACCGTCAAGCCACCTCGGGGTCGCGAGCACGTGCTCCGGCGGCCGACGGCAACGTCTCGGGCATGCGCAACGACATCAACAGCGCGATCATCAGCACCGATGCGGCCAGCGCAAACGCGGCACTGAAGGACACCTGATCCGCCAGCAGACCCGCGGCGAGTGGTCCGAGGATCGCACCTGCGTCGGAGGACATCTGGAAGGCCGCGACCACCCGTCCACCCCTCCCATGCATCACGTCTCCCACGACAGCCCCCGGTGCCGTTCCGACAAACGCTGCGCCGACTCCCGTCGCGACCATCGCCAGCAGGAAGACCGGTCGCGACTCGTTGATCGCCACGGCGGCGAAGGCAGCCGCCGCGAGGCCCGAGCCCGCGATCATCGCGGGGCGACGACCCGCGCGATCCACGAATCGGCCCGCGGTCAGCAAGAACGCGGCCTGCGCGACGGAGGCGCACAAGAATCCGAGACCGACCCACAGCGGGCGCAGCCCCATCTCCTCGGTCACGAACAGCGGAACCAGGCTGACCCGGACACCGAAGAAGGCCCAGCCGTTCGCGAAGTTGACGACCACCGCGCTCCGGTACGCCGGATGGGCAAAGGCTTCGCGCAACGTGGTCGACTCAGCGGTCGTCCCATCGACCGGGACGTTGACCGGCTCCGCGACCGGGTCGACAGTCGTGGCGCTCGGATCGTCCTCGCGAGATTCGCTCCGATCCCGACCACCGACCCCCTGTAGGAACAGGAAGCCGATGCTGCCGGCCGCCACCAGGGAGACGGCGTACACGTAGAAGGGCAGGCGCAGGGATACCTCGGTCAGGAAGCCTCCGGCCAGCGGCCCCAGGAGTCCGCCGAAGAGGAACCCTGCCTGGAAGAGACCACTGGCCCGGCCGCGGTTCGCACCGTCGACGACCCGGAAGAGCAGGGCCATGGCCGAGACGGTGAACATCGCCGACCCGATCCCACCCAGACCACGCAGGATGAGCAGCTGCGGGTAGTTCTGGGAGAGCCCGGCCAGGCCGGTCGAGACCGCCACGATCCCGATGCCTGTGGCCAAGATGATGCGCTCGCCGAAGGAGTCGACGAGGCGACCACCGCCGAGGGCGGAGACGAACCGCATCAGGGCGAAGGCGGAGATCACCGCACCCGCCCAGAACTTGCCGACTCCGAAGGACCGGGCGAACTCCGGAAGCGCCGTCGCGACCACACCGAACCCGATGGCCACGGCCACCGCGACCGCCGCCAACACGGCCACCTCGCGAGGCAGGCCCTCGAAGAAGCGCTTCACGCCGGATACGTCATCGGCCGGGCGCGCACGCACGCGTCGTTCATCGCAATCTCATCGTCGTCGAGTCGCCCGGTCAGACGCGGCGTACGAACAGGTGGCTCGCGGCGTCAGCGTCGATCTCGGCCGACTCTCCCCCACTGGCAACCAGGACGCCGCCCGACGCACGGGCGACGGTCACGACTTTCCCCGGCTGTGCGCCGACCCGGCGCAGCACGGCCATCAGGGCCTCGTCGGACTGCACCGGTTCGGCGATCCGGCCGATCACGACCCGCAGCTCACCGTCGTCGACCACCGCGTCCAGAGCCTCGACGCCGAACAGGAAGGCTTCCTCGGCGAGACCGTCCCCCTCGCCCAGCTCGGCCAGGCCGGGGATCGGGTTGCCGTACGGAGACACCGTCGGATGGTCCAGGATGTCCAGCAGACGGCGCTCGACGGTCTCGGACATCACGTGCTCCCACCGGCATGCCTCGGCGTGCACGTCCTCCCACTCCAGCCCGATCACGTCGGTAAGCAGCCGCTCGGCCAGCCGGTGCTTGCGCATCACCCGGGTCGCCAGCATCCGACCCTGCTCGGTCAGCTCGAGATGACGGTCGCCTTCCACCGTCAGCAGGCCGTCGCGCTCCATCCGAGCCACGGTCTGGCTCACGGTCGGACCGGACTGATGCAGGCGTTCGGCGATCCGGGCCCGCAACGGCACGATGCCCTCCTCTTCGAGCTCGTAGACCGTGCGGAGGTACATCTCGGTGGTGTCGATCAGATCGGTCACGCGGCGTTCGTCCACCTTTGGTCGGCCAGGAGAAGGGGCCTCGGTCCGCGGTCGACCGGTTGCCCGCTGCATCGTCATTGTCGCCCATCTCGACCCGCGGGCCAACCAACCCCCATCGCGGACCGGCCCTCCGTTGCCGAGCGTGTGTCAACACCGCCGCGGTGCCCGCTGACTCCTTGCACAAGTTCGGCGTGAGCACCTTGCAACGCCGTCGGGTAAGGATGTGACATGGCACAGACATCAGGTGCCGAGTCAGCGACGACGGTGATGTGGTTTCGCCGCGACCTGCGGCTCGGCGACAACCCGGCCTTGGGGGCGGCGGTGGACAGCGTCGGGCCTGGCGGTCGGGTCGTCCCGCTGTTCGTGTTCGACCAGCGGCTCTGGGGTCCGGCCGGTGCCACCCGTCGGGCCTACCTGCTGGCCAGCCTGGCGTCACTGAGGCAGCGAATCGGCGGTCTGGTGGTCCGGCGCGGTGACCCGGTCGACGTGCTGACTGCGGTCGTGCGCCAGGCAAAGGCGGGCAGCGTTCACATCTCCGAGGACTTCGGTCCGTACGGCCGCCGGCGCGACGAAGGTGTCGAGGCGGCGCTGGACGACCTCGACGTCGCGCTGGTCCGGACCGGATCGCCGTACGCCGTCTCGCCCGGCCGGGTTCGCAACAAGACCGACGACGGCTACCAGGTCTTCACGCCGTTCTCGAAGGCCTGGCTCGAGCATGGTTGGCGCGAGCCACCCCAGGCGCCCAGAAACGTCGAGTGGGACACCTCGCTGCGCAGCGACGACATGATGCAGGCGTCCCCACCTGAGGGCCTGACCCTGCCGACCGCAGGCGAGCAGGCCGCCCGGCGACACTGGAAGGCCTACCTCGATCAGCGCCTGTCGGAGTACGCCGAGCACCGGAACCGCCCCGACCTGGACGCCACGTCCCACATGTCGGTGCACCTGAAGTGGGGAGAGATCCACCCGCGCACGATGCTGGCCGACTTGAAGGAGGCGGGATCGAGCAAGGCGGTCTCGACGTACCGCACCGAGCTCGCCTGGCGCGAGTTCTACGCCGACGTGCTGGCACGAAGGCCCGAGACCGCACGCGAGTACTACCGGTCAGAGTTCGCGTCGATGACCTATGACCAGCCCGGCGAGGCTCTGCAGGCCTGGAAGGACGGCCGCACGGGATTCCCGATCGTCGACGCCGGGATGCGGCAACTCATGGCCGAGGGCTGGATGCACAACCGGGTGCGGATGATCGTCGCGAGCTTCCTGGTCAAGGACCTGCACATCGAGTGGCAGCACGGCGCCCGCCACTTCATGCAATGGTTGGTCGACGGCGACCTGGCGTCGAACAACCACGGCTGGCAATGGACTGCCGGCTGTGGAACCGACGCCGCGCCGTACTTCCGGGTCTTCAACCCGGTGCTTCAGGGCACGAAGTTCGACCCGAACGGCGACTACATCCGGCGCTACGTTTCGGAACTGGCCGACGTCCCCGCTCCGGAGATCCATCAGCCGCGGGACCCGATCGTGGACCACCACGACGAGCGCGACGAAGCGTTGGCCCGCTACGAACGCGTGCGCACCCGCTGACCCGCTGATCGACAGGTCCGCTGATCGACAGGTCCGCTGATCGACAGGTCCGCTGATCGAGCCTGTCGAGATCACACCCGCTGATCGACAGGTCCGCTGATCGAGCCTGTCGAGATCACACCCGCTGACCCGCTGATCGCCCTACACCCGCTGATCGAGCCTGTCGAGATCACCGGGTCTCGACAGGCTCGACCCACCAGCATCGCTCGACCCACCAGCATCGCTCGACCCACCAGCATCGCTCGACCCACCAGCATCGCTCGACC
>JBBSPA010000013.1:0-68081 GCA_038259225.1 Propionibacteriales bacterium
CCGCATGCCCAGGGTGTACGCCGTGATGCCGACACCGACACCGAAGACCGCGCCGTCCCCGAGGTTGAGCCGACCGGGGACCACGAGCCCGAAGAGCATCCCGAACCCGATCACGTGCAGCGCCGCGATGAACGCGAACAACCCGGCGGCGCGGCGCCACTCCCCAGGCGTGAGGGCGTGCTTGACGCGGTGCCACCGCGACGGCGGAGAGCCCGTCCGGCGTACGGGTGCTGTGGTGATGGTCATCGGAACCTGACGCTCGAAGGGACGGGACTGGCCTCCATCGAGGAGACTAAGCCCGTCCCGTCGCTGTTGCAAGCAATGCGCAATAACAATCTCCTGGCAGCTCCTACGCCCCAGGATCCGAGTCTCATGTCGCGAGGATGACCGGGCACTCGGACCTTGGCGTTCAGGACAGGCCAGAATGTTTGCCAAACCGGCGTCGCCTGGTTCAATCCTCTTCGCACCAGTCACGTATCTCTTACTTCGAGCCAGGCTGGACACGACAGACACGATCATCATCGGAGCGATCGGCGTGCTCCTGCGCTCCAACAAGACCGCGACCTGCATCGCCGAGTACGACGCTCCGTTGTCCCTGCGCACGTTGCACGTTCATGAGTCAGCGCGGCGACGAGGTCACCCTTCCCGTTGGACACCCTCGTCGACTACAGCATGTGGGTCGCCGGGTAGGTGGCACCCGACGCGGACGGGCGACGGGGTCAACGCTGAGGAACGGTTTAACCCTGACTCTCGACGACGGATCCCAGGTACACGCCCGCTGGTATGATAGTCGCGACGGGCATCCCTCCCTTCGCGCATCTCCCGGAGTTCGCCGACGGCCTCCGTGACGACGTCGTGTCGCACACGAGTCAGCACCGGGATCTCAGCCAGTTCCGCGGACAGCGCCTCCGTCGTGGGCGGAGGACAAAGTGCCCTGGAGTCCGCGGCCCTGGTGGCCGACGCAGAGAACGGGCCTCTTCAAGTAGGCGGCCGGTTACCGAACAGGGAGATCGCAATGCGAGCTAATGCCGATGTCCGGCCCCGCTCTGCCCTCACCCTTTTGGCCGCGCTGCTTTCAGCTTTGCTTCTTTGCGGGGCAATTTCCTTGCCCGAAACCGCTGCTGTTTCGGCCCTCGCACAGCCCGACCCCCCCAACGTCTGCGCGCACTGGCACGTGGCAGCTCAGCGGGAGGTGAGCGGCGCCAACACGGTAGACGCTTACGTCGCCGAGCTGCAGAAGGCCAACGGCATGGGCGTCGAGTGCTTCGCGATCAATGTGAACGGCTGGGACAGCAACTACCAGATGCACACGAATCTCCTTTGGGACGCTGCCACCATCTGGAACCACGCACACCCCGGCGAGAAGATCTATTTGTACCCCAGCATCGACATGGCCAGTATCCAGTCGGAGGCCACCTTTGAGGCCATCAGCCGCTACAAGTACGACGACCCGGCCCGGCTGAGGGTCGACGGTGGCGTGCATGGGAACAACCTGCCTGTCACGCAGACCTGGCTCGGCAATGGCTTGTTCGGCGGGCCCAATGGCTGGGACCGGATATTGGACGAAGAGGCCACTGCAGGCAAGCCCGTGTTCTTCATGCCGTTCTTCAGTGGCAACCCCGCATCCACGGTGGACGCCTACAACGGCGCGAACAACACCGACCCAGCGGACGACGTGATCGACGGGCTGTACAACTTCGGCGGGCTCAGCTCAGGCGACAACGCTGAGAGTGGGTACCAGCAGAACCAAGCCCTGGTCGCGGCAGTCACTCCAGGTATGGATGCGCAGGTCGGCTGTGCGCCGAACTTCAACCGTCATAGCGACGGTGGGCAGTTCGGAAACAGGATCATCGGTGACTTCGAAGGATTCCACGCCTTCAAGAAGTGCATGATCGGCTTTGCGGCCGAGCAGAAACCGCGATTCATGGAGTTTACGACGTGGAACGACTACCTCGAGGGCAGCTACTTCGGCGGTCCGTACACGCAGGCCCAGCTGCCCAGCACCTACGACGGCAACTACCTCTCGCACGACGCTTTCCGCAAGCTCGGGAAGTTCTACATCGACTGGTACGAGTCCGGAGTGCAGCCGGCAGTCTCCAAGGACTTCATCGCTCTGGCTCACAGGCCTCATGCGAAAAACGACCCAGCTACAAGGGGCACGATCGACAGCGTGGGCCTTCCCCGCCAGACGGACTACGCCGTGGTGGAGGACCGGCTGTACGCCGTGGTGCTGCTCAAGTCCCCAGGCGAAGTGCGCCTCACCAGCGGCGGTGCTACACAGACGTTCTTTCAGCCTGCTGGTGCCAGCGAGGTCAGTATGCCGTTCTCCGCCGGAACCCAGACGATCGAGGTGGTCAGGAGTGGTGCCACCACGCTCTCGGCCACCTCCGCCATCCAGATCACTTTCAGCCCGGTGACCCTGTTCAACTACAACGTCGCCACCGCATACGCCGAGGGGGAGTAGGCACGACAGTCAACTGCAAGACGTGACCACCCGGGAGGTGCGAGCCTCACCGGTGGGACGATTGCGTCGTGCCACGCGTTTCGGACTCTGCGTCGCTGCCCCGCACGTGTTGTTACGTTTCACCCGTGACCGCCATGGCGACCCGGCAAGGACCATCAACGACTGAGCCATCGATGAATGCGCGGACCGGCACCCTTTTCGCTCTGGCCGCCGCCCTGGTCTGGCCGGTGATGGTGTCCCTCTTCCTGGGCGGACACCCGCCCACGCCTGCTGGTTTGATCCCTTTGATCGTCCTCGTTCTTGTCTACTCTGCGCTGCATCTAGCCGTTCTGTTCTGCTCAGGCGAGCCACGCTTGCTCGAAGCCATGTTCTGGCTGTTCATCTATCTTGTCGCCGGAGTGGTTCCCCTGGCTCAGGTCAAGACCGGACTGCGTCCCAACCTGTTGACGCAAGATACTCTGGTGCACGCACAGGTGATAGTTCTCGTCGCCTGTGTCTCCTACGACGTTGGGCACCGCCTTGACCTGTTCCGCAATCCTGGGACCGTCTGGAACCCTCGCGTTCTGAGCCTCAGACGTCTGCAGCTGTTGAGTTCTGTCTCACTTGTCGCGAGCACCTATTACGTCAGCGTTCTCGGCGGTCCAGCCACGTTTTTCGTGAGCCGTGAGGACATCGGAAACGTGCTGGGTCAGGCCGGGTTCTCGGCTCAAGAGGGTTCCTCGCTCGTCGCCTTGAACCTGTTGACCGCGTTTGGTACTGCTCCCGTCCTGCTGTGCATGGCGGGTTGGCTATCCGTGGTGCTTCGTGATCGCCACTCGCGAACGGTGGGTCCTTACGCTTGGCTAGCCGTTCTGTTTGCGTTCAATGTGATCGTCAACAACCCGGTGAGCAGCGCCCGGTTCTGGTTCGTTACCGCGATCGTCGGCACGGTCTTCTCCATTCCAGGACTGAGCCGACGGTTCTTTCGAACGTTTCTCGTGTCCACGATCGTCGCCGCCATCCTCATCTTCCCGTACAGCGACTACTTTCGCCTCTCTGACCGGGGCGCGATCTTGGTCAAGCCGATAACTTATACGCTGTCGACAAAGGACTACGACCAGACGACGATGGCTGCAAACGGTGTCACCTACGCCGACCAGAACGGTCATACGTACGGGTACCAGATGTTGGGAGCCGCCACCTTCTGGGTTCCGCGTTCGATCTGGCCCAGTAAGCCTATCGACACCGGAGTCCTCATCGGTAGGACCATTCCGGGAGCCGGGACCACAAATCTCTCGTCGCCTCTCTGGATCGAGGCGTGGCTGGACTTCGCAATGCTGGGTGTCTTTGCGATATTTGTTGCAGTTGGTGCCCTCGCACGCCGCCTGGACAGCAATTTCGTCCGCCTAGCCATGAAGATCAGTGCCCGACCGACGTTGGTGCAGGTACTGCTGCCCTTCCTCGCCGGCTATTCGTTGATCGTTCTTCGAGGACCGCTGTTGCAAGCGTCGGCGAACCTGGTTGTCATAGTGGGGATCTGTCTCGTTCTGTGCCCGCGCCGGGAGAGAAAGTAGCGTTCAGGGGCGGCGAGGGCGCACGTCCGGCCGATTCCCCATCAAGGCTCGGGAGTCTTCTCGAAGGAGAATTCGGGTCGATTTGCTCCCACACGTTGGCCGCGCCGATCCCAAGTAAGAGACCGATCAAGAGAGCCAGGATGAAATTCCTCACAGGTCGAGGTGAGATGGGCGAGGTCGGCAAGTCGGCCGAAGTGACAATGGTGACTTTCACCAAAGGTTCCTGCGTGCCCGCGGGCGTTTCGATCTCCTGCACGAACTCGATGAGTTCCTGTGCCGTCATCTGGCTGTACTCCTGAGCCACACGAGGGTCCGAGTCGGTGGCCGAGATGACCAGGATCACCGTGTCCGGCACGGCTGCCGCGGTGATCTTCGTAGCGAAGGCACTGGGCGACACTTTCAGTCGGAGCTGACTCACCACGCGCGAGGCCAACTCATCGCCGTTTGCGAGACCGACGTACGTGTTCACCCGCTGGATGGCGAAACTCCCCGCTTGAAGCGGGTCCTTACGGATGAGGTCAGGAGTGGACACGAAAAGACGCGTTTGTGACTGGTACAGGGGGTCCGCGCTCAGAGTCAATACGAGGTTGACGCCCAGTATGCACAGCACGACCGACGCGATGAGTCGCCAGCGACGGCCCAGCATGTGCACATACTCTCGCAGGTCCACGGGTCTCCTTTCCTTGACCTAGCGACGTCCTGGGCGTCGATTCATCAACGCAATCACACCATGAAAAGTCGTCGTGGGCGGCCGCATCGACAAGCAGCGAGGTGCCGCTGAGGACCGAGGTGCCGCCTTGCCGGAACTCCAGGTCGCACTCGGGCGATGCGGAAGCCGAGCATCCGCTGGTACTGGCGCAATCCGTTGGGGAGGTCCACAGGGCTACTCGCCTCGGCGAGGAACCTGACACCGTGGGCACTCAGGGTCTCGACGAGGACCCGGGTCATGAGGTAGCGAGAGTCACTCTCCTCCGGGCCGACGCCCAGCGTGCGGAAGTGGCGCAGCAGGGTCCTCGACGTGGTCGCCAAGGCTACGGCGCTCAGCGCTGTCGTTGGCCTGCCCCTCACGGTTCTGGGCGCCCTGGACTCGGTAGAGTTGGCGATGCTGGGTCTGCTCGGGGCCCTGGTTGGTCGCATCGTCATCGAACTCGTCGTTGCTTTGCGGCCGGTAGCGACGATGGACCGCGATTAGCCGCACATCCTGCGTACGTCCTGGAGAGGGTTCATGCTGCACTTGCTGCTCTTCGTCGTCTGGTGCCTACCCCCGTCGCGCGCCAAGAACCGACTGCTCACACGCTTAGGGCACCCAGTTGACCCGACCGCGACGGCTCTGCCGAATCTGGTGTGGAAGGTCAAGACGATCTCAATGTCCCCCGGCAGCCACATCGACCGGGCCAACGTGTTCAAGAGCATGAAGCGTGTCGAGCTGGGCACCAACGCCACCATCGGCCGCTACAACCTGGTCTCCGCGCACCCTGCTTTCGCGCGGCTCTACCCGACGGGCGCCACGCTGATGCTCGGACCGGAGAGCTTCATCACGAGCATGCACCACATGGACTGCTCCGGCTCGTTCGCCCTGGGGGCGTTCGGGGCCCTCGCAGGGCACCAGACCCGGGTGATGACCCATGCGATCGACCTCGAGCGCAACGCCCAGGCGGCGTACCCCATCTCGGTCGGCGAGCGCAGCTTCGTGAGTGCTCGCTGTCTTCTGCTCGGCGGCTCGGCGCTGCCCGCCCGGTCGGTGCTCGGCGCCGGCTCGGTCCTCCTGGGTTCCACCGACGTGGAGAAGCAGGGACTCTACGCGGGCTCGCCGGCGCGCTTCAAGCGAGAGCTCGGCGGGGCATGGTTCGACCGCAAGGAGAACTCGACCACGTCGATCTACGTGCCCGACAGCGACGACACCGTCAGCGAGGCCTTCTAGACCCTGCGGCCAACTGCTTGAGCTCGTGGACCACTTGTGAAGGAAGGCCGGCAGGCTCGCCGCGTTCAGCACGAGCAGGGCGAGGTAGACCAGGGAGAAGAGCGAGGTCGCTCCCCACAGGACGAACGTCACGCACAACACGCCGTAGTCCGCTGACAGGAGCCGGAGCGCCCTGATCGTGGAGGGCTTGCGGTGGCCCCGGGCGCCCCCATCCCGCTGCTTGAGCAGGGAGACCACGGTCAGCCCCACGAACATCACCACACCCACCAGCTGGTAGGCCAAGGGCACGCGGAACCACACCTGGCCAAGGTCGGTGAAGCGGTAACCAGCCGATCAGCACCCCGGCATGGACGAGCACCATCTTGGAGTGTCAACCAGGTGGTCGAGCCATTCTCCTGCAGCGGACGACTGCTTGGTCAGGCGGGCCAGCTGCCCGTCAGCGGAGTCGAAGGCGAACCCGAGGCACAGAAGCGCTGACGCCACGATGCCGGAGAGCAGGGAAGGCTCCCACAGCATCAAGGCCAGGATGCCAGCCAGCGTGATCGCCCCCGAGACGAGCGTGACGGTATTCGCAGACAGGTCGGCTGCGTACTGCGTGGGCCAGGGCGGCAAGGACCCGACCCGTGGGGCGCTTACAGGCGTTTCTCTAGCCCCACGTGCACCGATTGAGCCTTCGAGGCTTGGGTGCTTAGCCACACACCGGCTCAGAGCGGATATGCGCGGATGTCGGCGAGGCACTCTTCGCGCGCTGCAGCAGGGTCTCGCTCAACGCTGCGGTACCAGCGAGCGGTGCGCTGGAGCGTCTCCTCGAGTCGCCACCGAGGCCACCAGCCCAGCTCGGCCCGTGCGCGTTCGATGGCCAGCCGCAGCACTCCGGCCTCGTGCACGGCGTCCGTCGCGGGCTCGCTTCGCCAACCGGCTGCGGATGAACCGCCAGGCGCCGGGCCCCACGCTGTCAGTAGCCGGCTCACCAGATCTTCCACCGTCGCGTCGTCCCGGACGTCGGGTCCGAAGTTGTAGGCCGACCCGACGGTGCCACCGTCCGGCCCGGCCAGCCGCGCGGCGAGGGTGAGATATCCCGACAGTGGTTCGAGCACGTGCTGCCACGGGCGCACGGCGGCAGGGCTGCGCAGCACGGTCACGTCGCTGCGTGCCCGAGCTCTGGCCAGGTCGGCAACGAGCCCATCGGGCGTCCAGTCACCGCCGCCGATCACGTTGCCTGCACGCCCACTGGCCAGCCGAACGACAGGGCGGCCGCCTGCAGCCTGAGCGGCGGGATCGAAAAACGACAGCCGATAGGACTGGGTGACCAGCTCCTGGGCGGCCTTGCTGGCGCTGTAGGGGTCATGGCCGCCCAACGGGTCGTTCTCGGTGAACGGCCGGCCCGACCCATCATTGAGATAGCACTTGTCGCTGGTCACGACGACGACGGCACACGGGCGCTCCAGAGCGCGCACGGCGTCCAGGACGGCGGCCGTGCCGTCGACGTTGACCGAGAAGTGCTCGGCCGGACGGACGTACCCCTCCCGAACGACGGTCCGCGCGGCCAAGTGCAGCACGACGTCGGGCTCGGCGTCCCGGACCACCGAAGCGACCGCCTCTCGGTCGCGGACGTCCCCGAGCACGTGTCGGACGAGAAGATCCTCGACGCAGGCGGCTTCGAACAGGGCCGGAGTCGTCTCCGGCGGGAGCGCGTAGCCGGTGACTCGGGCTCCCAGCTCGTGCAACCACAGGGCGAGCCAGGAGCCTTTGAACCCGGTGTGCCCGGTCACGAGGACGGAGCGGCCGGAAAGGTGGCTGGCCAGCGTATCGGTCATCGAGGGTTCGCCTTGGGCATCCTGTGATGATATATTCCCCACGCTCAAGGGGGGATCATGACCGGTAGGGTCAACAGCGGCTGCCGTTCGTGCGGTGCCGGCGACGTCGTCACCGTGATGGACCTGGGTGAGCAACCGGTGGCCGACGACCTCTCCGACGATGTGGCCGCCGCTAAGGAAGCGCCGCGCCACCGACTGGCCCTGGGGTCCTGTGGCCGGTGCGGCTTGGTGCAGCTCGACCCGGCCACGCCCATTCTGGCCAATGCGGCGCACGGACACGGCAGCGCCTTCTCGGGCACGGTCCTCGAGCACGAGCACAGGTGGGCGGAGGAGCTGCTCGCCCTGCCATTCCTGCCCAGTAGGGCGCGGGTGCTCGACACCGGTAGCGGCACCGGTGGGCTGCTACGCCCGTTCCTGGACGCCGGCCACACTGTGCGGGGCTGGGAGCGAGACGGGGCGCTGGCCGAACAGGCTCATGCCGCGGGCGTGCCGACCGCCCACCTCGACGGAAATCGCGACAGCGAAGCCGGGCACTACGACCTGGTGCTGGTGAACCACACGCTCAGCCACGCGGATGACCTGGATGCCGCGGTGCGGACGCTGCGCACCGCGCTGGCCCCGAGTGGAACGTTGGCGATCGAGTTCCACTCGGCGCTGGGTGTCCTCACCGGCGGTCAGTTCGACGTGATCTGCCACGCCCACCGCAGCTACCTTTCGCTGACGGCGCTGCGCTCCGCCCTCGACCGCCACGGTCTCGCGGTCACGTCGGCAAGGTCGCTTCCCCTGCACGGCGGCGTGGTCCGCATCCAGGCTGCGCAGGCCGGCGCGGCACACAGCCCGGACGGCAGCGTGAGCGCCCTTCTTGACGCTGAGCGGGCCGCTGGGCTGGGGTCCGCCGAAGCCTGGGCGCCCTTCGCGGAGCAGGCCGAGCGCGTCCGCGAGCGGCTGAGCGCCGCCCTTACCGCCCATCGGGATGCGGGCCGTACGGTCGCCGGCTATGGAGCGCCCAGCAGGGGTACGACCTTGGTCAACTACTGCGGCCTCGGCGCCGTGCAGCTGCCGCGCACCGCCGACCGGTCTCCCGCCAAGCAGGGCCGCTACCTGCCTGGCTCCGCCACGAGAGTGTGCACTCCGGAGGAGCTCGCCGTTGATCCGCCCGACGTCTTGGTCGTGCTGGTCTGGCCGCTGCGCGACGAGGTGCTCGCGCAGCTGGCCGACCTGCGCAGCGCCGGGACCCGCTTCCTGTTCCCTCTCCCCGAGCTCGAGGAAGTGACGTGAAGCGGCCGTTCCGGTTCATCGCTCCCGCTCCGCGGCTCACCGGTGACCCTGAGCGATGGCGGGACGAGGTGCGGCGCATCGAGGATCTGGGATTCTCCACCGTCTCCGTGGGCGATCACCTCAGCCGAGGATGGGTGCTGGAGCCGGTAACGGCGATGACGGTCGCCGCGGAGGCCACCACCACCCTCCGCGTGCTCTCCTTGGTGCTGGCCAACGACTACCGGCACCCCGTGCTGCTGCACAAGGCCCTGGCGACGCTCGACGTCTTCAGCGGCGGTCGCGTCGAGGTGGGCATCGGCGCCGGGTGGATGGCCTCGGACTACAGCGCCGCAGGCATCCCGATGGATCCTCCCGGTCGTCGAATCCAACGGCTGGAGGAGTCGCTCGCCGTCCTGACCGGGCTGTTCGCGCCCGGCGCGTTCAGCTTCAACGGAAAGCACTACCGAGTGGAGGCGCTCGACGGTCTGCCCGAGCCCCTCCAGCGGCCACAACCTCCCGTGCTCGTCGGAGGTGGGGGGCGACGCATGCTGTCGCTGGCCGCCCGCGTCGCCGACGTCGTCGGCGTCCACTGCAGCCTCCCGTCGGGCGTGCAGGACGCTGACGCCGTGGGCGATCTCTCGGCCGACCGAGTGGCCGAGAAGGTGCGTTGGGTCCACGACGCGGCGCTGTCGGCCGGGCGTTCGGCCGACGACATCGAGTTGCAGTTCAGCGTTTACCACTGCCAGGTGAGCCGACCCGGGCACTCGCCGGCACCCAACGCTTCCAGCTTCGCGGCGCTCATGGCGGCAGCCCCGCAGCTTCTGGCCGACTCCCCCGCCGTGCTCGTCGGCGACGTCGAGCGCTGCGTGGATCTGCTGCAGGCACGACGAGAGATGTACGGTTTCAGCTACCTCAACCTGGGCGCCGACATCGATTCGGTCGCCCCCCTCGTGGCTCGGCTCGCCGGGACGTGACGAGTCAGAGTCAGCCCGCGACCGCTCCTGCAGCGACGCCCAGCCGCGCACCGGCGACCACCTCCCGGCCGGCTCGCTCGCCGCTGAGGAACGCCTCGTCGGTCCACGAGTGGTCCCAGTCGCCGTAGCGGCCGCAGCGGACCAGGCCGATCTCGTCCACGTAACCGTGGACGGTCGCCACGGCGGCGGCCCGCTGATGGTCCCAGATGACGTTGGCGTAGCGGATGTTGCGTGCCTCTGCGACGAGAACCCGGTCGTCATCGCGAAGAACACCGCACCGACGCAGGTCTGACACCACCCGATCGACGGTCTCGTCCGGCGTCATGGCGAGCGGACGGTAGCGGTCGGAGTGGTAGACCTCGGCCTGGATCGCCCCTGCTCCGGCGGGTACGACGTGCGGCGACAGCATGTGCGGGAAGTTCAGCCGCGGGAAGACGATGTCCTCGTCGTAGTAATAGGTGATGTGGGCCGGCGAGAGATCCTCGCGGTCCACGCCGATGTTCACCACCATTGCCGAGCTGAACGACAGGGCCTCGGCGGCAGCACGCACCGCGTCGGGAACACCATCGATCAGCGGGATCAGCTCTGGCAACGGGATCGAGGAGATCACGGCATCGGCGCTGACCCGCCGGCCCCCGGTGAGGCGCAGCACGCGGGCGACGGGGTCGAGCCCGACCAGCCCGTGTCCGAGCCGCACGTCGATCCCGTTGCGCAGACCGGCCAGGTAGGCGCCGAACCCGCCTTGCTCCGGGTAGCGGAACTCCGTGACATAATGCTTGTGCTCGCGCGGAGCGTCGAGCGCGCCTTGGAGCATCTCATGCAGGTCCGGCCGGTACATCCGCGGGCCGAGCCATTCGGTGGTGAGGTTCTCAGGCTCGATCGTGTGGTACTTGCGGCCGTAGACTGTGGGGAAGGTCTTGGCGAAGGTGCGTCCGTAGGAGGCGACCAGCCAGTCCGCGTAGTGCCGGATCTCCCGAGGGGGGGCGGCGCTCTCAGCGATGAAGTCGTCGAGCACGGAGACGATCAGCTCCGGCGGCAGACCGTGCAGGTTCAGCTGCACCGGATGGCGCATCCGGTGGCCGTGCCACATGTTGTCGATAACGGCCTGCACCGTGCGATAGCGACCGTGCACGGCGTTGGCCAGCAGCCCGGCGATTCGCTCGTCCTTGGTGAACGACAGGTGCGGGCCGTCGTCGAATAGGAAGCCGTCACCGGCGGCGAAGGTGGCGGTGTGCCCGCCGGGGTAGTCGCGGGCGTCGAGGCACACCGCCGGCTGGCCGGCCTCCCGCAGCGCGTGCGCCGCGCCCATCGCCGCCATCCCCGAGCCGAGGACGGCCACCGGCACGTGTTCCACAGGAGTACTCATGCTTCAACCTCTCCGCTTGGAGATCGCCCGCGGTCCGCCTCGCGCTCGAGCCAGATCTCACGCCAGTACGTGTCGGTCCGGCGGGTGCACAGCCCGTGGTAGAGACCCCTGCAGACCGCGCCCTCCAGCACGATGCAGTCGCTGGGTAGGTCCAGCATGCGCCCCGTCCAGTCGTCGATGAGCCGGTTGACCCGTCGCTGCACCCGCATCGACCGCCCGCAGTACGGCGTCATCTCCACGTCGAAGGAGAGCCCACGATTGCGGCCGTCCCGGTTCACGGTCTGCCGGATCTCCTGACGGGACCGGACCCACACTCGCTCGCCGGGCTCGAGGTCCAGTTGCTTGACCGGAGTCTTGGTCAGCCGGCCGTGAACGGCGGGAACCGCCGCTCCCCCACGGATGCGTAGCCACGGCGGGAGCTTGTACCGGCTGATCCCCTGGTAGGTGTCGATCAGGTAGGGCACCAGGTACCGCAGCACGGTGCGCGCGCTCACGGTGCCGTTGCGCACGTCGCGAACGAAGTGTCGCAGGTCCCAGTGCGGTATCCGCTTGCCGGCCTGGCGCAGCTGGGTGTTCTGGCACGACCACCGCTCGTCCGGCCCGCTGAGAGGCGATCCCGGCTGATGGGTCGCCCGCTCCAGGTCCGATCGGTCAGCTTCGGCGCGCCGCACGGGCTCTCGGGTGGCCGGAGCAGGACTGCCGCTCGTGCCATCGGCGATCGGCAGCAGCCACTCCTCCTTCCAGAATGTCAGGCAGTTGGCCTGGCAGCCTCCGTGGGCCGAGCCGTCGCACCGCACGGCAGTGAGGTGCACGGTGGCGTCCATGTCGTGCAGACTGGCGAAGAAACAGGTCGTGTCGGCTCTGTTCTCCACTGTGAACTGCTTTCCGCAGCTGGCCAGCATCTCTGGCATGAAGGGCAGGCCGTCGAGGGCGCCGTGGTCGTCCAGCGTGGCAAGGATCTCAGCCTCGCTGCGCACCTCGACGAGGTCGCCTGCGCGCAGCTGGCGCGCCGCCGGCGGGAGATCGGTACGAGTCATTGTGTTCCTCCAGAAGCGAAGCCGAGCGCGAGTTTGGTGCAGGTGAACGCCTCCGCGTACCGCGACTGGCACTCGATCCCGCGCAGTCGGGCCAAGCCGAGGAAGACCTCGCGGTCGTACCAGTCGCGATGGTGCTGGGAGGGAAAGTGCTCGAGCAGCAGATCGGCTTTGCGTGCGGCTATCGGGGCCGGCAGCGGTACGTAGACCGGTCGGCGGACTAGGTCCCCGTCCCACTTGGCGATCTCGTACCCAAGGGTGAGGACTCCCCGGAAGACCGTCGGAAGCAGCTCGGCAACGGTCCGGTGGTCCTGGTGGGACTCGTCGCGGCTGGGGGCGAGGATGAGGTCGGGAAGTGGACGGCTCGCGGCGACTGCCTCGAGCAGGTCCTTGGCCTGCAGCCACGCCGCGGGCAGTCGTCCGTCAGGGAGATCGTGCACCGCGACGGTGCACTCGGCCCCCTCGAGGAATGCGGCCGCGCTCGTCCGGGACTCCTCCGCCCGTTCTGCGGTTCCGCTGAGGACGAGGACGTCCACTCGCACACCGGGCACCGACCGCACCAGCTCCAGCAGCGTGCCACCGGCTCCGATCTCCACGTCGTCAGGGTGAGCGCCGACGGCCAGCACCCGCAGCGGTCGTCCGACGTCGTGCGGGAACAAGTGCAGCATCCGTCAGTCCCCGCCGGCGACGGCGACGGCCACGGTGGAGGGTGCACGCTCGTCGAGGGTGCCTCCCACGAGGTCCTCGGCGGGCGCCAGTACGGGGGAACCGGCGCCCCGGTTCTCCCAGACCGCCCACGGCCGCGTGCCGGACTGGTACAGCGCCTCCAGCTGCGCGCGCTCCTTGACTGTGTCGGCCGGCACCCAGAAACCGTTGTGTCGATAGGCGATCAGCTGTCCACGTTCGGCCAGGCGGACGAGCGCGCCGTCGACGAGGTCCTCACCCGGGTACAGCGCGTCGAAGACCTCCTTCCGGAAGACGAAGAACCCACCGTTCTCCCACAGCGGGAACTGGCTGACCGGACGCAGACCCGACACCCGCTCCTGGTCGTCGATCTCCAACACGTGGAAGGAGGACTGCGGCGGGACCGCCGTCAGCGACGCGACCGCACCGCTGTCCTCGAACTGCTGGACGACGTCATGGAGCGGCAGATCGCTGAGGACGTCGGCGTAGTTGGCCATGAAGTACTCGTCGCCGTCAAGGTACTGGCGCACTCGCCGCAGTCGCTCACCGATGCTGCTGTGGAGACCGGTGTCGACGAAGGTGATCCGCCAGTCGGCAAGGTCGGTGCTGACCAGCTCGACATCCCGGCCCCCGCGGAGGACGAAGTCGTTCGTCGCCGTCTCGTCGTAGTGGAGGAAGTAGTCCTTGATCTCCTTGGCCCCGTACCCGAGGGCCAGGACGAACTCGGTGTGGCCATGGTGGGCGTAGTAGCGCATCACGTGCCAGAGCAGCGGCCGATCCCCGACCATCACCATCGGCTTGGGCGCGGCGGACGAGCCGTCCCGCATCCGCATGCCGTGGCCGCCGCAGAAGAGCACCACCTTCATAGCCAGCTCCTCAGTCAATCTCGAGCGAAGGGATGGCAACGACGAACCGGCCGCCCCAGTCCCGCACAAACGACAGTTGCTCGGTGATCTCCGCGCGCAGATTCCACGGTAACAGCAGGATGTAGTCCGGCCGGTCCCGCTCGATCGCCTCCGGCGCGAGGATCGGGATGTGCGTGCCGGGCAGGTACATGCCGTGCTTGTGCGGGTTGCGGTCCACGGTGTAGCGCAGCAGGTCCGACCTGATGCCGCAGTGGTTGAGCAGCGTGTTCCCCTTGCCGGGAGCACCGTAGCCCGCGACCTTCGCACCTTCAGCAGCCGCACGGGCCAGGAACGTCACCAGGTCCCGTTTCACGCGCGCCACCGCGTCGGCGAAACCGCGATGGCCCTCAAGGGAGTGCAGTCCCCGCCGCTCCTCCTCGGCGAGAAGGGCGGCCACTGCCGGGGTCTCGGTGCCGGCGTGCTGCGCCCGACGAGCCCAGACGCGCAGTGAGCCACCGTGCGAGGCGAGCTCCTCGACGTCGAGCACCACCAATCCGGCCGTGGCGAGCACCCGCTGGGCCGTCAACAGCGTGTAGTAGGAGAAGTGTTCGTGGTAGATCGTGTCGTACTGGGAGCGCTCGATCAGCCGCATCAGGTGCGGCACCTCGATCGAGAGCCAGCCATCCTCGGCCAGCAGGGCGGCCAGGCCGCTGCTGAAGTCCCGGACGTCGGGCACGTGGGCGAACACATTGTTGGCCGCCACCAAGTCGGCCGACCCGTACTCACCTCGTACACGTTCGCCCTCCTCCTGCCCGAGGAAGGCCACTCGCGTGCGTACTCCCCGCTCCTCCGCTACGACGGCGATGTTGCCAGCCGGCTCGATCCCGAGAACGGGGATGTTGCGAGCCACCAGGTGTTGAAGCAGATATCCGTCGTTGCTGGCCACCTCGACCACGAAGCTGTCCGGCCCGAGACCGAGCCTCTCGACTGCCTGGTCGGTGTAGGTCTTGGCATGCTGGACCCACGATGTGGAATACGAGGAGAAGTACGCGTAGTCGGAGAAGATGTCCTCGGCCGGCACATGCGGCGGCAGCTGCACCAAGAGGCAGTCGGCGCAGATCCACACTCGCAGGGGGTAGAAGACCTCCGACGACTCGAGCCGCTCGAGCGGCACGTAGCTCTCGCAGGGCGGGGACATCCCGAGGTCGACGAACACATCGGTGAGCGGCCGGCCGCACAAGCGACAGTCTCCGCCCCCCTGGGCGGAGACGTCGAGCATCGGTTGAGGCGACTTCTGCACAGAGGCGCTCCCTTCTCCGGTGGAGACGCTCACGCCACTCCTCCTGCCACGCTGTGGTGTGTGCGCCGCCGGCGAGTACCAGAGCGGAGGCGCTCGATGGCGTCGGCGCGCACGGACCGCGGCAGCAAGGCGATCACCAGCCCTGCGCCAGCGTGCAGCCACGCTCCGGCCCGCAGCCCCTGCCAGAGGTGCCGGCGAGCCTCGACCGCGTTGCCTTCAGCGAGCAAGCTGAGCCCCAGGCTCGCCCGGAAGGGTGCGCTGGCGCGGAGGATGTCGGGTCGCAGGTCGGCCAGCCGCTCGTCGAGGAGGATGTGGTCGTAGGTCCACACCGCCGGCCGCTCGAACCGTGTCTCGCTCTCGGCCTCCCCGTGCACCCGGTAGCGCATGAGTCGCTCAGGGACGTAGTAGGCGGCCGCGCCGTCGCGGCTGGCCAGATAGGTCATCCACACCTCATAGGGAGGCGCGACGTCGGGCGGCACCTCGTCCCAGTCGACGAGCCCGTTGCGGAAGACTGTGGCTGCGACGAAGAACACCGCCCGGTCGACCAACGCCAGTCGGGTGAACGGCTGGTGACGACCTTCAGCGAGGCCCGCCCGCCCACGCTTGCGCGTGGACTCCTCGGTCTTGCCGACCATGACGTTGCCGTCGACGTCCATCACCCAGTGGTCGGCGAAGGTCAGCCCGACGGTCGGGTCCTCGACCAATGGCTTCACCATCGCGGCGAGGAAACCGGGTTCCCACTCGTCGTCGTCATGCAGCGTTGCGATGAACTCGCCGCGGGCATCTCGGTACATCGCCAGCGCGTTCTCCAAGCCATTGGTCGGCCTGGCGTTGCGCCGGTAGCGCAGTCGCGGATCGTGGTATCCGGCGACGAGCGCGGCGACCGCCTCCGAGCCATCGCTATCGGAGACCAGGATCTCCATGCTGCGGTAGGTCTGGGCGAGCGCACTGTCTATGGCCCCCCGCAACAAATCAGGTCGGCGGTAGGTGGGAATGGCTACGGTCACCAATGGCGACCGGTCGACACCGCCACCCTCGACCGCCATGTTCCCCCCTCAGCCTCGGCGAGGGACGCTGCACGCGAACTGCTCCGGCCACGATCAGAAAAACTTGTACTGCTCATTTTGCTGCATCAGCGCCGTAGCTCAAGGTCAACGGCCCGCTGCCGCAGGGTGGCGACGTTGTGCGTCCCGCCTACTTCGAGACCTCATGTCTGCGGCGGCGGGTCCGGTAGTAGAGCGACCAGATTACCACGGCTCCGATGCCGGCGGATGTGGCCTGGGCGATCGCGAACGGGGTCGTGCTGCTGGCCACGAGTGCGGCCACCACGCCGGCGCTGACCATCAGCGCGACGGAACCGATGCCCACCTTGACCAGCAGACGACCGACCTGTCGCACCTGGAGCCCGAGCATCGCCGTGATGCCGACGACGAGCAGGACAGTCTCCAGCGACGTCCACGGGAGTATCTGGCGGGCCAGCGGCCACGTGTCCCCCAACATCAGCCGCCCCACGGACGGTGGCAGTACCAGCAGCACCGCGCACCAAGCCGCCGTCAGCGCGAGGATGAGGGCGGCGATGCGAGCCACCATGCCGAACTGCCGATGCTCCGGGAGCCGGTGCAGCATCGGCAACAGGCCGAGCGACATGAAACCGATCAAGGTGTTGACCGGCGCCATCACCGAGGACGCGCCTCGCAATGCGGCGGCCGAGCTGGCGCCGACCGCGACGGTGGCCAGGGCAAGGACGATGTAGGACCCCACCTGCAGTGAGACGTTCACGACGGCAACGCCGACACCGGTCGAGTGCCACGACCGCAGCGCACGGGCGCCCAGCCACAGCCGGGGCCGCAGTCTCAGCGAGAGCATCGCGATGAGGAGGCCGACACCGGCGCCGGCAAGCCACATACCCAGTGCCGCGTGCGGGCCGGGCTGGAAGGCGTACCCGAGCGCCACGGCCCCCAGCCAAATGCCGTCGGACACTGCGGCGACCCCCGGCCGATCGGCACTGACGGCGGCGAATCGACAGAGGTCCTGACCGTAGACGATAGGAGCGGCCAGAGCCACCAGCACGACCACCGGCCAGTTGTCGCCCTGAGTGATCAGCAGAGTCGGCCCAGCGACCAGCACCATCATGATCGGCGCGGCCATCAATGCGGCGCTGAGAGACCTCCCTGCCTCGTGGAGGGAGGCACGGGGCGACCCCGCCAGCGAGATCGGCGTTCCCCAGACGCCACGTACCAGCGCGAGCAGCGCGATCAGCACCGCGTAGGCCAACGCGAAGTGACCGAAGCCGTGGGGGCTCATGGACCGCGCGACGAGAGCGACCGTCAAGAAGTTGGACGCGCCAGAAAGGACCTGGTCACCGAGCGACACCAGCCGGCGGACGTGGACGCGACGAGAAAGACCCGCCGACGATCCGATGTCCGGGGAGGCCCCTACCGGGGTCTCTGGGGGATGCGGACGCGTCACGGTAGACCCGAGCGTATTCCGCCCCCACTTCTCGCGATAGCGGTGGCTCGGTGCCGCACTGCAGCGCTCCAACCGGCCATCACGAGAGAACAACAGTGCGAACGCACCAGCGTCAGCCCTTCCTGCTTTGCGCCCGGACGGCCGGCTCAGCACCTTCACGGACTCGACGATCGACCGCCCGAACGTGATCCGACATGGCCTCCAGGACACCGCCGTACGATGGCGGCCGTCCCTGTAAAACCTTCGCCGCCGAGCGCCCTGGCCGGTAGCCAAATTACCATCACCAAGCAGGGATCTGACCGGGATGCACCCGGTGGTCATAGGAGGGCCCGACGTGGCCAACGCGATGAGGCGCACCGTCCGGACCGGCGATGACCGCGCTGCTCCGCGGCTCGGCGTGCTGATCGGGATCTCGGCCGGAGCACTCCTGGCCTACTTCGTCTACTCGTTCTTGCTGCCGACGCTACCCGTGCTCCTCGCCGCCTCACAGGACTGGTTCCGCCAGCTTCAGCGCTGGATTGACTTCGAGTACGCACAAGGCACGCTGCTCGACGAAACCGTCACGAACCAGCAATGGGCACACCTCGGAGTTACCGCAACCATCTGGCTAGTCGTCCCCCTGGCAGTCGGGCTCCGGCTCGTGAGGATCTACACCGCTAAACGGTTCATGAGCCCTGGTCGAGGCGTGACGTAGAGCGATACCTGGCACACCACCGGTCAACCACCCGGAATGACCATGGTCACACCCGGTTGCGCGCGGCGAGGGTGTGTAAAAAGCGTCTCGTCCGCCGGCACACCGACGAGGCACGCGGTCAACTTCCCTTCACAGAAATCACAAGGCAATGGCGAGCAGTGTCAGAGATCTCACGGAGTTCTTGCGCGACCACGAATCGGTCTGGTGCGACATCGTGGAAGGCTCTAACAACACCGACTCCTACGAGGCCGCCGCCAAGCGAATACTGGTTCACATGTATACGCTCGGTCATGAGTCTGTTCCGCAACAGGTATTGTCATACGACGTGCCCAACCGCACTCTTCTTCGGTAACAGGAATGCGGCTTTCAACGTCGTACAGCCCCGAGCGCGCACACATCGACGAGCGCGCACACATCGACAGGGCTGCCGTTGCCACCAGTCCCTCCACAGCGCAGCAATTCTTTCGAAGACTGATGTACATAGTCGCTTTCGCTGATCTGTGTGTCATTAGTCTTTCACTGCTTGCTTCCTGGATCATCAGTGAGGATTTGGGATCTTCTGAAAGGTCCTCCGCCAGTCAGGGTGAGTGGATTCAGAATACCGTTTGGCTATTGATACCCTGGCTTGCCTACCTTGCAATCCGAGGAGCATACTCGCCGCGTCTGTTCGGGGTGGGTCAAGAAGAATTTCAAATCGTATCGATGTCATCAGTTCTTGCGGCGGGCACAGTGGGCTTGACCTGCTACCTGACGAACGACAACCTGTCCCGGGAGTATCTCGTCTTGGCTTACTCACTTGGCTGGCCGTTGCTGTTGATCGAGCGGTACGCCGTGCGCAAGCATGTGCACCGATTACGCCGACACGGACGCTTTCTCCACCGCGTCATCGCAGTAGGCGGACCGACTGCCGTCCGGGAGCTCGTCAGCATTTTGAAGCGCGAGCGATATGTCGGCTACGAAGTCGTGGGCGCTTGCGTTCCGGATCACACTCCGGCTGCAGTCGAAGAAGTCCCGGTCCCTATTCTCGGTACGGCTCGCGACTCCAAGAGGGCCTGTGACACAGTCGGTGCTGACACCGTGATCGTGACGGACGGGTCATTCTCATCTTCGGAGGACCTTCGCCGAGTGGCATGGCAACTGGAAGGGTCTCCAATCGATTTAGTTATTTTGCCCAGCTTGGCGGACGTGGCTGGACCGCGGATACGAATGCGTCCGGTAGCGGGTCTGCCGTTGATGCACGTGGAACCCCCCCAGGCAGGCGCAGCCGGCCGCTGGAAGAAGCGCCTTTTCGACCTCGTGGGTGCGGGTCTCGCGCTTATGCTGCTCTCACCGCTGATGCTCGCCGTGGCTTGCCTCATCAAGTTGGAAGATCATGGCCCCATCCTTTTCCGACAGCCCCGAGTGGGCAAAGGGGGTACAGTTCTTTTCGAATGCCTGAAGTTCAGGTCGATGTGTATCGATGCTGAGAGCCGTCTGGCCGAAGTCAAGCACTTGAATGAGTCAGACGGGGTGTTGTTCAAGTTACGCGCGGATCCCCGGTGCACTCAGATCGGCCGTATCCTCCGGCGGTACTCCCTCGATGAACTGCCCCAACTGGTGAACGTAATGCGCGGCCACATGAGTTTAGTGGGTCCCCGCCCGCCCCTCCCCGGGGAAGTTGAGATCTACGGGGACGATGCTCGCCGCCGACTACTTGTCAGACCCGGCCTGACCGGACTGTGGCAGGTTTCCGGTCGCTCAGAGTTGAGTTGGCGAGAATCGGTGCTGCTGGACCTGTACTACGTTGACAACTGGTCAATGGTTGGGGACCTCATCATCTTGGCGAAAACTTGGCGCGCGGTCCTCACCTCGACGGGCGCTTACTAATGTTCTGCGTGGGAAATTGTTTGACGCTTTGCGGCTTGCGATAGTGGGGTATGGCGAATCGCGCTGCCCTGGCGTTGGGGTTACGCGAGGCAGACCGAGACGAGTTGGTGCGGCTGACGCGGTCGTCGTCGGTGCGTGCTGGGTTAGCGCAGCGGGCGCGGATCGTGTTGTTGGCCGCGCAGGGTTTGTCGAACACCGCGATTGCCGAGCGGGTGGGGGCCTCGCGTCCGAAGGTGATCGGGTGGCGGGAGCGTTACCAGGCTCGGGGGCTAGCCGGGCTCGATGATGAGCATCGGTCGGGCCGACCGCGCAGCATCGACCATGCTGGCATCGTGACCGCGACGTTGATGCCGCCGCCGAAGAATTACGGGGTGACGCACTGGTCGACGCGCTGCTGGCTCGGCATCTGCGGATCGGTGACGCGACGGTGCCAAGGTATGGCACGACTACAAGGTCCAGCCGTGGCGGTCCAGGTCGTTCCGGTTCGCCACCGACCCCCTGCTGGAGGCCAAAGTCATCGACTCGGTCGGCCTGTATCTGAACCCGCCAGAGAACGCGATCGTGCTCAGTGTCGATGAGAGGTCCCAGATCCAGGCTCTGGACCGCACGATGCCGATCTTGCCGATGCAGCCAGGGCTGGTCGAGCGTCGTTCCCATGACCACGTCCGGCACGGCACCACCACCTTGTTCGCGGCGTTGGAGATCGCGACCGGCAAGCTCACCGCCGCGGTCAAGCCTGGGCACCGTCACCAGGAATTCCTGGCCTTCCTCAAACAGGTCGAGCGAGGCTACCGACACGTCCCGACGACCAGGGAGCTCCCCTCGCGCTGCACCTGGTGATGGACAACTACCCCGCCCACAAGCACGCCAAGGTCAGGCACTGGCTCACTGCGCACCCGCGGTTCAAGGTCCACTTCACCCCGACCCATGCCTCCTGGATGAACCTGGTCGAGGTCTGGTTCAGCCTGGTCGAACGTCAAGCCGTGCGACGCGGCGTCTCCAAATCCGTCGCCGACCTCAACGCCAAAGTCCGTGCCTTCGTCGACGGCTGGAACCAACGCGCACACCCCTTCGTCTGGACCAAGACCGCCGAAGAGGCGGGTTCGGTGTCGGCGAAGGTGATCCGCGGCTCGCGCACGGTCGACACGGCGGTCTCTCCCCGGCACGTCACCAACACGCCGTACGTTCAAAACATGCAGTATCTGGCAGCGGGGGATTGAGAATTATCCGTTCGTAGCACCGTAGGCGGACGCCAATGTCTCGGCTACTGCGGCCATGGAGAACTTCTGTTCGGCGAGGGCCTTGGCTCTCTCGCCCATCTTGAGACGAAGTGCCGAGTCGGCCAACAACCGCCTGATGGCATCCGCCAGGTCGTCGACGCCGTTCGAGACGACGATGCCCACCCCTCCTGAGTCGATCTCGTCAGCCAGACCACACGAGTTGGTGACGATCACCGGGAGCCCCGCCGACAGAGCTTCCAAGACGCTCATTGGGAACGGCTCGTCCACCGATGGGAGCACGTAGACGGCGGCCTGAGCCATGCGAGCCAAGGTCTCTTCACGTGCGATGGGGCCTTGCCAGGTGATCCTGCCGTTCGGAGCCAGATCGCCGATCGCCCGCTCGACGTTGGGGCCCTCGCCCTCATCAGGGCCGACGAGTGAGAAGGTCACGTCAGGGAACTCCGAGAGGAGCATGGCTGCAGCTGCGACGAAGTCGCCAGGACGTTTTCTGGCTTGCAGTCGAGCAAGGAACAGGACCTCGAGTGCGTTGTCGGCAGTTGCGACAAGGTTGGGCGCGGAGCGGCCGATGCTACTGACGGGGACGCCGTTGATCAGTTTTCTCACTTTGATCGTTTCTCCGGCGACTGCGCTGAGGCTGGCTCTTTCGGATTCCGTCAGGTAGAAGACGGTCGACGCGCTTCTCAGAGCCCGACGCGTAGCCACCGCGTCCAAGGGTTTGGATAGAGCACGCTGGCTCTCGTCGATCATGCCATGCGTCTGAAGGACCGTCTTGACGCCCTTGCTCATTGCGATCAGGGCCGCCGGCAATGTCAGGAGGTCCCGAGCCATGTGCACGTGCACGACATCAAAGTGAGCGACATGTCGGGACACCCATCTCAGAAGCGCGGGAGAGGTGAGTCCGGCGAACCCGATGCGTGGGGCGACGTTGCGGGCTGGGAACAAGACCGCGTCAGTGCCTTCGAGATGTGGGGCCGTACCGTACCCACTATGCGTCGACAACAACGTCACGTCGTGACCTAGCGCGGAGAGCGCTTGACACTGGTTGAGCGCGACGGTCAGGGGCCCACCGTATCCATTGTGAGGGGTGACGAGCGCGACTATCTGCAAGACGCGCATCAGCGGCCCGAGGGCGCGGGTGAACGAAATACGGAGTCCGCTGGAACGTCTCGGGCCACGACACAGTTCGCTCCTACGACCGCTCCCGCCCCGATCCGCACGCCGCGTAGCACAACGGCGCGTGCGCACAGCCAGACTCCGTCACCAATCGCGATGGGAGCGTTGTCGAACTCGAAGGTGGGGGAGTCGCGCAGGTGCGACCCGGTACACAGGAGCACGTCCTGGGAGATGCAGGCGTCGTGTCCGATGACGACCGGTTCGAGGTTGAGCACCCACGAGCCCTCGCCGATCCACGAGTTGCTGCCCACGACCAGCTTCCATGGCCAGTGAACTCGCACGCGATGCCGGATCAGCACACCAGCTCCGATGTCGGCTCCGAAGGCTCGAAGGATCGCGACCCGGACTCTTGCAGGACACCACCACCGTGTCACGACGGTCCCAGACACGAGCAGCCACAGCGCCTGAACCACTCGTGGTCGGCCGACGACGTATCCAGCTCCGGTGAACCCTGAGAGGTTTCTACTGACTGGACTCACGCCGGAATGATACGACGTCTGGACTGCGGCGGGGTCCCCGCCGTCGAACGAACAGAGCTCTTGAATCTGGGCGGATATCACGGTTGATAGTGTGTGGACCTGCGGGCGGTGGGAAGTGGCACCCCATCACCCGGGGTCGACACAAGGGCGTGGGCAACGTGGGTAACGAGCCTGGCTTGGTTCGGGCATGTGATGTCGGGGGAATTGCATGAAGATCTTGGTCTTGGGTGTCAACTATGCGCCAGAACCGACAGGTATCGCCCCGTACACGACCGGTCTCGCAGAGGGCCTCGCCGGACGCGGCCACCAGGTCAGGGTGCTCACGAGCCATCCGCACTATCCGTCGTGGTCGCTTGCCGACGATGCCCCCCGCACAGCCAAACTTGTGCAGAACGGGGTATCGGTCGAGCGGCACAGGCACTACGTGCCGTCCGCTCCTGGCTCCTTCAACCGCGCGGTGTTCGAGATCGCCTTCGGAGCGCGCATCGTGCGGCGTGACTGGAAGTGCCCCGATGCGGTGGTGTGTGTCAGTCCCGCTCTGCTCTCGACAGCGATGTGCTTCGCACGCGCACGTCTGTCGCGGACAAGGCCGGCTCTAGGCCTCATCGTCCAAGACCTGTACTCGAGCGGGATGGCGGAGTTCGGTGGCCCGAGTAGGGCGGAGAAGCTGATGACCGGCGCTGAACAGCACACCATGCGGGTGGCCGACGGCGTCGCGGTCATCCACGAGCGGTTCGCCGAGCAGATCAGTGACCGGTTCGGCGTGAACCGGGACCGCATCGACGTGATTCGCAACTGGGCCCACGTCCCAGCGGTCGTTGATCACGATCGTCAGGAGTTTCGACGCCTGATGCGCTGGCGGGACGATGAGGTCGTCCTCCTCCATGCGGGCGCCATGGGGGTCAAGCAGGGACTCGAGAACGTTGTCGAAGCAGCTCGCCTCGCCGAGTCGCGTGGCGACAAGGTGCGCTTCGTTCTGCTCGGTGACGGCAGTCAGCGCGCGTCGCTCGAAGTCAGGGCAGCCGGTGCGACAGCTGTTCAATTCTTGGATCTGTTGGAAGAGCCGGCGTTCTCTCAGGCTCTGGCGGCAGCTGACGTACTGCTGGTCAACGAGCGACCGGGTGTTCGCGAGATGGCTGTGCCGAGCAAGCTAACGACATACTTCACCGCCGCCAAGCCGATCCTGGCGGCCACGGAGGCGGACAGCACGACCGCGGCCGAGGTCGCCGCTTCCGGCGCCGGACTCCGGGTTCCGCCGGGCGACCCGGATGCTTTGGTCGCTGGTGTGCACGCATTGACCGCAGACCGTTCGTCCGCCCAGGCGATGGGCCAGCAAGGGCGGAGGTATGCGACTGCCCTGCTGTCGCCAGTCGCGGCGATCGAAGCCTATGACGCGTGGATCCGCAAACTGGTGCACGGTCGCGTCAGCAAGGGTAAGCCTCTCGCGAGCAGAAGATATCCTGGCTCACACGACCTGAATCAGGTCAAAAATCGGTTCTTGAGCGGCGAGCCAGGGTCCCGTCACAGTCGTGCTTCACGAGGTCAGCAGTAGATTGAGGACTCGTTCGGGGTCTCGAGCGTGATGTCGCAGTGCGCTGGCGATGTTGGTGGCGTTAGCCAGGCGTAGCAGGCTGATGGCGGTGTTTCGCATGGCGGCCATGGCTTAGGGTGCTGTTCGGGTGCGGCTCTGGGATCGGTCTTCCTCGAAGGTGACCAAGCCCAAGTCGATTGGGGTGAAGAGGGTGACCTGCTCGCCCACGTCGGCATCGGCAACTCGCTTCGTTCCACATGATGCTCTCGTACTCGCGGGACCCGTTCACCTGCTTCACCACGAGCATGGACCTGGCCACGTTCTGGGACTGCCACCGCCGGCATTCGCCCACTTCGGAGGCGTCCCGGGCAGCATCGTGTATGACCGCACCAAGGCCGTGGTCAAGCGGCACGTCGCCCCCGGAGTCGCGGTCCCGCTGCACCCCGAGGCTGCCGCGTTCGCCGAGCACTACGGGTTCACTGTCGACGTGCTCGCCGCCTACCGGCCCACCGGTAAAGGCCGAGTCGAACAACAGGTGATCATCGTGCGTGACCACGTGATCGTCGGCAGAGTCCTCGACCCGATCGCCGAGCTGGACGGGGCGTTCGCGGCGTGGTTCCGATCCGCCGCAGTCAGGTGCACCGCACCCATGGCCAGGTCATCGCGGTGCGCGCCGGGGCCGTCCGGGCCGCACTGTCGGGTCTTCCGGAGCAGCCCTATCTGGTCACCGAAAAGCACCTGCGCCGGGTCGGGACGGACGCCCTGGGACTGCCCGATGGCCACACGCAGCTCGCCGACATCCGGGAACTCCAGGTCGACGCCGAACACCGCGGTCGGAACTGCGAGCACAACGACACCGACACGTCGCCGCCACCCTCGAAAGGCACCTCGACAGCGTCCGGCAACGATGAAGGGATCGACGCAAATGGTTGACCCGAAAACGAGGGCCGGATAATCGAAAGGCTCAACCGCGAAATCCGACGCCGCACCGACGTGGTCGGCATCTTCCCCGACCGCACCTGGGCGATTGGGCTCATCGGAGCGGTCCTTGCCGAACAGTACGACGACTGGGCCGAGGGTCGCCGCTATCTCGGCCTCGACGTCCTGATCCGCTCCCGCGTGGCACTGATCCGGACCGACGCCACCACATCGAAAGGAGAACCTGACACCGGCAGCACTCCGCGTAGAGTGTTGCCACCGATCCCGTCGTGACGCCTTCATCCACCACGACCGTGGATTTGACCTCAGGCACCCGCCGATGGCGAGTTTGATCCTGCGTAGTCCCGGCCCGTGCGGCATGCATCCGGACGGCGGGGAATAATAGCCGAACACGCGGGGGCGACTGGAGCCAGTCGCCCAGAAGGGGGGAATACCGTGAAGCGAGCGCTCATCACGGGAATTACGGGACAAGACGGTTCCTATCTTGCCGAGTTGCTTCTCGGCAAGGGATATGAGGTGCATGGTCTGATCAGGCGGGCCTCGACGTTCAACACGTCGCGGATCGAGCATCTCTACCAGGATCCGCATGAATCCGACGCGCGGCTGTTCCTCCACTATGGCGACCTGTCCGACGGCGTCCGTCTTGTCACTCTGCTCCACGGCATCAATCCCGACGAGGTCTACAACCTTGCCGCTCAGTCACACGTGCGGGTGAGTTTTGACGAGCCGGAACACACCGGGAACACGACCGGCCTCGGGTCGATGCGGCTGCTCGAGGCGGTGCGACTGGCCGGGGTCAACTGCGGCTACTACCAGGCTTCGAGCTCAGAGATGTTCGGTGCCTCTGCGCCACCCCAGGACGAGGAGACTCGGTTCTACCCGAGGTCGCCGTACGGCGCGGCCAAGGTGTACGCCTACTGGATGACGCGGAACTACCGGGAGGCCTATGGCATGTTCGCTGTCAACGGCATCCTGTTCAACCACGAGTCGCCCCGTCGAGGTGAGACGTTCGTGACGAGGAAGATTACACGAGCGGTTGCCCGCATCCAAGCGGGAGTCGAGGACTACGTCTACATGGGGAACCTCGACTCCGTCAGGGATTGGGGCTATGCGCCTGAGTACGTCGAGGGCATGTGGCGAATGCTGCAGGCGGAGAGGCCCGAGGACTTCGTTCTGGCGACGGGCGGCAGCTTCACAGTTCGTGACTTCCTTGTTACGGCCTTCCAGCACGCGGGGCTGGACTGGGAGAAGCACGTGCGGTTCGACGAGAAATACTTGCGGCCGACCGAGGTGGACGCGTTGGTGGGAGACGCCAGGAAGGCAGAGCGCGTGCTCGGATGGAAAGCGCAGGTCGACACCGAGCGCCTAGTCCGGATCATGGTGGACGCGGACATCGAGGCTCTGACCCATGAGGGCAAGCCATGGATCGATCGGCCCGATCTCGACGGTTGGCCTCGACTCGGGACCGAGCAGTGAGCTCCGGCCTCCAGCCCTCCCGGCTCGATCGGAGCGCCACCTTCTACGTCGCCGGACACCGGGGGTTGGTGGGCTCGGCCATCGGGCGCACGTTAGAGGCCGAGGGATTCGTGGATGTGGTCGGCCGCTCGTCGGCTGAGCTCGACCTCAAGGATCGGTCGGCCGTCTTCGACTTCTTCGCCCAGACCAGACCCCGCTACGTGGTGTTGGCCGCGGCCAAGGTCGGTGGGATTCTGGCCAACAGCACCTACCCTGTCGACTTCCTGTCGGAGAACATCCAGATACAGGCCAACGTGCTCGATGCGGCGCTAAGCTCGAACGTCGAGCGGTTGCTCTTCCTCGGCTCCTCATGCATCTATCCGAGGCTGACTCCGCAGCCGATCCGAGAGGACTCGCTCCTGACCGGTCCGCTTGAGGAGACGAACGACGCCTACGCGATCGCGAAGATCGCCGGCATCGTCCATGTTCAGGCAGCGCGGCGGCAATACGGCAAGTCGTGGATCTCCGCTATGCCGACCAATCTCTATGGTCCCGGTGACAACTTCTCCCCACGCGGCTCACACGTCCTTCCTGCGCTGATCCGCCGCTACGACGAGGCGGTCGCGGCGGGTGTGGGACACGTCACGAACTGGGGAACCGGTGCGCCGCGGCGGGAGTTCCTGCACGTCGACGACATGGCAGCCGCTTGCCTTCACCTGCTCGAGCACTACGACGGTCCCCAGCAGGTCAACATCGGCACTGGCAAGGACGCCACCGTCAAGCAGATCGCGCAGATAGTCGGCGACGTTCTGGGTTTCGAAGGCGACACCATGTGGGACTCCTCCAAGCCCGACGGAACGCCACAGAAGCTGTTGGACGTGACGAAGCTGGCCGACGCCGGCTGGACGGCTCGGATCGGTCTGCGTGAGGGGATCGAATCCACCGTGGCGTGGTATCGAGAACATATCGGCGGCCTGCGGGGGGGGTAGCCCCTGAGGTCTGGGCCAGCTATCACGCGGGTCTCCTGATCATGGTCCGAACTGTGGGCGCGCCGTCACCGGTCGGTCCGGGGCCAACTGAGCCGCTCATCCAGTGGTCGTACGGTAGGGCCGTGCCGTCCACCACGCCGACCTCGGGGGAGCCGGAGGTCCCTCCCGACATCCCTCCCGAGTACGTCGACGCCTACCTCGCCGGGTTCCGGCGGCATACGACGGTGAGCTGACGCAGGAGGCGGCTGAACCGGTCGACCAGACCCCCGAGCCGGTCGCCGTCCACGGGGGTGCCAGAGGCTCCCCCGTTGCGCGGCGGGGCGCGAGCCGGACCTGGAGTGGCTGTTCGAGCGGGACCGGGACGCGCCCCTGGGGCTGGGTCTTCGACCCCACCGAGGAGCCGGACGACGAGCCGGCCGACGAGCCACGCCCGGCACCTTCCAGGCTCCGGACCCGGCAACGAACACCACGACGGAGACGCCCGCCTGGCGTGACCAGGGACGGACCGGCTGGTCCCCGTGGATGGTGCTCGCGTGGTGGTGGTGGAGCTGCCGGGAATCGAACCCGGGTCCTCTGACGTCGAACCAAGTCTTCTCCGAGCGCAGTCTGCATCACGCTTTTCTCAGCCCCGGCAGTTGTGCAGACCCATTGCCGACGGGCTCAGTCGCTGTAGATGTCCCGCAGCCACCCCGCGACCGGGCGACTGCAGCGAAGCCTCCTTGGTGAGGCCGGTGACTGGACCGGAGGCACTCCCAGACCGACCCTTCGGTTACTGCTTAGGCAGCAAGAGCGAAGTCAGTGCGCTTTGCATTGGCACTTATGGTTTCCAAGGATCGTTTACGAGATGACCCTGGCTCCTCGGCTCGCTTCTCTTGGCTCCAACGACCAAAGTCGAAACCAATCAGCCCCTCTTGAGTTGTGTCCTGCGGTGTTGACCTGTCCAGGCTACCGGGTGGAACAGTGGCACGGCACCGGAGATTCCCGGATCGAGGCTCCGCTGCGCGACGCGGCCTCGCCTCAGCCCCCGGCATTCGTCCAGGTCAGGTGGCCAGGGGGGCCGCGACCACGCCCGTGATGGCGTAGGTCCGCACCGGCTTGCTGAAGCCACGGAGCTCGAGGTCACCTACCTGCTCCCCGGCGGCGATGTCGCCGGCCTCGGAGACCACCCGCTCGGTGACGAGGATCTGCCACGCCTTCGCCTCGGCGCACAACCGGGCTGACATGTTGGTCACGCTCCCGATCGCGGCGTAGTCGAAGCGGCCCTCGAAACCGATCCGGCCCAAGGTGGCGTACCCCTGCGCGATCCCGATCCCCAGGCCGAGGTCGGAACCGCGTCGACGCCATTGCTCGGCGAGGTCTCGGACCCGGTCCCGCATCGCCACCGCCATCCGGACACTCCGGGCCGCCGCGTCGTCGCATGGCACCGGATCGTTGAAGAACACCATCAGCCCGTCGCCAGTGAAGCGCTCGAGGGTCCCCTCGAACTCGTAGATCAGCTCGCCAAGCGCCCGGTGGTACTCATCGAGCACCGCCAACCTGCTCGACCTGCTCGACCTCGGGAGAGTCCTACTTCTGCTCGGGCAGGCGACAGGGTCGTCGCGGACCGGCGCTGACCGACTGCCCGTTCAGCGTGAAGGAACGCACGGCCCGGTTGTCCGCGTCGTCGGTCTCGTGCAGCTCGTTCTTCGGGTCGACGGTGACGCGAAGGCAGTAGACGCCGTCGCGCAGACGCCGTGGCAGCGGAACCGCCTGTCCGGGCAGGAACGAGCTGTAGCGGTCTGACCAGCCGATCGAGATGCCTTGTGGGGTATCGCGGTCGCAGGCTCCGTAGTACGTCGGGTACCGCTTGGTGACGTGCCAGGTGCTCGGGACCCGCATGATGTCGCGCAGGCAGAAGCTCGTCTTCGGACGGGATGCGACCGCTTGTGCGGCCCTCGGGTTCCACAGCGCGTAGCGGGCGGCTGCCTCGAAGTGCCAGTGGTGGTGTCTCGGATGGAAGATCATGCACCCGACCGAGCGACGCGCCGTGCGCGTGTCGTGCTGGCGCTCGAACCGGCCGCTGCGGTTGACGTCGCGATACAGGATCTGGGTAGCGTGCCGCTTGCCCTTGCCACAGTTCGCGGCGTCGTTCGGGCGTACTTCCACCGGTCCTTTGCCGGTGTTGGCGAGCTGCGAGGTGAACCGAAGCCAACGCATCCCACCGATCATCTCGATGTGCAGCTCGCTGGGCTGGACGGTGCGCATGTTGGGCAACAAGATCGGCGCCTGTGCCTGAGCGCTGGAGGTGACTCCGGCGGCGGCTGTCGTGGCCTGTTCCGGAGTCGACCCCAGCGCCGGTACGGGGCTCACCGTGCTCCACATGCCCACCGTCAGCGCCGCCGCTGAGACGGCAGCAGGCAGCGCCAGACGCGCGCGATTGCGGGGGCGAGACGGACGTGGCATGGCGAAAGCCCCTTGCCCCTCGATGGATGCGAGCCGGTTCAACATAACACTGCGCAGTTGGTGCGACACTCTTCGTGAGCCATGGGGTGAGCCCGGTGACATCGCGTGGTCCAGACCGACCCGGTCAGAGGTCGGCGGCGTCCAAGAGCGCTGCCGGGTTGTGCCAGCACACCGCCCGCAACCAGTCCTCGCCGAGCCCGAGCCGGGCCAGACCAACCAGCTGTTCGGCGTACGGATAGGGGATGTTCGGGAAGTCGCTGCCGAGCACGACCTTCCCGGCCAGCCCGAGATCGCGCAGCCGAGGAAGCAGGCTAGGGGGGTACGGCGCCAGGTCTTCGAAGAAGGGCGTGAACACCATCGTGGTGTCCAGGCAGACCCCCTGCGACGACTCCGCCAGTGTGAGGAACTCGTCGTACTCCGGAGCGCCCGCATGCGCGATCACCGCGCGCAGCCTGGGATGGCGGGCGAGCAGGTTCGTGACCGGTGCCGGTCCGGTGTGCTCGTTGGCCACCGGACCGGACCCGGCATGGATGATGACCGGTGTCCCCGCGTCGGCGATCATCCCCCAGGCATGGTCGAGTAGCGGGTCGCGGACATCGAAGTCGCCCACCTGGACGTGGATCTTGAACACGTCGACTCCGTGCTCCAGTGCCGCGGCGACGTCGTCCGCAGCCGACTCCTCCGGGTAGAACGTGGCCGAACAGAGATTGTCCGGGTACCGGCCGGCGAAGTCGGCTGCCCAGTTGTTCAGGTAGCGCGCAACGTCGGGCCGGTGCGCGTACGGCAGGGCGCCCCAGCGGCGTACGCCCATCGACCGCAGGAGGTCGACCCGGCGCTCGTCCGGCCAGGCGTACGTGATCGACCAGTTCCGCCCGATAAGCGGTCCGGCCGCGGCGAAGTGCTCCCAGACCCGGTCCATCACCGGCTTGGGCAGGACGTGCACGTGGACGTCGATCAACCCCGGCAGGTCGAGCGCCTGCCAGAACGCCGGGACGTCGGCGTCGGTGACCGGGAGCAGGGCAGGGTCACATCCGGATTCAGGGTCAGGGTCAGGGTCAGGGTCGCTGGGCACCTGGTCAGAAGCCCTTGGCCTGGCGGCCGAGCTCACGGGTGGCCTCGCGCTCGGCGTCACGCTTGGCGATCGACTGCCGCTTGTCGTAGGACTTCTTACCCTTGGCCAAGGCGATCTCGACCTTGGCGCGGCCGTCCTTGAAGTACATCCTCAGTGGCACGATGGTGAGACCGCGCTCGTTGACCCGGCGCTCCATCTTGTCGATCTCGTGCCGGTTGAGCAGGAGCTTGCGCTTGCGTCGCGGGGTGTGGTTGTTCCACGTGCCGTGCAGGTACTCCGGGATGTGCGCCCCGTGCAGCCAGGCCTCGCCGTCGACGATCTCGGCGTACCCGTCGACCAGGGACGCGCGACCGGCCCGCAGCGACTTCACCTCGGTCCCGGTGAGGACCAGGCCGGCCTCGTAGGTGTCTTCGATGTGATAGTCGTAGCGCGCTTTCTTGTTCTGGGCGATCAGCTTCTGCCCGCGCTCCTTGACCATGCGGCCATCCTCCCAGACCGCCCAAGACCGGTCGAACCGGTTCGCCGAGGTGGGCGAGGTAGCCCAGGTGGCCCGGGGTGGCCGAGGTGTGCGGGGTGGCCGGGGTGGCCCAGGTGGCCCGGGGTGGCCGAGGTGGCCGAGGTGGCCGAGGTGTGCAAGGCAGATCCACACTCTGCCAGGCGGGTTTGCCTAGTTCACAAGCCACCTGGCTTGTTAACTAGGCAAACCGGGGCGGGGGCCAGGGCTAGGGCTAGAGCCAGTTGATGGGGTTCACGGTGTTGCCGTTGACGTAGACCATGAAGTGCAGGTGACAGCCGGTGGAGTACCCGGTCGTCCCGGAGTAGCCGATCAGCTGGCCAGCCTGGACCTGGTGACCGGTCCGCGCGACGAACGACGTCAGGTGGTTGTACGACGTCTGCAGGCTGACGCCCTTGACGAAGCCGTGGTCGAGGATGATCCGGTTGCCGTAGCCGGCGTTGTAATACTCCGCCAGCACCCGGCCCGAGGCCGCGGCGTACACCGGCGTACCGCAGTTCGCGCTGAAGTCGGTGCCGTCGTGCAGCTTGTACACGTGCAGGATCGGGTGCATCCGCATTCCGTACGGCGAGGTGATGTAGGTGTTCCTCACCGGGTAGCCGAGGAAGCCACCGCCATTGCCGCTGAACGTCGGGGCCACCGGCGTGTGTCGGGCCAGCCAGCGCGCATGCTGGCGAGCACGCCGTTCGGCGATCTTGGTCAGCCGGTTCTCGACCCGGGTGCGTTCCTGCTGCATGTTCTGTAGGCGCTCCTTCTCCCGCGCCTTCGCGTCCTGGATCTCCAGCTTGGCGTCGCGGTAGCCACCGAGCCGCTCGCTGACCCGTTGCTTGGCAGCCTTCGCCTGCTCCTTGAGGGTGATCTTCGCCTGAAGCGTCTCCGCGGCTTCGGCACGCTTGACGGCGACGTCCTCCTTGGTCGTCCGGACGCGCTGCGCAGTGAGTCGCAGCAGTACCCGGGTCGCCTGGTACTTCTGAAGCGCCACGGACTGCTTGTCCAGCACGGTCGTCGAGGCCTGCATGCCGTCCATCACGTCCTGTGCGCTCTGGGCTTCGAACGCCACGCCGATACTGAGCACGCTGGTGCCACCGGTCTGATAGCTGGACACGGCGTACGACGCCAGGGCGGCCCGTTGCAGCTTGACGTCCTCAGCGCCGCGGTACAAGTCAGCGCGGGCGTCCTGCAGCTTGATGATCGCCTGCGCGAGCAGACCCTGCAGCTGACGGTCGCGGACCGCCGCCGCGTGCACCTGGTCCTTCAGGTCCGCGAGCTCGGACCGGGCCGACTTGAGGTCCGCCCACGCGCCTTTGACGAACTCCTGGGCGCGCACCAGCCGTTGCGAGATCTCATCGAGATCCTGCGCCTTCTTGTCGATGTTGCGGTCAAGCCGGTGCTTGGCACGGTGCAGCTTCGTGTGGTCGTCGCCGGACGCCGCGAAGCTGGTCGGGCTGACGGATACGGCCGTGACCAATGACGCGGTGAGCATCATCGTCACGCCGATCCGGGCCCGGCCTGCGCGTCCTCGGGGGAAGAACCGGAGCACAGTCGGGTGACCTTACGTGTCGAAGCGGCGGTACCAGGTGTGTATCGTGCCTCGACGGTAGCCGAGCGTGCTCAGACTTTGAGGTATTTCCGGGTCATCAGGAGTGTCGGAATCACAGCAAGCACCACCGCGATCACCACGATCAGCAGCATCGAGGACGTGGCGTCGGACCAGACGACCCAGGGCCAGATCTTGAGCTGGTCACGCAGCCAGGGCACAAAGAACTGCATCACCACGACGATCGACACACACGCGAGGACGGCGCCGACCAATGCGGAGAAGACCACCTCGAGCACGAACGGCAGCTGGATGTAGATGCTCGAGGCGCCGACCAGCCGCATGATGCCGATCTCCCGTCTTCGGGCCATCGCGGCAAGCCTGATCGTGTTCGACACCTGGAGCACGGCCGCCAGCACCAGGCTGCCCGCGCCGGCCAGCGCCAGCCACTTCAGCACGTTCAACGTGGTGTAGATCGGAGAGAGCTTGTCCCGCAGGTCGACGATCTGTTCGACGCCCTGCAGGTTCTGTACGGAGCTGACCAAGGCCTTGGTGTCATTGGGGTTGTCCAGCTTCACCCAGTACGCCGTCGGCATGTCGGACACCCGGATCTCCGAGCCGATCGCGTCCTGCTTGCCGTTGGCGTCGGTGTGCGTGGCCTGGAACCCTTCGTAGGCCTCAGCGCGGGTCCGGTAACGGTACGAGTCGACGTACGAGCTCTTCTGGATGACGCCGAGAACGGCCTTCTCCTGCTGCTGGGTCGCCTGACCGCTCACACAGTTGGGGGAGTTGGAGTTCTTCGCGCAGAAGGCCACCTGGACCTCGAGCTGGCTGCCGAAGTACTTCTCGATCGTCCCCACCTGGTAACGGATCAGGACGCCCAGACCGACCAGGGTCAGCGAGATCCAGATCGTCAAGATGACCGCGATGGTCATGGACACGTTGCGCTTGAGCCCGGTGCCGAGCTCAGAGGCCACATATCTGAGTTGCATGGTTTCCAGTTCTGTCCGGTGAGTCGTGTCTGCAGGTCAGCTGTCAGGTGGTCACGGTGCTCGGGTGCTCGCGGTGGTCACGGTGGTCACGGTGGTCACGGGGTCCTATTGGTCGAGTACGCCGTCAGGACTGGTAGCCGTAGACGCCGCGCGCCTGGTCCCGCACGACGTGGCCCGACTGGAGCTCGATCACACGCTTGCGCATCTGGTCGACGACTCCGGAGTCGTGCGTGGCCATCATGACCGTGGTCCCGGTGCGATTGATCCGGTCCAGCAGCTTCATGATGCCGACCGACGTGGACGGGTCGAGGTTGCCGGTGGGCTCGTCCGCGATCAGGATCATCGGCCGGTTGACGAACGCCCGGGCGATCGCCACCCGCTGCTGCTCGCCACCGGAAAGCTCGTCGGGCATCCGATGGCCCTTGCCGTCGAGTCCGACGAGCTCGAGCGTCTCGGGCACCACCTGGTTGACCACGCTCTTGGGCTTGCCGATCACTTGGAGCGCGAAGCCGACGTTCTCGGCCACGGTCTTGTTGGGGAGCAGCCGGAAGTCCTGGAACACGGTGCCGATCTGGCGACGCAGCCCGGGCACCTTCCAGCTGGCGAGCCGGTTGATCTCCTTGCCGGCCACGAAGACGTGACCACTGGTCGGGCTGGCTTCGCGGAGGACCAGCCGCAAGAACGTCGACTTGCCCGAGCCCGAGGCTCCGACCAGGAACACGAACTCGTTCTTCTCGATGTCGACGTCGATGTTGTCCAGGGCCGGGCGGTTCTGGCCCGGGTAGGACTTGGTGACTTTTTCGAACCGGATCACTGGCCCGAGTGTAGGTGACGCCCCTGAACGGGTCCGGGACCCCTGGACCGGCGCGCCACCTGTCTCTTCCGGGTTTGCCTAGTTATCTATTCGGATGCCTAGAGAACTAGGGAAACCTGCCGTGCTGAGTGAGGGTTTGCCTAGTAGACATCGGTTCGAGCTTCGCCGCCGCAGACAGCCAGTCACGTAGTCTCCGAGCGCTGGACCTCCCTACCCCGGGTGGCTTGTCGCGGGTGTCCGCGCGGCTTCGCCGCCGCAGACACGCCCGTCACTCCGTTCGGTCGCTGTGCCTTTGCTTCGACCTCACTCCGTTCGGTCGAAGAGCGCTACCGCTACCGCGATCAGGGCAACGGTGATGGCGGCGACGACGCCGAGCTGGAGTACGGCGGGGACCTCCCAGCCACCCCAGGTGATCGGCGGGTCGAGCTGAGCACGCACGGCCGGGCTCACGTCGAGGTGGTCGAAGACGGCGGCACGCATCGGCTGCACGGCGTACGTGAGTGGGTTGAGTCGGGTCAGCACCGACAGCCACCCGGGAAGGTTGGTCAACGGGAACAGCGCGCCGGACAGGAACATCATCGGCATGATCAGCATCTGGGTCATCGGCATCGCGGCCTGGATCGTCTTGATCCGGGCGGACAGCACGACGCCGAGCGAGGTCAGCATCATCGAGCCGAGGAACAGGCTGACCAGCAGCACAAGGATCAGGCTGGGGTCGTACGGCACGCCGACGAAGCCCGCGAGGGCGATCACGATGCAGGCCTGGAGGGTGGCCGACGTGGCGCCACCGAGGCACTTACCGATGATGATCGCGGCCTTGGAGATCGGGGCCACCAGCATCTCGCGCAAGAACCCGAACTCCCGGTCCCAGACCAGCGAGATCCCCGCGAAGACGGCCATGAACAGGACGGACATGGCGAGCACCCCCGGGAACAGGAACGTGCGGAAGTCGACCGCGGCGTTGGTCTCCACGACGCTGCCCAGACCGGTCCCCATCACGAACAGGAACAGCAGCGGCTGCAGCAGCATGGCGAAGATCCGGGCCCGGTCCTGGGCGAACCGGATCATCTCGCGGCGCCACACGACCGTGGTCGCCCGGACCTCGTGACGAAGCCCGCCGGCTGCGAGCTCCACCCGCTGCGCGACCACGCGGTTCCCGGGGTCTCGCGGGCCGGACTGGGAGGTGTGCTGGTCGGAGAGGCTCATCGGGCACCTGCCTTGGGGCGCTCGGCGTCGGAGATCGTCGTACCGGTGTAGGTCATGAACACGTCGTCGAGGCTCGGTCTGGTCACCGTCACCGTCGTGATCGGTACGCCGAGCTCGCTGAACAACCGCGGGATGAACTGCGCTCCCCCGGCCACGCCCACGGTGACCGAACCCTCGTGCATGCCGGCCTCGAGACCGAACCGCTCGCGCAACCGGGTGATCGCAAGCTCGTCGTCCTCGGTGCGGAACTGGACCCGGTCCTTGCCGATGCTCGACTTCAGGGCATCGGGTGAGTCGATCACCGCGATCTGTCCGGCGTTCATGATCGCGATCCGGTCGCAGTGCTCGGCTTCGTCCATGTAGTGCGTCGTGACGAAGACCGTGATGTCCTCGGCGTCACGCAGCGCTGCGACGTACTGCCAGATCGAGGCTCGGGTCTGCGGGTCGAGGCCGATCGTCGGCTCGTCGAGGAAGAGCACGCGTGGGGAGTGCAGCAGGCCACGACCGATCTCGAGCCGCCGTTTCATCCCGCCGGAGTACGTCTGGACCTTGTCCGAGCGCCGGTCCGCCAAGCCGACCATCTCCAGGACGGCATCGATCCGCGTCTTCAGCACCTGCCGCGGTACGCCGTAGAGCTCGCCGTGAAAGGTCAGGTTCTGCTCGCCGGTGAGGTAGGTGTCGAGGGTGGGCTCCTGGAAGACCAACCCGATACTGCGCCGGACCAGGGCCCGCTGAGCCACGACGTCGAAGCCGGCGACCCGGGCGGACCCGGCCGTCGGGTCAGCGAGCGTGCACAAGATCTTGATCGTGGTCGACTTGCCGGCGCCGTTGGGGCCGAGGAAGCCGAACATCTCGCCCTCGGGCACCGTGAAGTCGATGCCACGGATGGCATGGACGTCACCGAAGTCCTTGACGAGAGCCTCGACGGTGATGGCGGGCTCTGGCATGGCTGATGGCCTCTCTCGTGGTGCACTAACAGTGTTAGAGACACCATGCCTGAACACTGTTAGAGTGTCAACCATGGCACTGACCTCCGAGGAGATCGTGGAGGTCGCGCTGCGTCTGCTCGAACGCGACGGTCTCGAAGGCGTGAGCTTCCGCAAGATCGCCGCTGAGCTCGACGTCTCGGCCCCTACCCTGCTCTGGCACGTCGACAACAAACGGCGGTTGCTCGACCTGATGGCCGAGGCGTTGATGGCACGCAGCCACGCCGACGAACCGTTCACGCCGCTGGCCGGCGAGCAGTGGGACGCCTGGTTGGCGCGCCGGACCCGGTCGATGTACACCACCTTGGTCGCGCACCGCGACGCGCCCCGCGTCGCAGCCGGAAACCGTCCGACGGCGGCTTCCCTGGCCGCGGTCGAGGCCACGCTGGCTACGCTCATCGACGCCGGTTTCGAGCCTGGAGACGCGTTCGAGACCATCCTCACTCTGGGTGCCTTCACCGTGGGCTGCGCGCTCGAGTGGCAGGCCGAGGCCAATCGCGGCATGGCGGACGGCCCCGAGGGAGAGCTTGCGACCGAGATCCGCTCGGGCGGCTACCCAGCACTGATCAAGGCGTTCGGTCAGCATCGAGCGCGGCACCAGGACCACTCACCGCACGACCAGATGTTCGAGCTCGGACTGTCCCTGCTGCTGGACGGGCTGCGAGCCCGACTCGAAGTCTCCCCAGAAGACGAGGCCAACCGAGTTGATTCCCCTTGTGTACAAAGGGATGGGGAATCAGAAAGTGTCGGCGGCCAGGTCTAGATTCGCTGGCTGGCCGAGCATGACAAGGGCTGCGTCTTCCCTGGCTGCGAGCGACCGCCGGGTCGCTGCGAAGCCCACCATCGGGTGCCCTGGAGCCGGGGCGGCCCGACCGACCTCGCCAACGGCTGCCTGATCTGTCCCTTCCACCATCACCTGATCCACGAAGGCTAATGGTCCCTCGTCTCGGCCGCCGACGGCATCGTCGAAGTCGTCCCACCTGCGAAGATCGACCCCGAACGAAGACCTGTCAGGCACGAGCGCTTCCAACCCCGGATCGAGTGACCGTCGGGCGTCGCTGCGGGGAACGGCCATACGTGTCAACGCCTGCCTAGCCCTAACCAGCGGGTGCGGCGGTACGCCGCCACCGGATCGCGACCTCGATGAAGTCGTCGATGTCGCCGTCGAGCACTGAGGACGGGTTGCCCTCCTCGTGCTCGGTCCGCAGGTCCTTGACCATCTGATACGGGTTCAGGACGTAGTTGCGCATCTGGTCACCCCAGGAGGCCTGGACGTCGCCGCGCATCTCGTCCAGCTTGGCCTTCTCCTCGGCATGCTTCATCGCGAGCAGGCGGGCCTTGAGGATGACCATGGCGGTGTTCTTGTTCTGTAGCTGCGACTTCTCGTTCTGCACCGCCACGACCAGGCCGGTCGGCAGGTGTGTCAGCCGTACGGCGGAGTCGGTGGTGTTGACCGATTGTCCGCCTGGGCCGGACGAGCGGTAGACGTCGACCTTGATTTCTTCCTCGGGGATCTCGATCTCGTCGGTCTGCTCGATCACCGGGACCACCTCGACCGCGGCGAACGAGGTCTGCCGTCGCCCCTGGTTGTCGAACGGCGAGATCCGCACCAGGCGGTGCGTGCCCTGCTCGACGCTCAACGTGCCGTACGCATAAGGCGCCTTGACCACGAAGGTGGCCGACTTGATGCCGGCCTCCTCGGCGTACGACATCTCATAGACCTCGGTCGGGTACTTGTGGCGCTCGGCCCAGCGCAGGTACATCCGCATCAGCATCTCTGCCCAGTCGGCCGCGTCGACGCCACCCGCGCCGGAGCGGATGCTGACGAGGGCGTCGCGCTCGTCGTACTCGCCCGAGAGCAAGGTCCGGACCTCGAGCGCCTCGATGCTCCGGGCTAACCGATCCAGCTCGGTCTCGGCTTCCTTCAGGGAACCGGCATCGCCTTCTTCGTTGGCGAGCTCGATCAAGATCTCGGCGTCGTCGAGCCGCTGCCGCAGACCGGTGACGCGCTCGACCTCGGACTGCAGGGCTGAGAGTCGGCCGGTGACGCGCTGGGCGTTGGCCTGGTCGTCCCACAGGTCCGGGGCGGCGACCTGCTCCCCGAGGTCGGCGATCTCCGCTCGCATCGCGTCCAGATCGAGCACCCGCTCGATGCTGCCGAGCGTCGCGTCGAGCTGCTTGATCCGTTCCGAGAAGTCCTGATCTGCCACGAGCCCCAGGCTACGGGGTGGCCAGACCGCGCGGCGAACTCAGTCCTCGAGGCTCGAGTCGTCCCAGTTGCCGTCCTGGCCGGGCCGCTCGTAGGACGAGACCCCCTCAGCCCGTTCGGGCACGTTGTCACCCGGCTCCAGCGGACCGGGCTCGTCGGTGGGGTCGGCGTCCATCGGCCCGACCCGCTCGGTCTGTGGCGCGCGGTTCGGCGCGTTCGGCTGGTCCTGCGGGTCGACGTCAGCGCGCTCCAGCTCGTTGTCGCGGTCGACGTCGGTCTGGGTCAGCTCGATCTCGGACTCACGTGGTGTCTCGGTCATGCGCATGACGTACCCACCGTGGCGACGGGCATGCGTGGTGCCGGGGACGCGTGGCGCCGAGCAGGCCGACTGTTGTTCGTGCCTCGGCAGCGGAGGTTCGCCCGCTACGCGGCCGGTGGCTACTCCGACTCCCAGCTGAAGAACCGGCTGGAGATCGCCAGGATCGCGGCGGTGAAGCCGAGCAGGATCAGCATAGGTATGACGGCCGACCCCGGGCCCTTGCCGCGCACCAGGACGTCGAGCATCGCGTCGTTGAGGTGCCGCAGCGGCAGCAGATGCGAGGTCACGTCCAGCCACTTGGGTGCGCCGTCGAGCGGAAAGAAGGACCCCGACAGGAACGCCATCGGAAGCACGAAGATGTTCGCCAGCGAGGTTGCCCCCTCGACGGTCTTGGAGATCGACCCGGCGAGCAACCCCAGGGACATGAACGACAGGGTGCCGCAGATCAGCAGCGGGATCGCCATGTACCAGGACCCGTCCAGCTTGAGTCCGAACGCGGCCACGGCAAGGCCGATGAAGATCGCCATCTGACCCAGCGCGATCAGCATCGTCACGCCGATCCGGGCCGACACGACCGACCTCGTGGAGACCGGCGACAGCCGGATCCGGCGCAGCAGCTTGGTCGTTCGCCACCCGACGAGGGTGGCCGCGGCTCCGAACGTCGCACTGGTAGCGATCGCCCAGCCGAGCAGCCCGGGGGTGATGAACTGGATGGTGTTCAGAGACTTGTCCTCGACCCGCTGGCCTGCGTAGCTGAACGTCGGTGGCTTACCCGAGGCCTGGACGTTCGCGGCCTGGATGAACGACTGCAACGTGCCCTGAGCCACCGCCGATCTCACCTGGTCGGCCTCGCTGTAATGAGCGATCACCCGGTCGCCGTGCTGCTCCACCGCGAGCGTGACATCGCCGTCGCGCACCTTCTGGATGGCGGCAGCCAGGTCACCGGACTTCTGGACGTCGAACGAGTCGTCGAACGCCGACCGCGCCTGCGACGGGAGGTCGTCGATCACCGCCACCTGGCCGACCTCGACCAGGGAGATCTTGCTCTGTCCCTGGTTGGAGAAGACGCCACCGAAGAGCACGAGGAACATCAGCGGGAAGAAGACCGAGAAGAAGACCGCCTGCCTGTCCCGGACATAACCCTTGAGCATGGCGATCGCCAGGCTGCGGAAGGCGCTCATGCGCGGTACTCCCGTCCGGTCAGTGTCAAGAACACGTCCTCGAGCGTCGCTCCCTTGACCTGAAGTCCGGCAAGCGCTTCGTGCTGAGCCAGAGCAGAGAGTACGGCGGCCGGGTTCCGGGTGGACATCACCAACGCGGTCGGCCCGACCTCGACGTGATCGACATCGGGCAGATCCCGTGCCGTGGCCTGGTCGAGCGCGGAGGTGTCGACGCTGATCCGGACGGCCGCGTCCAACCCACGGATCAAGGTCGCCGGGGTGTCGAGCTCGAGGATGCTGCCGTGGTCCATGATCGCCACCCGGTCGCAGAGGGCCTCGGCCTCGTCCATGTAGTGAGTGGTGAGCACCACCGTGCGGCCATGATCGTTGAGCGATCCCAACAGGTCCCAGAGGTTGCGGCGGGCCTGCGGGTCGAGGGCTGCCGTCGGCTCGTCGAGGAAGACGACTTCGGGATCGTGGACGAGCGCACACGCGATGGAAAGACGCTGGAGCTGACCGCCGGAGAGCTTGTTGGACCGGGTGTCGGCCTTGTCGGTGAGCCCGATACGTTCGAGCCACTCGTCCCCGACCGACGGCACGACGCCGTACAGCGAGCCGAAGGTATGGATCTGCTCGCGCGCAGTGAGCCGGTCGAAGAACGCCGAGGACTGGAGCTGCACACCGATCCGCGGTAGCAGCTGCGCGTTGCGCGGCCACGGGGACAGGTCGAGCAGCGACACCTCGCCGGAGTCAGCCGCTCGCAGGCCCTCGATGATCTCCAAGATGGTGGTCTTGCCCGCCCCGTTGGGTCCGAGAATCCCGAAGAACTCGCCGGCATGGACATCGAACGTGACACCATCGACCGCGTTCAGCGTTCCGTAGCTCTTGCGCACGTCACGCACGCGGATGATCTCCCCCATGTCAGGGGATTCTACGAACGGGCCGCGGACGGACCGGTCCGGCCCCCCTACCGACCGGCAGACGAGCGTGCCGAGGCCCCAACAAGCAGAAGCAGACCCGGGAAATTGGATCAGGGTGACTAGTTGGTGAGCATGGTTCGGACCACCCGGAGGCCGACCGACATCCTCGCCAGGTCGGGGTCGTTGTCGGCGGTGATCTCCTCCAGGGTGGACTTGGCCCGGTTGACCACCAGGGAGTCGTCGGTCTCCCACGAGGTCACCCGCTCCTGGGCTTCGGCAGCCTCGTCGGTCGCGGTGAGCACCTGAGCCGTCAGCAGGGCATGGACGGCGTGCAGGTCGTCGCGCAGCGATGCCCTGGCCATCGTCTGCCACTTGTCATCACGCGGCAGGTCGTAGATTCGGGCCATCAGCTCAGACAAGCCGAGCCGCTCGGCCAACACCGAGTGCACCCGCGCAACTTCGAGCGGATCCATCTTGTCGCGTTTTGCGATCTCGACGACCTCCAAGACGGCGTACGCCGGTGGGAGGACGGCGATGGCCCGGGCCAAGTCTTCCGAGACGCCGGACGACTCCAACTTGTGCTTGCGGGACGCGAACTCCTCGGCCTGGACACCGGTCAGGATCTCCGGGAGCGCGTGCATCACCTCCTGGATGTCGGTGCCGAAGTACTCGACGGTCGCCTCGGAGTCGATCGGCGGCCGACGGTTGTTGACCAACCAGCGTGATGCGCGCTCGATCAACGTGCGCGCTGCGAGTCGCATGTCGGTCTGGACCGCGGCGTCGATCGCATTGTCGAGGGCATTGATCTGGGTGATCAGGTCATTGGCGCCGTAGACCTCACGGCAGACGAAGTGCGCCCTGGTCAGCTCGTCAGCGCTTGCCGAGGTCTCCTGGCTGAGTCGGTGGAAGAACGTGATGCCGGCGAAGTTGACCAGGTTGTTGACGACCTGCGTCACGATGATCTCGCGCCGTAGCGGGTGCGCATTCATTGCCTCACGCAGGTCCTGGCGCAGCTGCGAGGGGAAGTAGCTGAACAGCTCAGCATGAAGGAACCGATCGTCCGGCAGGTCGCTGGTGGCCAGCTCGTCGGCGAGCACGATCTTGGTGTAAGCGAGCAGCACCGCCAGCTCGGGAGTGGTCAGGGCCGTCCCTGCCTGGCGGCGTGCCTGGAAGTCCTTGTCGGTCGGCAGGAACTCGATCTCGCGGTCCAACAGTCCGCCGCGTTCGAGTCGTCTGATCCAGGACTCGTGGACGTGCATCAACGAGCCGGCCACCGCCTGGGAATTGGACAGCGCAAGGTTCTGGTCATAGTTGTCGGTGAGAACCAGGTCGGCGACCTCGTCGGTCATCGAGGCGAGCAGCTCCACGCGCTGCTTCTCGGTCATGTCACCGGCGCGGGTCACGGCGTCGAGCAGGATCTTGATGTTGACCTCGTGGTCAGAGGTGTCGACACCGGCGGAGTTGTCGATGAAGTCGGTGCAGATCCGACCACCGGCTGCGGCGTACTCGATCCGGCCACGCTGAGTGAAGCCGAGGTTGCCGCCCTCGCCCACCGCCTGGCAGCGCAGCTCACCGCCATCCACGCGGATCGCGTCGTTGGCCTTGTCTCCGGCGTCGGCGTTGGTCTCGGAGGCGGCCTTGACGTAGGTACCGATGCCGCCGTTCCAGAGCAGGTCCACCGGAGCAATCAGGATCGCCCGCATCAGCGCCGCGGGCGTCAACGTCGTCGTCGACGCGTCCAGGTCGAGCACCGCAGCCATCTCCGGCGAGATCGGGATCGCCTTCGCCGAGCGCGGATAGACGCCTCCACCGGACGAGAGCAGCGAGGTGTCGTAGTCGGCCCAGCTCGAGCGCGCCAGGTCGAACAAGCGGCGGCGTTCGGCGTACGACGCGGCAGCGTCGGGCGACGGGTCGAGGAAGATGTGCCGGTGGTCGAACGCCGCGACCAGTCGGATGTGCTCGCTGAGCAGCATGCCGTTGCCGAAGACGTCGCCGCTCATGTCTCCGACGCCAACGCAGGTGAAGTCCTCCGCCTGACAGTCGATGCCGCGCTCGCGGAAGTGTCGGCGTACGGACTCCCAGGCCCCGCGCGCGGTGATGCCCATGGCCTTGTGGTCGTAGCCGACCGAGCCGCCGGATGCGAAGGCGTCGCCCAGCCAGAAGCCGTAGTCCTTGGCCACGGAGTTCGCGATGTCGGAGAACGTGGCCGTCCCCTTGTCTGCCGCGACGACGAGGTAGCTGTCGTCGGAGTCGTGACGCACCACCGTCGGCGGCGGCACCGTCTGGTTGTCGACGAGGTTGTCGGTGATGTCCAACAACCCGCAGATGAACGTCTTGTAGCAGGCGATCCCTTCCGCAAGCCAGGCGTCACGGTCGACCGCCGGGTCCGGCAGCTGCTTGCAATAGAACCCTCCCTTGGCACCGACCGGCACGATCACGGTGTTCTTGACCATCTGGGCCTTGACCAGTCCGAGCACCTCGGTGCGGAAGTCCTCCCGACGGTCAGACCAGCGCAGACCACCGCGCGCCACCGCACCGAAGCGCAGGTGCACGCCCTCGACGCGCGGTGAGTACACGAAGATCTCGAACGCCGGCTTCGGGTCGGGGAGGTCGGGCACCGTGGACGTGTCGAGCTTCAAGGAGATGTACGGCTTGGGCCGCCCCGACTCGTCGTGCTGATAGAAGTTGGTGCGCAGGGTCGCCTTGATCGCTGCCAGGTAGGAACGCAGGATGCGGTCCTGGTCGAGGCTCTCCACCTGGTCCAGGCTGGCCAGGATCGACCGCTCCAGGTCCTCCATCGTGGCGACGCGCTGGGGCGCTTCGGGATCGAGCGATGTCGCCGTCTCACCGTCACCGGGACGAAAGCGCGCCTCGAACAGCGCGACCAGCAGCCGGGCCAGCGGGACGTTGCGGCGGACCGAGGCCTCGATGTAACCCTGACCGAACGGGGTCGCACCCTGGCGGAAGTACTTCGCGTAGGCGCGCAGGATCGAGACCTTGCGCCAGTCGAGTGCACCATCGAGCACCAGCGCCGAGAAGCCGTCGCTCTCGGCCAGCCCCGACCAGACCGCCATGAACGCTTCCTGGAACAGCTCGCGCGACCCGTCCGGCATCGTCGCGGCGCGGCGCAGACCGAAATCGTAGATCCAGGCGCGATCGCCGGAGCGCTCGAGCTCGTAGGGCCGTTCGTCGACCACCTCCACGCCCATCGAGGAGAGCACGGGCAGCACCTGGGACAGGCTCAACGGCGTACCGGTCCGAAACACCTTGAACCGTGCCTCGCCCTCGGTCGCGTCGACCGGGGAGTACAGCGACAACCCCACCGGCTGGTCCCCGACGTCCTCCATCCGACGCACGTCGGCGGCGGCGACCCGGGGCCGGAAGTCTTCCTTGTACGCCTCGGGAAACGCCTCACCGTAGGTGCGCGCCAGCCGAGAACCTTGCTCCTCGCCGAACTGGTCGTACAACGCAGCAACGAAGTCGTCCTTCCAGGAGCGCGTGGCGTCCGACAGCTGGCTCTCCAGATCGCCCTCGTCGAAGTCGAGCAGCGTCTTACCCGGCGCCGCGCGAACCACGAAGTGCAGCCTGGCCAGCACCGACTCGCTGACCCGAGCCGTGTAGTCGATGGAATCCGCGCCCATCGTGCGCTTCATGATCTGCTGCATGCGCTCACGGACCTGCGTGGTGTAACGATCGCGAGGAAGGTAGACCAGGCACGACAGATAACGGCCGTAGACGTCACGGCGTACGAAGAAGCGGAGCTGGCGGCGCTCGCGCAGGTGCAGCACGGCCTCGGCGACCGGGAGCAGCTCCTCGACCGACGTCTGGAACAGCTCGTCGCGCGGGTACGTCTCGAGGATGTCCATCAGCGCCTTGCCGCTATGACTCATCGGCGAGAAGCCGGCACCGTCGATCAGCTGATGCGCCTTCTCCCGCAGTACCGGGATCCGGGTCAGGCTCTCGGTGTACGCCGCGGAGCTGAACAGGCCGAGGAACCGGCGTTCGCCCACGACGTCGCCGCTGCCGTCGAACTTCTTGATGCCGACGTAGTCGAGGTAGGCAGGACGATGCACGGTCGCCCGGGAGTTCGCCTTCGTGATGATCATCAGCTGCTTCTCGCGCGCCTTCGCAGCCACCACCGGCGGCAGCTTCCCGTACGACGCTGACATGTCCTGGTCGGACCGCAAGATGCCGAGGCCGGTCCCCGGGACGGCGCGCAGCCCGTCCTCGCCCTCGACGGACTGGAGCTGGTACTCCCGGTAGCCGAGGAACGTGAAGTGATCGCTGGCCAGCCACTTCATCAAGGCGCGACCTTCGGAAACCTCGGTGGCATCCAGCTGTGGTGGTGCGTCCTCGAGCTCTTGGACCAGGGCAAGTGCCTGCGTGTGCATCTTCTCCCAGTCCTCCACGACCTCGCGGACGTCGCGCAGGACCCCGGTCAGTGTCTCGTCGATCGCGTCGAGCTCGGACTGGTCGGTCTCGCGGTCGATCTCGATGTGCATCCAGGACTCGCGCAGCAGCTCCGGTTCATTGTCCGGTGCCTGGTCGGCGTCACAGACCTCGAGCAAGGTGCCGGTGACGTCGCGGCGTACGACGACCTGGGGGTGGATGACCAGATGGATGGCGCGCTGGTGGGTGGTGAGCGCCATGGTCACCGAGTCCACCAGGAAGGGCATGTCGTCGGTAACGATCTCGACCACGGTGTGTCCGTCCGCGGCCCATTCGTGCTCGTCGATGCTCGGTGTGAAGGCGTGCAGGGTGGCGGTCCCCTGGGGCCGGTGGGTGGCGAGCCGGTAGTGGCTCATCGCGGCTCCGTAGATGTCGACCGGGCTGCGGTCGAGCAGGTCCTCGGGGGCGACGTGCCGGTAGAAGACGCTGAGCAGCTGCTGGGTCTTCGCGACGTCGGGGACCTTGCCCCCCTTGCGGTGCTCAGCCAGCGTCGCCGCCTCGGCGATCAGCTGGTGCTTGGCGTCTTCCAACTTGCTGCGCATGGACCAAGACCTGTTCTGGCAAACCACGGCACGGCCTGCGTCGCTGTGGCATCAGCCCGGCGGACGGCCGTGGTCGCACGCCGTTGTGCGACAAGGACGACATTAGTCTTGTGGACCGCCCACCGTGCGAAGGGTCGGGCTCAGAGCTCGGAGCGTAGGTCCCACAGCAGCGGGTAGTAGCGCAGCGGCAGCCGGCTGCGCAGGTAGGCACCGCCGGAGGACCCTCCGGTCCCGGTCTTGGTGCCGATCATCCTTTCGACCATCGTCACGTGCCGGGCCCGCCAGGCGGCAGCGAGCTCGTCGTGCTGGATCAGGGCTTCGGCGAGCTCCCAGATGTCGGCGTGGGCCTCGCGGTCGTGTGCCGCAACGCGCAAGGACGCGCGGACCTCGTCGTCGTCCCGGGTCCTGAGGCCGCGGGCATCGAGTGCTTGCACGAACGCGTCCCACAGCGTGGGCTCCTCGAGGCGGCGTTCGAGCCGCGCGCGCTCGGCGTCGGTGAGACCGCGGAACCGGCGTACGAACGAGCGGTCCTTCACACCGGAGACGAACTCCAGCTCGCGGTACTGCACGGACTGGAAACCACTGGCCGGTGAGAGCAGCTGGCGGAACGCGAGGAAGTCCTGCGGCGTCATCGTCTCCAACACGTCGACCTGGTCGATCAGCACCCGCTCGATCACGTGCATCCGAGTGAGCAGATGCTTGGCCCACCACAGCTTGCCCGCGGACATCGCGTCCCGAGCGGTGCCGGCTTCGTGCAGCAGCTGCTGGAACCAGAGCTCGTAGACCTGGTGGATCGTGATGAAGAGCAGCTCGTCGTGAGCGGGGGGGTCGGACTCGAGCCGCTGCGCGGACAACAACGTGGGGAGCCGCAGGTAGCTGCCGTAGGTCAGCTTGGCACCCTGCTCGCCGAAGTTGATGTCCTCGCCCTGCCAGTCCCCCACCGTCGAGTCGAGCTCGACGCGTGCCTCGCTGCTGTCCCCTTGCTGGATCGGGTCCGTCACCGGCTCAGGCTATCGGTGCCTGTGGGTGACAGGATGTCGCCATGAAGATCAGCGCGACGATCTCCTATCCAGAGGGAACCACCCCGGATCAGGTCTATGAGCTTTCGATCGATCCGGCGTTCCGCGCCGAGGTCTGCCGGGCCACCCGCGCCCTCGATCACGCCGTCGACATCGACGTGCACGACGACGCGACCTCGACCGTGGTGGTGACACGCACGATGCCGGCCGACCTCCCGGACTTCATCAAGAAGATGGTCGGGGAGACCGTCGGTGTGGTCCAGACCGAGCAGTGGGGCGAGCCCGACGACCGGGGCCAACGCACAGCTGACTTGACGGTCCAGATCACCGGGCAACCGGCCACGATGAAGGGGACGGCATCCATCGTGGCCACCGAGGACGCTGCCGAGATGCGGATCCTGGGTGAGCTGAAGGTGGCGATCCCGTTCTTCGGCAAGAAGGTCGAGCCGGAGATCGCGAAAGGCATCTACGGGGCCGCCGCCGCCGAGCAGCGGACCGCCGCCGGCCACCTCCCCTGACCCGCCGCGGTTTGCCTAGCACCCGCCGCGGTTTGCCTAGCACCCGCCGCGGTTTGCCTAGCACCCGCCGCGGTTTGCCTAGCACCCGCCGCGGTTTGCCTAGTTATCTATTCCGAAGGCTTGTGAACTAGGCAAACCCTCCTTGGGAACAGTGCGTTTGCCTTGCTCACCTCCCTCGCCTCGCGTGCTGCCACGACGGGTCTGGCGGGTCGGGTCTGGCGCGTCGGTGAGCGGAACTGTCGGCGCGCTCTGTCACCGTGGTGGACATGACGAAGCACGCCGAGTCCGCAGCCGAACTGCTCATGATGAGCGGGGTGGTCCGTGAGTGTCCAGACTGCGACGTCGACCAGATCTTCATGCCGGTCGACGATGCTCCCGAGGTGCCGCACGACATCAGCGCGAGCGCCTACTGCTGTATGACGTGTGGCGCCGCGATCCTGGTCGACCTGCTGGTGGAGCCTGCGGCGGCGGGTGTTCGCGGCGTCGCCTGAGCCGCCGAGCCCCACGACGCCGCCACAACCCCGCCACGACACAGCCGCCGGGCGACGACGCGGAGTACGCCGGCATCACCACCGCGACGCGGGTTGCCGTCGGTCGTACTCTCAGAGCGTGAGCTTTGCTGTCGCCGCTGATGCCTACGGACGATTCATGGGCCGGTTCTCCGAACCGCTGGCCGGGCGGTTCGCGGATCTGGTCGGCGCCCGCGCCGGTCAGAACGCCGTAGACGTCGGGTGTGGGCCGGGCGCGCTCACCGCCGTGCTCGCGGACCGGCTCGGCGTGGACCAGGTCGCTGCCATCGATCCGTCCGAGTCGTTCGTGGCCGCTCTTGCCGAGCGGCTGCCGGGCGTGGACGTCCGGCCGGGGACGGCCGAGCACCTTCCGTACGCCGATCAGACGTTCGAGCTCGCCGTGGCCCAGCTGGTCGTGCACTTCATGGCCGACCCTGTCGCCGGCCTGGCGGAGATGGCCCGGGTGACCAAGCCAGGCGGAACCGTGGCCGCCAACGTCTGGGACCACTCCGGCAGCGCTGGACCCCTCAGCATCTTCTGGCAGGCCGTGCGCGACGTCGACCCGGCCGCGACCGGTGAGTCCCAGATGGCCGGCGTGCGCGAAGGCCACCTCGAACAGCTCTTCGTCCAGGCGGGCATGGCGTCACCGCGGCGAACAACGTTGACGATCGAGGTCGCCTTCGACACCTTCGCAACCTGGTGGGGCCCCTACACCTATGGCGTCGGCCCGGCCGGGGAGTACGTCACCGGGCTCGACGACGACACTCAAGCGGCGCTGCGTGACCGATGCCGGGAGCTGCTGCCCGAGGCGCCCTTCACGCTGCAGTGCTCGGCCTGGGCGGTCACCGCCACGACCTGACGGCGCTTACCCCATGTGTGGGTAGCGGTAGTCCTTGGGAGGCGCGAACGTCTCCTTGATCGACCGTGGAGAGGTCCACCGCATCAGGTTTGCAGCCGAGCCGGCCTTGTCGTTGGTGCCGGAGGCACGGGCCCCTCCGAACGGCTGCTGACCGACGACCGCTCCGGTGGGCTTGTCGTTGATGTAGAAGTTGCCGGCGGCGAAGCGCAGCCGCTCCATCGTCCAGGCGATCGCCTCCCGGTCCTGGGCGATCACGGCTCCGGTCAACGCGTACTGCGAGAACGACTCCATCTGGTCGACCGCTTTCTCGTAGTCCCGGTCGTCGTACACGTGCACGGCCAGGATCGGGCCGAAGTACTCGGTGTCGAACATGGCGTCGGTCGGGTCGCTCGACTCGATCACGGTCGGTCGGACGAAGTAGCCCACGGAGCCGTCGGTCGAGCCGCCGGCCAGGATGTCGAGCTTGGACGAGCGCTTCGCACGTGCGATCGCCTTCTTGTGCTTCTCGAAGGCTCGGTTGTCGATGACCGCCCCCATGAAGTTCGACAGGTCGGTGACGTCGCCCATGGTCAACGACTCGACCTCGGCGACGAAGTCCTTGCGCATCCGCCGCCACACCGACTTCGCGACGTACGCACGGGAAGCGGCCGAGCACTTTTGCCCCTGGTACTCGAACGCCCCCCGCACCAGCGCCGTGCGCAGCACATCGGGGTCCGCCGACGGGTGGGCCACGATGAAGTCCTTGCCGCCGGTCTCGCCGACGATCCGGGGATACGAGCGGTACGCCGAGATGTTCTCGCCGACCGTGCGCCACAGGTGCTGGAACGTCGGGGTCGAACCGGTGAAGTGGATGCCCGCCAGGTCAGGGTGGACCAACGCCACGTCGGAGACGGCGGCGCCGTGCCCAGGCAGCATGTTGATGACGCCGGGCGGCATGCCGGCCTCCTCGAGCAGCTGCATCAGCGAGTGCGCCGCGAACTGCTGGGTGACCGACGGCTTCCACAGCACCGTGTTGCCCATCAGCGCCGGCGCCGTCGGCAGGTTGCCGGCGATGGCCGTGAAGTTGAACGGTGTGATCGCATAGACGAAGCCCTCGAGCGGGCGGTGGTCGGTACGGTTCCAGATGCCCTTGGCGTTGGCCATCGGCTGCTCACGCAGGATCTGCTGGGCGAAGTGCACGTTGAAGCGCCAGAAGTCGATCAGCTCACACGCTGAGTCGATCTCGGCCTGCCAGGCGGTCTTGGACTGTCCGAGCATGGTCGCGGCGTTGATCGTCGACCGCCATGGTCCGGCCAGCAGGTCTGCCGCCTTGAGGATGATGGACGCCCGGTCCTCGAAGGACATCGCGCGCCAGCCCGGGGCGGCTTCCCGGGCGGCCTTGATCGCAGCCTTGGCGTCGCTTGCCGTGGCCCCGCGGGTGACGCCGAGGCGACTCTGGTGGTTGTGCGGCTGGACGACGTCGAGCTCCTCGCCCTTGCCCATCCGGTGCTGGCCGCCGATCGTGGCGGTCAGCTCGACCTCGGACTTCTGCAGCTCGACCAGCTTCTGCTCCAGCGCTGCCCGCTCGGGGCTGCCGGGCGCGTAGTCGAGGTTGGGCTCGTTCACGGGGGCGGGAACAGTCGAGGAAGCGTCCATGTGAGGCATCTTGCCACGGCCTCCAGATGCACGGGAAACCGCGGCGACGCCGGCTCAGGCGGACTTCTTGGCCGTCCTCTTGGAGGCGCTCTTGGACCTGCTCTTTGACGCTGTCTTGCCGGTCGACTTCTTCGCCGCCTTCTTGGCAGGCGCCTTCTTGGCTGCGGGTTTCTTGCTCGCCTTGTCACTGGACGCCGACTTCTTGGCCGAAGGCTTCTTGGCTGCGCTCTTCGCCGCACCGCCCTCGGCTCTTCGCTGCTTGGCAGCGTCCACGCTGGCCCGCAACGCCGCCACCAGGTCGACGACGTCAGCAGTCTCGCCGTCCTCTTCCTCGACCTCCGGGATCGGCACGCCCTCGGCCTTGGCCTCGACCAGCCTCTCCAGCGCCTCGCGATAGTCGGAGTGGTACTTGTGCGGCTCGAACTCCGCCTTGAGCGTGGAGATATAGGACTCTGCCATCTCGACCTCCTGCTTGCGGATCTCGATCGAGTCGTCCGGGGTGGCGAAGCTGGAGTCGCGGACCTCGTCTGGCCACAACATCGTCTGCAGCACGAGCGCGCCGTCCTTCTCGCGCAGCAGGGCCAGCACCTCGCGGGTCCGGATCGCGACCTTCACCAGCGCGCACTGCTTGGTCTTCATCAGCGCGTCACGCAGCAGGACGTACGGCTTGCCGCCCGGCCCCCCGTCAGCACCGAGGTAGTAGGCCTTCGCGAAGTACAGCGGGTCGACCTGCTCGATCGGCACGAACTCCAGCACCTCGATCGCCTTGGCGGTCGGCAGCGGAAGCTGGGAGAAGTCGTCGTTGGTGAGGATCACCATCCGGCCGTCGGGCATCTCGTAGCCCTTGCCGATGTCGGAGTAGGGCACTTCCTCGCCGTCGATCTCACAGACCCGCCGGTAGCGGATCCGCCCGCCGTCCTCCTCGTGGACCTGTCGGAAGGAAATGTCGCGTTCCTCGGTCGCGGAGTACAGCTTGACCGGGATCGTGACGAGGCCGAACGAGATCGTGCCCTTCCAGATCGCCTGTGCCATGTCCCCTCCCTCTGGACCGCGTTCGCTAGTCGCTGGAAGTCGAGGCTAGCAACTGCGCGATTTCCTGGGTGGCGAACCAAGCCAGGTCATCGACGTCACCGGGGCCCGTCAGGGGCACGGCCGCACTGTCCGCGAGCACCGCCGCGATCCGAGATCCCTCGATCGGAGCGACCACGGTGACCGCACCGGCCGTCTCGTCATCCGGCTCGACGACGGAGTACGACAGCTCGGCAACGACGACCACCCGCTGTCCATTCTTGTGACGGTCGTCGACCAACAGCTGCTGCGACGCCTCTGCCGCAGCGCTCGAGACGGCGTACTCCGCCTCCTCGTCACCGAGATCGCTCAATGTCTCGCGCAAGGCCTCAGTCACCGCCCATCCGGCCACCGGCCCTGGCAAGACGTCCGCGTCGTACCAGCCCCTCAGCCGGTCGAGCGTGGTCGGGACGTAGACGCGCATCAGGACCCCTTCCGTCGCGCGGTCTTCTTGGTCGCGGTCCTCTTGGCCGCGGTCCTCTTGGCCGCGGTCTTCTTGGCCGCGGTCTTCTTGGCCGCGGTCTTCTTGGCCGCGGTCTTCTTCACCGCCGACTTCCTGGCGGCTGGACCGACGGAACCGCCGACCTTGCCGCGGGGCGCGCGCGCCCGTGAGGATGACGATGCGTCGACCAGCTCGTCGAGCGACTCGGTGATACAGGCGGCCAGCACGTCGATGTCGGGCAGCGCGTCACGGTCGGAGTCCAGGCCGTAGAAGACCTTGCCGTCGTACGACGTGACTCCGATCGCCAGGGCCTGCCCGGGCAGCAGCGGCAGGACCGGATAGCTGGCGACCAGTCGGGCGCCGGCGGCGTACAGCGGGAACTGCGGACCCGGGACGTTCGTGATGACCAGGTTGAAGCCACGCGGTCGGTGGCTCGCCGCGACCCGGGCCCCGATCGCATGGAACGTGGAGGGTGCGAACCCGGCGATCTCTGCGAGCTTGCTCGCGGCCACCGCGCGGCCGGTCTCGGTGTGCGCCTTGAAGGCGTAGGACACCTGGTGCAGACGCATCACGGGGTTCGCCTCGCCCACCGGCAGCGTCAGCAGATGCGGGGTGACTTGACTCCCGAGCGAGGTCGGTTCGGCGAACTCGTCATCGACGACGCTCATCGGCACCATCGCCTTGATCCGGGTCGACCTCGTCACCGACTCCGCACGGGTCAGCATCCAGGCACGCAACGCGCCGGCGATCGTCGCGAGCACGACATCGTTGACCGATCCACCGTGCTCCTGACGAACCTTGCGGTACGCCGACAAGCGTGTCTCGACGGTGACGAAGCGGCGCTGCTCCGACAGCTCGGCCCCGAGCGGACCGCTCGGAACGGTCGGACCTGCGCCGACGATCATCCCGGCCAGCTGACGGACCCGCTCGGTCGCGAATTGGGCCGACACCAGCTGGCCACGCAGGTTGTCAGCAGCCACCGCCGGGTTGCGCAACGACTCGGTCAACGCCTCGCCGAGCAGCTCCACGCCACCGCGGGTGCGTTCGGGCGTCCAGCTGATGTCCGGCGTCTGCGGCGCGTCCGGGCTGTCGTCGACGATCAGCTGGCCGAGGTCGACCGTGGTCCCGTCGACCAGCACCTGGTGCGACTTGGAGAGCACGGCGTACCGCCCTCCCTCCAACCCCTCGACCAGGTAGGTCTCCCACAACGGCCGGTCGCGGTCGAGGCGCCGACTCATGATCCGACCGACGAGCTCGCGTAGTTGTCCCATCGAGCCCGGCCGCGGGAGCGCCGAGCGCCGAACGTGATAGGCCAGGTCGAAGGCGTCGTCATCGACCCAGACCGGGTTGGACAGACGTCCCGGGATCAGCCGGACCTTCTGCCGGTACCGCGGCACGAACGCGATCCGGTCGTTGATCAGGCCGACCAGTCGCGCATAGTCGAAGGCCTCGTCAGGCGCGAAGATGTCGAGGGTGGCAACGTGCATGGGCGTCCGCGCCGACTCCATCGCCAGGAAGGACATGTCCAACGGTCGCAACCGTTCCGGCATGGCCGTCTCTCCGCTCGCTCGGTGATGGCCCCCCGGTGGGGCGTGTCACAAGACCTCCGGGAACCTTCATCCTTGCACGGTCGTATCTTCATGGTGTCGGCGTGCGGAACTTCGGGACCGTACGCCGCCGCCGTGCCACGATGGACGCCGCCCCCCGCACCAGAAGGAGCCATCTCGATGAGCCGGATCCGACCGATCGGTCTCGCCGCACTCAGTGCCGCGATGATGCTCGGAACGGGTGCGTGCTCCTCCGACGGCGACAGCGGTGGCGGTGGATCCTCCGACAAGCCCGTCGTCGTGGATGTCACCGAGGCGAAGGGCAAGATCGACCCGGTGGGAGACGTCGTCAAGGCCAAGGTCGGACAGGACGTCACCCTCGTGGTGACCTCCGACGCCGATGACGAGATCCATGTGCACTCCGATCCGGAGCAGGAGTTCGAGGTCAAGGCCGGGGACTCCGAGAAGGAGTTCACGTTCGCCGTCGCCACGCCGGGGACCATCGCGGTCGAGTCACACGGCCTCGAGGTGACGATCCTCAAGCTGGAAGTCAGCTAGTGCCCCGGCAGCCGAAGCACTAGTCAGCGCGTGCCCCATGTCGTCGCGCCGCACGAGCGACTCCTGGCGCACGGCGTCGGGGGGCCGAGCGACCTCCCGATCCCGGCCGGCTACGCGTTCGTCGGCGCGGCGGTGGCGCTGCTGGTGTCGTTCGGCGTACTGGCGTTCGCCTGGCGCGAGTCACGCTTCGCAGGTGACGCATCCGGGCGGCCTCTCCCGGCTTGGTTGGCCCGGGTCGTCGACGCTCGGCTCACCCATGCGGTGCTGGTGGTCATCGCGTTGGTGCTCACCGGCTGGATCGCGATGGCTGCGGTCCTCGGCTCCGACACCCTCGTCAACCCGACGTTCGGGGTCGTCTTCGTCCTGCTCTGGGTCGGGCTGGTCCCGGCTGCGCTCGTGTTCGGCGCGCTCTACCGGCTCTGCAACCCGATTCGCTGGCTGCACCGGGGGATCAGCGCGGCGGCCGGCACCGACCACCGCGAGGGACTTCGCGACTACCCGGCACGACTGGGCTACTGGCCGGGCGCGGCCTTCCTGTTCGCGTTCGTCTGGCTCGAGCTGGTCGATCCCTCGTTGGCGAGCAGCCTGTCCTCGGTCCGACTGTGGTTCGGGGCGCTGGCGACACTGCTCGTGCTCGGGGCCGCCTTGTACGGCGACACGTTCTTCGCGCGAGCCGATCCGTTCGAGGTGTACTCCGGCCTGGTGGCCAGGTTGTCGCCGTTCGGACGGCGTATCGACGCGGTCCTCGTCGTCCGCAACCCGCTGGCGAACCTCGATGGGCTGACTCCCCGTCCCGGCCTGGTCGCGGTCGTCTCGGTGCTGTTCGGTTCGACCGCCTTCGACAGCTTCAAGGAGTCGTCGCGATGGCTGCGGTTCGCGCAGGACTACACCGCACACAGCACGGTGCTCAACACGATCGGCTTGCTGAGTTTCTGCCTGATCGTCTTCGTGTCGTTCACCATCGCCTCGGTGCTGACCGGTGGCCTCGGCCACGCTCGCGAGGAGCAGGGCGTCCGCAGGCGCGACCTGCCGAACCTGCTGGCGCACTCCGTCGTCCCGATCGTGGTCGGCTACATCGTCGCGCACTACCTGTCCTTCTTCGTCTCCTCGGGAACCGCGACACTCGAGCAGCTTGGTGACCCGCTCTCGCGCGGTTGGACACTGACGGCGTTCCTGGACGGCGTCAACAAGTACGCCATCTACGAGCACCCGACCGCGCTCGCCGTCACGAAGGTGATCGCCGTCGTCACCGGTCATGTCCTCGGTGTCGTCGCCGCCCATGACCGGGCGGTCCGGCTGCTGCCGAAGCGACATGCACTGGTCGGGCAGCTCCCGATGCTGGTCCTGATGGTCGCCTATACCCTTACCGGGCTCTTCCTGCTCTTCTCCTCCTGACCTGCTCGGGTACGCCGATCAGGTCGGCGGCGAGGCTGTGGATCCGGCGTGCGAGCCGCGACTCGGGCGCGCACTCCACCAAGGTCTTTCCCTCGACCAAGGCACGATCGCAGGCGGTGGGATCGTCGGGAAGGGCAGTCGTCACGGTCAGTCCGGTAGCCCGGGTGATCATCTCGGTCACCTCGAGCTCGGACCATCCGAGACTCGCCCGGACCCGGTTGACGACCACCCGTGGCGCCACGGTGGGCACCGCGGTCCGCAGGTCGTGCAGACCACGGATCAGGCGGGAGAGGCTGACCGGATCTGCGCCTCCGACTGCCACGACGACGTCGGCGGCGCCGAGCACCTCGAGGGTCGCGCCGTTACGTCGCGGCGCTGCCGTGTCGTACGAGAGCTCCTCGTCGATCTCGAGGCTGAAACCGGTGTCGACGACCGTGATCTCGCTGACCTCGGCGGCCGTGGCGAGGACCCGGCTCATCAGCACGCTGCCGATCTCGACCCAGCGGTCGGCCCGCGGCATCCCGGTCAACACGCGCAGCGACGGGTTCACGGCCCGGGCCTGGCGGACCAGGACGGGTGGGCGGAGCTCACCACGGTTCGCTGCGCGGGCCGCCGCGAGCAGGCCGGAGGCCTCGTCCAGCAGGCCCAGCATCGGCGCCACCGTGCCGCCGTAGACGTCGGCGTCAACAAGCAAGGTCCGACGTCCGAGGTCGGCCGAGGCAGCCGCGAGTGCACAGGCAACGGTGCTACGTCCCGGGGATCCCGCCGGCCCCCAGACGGCGATCACCTGGCCCGCTGCGTTCGACTCCGGCTCGATCGCCACCGCGGGCGCAGATGAGTCCCACCGCAACGCCGCCGACTCATCGAGGTCGGCCTGCGACAGCTCCGCGACCATGGCAGCGAGCTGCTCCATCCGACTCGCGTCGACCACCGCCCCGACCCCGAGCTCACGCAGTCGCGCCTCGTCCGCACTCTCGGCTTCGAAGGTCATGCCGAGCACGGACACGCCTTCTCGGTGCAGCCGTGCGACCACCGTCGCATCGAGCCCACGCAGCTGGGCCGAGACCACGGCGACCTCCGCCTGGCGTGCGGTCGCCGTCGCCAGCAGGTCGGCGACGTCCACGCAGCGGCGTACGACGTGGAGTCCCCCGCCTTCGCTGACCGCGAGCAGGCGAGCCTCGAAGGGCGCCGTACCGACGGCCACCAGGACTCCGGTCGACGGCCCGCGGCTCATCTCCTGCTACTCCCCGACCAGGACCAGGACGACGTCGGACCCGCGGAGCCCGTCGAGAACCTTGCCGACATCGATGTGCTCGGGCAACGCGACCAGCACCTCGCGGTGCGAGTCGAGCCCACCCGCGGCCTCGGCACCAAGAGAGGTGACGCCGACGTCGTCGAGGACCAGGCGGGCGTTCTGCTTGCTGGTACCGGTCGTCTCAGCGGCAGGGACCGCCCACACGTCGACCCGGTCGCCGACGGCGAGGCCCGCCGGAAGGCCACCTGAGCTGACGGCCACCGGCAACCGGTCTGGGCCTGCGGTGATGGAGTCGACCGCCGCGGTCGCCACCAGTTCACCGGCGGACACGTCCTGGTTGGCGATCACACCATCGGGGAAGGGCTGCGCCGCGGACAGGTAGCTCTGCGCGCTCTCACTGTCGTCGAAGTGGACGCGCACCGTGCGGACGTCCTGTTCGGTCAGCGGCATCCCCGCCGAGACATCGACGTCTGCTGCCCAGATCGGCACGGTGTCGTCGGCGGCGGAGAACAACGACGCACCGAGCAGCACGGAAGCGACAACCAGGAGCGCCCCCAGCCACAGCCGTGGGTCACGCCAGCGCTGCATCCGCAGCCGCTTGGCCGGCGGCGAGGCTGGCGCGAAGTCCCCCGCTCGGTCGGCATCGAGCGCCTGTGCGGCATCGCGGTGCGAGAGCGACACGAGGTCATTCTTGTCATATCGGTGCTCCATTGGGAAGGCTTGTCCACAGTCGGTTTCGGCCGGGTCCCTTCGGCGTACCCACCATGAAACACTTCTCGCATGCCCGAACCCCCGGAGCAGCGCTTCATGTCGATGGCGGATGCCGCTCACGTGCTCGGCATCTCCGTCGCGCAGGTCTACGCGTTGGTACGACGCGGTGAGCTCCCGGCGATCAAGATCGGCGGCCGCGGCCAGTGGCGGGTGGAGATTCAAGGGCTCGAGGGCTACATCGACAAAGCCTTCGCGGCGACCGAGGTGTTCATCAAGCAGCACCCGTACGCCGGGGACGAGCCAGCCGACCCCGAAGGTGCCGACGCCGATCCTGAGGCTGCAAACCAATCAACGGGTAAGGCAGCCGAGGGTGCCGGTGTCGGGGTGGACGTCGACTGATTGCTCGACTGATTGCTCAGGCCCACCCAGACCTGGTCGCCTGGACAGTCGCCATCGCAGCGAACGGCAGAGTGATCCGGCTCCGCCCGGCTGATCTCGCCGGCTCTCCTAGGGCGTGCACGAGCAGGTCGAGGTGGTCCTTCCCGACCCGCTCGGGTGTCCCGGTGACCACCGAGGCGTCGCGCAGCACGAGCCGCACGGCCGCCCGGTCGCGCACGATCGCCCGCAGTGGCACGGCCACGCCCAGCCGCGCGAGCACCGGGCTCCTCGCCCCTGGTGACGCGGCGCGGCGGTCCAGGTCGACGACGCCAGAAATGGCCGCCATCAGCGCCAGCTGATCGCTTCTGCCCTCGCTCAGCAGCAGCCAGTTCGCACCGACGGTCTCGAGTCGACCGCAGATCTCCCCCGCGCCGACCACCCGGAGCACCACCTGCTGCCCGCAGGCGGCTACCAGACGGTCCACCAAGGCGACGCTGGCCTGTTCTGCGCGGCTACGGTCGGCGACCTCGGCGGCGAGGTCGGCCTGCTCCCATGCCTGGGCCTGGGACTCCAGGTCGGCGAAGAGCTCGTGCCACCGCATGGAGGCACGCTACGACGTCGTCCGTTTCCCTGCCACCGTCTGTGGACAACCGCTTGACTGTGGGCTTAGTGAGGTCTAAACAAAGCAAATGGACGCAAACGCAAGTATTGATGCGGTGGTTGCTGCCTGGCTGATGCCGCTGGCGTTCGGCGTGCTGGTGATGCTGCTGGTGTCCCTGGTCGCCGTGCTTGCCGAGATCGCCACCGTCCGGCTGACCGGGTGCGCGCCCTGGCGCTGGTCCCCGGCGCCGCACGCGCTGCGCAGGTTCGCCTTCGCTGGCTGCGGTCTGGGCCTGGTGGCGCTGGGCGTCCCCGGCGCCGTGGGCGCCGTAGGCCCAGTCGGCGCAGTCGGTGCAGTCGGTGCAGTTGGCGCTTCGACGGCGTCCACCTCGTTCGCCAGACCTGATCGCACCTGTGCCCCGAACTGCGTACCGGGGCTGGACGGGTTGAGGCTGCCTGACCTGCCAGTCTCCAGCCCTCGGGTCTCCGGCCGAGCGGCGGCGTCCCCCGAAGCGGTCGCGCCGACCGGTTCGCCCATCGTGGTCGCGACCGGTGACTGCCTGTGGACCCTGTCGGCGGGACTGCTACGAGAGCGCGCCACCGATGCCGAGATCGCCGACCTGGTCCGCGCGCTGTACTCCCTCAACCGACACCGGATCGGGGCGGACCCGGACCTGATCCTGCCTGGCACTCACCTGCTCACACCGGAGGTCTCGCGATGACATTTGCACAGTCCGGAGGGCGCGCGTACGGCGCTCCCGCCCGTCGACGCTGGGAGCTGGTCGACGACTCCGACACGGCGCGCTACACCCAAGGGGCGCTGGCGTTGACCTACCCTTTGCCCGGCGGGTTGGAGTCGGAGCCGCGACCGGCCGGCCTCACCCTGGTCGTCGCTGACTCGGACTCGGGCCTGCCGGACGCGCACCAGTGGGCTGGTCGTTTCATCCAGGCGGTGGTCGAGGTGGTCAGCAGCGACCGACCGTTGAGCCAGCTGGCCCGCTGGACCGTTCCTGACGTCTACGTCGACCTGGGCCGACGCCGTGACCAGGTGACCAGGCACCGAAGGAGTGGCCAGGCTCGGGCCGGCCGACAGCAGGTGGCCACGGTGCACGTCCGCCAGCCTGGTGCGGACAGTGCCGAGGTGGCTGCCCGCGTGACACTCGGCACCCGCTCACGCGCGATCGCCGCCCGGCTGCAGTTCGAGCGCGGCCGGTGGTTGTGCACCGCCCTCACCTTCGGCTGACCCCCTCCCCCATGTCCGCGAATTGCGGGGTTGTGGGGGATGGGATGGGGTGGGGTGCGCTGGGGTGGGCCGAGGGTCAGGTCGCGGTACGACGGTTCGCGGGGTCGCCGTGGCAGCGCTTGAACTTGCGGCCCGAGCCGCACGGACACAGCTCGTTGCGCGACACCCCGGCGAACTCGTCCTGCTCGACGTCCGACTCGACCGTCGTCCCCGCGTCGCCGTCCACCGACGGTGCCGAGTAGGTCAGCTTCGTCGGCGCCTTCGGCGCGGCCAACCCCTTGGCGGTGATGTGCGGCCGGTGGTCGTCGTGCGCAGCCTCTTCGGCGGCGGCAGCGGTAGCAGCGGTAGCAGCGGTAGGCCGACCCTCGGGCAGCGTCGGCTGCGGCGGGAGCTCACCGGACACCAACGCGGCCGCGGCGTCCTGCAGGGCCGCTGCCTCCTCGTCGGACTCGTCGCTGCCCGTGACCTCCACGTTGAACAGGTAGCCGACCGACTCCTCCTTGATCGACTCCATCATCGCGGTGAAGAGGTCGAAGCCCTCGCGCTGGTACTCCACCAGCGGATCCCGCTGGGAGTACGCCCGCAGCCCGATGCCCTCGCGCAGGTAGTCCATCTCGTAGAGGTGCTCGCGCCACTTGCGGTCGAGCACGGAGAGCAGGACGCGACGCTCGAGCTCGCGCATCACTTCGGCTCCGAGCTGCACCTCCCGGGCGTCGTACGCCGAATGGGCGTCGGCCCGAAGCTCCTCCTCGAGGAACTCGCGGGTCAGGCCCTCGATGCCGCCGGCCTCCTCCTCGAGCTGCTCACGACTGATCGCGACCGGGTAGAGGGTCTTCAACGCCGTCCACAGCGCTTCGAGGTCCCATTCCTCGGGGAATCCTTCAGTGGCGCCGGCGACATACCCCTCGATCGTGTCGTCGAGCATGCCGCGGATCTGGTCGTGCAGGTCAGCACCCTCGAGGACCTGGCGGCGTTCGCCGTAGATGACCTCGCGCTGCCGGCTCATCACGTCGTCGTACTTGAGGATGTTCTTGCGGGTCTCGAAGTTTTGGCCCTCGACCTGCGCCTGGGCTGAAGCGATCGCGCCGGTGACGCGCTTGTTCTCGATCGGGACGTCGTCGGGGATCTTCATGGTGGTGAGCACCCAGTCGACCCAGTCGGACTTGAACATCCGCATCAGGTCGTCCTCGAGCGAGAGGTAGAACCGTGACTCGCCGGGGTCCCCTTGGCGGCCGGAGCGCCCGCGCAGCTGGTTGTCGATCCGGCGGGACTCGTGGCGCTCGGTGCCGACGACGTACAGGCCACCGACGTCGTTGACCTCGTCGTGCTCGTTGGCGACCTGGTCCTTCATCTTCTCCAGGGTCGCCGGCCAGGCGGCTTCGTACTCCTCGGAGTGCTCGACCGGGTCGACGCCTTGGCGGCGCAACTCCTCGTCGGCGAGGAACTCGACCGAGCCACCGAGCATGATGTCGGTGCCGCGACCGGCCATGTTGGTGGCCACGGTGACTGAGCCCTTCCGGCCCGCCTGAGCCACGACGTGGGCCTCGCCGGCGTGCTCCTTGGCGTTCAGGACCGTGTGCGGGATGCCGCGACGCTTGAACAGGTCCGAGACGTGCTCGGACTTCTCCACCGACGTCGTGCCGAGCAGCACCGGCTGACCCTTGGCATGACGCTCGGCGATGTCGTCGACGATGGCGGCGTACTTGGCATCGGTGGTCCGGTAGACGAGGTCGGGCTGGTCGTCGCGGATCATCGGACGGTTGGTCGGGATCGCGATCACGCCGAGCTTGTAGATCTTGTCGAACTCCGACGACTCGGTCATCGCCGTACCGGTCATGCCGCCGAGCTTGTCGTAGAGGCGGAAGTAGTTCTGCAGCGTGATCGTGGCGAGGGTCTGGTACTCCTCGCGGATCTGCACGCCCTCCTTGGCCTCGATCGCCTGGTGCAGGCCCTCGTTGTAACGGCGGCCGTGCAGGACGCGACCGGTGTGCTCGTCGACGATGAGCACCTCACCGTCGACCACGATGTAGTCGCGGTCCTTGCGGAACAGCTCTTTGGCCTTGATCGCGTTGTTGAGGAAGGAGATCAGCGGGGTGTTGACGGCGTCGTAGAGGTTCTCGATGCCGAGGTGGTCCTCGGTCCGCGTGATGCCGTCCTCGAGCACCGAGACGGTGCGCTTCTTCTCGTCGAACTCGTAGTCGGCTTCGGCGCGCATCCGGGCCACCAGTGCGGCGAACTCGTCGTACCACTTGACCTCGTCCTCGGAGGGACCGGAGATGATCAGCGGCGTACGCGCCTCGTCGATCAGGATCGAGTCGACCTCGTCGACGATCGCGTAGTTGTGCCCACGCTGGACCAGCTCCTCCATCCGGTTGGCCATGTTGTCGCGCAGGTAATCGAAGCCGAACTCGTTGTTGGTGCCGTAGGTGACGTCGCAGGCGTAGGCCGCTCGTCGGGCTTCGGAGGTCATCTGGGGAAGCACCTTGCCGACGCTGAGGCCGAGGAAGTGATAGATCCGCCCCATCCACTCCGCGTGGTACTTGGCGAGGTAGTCGTTCGTGGTGACGACGTGCACGCCCTTGCCGGTCAGCGCGTTGAGGTACGTCGGCAACGTGGCGACCAGGGTCTTGCCTTCACCGGTCTTCATCTCGGCGATGTTGCCGAAGTGCAGGGCTGCGGCCCCCATCAGCTGGACGTCGTACGGCCGCTGGCCGAGCACTCGCTGGGCAGCCTCACGCACGGTCGCGAAGGCTTCGGGCATCAGCTCGTCGAGGGACTCGCCGTCGTCGTACCGCTTCTTGAACTCGTTCGTCTGGGCCTGGAGCTCGTCGTCGGACATCGCGACGAAATCGTCCTCGATGGCATTCACCTGAGCGGCAGAGGCCTCCAGCTTGCGGCGCTGTTTGCCTTCGCCGATCCGGAGGACTTTGTCGAGCAATGCGGGCACGGGGCGGCTCCTGGGTTCGTGTCACGGGTCTTGGCGTCTGCGCCCCGACACAGGGGGCGGGCGGTGCCCATCTTAGGCGACCGGGCTCAGACGCCGGGCCGGCTGCTCCATAGGGGTCGCTCCGCTCCCGGGACGGGGCAGTCTCGGTGCCGGTCCAAGCGAGGTCTGCGAGGCAAGTCGCCTGTTACCAAGGCGGGTTTGCCTAGTGAACAAGCCATCGGAATAGTTCACTAGGCAAACCACCCGGGGCGGGGGCAGGGGCAGGGGCAGGGGCAGGGGCAGGGGCAGGGGCAGGGGCAGGGGCGGGGGCGGGGGCAAGAGGCGTGGGGCGGGGAGTGGTGCGGGCGGGATCAGGGGGTGGCGGCCGCGAGGGCGGCGCTGAGGTTGCCGCGTGGGTCCACCCGGATCGCCGAGAGACCGAGCCAACCGGCCAGCTGCACCAGCTCCGCCGCGAGCTCCACGGCGGTCTCCTCGGGCGCACCCGGTTCGGCGTACGCTCCCTTGACGATCAGCACGCCGGCCAACCGATCGGCCTTCAGGTCGACGCGACCCACCAGCTGCTCCCCGAGCAGGAACGGCAGCACGTAGTAGCCATGCACCCGCTTCGGCTCAGGGACGTAGATCTCGATCCGGTAGAGGAAGTCGAACAACCGCTCGGTGCGCTCGCGCTCCCACACCACCGGGTCGAATGGGCTGAGCAGGGCCCGAGCGTCCACCCGCCGGGGGAGCCGCGCCTCGTGGTGGAGGTACGCCGGGCGGGTCCACCCCTCGATCTGGACCGGCAGCAGCTCGCCGGTCTCGACGAGCGTCTGCACAGCCGGCTTCGACTCGCTGGGATGCATCCGGTAGTAGTCACGCAGGCAGACCTCGGTCGCAACGCCGTGCGAGCGGGCCGCCCGGCGGATCAGCTCGACCTGAGCCTGCTCTGGCGTCGGGTTGGGGATGGCCAGGACCTGCGACGGGATCACCCGCTCGGGGAGGTCGTAGAGCCGCTCGAACGCCCCGTTGCGCCCGGCGGCAGTGACTTTGCCGGCGAAGAACAGGAACTCCAGCGCTTGCTTGACCTCCGACCAGTTCCAGCCCCAGTCGACCTTTCTTCGCGGCAGGTCGCCGTCGATGTCGCGCGCTGTGACCGGGCCGGCCTCCTTGACGTCCTGCAGCACTCCGGCGACCAGCTCGGGCTTGCGCCGCGCGATGCTGCGCGGGCCGCCCCAGGCCAAGGTGTCGACCTTCGCCATCCGGTGCTTCATGAAGGGCCACAGGTCGACCGGCATGTACGCCGCGACGTGCGCCCAGTACTCCACCAACCGACGCGGCCGCGTGCTGGATGCCCGCTGAAGGAGCCCGACGTCGTACGGCCCCATCCGGCTGAACAACGGCATGAAGTGGGCCCGCTGGAGCACGTTGACGGAGTCGATCTGCAGCACACCGGTACGCGCGACAGTGCGGGTCAGGGTGCGCATCGTCGGCGTCGCGTGACGCGGGTCGAGAAACCCCTGCGACGCGAGCGTGATCCGGCGGGCCTGGGACTTGCTCAGCGTCTGCGGGTAGCGCGGTGCCATCTGCCGATTCTGACAGCGTCACCCGACAGTCCGGACCCGCAGTCGCGACCGAACACCTGCCGCTCGCCGAATTCGCCGCCGTACGCCGTGAAAACGGTGGACCCGAGGTGTCCGGTCAGGGGAGGTCGAGCAGCTTCTCGCGGACGGCGTACATCACGGCCTCCATCCGGGAGTGCAGCTGAAGCTTCTCCAAGATGTTGCGCACGTGGTTCTTGACCGTGTTCTCACTGATGAAGAGGTCGCGCGCGATCTCCCGGTTGTTCAGGCCGCGTGCGACCAGGTTGAGCACCTCGAGCTCGCGGTCGGTCAGCTTCGGCAGGACCACGTCCGGTTTGGCACCGACGGTGGAGATCGTCTTGAACTCTTCGAGCAGCTTGGCCGCCATCGAGGGGCTGATCAGCGACTGCCCGTCCGCGACGACCCGGATCGCCTGCGAGACCTGGTCGATCGAGGCGTCCTTCAAGAGGTAGCCCGAGGCGCCGTTCTTGATCGCGTCGTAGAGGTCCCCCTCCTCGTCCGACATCGTCAGCATGATGATCTTCGCCGACGGCGCGACCTGCTTGATCGTGCGGCAGGCCTCGATACCGGAGCGGACCGGCATCCGCACGTCCATCAGCACCACATCGGGGACGGTGGAGGCGGCCAGCTCCGCCGCCTCGTCGCCATCGGACGCCTCACCGACGACGTCGATGTCGTCCTCGGCGGACACCAGCATGATCAGGCCACGACGGAACAGTTCCTGGTCGTCGACGACCACGACGCGAATCGGCTCGCGCCGCGACGAAAGCTCGGCGACCTGCTCCATGGCCAAAATCATGACAGATGAAGTCGGGTCCGCGGGCGTGAGCCGCGAATTGCCCCACTACTGCCGCACCAGCGCCGCGCCACTGGAGCCCTGCGACCGCATCCTGCCCGCATCCTGCCCGCGCCCTGCCAGCACGGCTACCGAGTCCCTGCTGCGTGACGTCGACGTGCAGTGCCGAGTCCAGGTCAGTCGGTCAGCCGGATCACGCCGTAGTCGTAGCCCTTGCGTCGGTAGACGACCGAGGGCTGCTCGCTCTCCTTGTCGATGAACAAGTAGAAGTCGTGCCCGACGAGCTCCATCTCGTACAACGCCTGGTCCAGGGTCATCGGCGCCGCCGGGTGAGACTTCTCCCGCACCACGAGGGGACCGTCGCCCATCACGGTGATCGGACCCTCCTTGTGCTCGAGCTGGTCCCCGGCGTCCTCGGCGTGCGCCTCGTCGGTCGGGGCCTGCGCGGCAGCCATCGCTTGGGCCAATGACGTCGGACTGCGCGAACCGTGGTGGATCCGACGCCGGTCCGATGCCTTGCGCGCCTGGGCACTGAGTCGGTCCACCGCCTTGTCGAGCGCCGACATCTTGTCCTCGGCGGCGGCCTCGGCCCGGATCACCGGGCCCTTGCTGCGGATCGTGATCTCCACGCGCACCTGTTGGTCGGCCAGCCTCGGGTTGGCCTCCTGAGAGACCTCGACGTCGACCCGGATGACGCGTTGGTCGTACTTCTCGAGCCGAGTCAGCTTCTCTTCGACATGGCTGCGGAACCGGTCGGAAATCTCGCAGTGACGACCCTTGACCACGACTTCCACACGTGCCTCCTCATGCGTTGAGAGCGCCTCCGAGACCCGGCAGCAGCCGCGGTCGCGCTGATGGGCGGAAGAGCTGTGACATGCCCCTCCGAGGACGAAAGCTGGCACCCGTCCGTCCGACCTGGTCTTCGTCCCCACACTCGCCTGCTGAGGCGGTCGCAGCTTGGTGCCACTACTGACCTTCTCCCGGTGCCGGAGGGCATCTGACCCTCACCCGGGGCAGGGCTTACTGCTAAGCCGCTCCGTGATCGTCCGGCGACGTCGACCAGCGACGCGACCTGACTTACGTGGGCCGTTTTGCCTGCGGCTGGCATCGGCTTGCCGACGGGGCCAACCCGCGCGAGGCTCTCGCGCGAGCGAGGCTCGTCGACGCAACCACGGACCCGGACGGGTGCCATGCTTCGACAGTAGCCGGTCCTCGGTAGCCCTGACACCGGAGTCGCCAGATGGCTCACCCGACAGACACTCACACCGCCGGAGCGTCGTAGGTCCCGGCGGAGGTATGCCGCGCGGTGGCGGCCACCACGGCGACCCCGAGGACGCTCACGTCGGCGAACGCGAGCGCGGAAGCGGCCTCGAGGGCGGTCGCGCCCGTGGTGATGATGTCGTCGACGACGACCCAGGCGTCCTGGGCGGGTCCGGCAGGCAGCCGTGACCGGGTGACGAAGGCGCCTGCCAGGTTGGCGGCCCGGTCCGCTGCCTGGAGCCCCGCCTGGTCGGCCACCGCCCGGCGCTGACGCAGCACCGAGGTCACCGAGGCCTGGATCCCGCAGCGTCGTAGGGCTTGTCTGGCCTCACGGGTCATCCGCAGCAGTGGGTCGTGCCCACGCTCACGGACCACGCCCGGCCGAGAGGGCACCGGGACCAGGTGGACTCGTCCAGGGGTGCCGGGCATCGACGCCAGCAGACCCAACGCCGCCACGGCCAGCGCACGGCCCAGTGGGCGCGCCAGGGCGAGTCGGCCGTCCTCCTTGTGCGCCACCAGCGCAGCCCGCGCGGCGTCGGCGTACGCCG
>JBBSPA010000014.1:0-67501 GCA_038259225.1 Propionibacteriales bacterium
CAGCGTACCTGCCGTTTTACGGGTCCGCCGCGGAAGCGAAGCGGTCGCCGGCCGATCTCAGCAGCTTCACAGCCACCGACCGGCGCGAAGCGAGTCAGACGCGTCGGCTGCCGGCTAGTGCCTCGGCAGCCAAGATTTGCCCTGGCGAGCGACGCCTGGCCGAGTGCACGGCAAGGCGGAGGATCGACGGCGATGCGCAGCATCGTCGAGTGACGACAACGCCGCCGGGTGCCGGCCAGGGGCCGCGCAGCGGGCGAACGTTGGTTGACGCGGCACTAGTTGACCGACTGCTGGCTGCCGAGCGCGGACTTCGGGAACTTCTCGAGGTAGCTCTCGACGTCGTCGTCCTCGACAGCGGTGAACAACGCCTTGCTCTTGGCCGGAGCCAGCCTGACGATGCTCTGACCGTCCGCGCTGGTGTCGTACGAGCCGAATGGTGCGGTCAGGAAGGCGACGTTGTCGGTGCGGATGCTACGCATCGACAGGGCCAGGCTGCGGATCTCGCCGTTGCTCCAGGTGTTGTCGACGGTGAGGAAGCGGGTGATCGAACCGATCACGCTTGGCAGCCTTACGGGGTTGCGGATGCCGCTGGAGAGCAGCTTGCCCATCGTGGCCCGTAAGAAGTTCTGCTGGCGCTTGATGCGGTCGAAGTCGCCGTTCTCGAGGCCGTGCCGCGTGCGGACATAGGCCAGCGCCTCCTGGCCTTGCAGATCGTGCCAGCCCTTCTCCCAGGTGATGCGCTGCGAGTCGTCATAGAACGTGTCAGGGATGTAGACCCGGATGCCGCCCAGAGCGCTGGTGAGATCCTTGAAGCCGGCCCAGTCGATGATCGCCAGGTGGTCGATGTGGATCCCGGTCAGCTTCTCGACGGTCTGCCGGGCCAGTGCCGGGCCGCCGTACGCGAAGGCTCCGTTGATCTTCCCGTAGCCGTCGGAGTAGGGGTAGCCGGCGATCTTCACCCAGGTGTCCCGGGGAATCGAGATCAGCTGCACGGACTTCCGGTCGGCAGGGATGTGGGCGATCATCATCGTGTCGCTGCGGTGCGCGAACGGCGTCCACTTGCCGTCGGCCATGTCCTCGGCCACGGACTGGACCTGCGCATCGCCGTTGTCGGCGCCGAGCAGCAAGATGTTCAACGGCTTGTGCGCCTCGTCGCCGCTCGTGGCGGGGTCTTCGGTGATCCCTGCGTCCACCCGCTCGATGGCCCCGAGCTGGTGGTTGAGATACCACAGGTAGCTGCCGGTCGTACCGGCAAGCAGCGCAAGCACCAGGGCGAACGACGACAGCAGCCAATGACGGCGGACCATGGTCCGGGGACGCTTGGCCTTGCGGCGGCCGCCTCGCACCCCAGCGATCGACGAACCGTTCCGCCTGGCGCGACGTGCCGAGGCGTCGACGAGGTCCGGCGCGGACGTGTCGTCCGCAGAACTACCGTCGCGCGAAGTCGGGCGCTCGCTCATCCATCTCTCGTGTCGCCGGGAACAGGCCGCCGAACAGTCTGCCAACAAACGCCTGAGGCGAGAAATCGGACCAGGATTCGCTGATTTCTTTCAGCCTTCGTTCAGGTTGGGGTTCGGATCGGTCCGGCGGGGTGTCCGAGCGTCGATGTCCGTGTCCAGCACGATCGTGATCGGCCCGTCGTTGACCAGGCTGACGTCCATGTGCGCCCCGAACGATCCGGTCGCGACGTCTGCCCCCCTTTCGCGCAGCGCCTGGCAGAACGCCTCGTACAGCGGCTCGGACACCGCGCCTGGGGCGGCCGCCGACCAGGACGGGCGCCGACCCTTGCGGGTGTCGGCGTACAACGTGAACTGGCTGACGACGAGCACGCCGGCGCCGAGGTCGGATGCCGAGCGCTCGCCCGCCATGATCCGGAGGTCCCAGATCTTGGCCGCGAGCGCGGTGGCGACGTCGACCGTGTCGGGGTGCGTGACACCGAGCAGCACCACCAGACCGGGTCCGTCGATCGACGCGGTGATCTTCCCGTCCACAGTGACTGAAGCTTGAGAAACTCGCTGGACGACCGCACGCATGCCGGAGATCCTCCTGTCGACGGGGTGGGACGGTATGCCGTTGCGGCGTCGAGTCTGGCACGATGACGCCATGACCGTGCCGCCGCGGGTTCCTCATCCCACCACGCTGATCACCGTCGCTCCTACCGGTGCCGAGTCGGCGAAGGCGGAGGTGCCGGCCCTCCCGACGACGACCGCGGAGCTGGTCGAGACCGCCGTCCGCTGCGAGGCCGCCGGGGCGGCGATGATCCACCTGCACATCCGCGACGCGGAGCACCTGCCGACCCTGGAGATCGGGCGGCTGACGGAGTCCGTCGATGCGATCCGGGAGTCCACGTCGTTGGTCGTACAACTGTCCACCGGGGGTTCCGTCCACGACCCCCTCGAGCAGCGGTTGAAGGTGCTCGACGCCGAGCCGGACTCCTGCTCACTGACCATGGGGACGACCAACTTCGGTGACGACGTCTTCATGAACCCGTGGCCGTTCGTCGCTGAGCTGTACCAGCAGACCCAGGACCGGGAGGTCGTGCCGGAGTTCGAGCTGTTCGACCTCGGTCACGTGCACACGCTGCACCGGCTGCTGGACACCTACGGGCTGCCGTTCGGGGGCCGGGTCCACTGCGATCTGGTGATGGGAGTCCCCGGAGGCATGCCCGGCACGACCGATGCCCTGGTCGCGTCTGTGCAGGCGCTGCCCGCCGCGGTGACCTCGTGGTCGGCGACCGGGATCGGGCGTACCACGTTGGCCGTGGCGTTGGCCTCGCTGTCGCGCGGTGGCCACCTGCGGGTCGGCATGGAGGACACCCTGACGCTGGCTCGCGGCGTACCCGTCTCACACAACGCGGAACTGGTCTCGCGTGCCGCGGCGCTGGCCGAGCTCGCCCAGCGGCCGGCCATGTCGACCACTGATGCGCGCGACTTCCTGCAGGTCAGGCAGCGCTAGCCGGCTCAGTAGACGAGCGCCTGCACGCCGTCGGCGAGGATCTCCTCGACGTACGACGCAGCGCCGGCGATCACCACACCGGGAAGCAGGTCGCCTTTGCCCAGCTCGCGTCGGGACGCGCACTGGGTGCAGACGGTGATCCGTCCCGACAGCAGCAGCAGGGCCACCAGCGTGTCGAGCGGTGCGGCGTGCGGCAGCGTGAACTCTTCGGCATGGCCGGGCACGGCCATCCAGACCGCCTGGCCGGTCAGCCACAGCGAAACGTCGGCACCTGCACTCACTGCAGCCGCGGCCACGGTGAATCCCTGGTTGGCGCGCTCGGGATCGTCGGCGCCTGCGGTGATCTTCACCACGAGCGCCCGGCGAGGTACAGGGATCGGCATGTCAGGAGCCTAAGGCAGCGCGTCTGGACCGATAGACTTCCCAACCGTGGAAGCCGCCTACGTCAGCCTGCTCGTGCTCTTCGGTGTCGTCATCGCCTGGCTCGGCGGGTACGTCGTCTACGCGTTGTACCGGGGTCGGGGCTGAGAGCTTCCCGATGCCGTTCGAGATTCAGTCCGATCTTCACCCGGACCTGACACCTATCGCGTTCCTGCTCGGGCACTGGCACGGCAACGGCCACGGAGACTACCCGACCATCGAGGGCTTCCAGTTCCGCCAGGAGGTTGGCTTCACCCACGACGGCCGACCGTTCCTGCACTACCTCAGTCGTACCTGGATGCTGGACGAGGACGGCCAGGACGTCCGACCGCTGGCGTTGGAGACGGGCTTCTTCCGGCCGCAGCCCGAAGGGACCATCGAGGTCCTGCTGACCCATCCCACGGGGTACGCCGAGATCTACTACGGGACCGTCGAAGGCGCCAAGATCGAGCTCGCCACCGACGCGGTTGCCCGGACCCAGTCCGCCAAGGAGTACCTCGGAGGACATCGGCTCTACGGGCTCGTCGAGGGCGACTTGCTATGGACCTTCGACATGGCAGCGGTCGGTCAAGAGCTCCAGTCCCACATCTGGGCGCGGTTGACCCGGGACTGATCGTCGCCTCGTTGGTCGCGCCTGTGGTAAGCCCCGTTGATCGACCCTGTGGGCCGCCTCGTTGGTCGAGCCTGTGGTCCGTCCCGTTGATCGCGCCTGTGGGCCGCCCCGTTGATCGACCCTGTGGGCCGCCTCGTTGATCGACCCTGTCGAGATCACCGCGACTCGGCCGCTGGAGCCCGGCCATCTAGACTGGCCCGATGGAGTTGCAGGAGACCCTGCGCGCGAAGGGCTACCGCCTCACGCCGCAGCGTCAGCTCGTCCTCGACGCGGTGACCGCCCTCGGCCACGCCACGCCGGATGAGACTGCCGCCTGGGTCAAGGAGCGGTCGTCCGCGGTCAACATCTCCACGATCTACCGCACTCTTGAGCTGCTGGAAGAGCTCGGTCTGGTCAAGCACGCCCATCTCAGCCACGGAGCACCGACCTACCACGCGGCGACCGCGCCGGAGCACGTACACCTGATCTGTCGCGAGTGCGGTGTGGTGGCGGAGGTCTCGCCGGAGGCCGTTGCGCCCCTGGTCGACCTGCTCGAGCGGAATCAGGGCTTCGTCGCCGACGTTGGACACCTCACGGTCTTCGGAACCTGCGCAAGCTGCCGCGAGACCTGACCGGCCTGTCGACACCGTGTCTGCCAAGCCGTCTGATCAGCCACCCGGAGGGAGCCACACGACGTGACCGCGTACCGCAGCCCGCTTCTCGATATCGCCGATGCCGTCGAGGCAGACGGCATCGACTCCGGGGTCGCAGCGCACTACGGAGACCCCTTCCGTGAGCAGAAAGCGTTGTCCGGCTCAGACGGATGGGTGGACCTCTCGCACCGAGGCGTCGTCTCGATCTCCGGGCCCGACCGGCTCACCTGGCTGCACTCGCTCACCACGCAACACCTGGAACGTCTGGTCCCACAGACCTGGACCACCACGCTGGTGCTCTCTCCACAGGGTCACATCGAGCATGAGCTGACGGGGTACGACGACGGCGAGACCTTCTGGGGCCACGTCGAGCCGGATGCCGCCGAGGCCTTGGTGACCTGGCTGGACTCGATGCGCTTCATGATGCGGGTGGAGGTGGCCGACGTCTCCGCGGACTGGGCGGTCCTGGCGCGTGGCGAGAGCCGAGTCGAGCTCGTCCGACGTACCCACCTGTCAGACGAAGCGGGCGGCAAGCCGTGCGGTCTGTGGGCCCATGAAGCGCTCCGGATCGCCCGAGGCGAGCCGCGCTTGGGGTGCGACACCGATCACCGCACGATCCCGAACGAGGTCGGCTGGATCGGTCCGGCGGTGCACCTCGACAAGGGCTGCTACCGAGGCCAGGAGACCGTCGCCCGGATCCACACCCTTGGCCGTCCACCACGCCGACTGGTGATACTGCATCTGGACGGTTCGGTCGACACGCTGCCCGCACGCGGCGGCCCGGTCATCGCCGACGGACGAGAGGTCGGTTGGGTCGGTTCGAGCGCGCGTCATCACGAGCTCGGGCCGATCGCCTTGGCCCTGGTGAAACGGAACGTGCCGCTCGATGCGACCCTGCTCGCCGATGGGGTGGCGGCGTCCCAGGAACCTGTGGTCGACCCCGAGGTCGGCCTGCACGTCCGCGCCCGGCTCTGAAGCCCGCCGCGCGCGCCTCACCCCCACCGCGAATTGCGGGAAGGTGCAGGTGCGCGTCGGCGTGTCGACCTGAACCTTCCCGCAATTCGCGGAAGTGGGGGTCGGTCGCGGGCCTAGGGTGCTCACCGTGGATGTCGTGTACCCGCCCGTCATCGCGGCGGCGCGTCTGATGTTCGCCGCGTTGGGTCTGCGGATCACGGTGCAGGGGTCGGATCATGTACCCCGACAGGGCCCGGCCGTCCTCGTGAGCACCCACGTGGGCTATCTCGACTTCGTGTTCGTCGGGCTAGCGGCTCGGCGGTCCAAGCGCTACGTGCGCTTCCTGACGCGACACGACGTCTGGCACAGTCTCGCCGGTCCGGTGATGAGGGGCATGCACCACATCCCGGTCGACCGGGAGGCCCCGGCTGCGGCTTATCTCGCGGCCCGGACGGCACTGGAGCGAGGGGAGGCCGTCGGGATCTTCCCCGAGGCAGGCGTGAGCCTCTCGTACACGGTGCGGCCGATGATGGCAGGTGCTGTCGCGTTGGCCCGGGCTACCGGCGCACCGATCGTGCCGATCGCGTTGTGGGGACCGCAGCGGATCTACAGCGCGAACCAGCCACTGAGCCTGCGCCGGGGCCGGCCGATCTCGATCGAGGTCGCCGAACCGATGTCCGCTCCCGAGGGCGACCTGGCGACGGCGACACGTGCGCTCGGCGCGCGGCTCCAGCATCTCCTGGACTCCGTCCAGGCGCGCCACCCGGATCAACCGCGCCGCGGTGAACTGGCCCCGTGGCATCCGGCGCATCTCGGTGGTCACGCCCCGACACCGTCGGCTGCCCTGCTCAACGCCGACCTCCCGCGCGCTGCGATCACGCCGAATCCCGGCCCGCTGTTCCGCTGAACCTCCCGCGAGTGCGCACTGAACCTGCAGTTACTGCGCACTGAACCTGCAGCTACTGCGCACTGAACCTGAAGCGAGTGCGCACTCAACGTGCAGCGAGTGCGCACTCAACGGGTCAGCTGGCGGAGTTGATCATCCCGGCGCCGACGGTCGCGCCGGTCGCCTCGTCGATCAGGATGAACGAGCCGGTAGTCCGGTTCTTCTCGTAGGCATCGCACAACAACGGGACGGTGGTACGCAGCTGGACGCGGCCGATCTCGTTGAGCCCGAGCTCCTTGGTCTCCAGGTCGCGGTGCAAGGAGTTCACGTCGAGGCGGTACTGCACGTCCTTGATCATCGTCCGAGCGGTCCGCGTCGTGTGCTTGATCGCCAGTTTCTGGCGCGCCTTCAGCGGCGTCGAGGACATCCAGCAGATCATCGCGTCGATGTCCTGGCTCGGCTTCGGCGCGTTCTGTGGCCGACAGATCATGTCGCCGCGGGAGACGTCGACATCGTCCTCGAGCCGGATGGTGACCGACATCGGCGGGTACGCCTCCTCGAGCTCCTTGTCGAACAAGTCGATGTCGGAGACCTTCGAGGTCATCCCGGAAGGAAGCACCAGCACCTCGTCACCGGGCTTGAGCACGCCACCGGCGACTCGGCCGGCGTATCCGCGGTAGTCGTGGTAGTCGTCGGACTTGGGCCGCACGACGTACTGCACCGGGAAGCGGGTGTCGACCAGGTCGCGGTCGGACGCGACATGGACGTTCTCCAGGTGGTGCAGCAGGGAAGGCCCGGCGTACCACGGCATCTTGTCCGAGCGCTCGACCACGTTGTCGCCCTGCAGTGCCGAGATCGGGATGATCGTCAGATCGGGGATGCTGAGCTTCGTCGCGAACGACGTGAACTCCTTGTGGATCTCGTTGAACTTCTCCTGGGTGAAGTCGACGAGGTCCATCTTGTTCACGCACAACACCAGGTGCGGCACCCGAAGCAGGGACAAGATCACCGCGTGCCGGCGCGACTGCTCGGTCAAGCCCTGCCTCGCGTCGACGAGCACCAGCCCGAGGTCGGCAGTCGAGGCTCCGGTGACCATGTTGCGGGTGTACTGCACGTGGCCGGGGGTGTCGGCGATGATGAACTTGCGGTTGGGTGTGGCGAAGTAGCGGTAGGCCACGTCGATCGTGATGCCCTGCTCACGCTCGGAGCGCAGCCCGTCGGTCAGCAGCGCGAGGTCCGTGTAGTCGTAGCCCCGTGACTTCGAGGTCGACTCGACGGCCTCGAGCTGGTCCTCGAAGATCGACTTGGAGTCGAGGAGCAAGCGGCCGATCAGCGTCGACTTCCCATCATCGACCGAGCCGGCGGTGGCGAACCTCAGCAGGTCCATGGTCGGAACAGCCATCAGAAGTAGCCCTCTCGCTTACGGTCCTCCATGGCGGCCTCGCTGAAGCGGTCGTCGCCACGGGTGGCGCCTCGCTCGGTAACCCGGGCGATGCTGATCTCTTCGATGATCTCCTCGATCGTCGCGGCGGGTGACTCGACGCAGCCGGTCAACGTGAGGTCGCCGACCGTGCGGAAGCGAACGGTACGTTCCTCCGCGGTCTCGTTGGCCTTGGTCGGGATGTGTTCGCTCTCGGTGAGCAGCATCCCGTCGCGTTCGAAGACGCGGCGCCGGTGGGAGAAGTAGATGTTCGGGATCTCGACTTCCTCCTGGCCGATGTAGTGCCAGATGTCGAGCTCGGTCCAGTTGGACAGCGGGAAGATCCGCATGTGCTCACCGGCGTGGATGCGACCGTTGTAGAGCGACCACAGCTCCGGGCGTTGCATCTTCGGGTCCCACTGACCGAACTCGTCGCGGTGGGAGTAGACACGCTCCTTGGCGCGAGCCTTCTCCTCGTCGCGTCGACCGCCACCGAAGGCGGCAGTGAAGCCCTCCTCCTCGATCGCGTTCAACAGGGTGCCGGTCTGGAGCCGGTTGCGGCTGGTCTTGCCGTCGTCGACGACCACACCGTCCTTGATGGCCTGCTCGACGGACGCCACGACCAGGCGTACGCCGAGACGGTCGACCCAGTTGTCCCGGGTCTTCAGCACCTCGGGGAAGTCGTACCCGGTGTCGATCTGGAGGACGGGGAACGGGATCTTGGCCGGGAAGAACGCCTTCTCGGCCAGTCGCATCATGACGATCGAGTCCTTGCCGCCGGAGAACATCAGCACCGGCTTCTCGAACTCCGCCGCGACCTCGCGGAAGATGTGGATCGACTCCGCCTCCAGCTCGTCGAGCTGGGTCAGGCGGTAGTCAGCGTGGACGGTCATACGCGTGGAACTCCTCAGGCATGAGATTCGCGCCATCCTATCCATGAACGGTGGCGCTTCCTGACCAGCCGCGGGCGGGCTTGTGGCGTACCTGACACCGGCGCAGGCCCGGAACCGCCCGCCCGGCCCGGCTCACTCGACCGGCAGAGTGGCGGGCTGATCGTCGCGGGTGTCTGGTTTGGCAGGCCCCGATCCCCCGGGTTGCTCGATCTCCGCGACCGTGGGCTTGCCGAACATGGGCAGACCGCGTTCGCGACGCAAGGCGCCCCACACCAGGGGCACCAGCACGATCAGCCCGAGCCCGACCAAGGCGATCAGCACCGGGTGGGTGTCCTCCTCGCCCGAGCCGAGCGGCGCCCAGCCCGCCTTGTCGAGCAACGCCAGCCCCGACATCGTCAGCACGACGACGATGCCTCGCCGGATGTACGACTGCGGGACGCGCGGCGCGATCTTCGCCCCGAGGATCGTTCCGGGCACCGACCCGATGATCAGCGGAAGGGCGATGCTCCAGTCGAGGCCGTTGACGAGGATGTTCGCGATCGCGGCGGAGAGCACCAGCGGAACAGCCTGCACGAGGTCGGTACCCACCAGCTTCACGGCCGACAACGTCGGGTACAGCATCAACAGCGCCACCATGATCACCGATCCGGACCCGACGGACGTCACGCCGACCAGGAGCCCGCCGGCCGCGCCGACCAGGACCGTCGGCAGCGGCCTGATGACCGGCTCCCCACGGGCCGTGCCCCGCCCTGCGGTGACCCGGCGGAGCTGGATGTACAGGCGTATCGCGTAGGTCGCGGCCGCGAGCAGCAGGGCGAAGCCGATGCAGAGCTTCAAGAACGTGTCGACGTCAGCGTTCGGCGCCACCCAGTGGACCAGGTTCGGCCCGAGGAATGCCATCGGGACCGAGCCCAGGATGAGCCACCCCGCGAGTCGGAAGTTCGGGGATCCCTCGCGAGCATGCACCACAGCTCCGCCGGTCTTGTACACCGCAGCCGCTGTCAGGTCCGCGGTCACGACGGTGGAGGCGTCGCCGACGCCCAAGAAGATCAGCGCCGGGGTCATCAAGGCGCCGCCGCCCATCCCGGTGATTCCGACCACGATTCCGACCAGGAAGCCGGCGATGACGATCTTGACGGCGGAATCGTTGCCGCCGAGCAGGCCAGCTGCCAGCAGTGACTGAGAAGCCTCGAACACGTGTCCTCCGCAGCGATGTCAGGGGTTGATCCAGCCCTCCGTGATCAGCACGTCGAGCAGCTCAGTCAGGCATTCTGCTATATCTCTATTGGTTGTGTCGAGTTTGATCGCGTCAGTCGGTGCTTCGTAGGGAGAGGAGATGCCGGTGAAGTCGGGGATCTCGCCGGCCCGGGCCTTCGCGTACAGGCCCTTCCGGTCCCGTCGTTCACACTCCTCCAACGGGGTCGCCACGTGCACGAGGACGAAGCCGCCACCGGCCCGCTCGGTCATCCGGCGTACCTCGGCTCGGGTAGAGGCGAACGGCGCGATCGGCGAGCAGATCGCCAGCCCACCGTGCCGCGCGATCTCGGCGGCCACGAAACCGATCCGCAGGATGTTCGTCTCGCGGTCCTCGCGGCTGAAGCCGAGGCCCTTCGACAGGTGATGGCGGACGACGTCTCCGTCCAGCGAGGTGATGGTGCGCTCGCCTTGCTCGAGGATGTGGTCGACCAAGGCACGGGCGAGCGTCGACTTGCCGGAGCCCGACAGGCCGGTGAAGAAGATCACCGCACCCTGCCGGTCGCGCGGCGGCTGGTCTTGCGCGACGACGGCCGCGACCGGATCGGGCAACGCGCCGGTCGGCTCGCGGGAGATGCGGTGCGATGCGGCGGCGTAGGCGGCGCTGACGCTGTCAAGCAGCCAGTCGTTGGCGCTCGGGGCCTCCGCGCGCACCTCCCAGCCGTGGTCGGCGACCGAGACGGCGAGCACCTGGGTGTCCTCGGCCAGAAGATCGGCGGCCGCCAACGTGGCCCGGACCAGCGCAGGCCCGGAGATGCGCGCTGGCATACCGTCACCGACACAGACCAGTAGTACCGGGGTGAGCGTCTGCTGAGTGCTTGCCGAGGAGATGGCATCGAGGTCGGCATCGGTGAGGGCACGATGGACGGGTACGGCGAGCAGGCTGGTGGCGGGGCGCGACTCGTGCAGTACGGCCGGAGAGACGTGCAACCGGCGGAACGGCCCGAACTCGTTGTGCGCCTGCCGCTCGACCGGGCCGGTCAGACCGACCCGGTCAGCCGAGTCGGTCGCCCAGGTGCCCGCGACCGTGAGCCGTGCCAACGGGGCGCCCTCAGGATCGATCAGGTCGAGTCGTCCCACTGCAGCCGCCACCTCGGCGGTGCTCGCCGAGACCGTCAAGGTGATCGGAGCCTCGCTGACTGCTGGTGAGACGAACCCGGTCAGGGGCGGTTCGAAGCACCCGGCGACGAGGAGGTCCAGGTCATCGAGCTCGCGTGCGGTCGGGGTCCATTGGGGGACGCGGACCCGCTCGACGGGCGCGTCGGGGGAGGCGGAGGATGGCGGCCCGGCTGGTGATGGCACGCGTGCGATTGTGCCACCTTCACGGCGAGGCGATCAGCACCCTCGAATGCCTGGCCCCTGCCTGCACCGCAGGTACGCTCACCCATCGTGACCGCCACCGAGATCCTCCTCGACATCGTCCGCTCCGGCTTCGTCGAGGGCCATCACCGCGGGGCAGTCGTGGCGCTGGCGCACGACGGCTCGATCGACTGGTCCATCGGGGACGTCGCGGCGGCGATCTACCCTCGCTCCTGCAACAAGCCGGTCCAGGCGTTGGGCATGCTGCGCGCGGGCCTCGACCTCGACGGCGACCTGCTGGCGCTGGCCTCGGCCAGCCACTCCGGCGAAGACTTCCACATCGACGGCGTACGCCGGATCCTGGCGGGGGCGGGGCTGGAGGAGTCGGCGCTGCAGACCCCACCGGACTACCCGCTGGACGAGGCCGCCAGGACCACGTACATCCGAGCAGGGCACGCCAAGTCGCCGATCGCGATGAACTGCTCGGGCAAGCACGCCGCGATGCTGTCCACCTGCGTGGCCAACGGTTGGGACATCACCACCTACCGCGATCCGAAGCATCCCCTTCAGGTGGCGATCGCCTCGACCTTCGCCGAGCTGACCGGCGAGCCGATCGCGAGTGTCGGGGTGGACGGCTGTGGGGCGCCGTTGTTCGCCACCTCCCTGGCGGGCCTGGCGACGGCGTTTCGTGATCTCGTGACGGCCGAACCGGGGACTCTGGAACGTCGAGTCGCCGACGCGATCTCGGCCCATCCGGAGTTCGCCTCGGGTTCCACCCGGGACGAGGCGCTGCTGCTGCGGGCGATTCCGGGCGCGATCGGGAAGGCCGGTGCGGAGAGCTGCTACGCAGTCGCGCTGCCGGACGGCCGGGCGGTCGCCCTCAAGGTCGAGGACGGTTCCCCGCGCGCCCGTCCGGCGGTGATGGCCGCGGCACTGCGCCGGCTCGGGGTCGACTCCGAGGAAGTCCGGGCTACCGGGCTGGTCGAGCTCTTCGGCGGGGGCCAACCGGTGGGTGAGCTGCGCCCGACATTCTGAGCGTGCTGCCGACCCCAGCTAGCAGCAGGTGGGGTCGTCGGTGCAGCAGCCGCTTGCGCTCTGCTGCGTGGAGCTCGTGGCCGGTGCGTCGTCCAGGATCGTGTAGACCTCCCAGCGCTCACCGCCTGGCCCGGTCGCCCAGACCTTGTCCTGGACGGCGTAGCAACAGGTCGTCGCGTCCTCTACCGCCGACGCGAGCCCGGACTCGGACAACCGCTGTGTCGCCGCGGCGACCTCGGCGGACGAAGCGACCTCGACGCCGAGATGGTTGAGCGAGCCACCGTGCCCGGCGTTCTCGATCAGGACCAGCTTCAACGGTGGCTCGGAGATCGCGAAGTTCGCATAGCCCGGACGACGCTTGTGGGGTTCGACCGCGAAGAGCTCGGAGTAGAAGGCCACGGCCTGGTCGATGTCGTCGACGTTGATCGCGAGCTGGACACGGGGCAACCCCTCGACGGGAGTCGTTGCCTGCGCAGGGGTGGCATGGGTGGCATCGGAAGCTGGTCGATGGCTCTCGGAGACTGTGGACATCGGAGTACCTCTCGGGTCGCGGTTAATCGAAGAACTTCAATATAGTCTTGTATCGAGAACTGTCAATACAGTTGCTAGGATGAAGCCATGAGCGAGCGGGCAGCGACATGCTGTGGTCCTGGGGGCAGTCCGATCGATGATCGAGCGGCCGACGCGTTGGCCGGGGTGTTCAAGGCGCTCGGCGACCCGGTGCGCGTCCGCATGGTGGCGGCGCTCGCTCAGGATGCGACTCGCGAGATCTGCGCCTGCGACTTCGTCGCGATCGCCGGCAAGAGCCAACCCACGGTCAGCCACCACCTGAAGATCCTCCGCGAGGCAGGCCTGGTGGCGAGCCGGCGGCGCGGCACCTGGATCTGGTACTCGGTCGTCCCGGAGCGGCTCGGTGAGCTGCGGGCTGCCTTTGACCTCGAGGCGGTGTCGAATGTCTGACACACCCACTGTGCTCGTCGCGTGTGTCCAGAACGCCGGTAGGTCCCAGGCTGCCGCCGCCTTGCTGCGACACCTCGCCGGCGACTCCGTGCGGGTGCTCTCGGGGGGCAGCAAGCCCGCCGCCGAGGTTCATCCCGAGGTCGCCGCCGTGCTCGCCGAGCGGGGCCTGGCGGTGCTGGACCCGCCGCGCGCGTGGACTGACCAGGACGTGGTCGCCGCCGACGTCGTGGTGACGATGGGGTGCGGGGATGCCTGTCCGTACTACCCCGGAACGCGTTACGAGGACTGGGACGTCACCGATCCGTCCGGCCGCCCCGTCCAGGACGTACGGGCGATCGTGTCGGACATCGAGACGCGAGTACGCCGTCTGCTCGAGACGTTGGACGTGCCGGTACCGGCCGAGTCCACCTAGTGCCCTCGGACCGCGCCTCGTCCGGCGTACGAACCGCCGGGTCCGACCACCCCGTCGACCCTTCTCCGCCCACGGTGACGCGACTCACGGTCGCTCAGCTTGCAACTGCTAACTTTTGCTAGCACAGTGAAGGGCATGGCCAAGCTGAAGGTAGGAAAACCCCTCTCCGAGGGCGCGCCCAAGGCCGCTGCCCGGGTCACCGCATCGGCGCGTGCGAGCGTGGCCGGGACGGCGTCAACGCTGGGTGACTACCTACGCGAGCAGCGGCGTGGTGCGCAGCTGACGCTGCGCCAGCTGGCCGATCAGGCAGGAGTCTCCAACCCGTATCTGAGCCAGATCGAGCGTGGGCTACGCCGGCCGTCGGCCGACGTCCTCCAGCAGCTCGCCAAGGCGTTGCGCATCTCCGCGGAGACGCTGTACGTGCGCGCCGGGATCCTCGATCCAGGAGAGCGCGGCACGGAGAGCGTGCAGAGCGCCGTGCTTGCCGATCCCGACCTGTCAGAGCGCCAGAAGCAGGTGCTGCTGGAGATCTACGCCACGTTCCGACAGGGCAACGACTCCTGAGCCACCGCGGTCGAGCGCGCCACACCATCCATCCCCGATTCGTCCCCAGAACCACACGAGAGGAACACCATGGCACTGTCTGCCACCATCGAGAAGACCCGCAAGGACATCGAGAAGACGCTTGCCGACTCCAACGCGTTGAACGTCGTTGTCGGCGCCGGCGATCTGGCCGTCCAGAAGTTGCGCGAGGCGCAGGCCGACCTGAGCGCGCGCGCTGCTGCCCTCGACCCGAAGGCGCTGCGCGACCAGGCGCAGGCCACCGTCGTCTCGGCGCCGGAGCAGGTCAAGGCGCTTCCGACCAAGGCGCAGGCTGCCTTCGGCGATGCCGTCGCGACCGCCCTGACGGCCTACGGTGAGCTCGCCGCACGCGGCAACAACCTAGTCGCCCGGGTACGCCGCCAGCAGGCCACCGAGGACCTCAAGGCGCAGGCCTCGACCACGATGAGCCACGCCAAGGGAACCACCACGACCGTCAAGAAGTCGGCCGCGTCGACGCAGAGCGCGGCCAAGTCGGCGACGACCACGGCGAAGAAGTCAGCGAAGAAGTCGGCGAAGAGCACGACGACGGCCGCGAAGTCGGCGGCGACCACGGCCAGGAAGAACGCCGCACGCACCAAGACCTCGGCCAAGTCGACCTCGACCAGCGCGAGGAAGACGGTCACCGCCGCGAAGAAGGCCGCGGACGCGACCGCCTCCAAGGTCGGCAACTGATCTCCGAGTACGACGTGCGCGCGTGATCACGACGTCAGCCCCGCCGAGCCCGGCTCTGCGGGGCTGACGCCCGCCAGGGGCGGTTACCCTTGACCAGTGCTGAGCCAAGCCGCCGATCCCGCCATCGCCTTGGACATCGAGTCGTGGGTGTCCCTCGGGCTCTGGTTCGTGTTGCTCGCGGTCAAGCTCTTCGCGGTGGTGGACGCTCTTTTTCACTCCGACCAGGCCTATGTCGCGGCCGACAAGCAGAACAAGGCCTTCTGGTTGCTCATCCTGGTGATCTTCCTGGCGCTGCACTTCCTGGTGAGCAACCCGCTTCAGGTGCTCAACCTGATCGGGACCGTGGCCGCCTTGGTGTACCTCGCCGACGTCCGGCCCATCCTGCGCTCGATGAAGCAGTACTAGGGCGAGCACGAGACACCGATGCCGCTGATCCCCGGTCCCGAGGGGCCGCTGGAGTGCCTCGTCGCCGGCTCGGGTGAGCCGACGACGGTCTTCGCCCACGGGCTGGCCGGCTCGATCGACGAGACCCGGCCGTTCGGCTCCGCTGTGGCGGGCACGCGCGTCTTCTTTCACTTCCGAGGTCACGGCGCCTCCGCGGGCTCCGAGCGGCCTTGGTCCTATGACGCTGCCGCCGCCGACGTTCAGGCCGTGATGACGGCGTACGACGCCCGACGAGGTCTGGGCGTCTCCCTCGGGGCGGGTGCGCTGCTGCGGCTGGCAGCCTTGACTCCGGACACCTTCGAACGGCTGGTGCTCGTGCTGCCGCCTACCATCGACCGGCCACGCACCGATCCCGCGGTCGAGCTGATGCAGGCGCGGGCCGAGCTGGTCGAGCATCGTGATCTGGCCGGGCTGGCGGCATCCTTGGTGGCGGAGCAGCCGATCGGCGTTCGGCATCGGCGCGATGTCCAGCTCTGGGCCGAGCGACAGTCGCGGCGGCTGTCGTCGACCACCGTGGCCCGAGCCTTGCGCGAGCTGCCACCCCAGCACCCGCTGGCGTCGCGCCGAGAGCTGGAAGCGATCCGGTGTCCGGTCCTCGTGATCGGTCAGCAGGGGGATGCTGCCCACCCGGCGGAGATCGCGCGCGAACTGGCCGCGCTGCTGCCCGCCGCCGAGCTCGAGGTCTATGACGACGGTGGCGTGCTGTGGAGCCACCGCTCTGCCGTCCGGGCCCGGATCTCGACCTTCCTCAACCCCTGACGCCCAACTGCCCGCCCCGGGGTATGTTCCTTCCGCCCGCCCCGGTTTGCCCTTCCGCCCGCCCCGGTTATAGCCCTTCCGCCCGCCCCGGTTTGCCTAGTGATCTATTCGGATGGCTTGTTAACTAGGCAGATCCCCCTTGCAGAGTGAGGGTTTGCCTTACTGACATGGGGTAGAAAGCCGACATGGAAATTACCGTGGCCGACGGCGACATCACCCAGCAGCAGGTGGATGCCGTGGTGAACGCCGCAAACTCGGCGATGCGCGGGGGTGGTGGTGTCGACGGGGCGATCCACCGCGCCGGGGGGCCAGCCGTGCTGGCGGACTGCATCGCGCGCTTTCCGGACGGCCTGGAGACCGGGGATGCTGGGTGGACGACCGCAGGGCAGCTGAGAGCGCGCTGGGTGATCCACGTCGTGGGGCCGAACTATGCTGCCGGCCAGACCGACCGGTCCCTCCTCACGTCCTGCTACGCGCGGGCGATCGAGGTGGCTGATGGACTCGGCGCCACAACGATCGCCTTCCCGTTGGTGTCGGCAGGCATCTACGGCTGGCCGCTTCAGGATGCGGCCGACGCCGCCGTCGAGACCCTCCGCTCACTCGACGCCCGCGTGCGCGAGGCACGGTTGATCGCCTTCGGACCCGCGGCGTACGACGCGCTCAGCAATTCGCTCGGCTGAAACATCTTGGTCCGAAGGGGTACGCGAGGTCTGTTCGCTCAGCCGTGGAGGTCGTATTGCGACGTACGAAGGCACGACCATCGGCTGGTCTCGCGGGGTACGAAGGCACGACACTTTGGCCGGTCTCGTGGCGTACAACACGATCACGCGTTGGCTCCACCGCGGTCGGGCGGCGCGGCGTACCGGGGGATCAGGCCGCGACCTCGCGGATGTCGTCGGCCCCGCCAGCGAGGTCAGCAAGGCAAACCCTCACTCTGCAAGGGGTTTCTGCCTAGTTGAAAAGCAATCCGAATAGACAACTAGGCAAACCCCACGGGGGGGGGGCGGCCGGGGGGCGGGGGAAGACGCGGTGCGAAGGAGAAGCGGGGCGGGAGCGAGCGGGGTCAGGAGGGGCGGCGGGCGCGGGCTGCGGTTCGGGCCCGGAGGGTCTGGTCGAGGACCACCTTGCGGATGCGTACGGCGTCCGGGGTGACCTCGACGCACTCGTCCTCGCGGCAGAACTCCAGCGACTGCTCCAGCGACAGCTTGCGCGGCGGGACCAGCTTCTCGAACTCGTCGGCGTTGGACCGTACGTTGGTCATCTTCTTCTCTTTGGAGATGTTGACGTCCATGTCGTCAGCCCGGGAGTTCTCGCCGATGATCATGCCCTCGTAGACCTCGGTCGTCGGCTCCACGAACAGAGTGCCCCGCTCCTGGAGGTTCGTCATCGCGTACGACGTGGCCGCGCCGGTCCGGTCGGCCACCAGGGATCCGCTGGACCGGGTCCGGAGCTCGCCCGCCCACGGCTCGTAGCCGTCGAACACGTGGTGCGCGATGCCAGTGCCACGGGTGTCGGTCAGGAACTCGGTACGGAACCCGATCAGGCCACGAGCCGGTACGAGGAACTCCATCCGAACCCAGCCCGTCCCGTGGTTGATCATCTGCTCCATCCGGCCCTTCCGGACCGCGAGCAGCTGGGTGATGCTGCCGAGGTGCTCCTCGGGAGCGTCGATCGTGAGGCGCTCGACGGGCTCGTGCAGCGTGCCGTCGACCTGGCGGGTGACGACCTGAGGCTTGCCGACGGTCAGCTCGTAGCCTTCGCGGCGCATCTGCTCGACCAGGATGGCCAACGCCAGCTCACCGCGGCCTTGCACCTCCCAGGTGTCAGGGCGCTCGGTGGGCAGCACCCGGATCGACACGTTGCCGACAAGCTCGCGGTCGAGCCTGTCCTTGACCAACCGAGCCGTCACCTTGGTCCCCTTGGCGCGACCGGCCAGTGGAGAGGTGTTGGTTCCGATCGTCATCGAGATCGCGGGCTCGTCGACGGTGATCAGTGGCAGGGCTACCGGGTTCTCGACATCGGCGAGCGTCTCCCCGATGTTGATCTCGGGGATACCGGCGACCGCGATGATGTCCCCGGGACCCGCGGACTCGCCGGGCACTCGCTCGAGGGCCTCGGTGACGAGGAGCTCTGTGATCTTGACGTTCTGACGAGATCCGTCCCGCTTGAGCCAGGCGACATTCTGGCCCTTCGTCAAGGTCCCTTCATGGACCCGGCACAGAGCGAGACGGCCGAGGAACGGCGACGCGTCCAGGTTGGTGACGTGCGCCTGCAGCGGTGCGCCCTCGGCGTACGTCGGTGCCGGCACGGTCTCGATGATGGTGCGGAAGAGCGCCTCGAGGTCGGGGCAGTCGGGTTGGCCGCCGTCGGCTGGCTGGACGGTCGAGGCGCGGCCGGCCCTCGCCGACGCATACACGACAGGAAAGTTGAGGGCGTCTTGGTCGTGACTGTCGTCGAGCAGGTCGAGGAACAGCTCGTACGTCTCATCGACCACCTCCGCGATCCGGGCGTCCGGCCGGTCGACCTTGTTGACCACCAGCACCACCGGGAGCTTGGCCGCCAGTGCCTTGCGCAGGACGAATCGAGTCTGCGGCAGCGGCCCTTCCGAGGCGTCGACCAGCAAGACGATGCCGTCGACCATCGACAGTCCGCGTTCGACCTCGCCTCCGAAGTCGGCGTGACCGGGGGTGTCGATGATGTTGATGGTCATCGGCTGTTCGCCGGCGGCCGGACCGGCATACCGGACGGCGGTGTTCTTGGCGAGGATCGTGATGCCCTTCTCGCGCTCGAGATCACCGGAGTCCATCGCTCGCTCGTCGACGTGCTGATGCTCACCGAAGGCACCGGACTGCCACAGCATCGCGTCAACCAGCGTGGTCTTGCCGTGGTCGACGTGGGCGACGATCGCGACGTTGCGCAGATCGGTTCGGGACGCGGTCGGGGGCAGGGGGGCGTGCATCAGGGTCCTGTCGATGAGGGCAGAGCGCCGCAACTCGGCGGCCGGAGTCGCGGGAGGGCGCGACGTGCCTGCTGAGTTTATCGGGGTACGCCGCTTCGACCGAATCGACGGCAGCAGGCCAACGTGCGCGTTTGCAGGTGACGCCTACGCCGCAGGGTTGTCCGGCCTGATGGTCGCGATGTTCGAAGCGGGCTGGACAAATCCCGGGCGTGGTTGTCGAATCGGGCTGAGCCCGTACGTCAGGAGAGCAAGGACCCAACACCAAGGAGGCATCGATGGCTGAGTACATGTTCCTGCTCTTCGACGACGAGAAGTGGTACGACGAGGTGACGCCCGACCTGTGGGAGGCCACCATGAAGTTGCACGGCGAGTTCACCGAAGCCGTCGCGGCGGCCGGTGCCCGCATCCTCGAGGGTCGGGCCCTGGAGCGGACCTCGACGGCCACCACCGTCACGAAGGACTGGGACAACCCGGCGACCGCTCCGGTCGTGAGCGACGGACCGTTCATCGAGACCAAGGAGGCGCTCGGTGGCTTCTACCTGATCGAGGCACGAGACCTGGACCAGGCGCTCGAGCTGGCGCAGGTGTGTCCGTCCGGACACCTCGAGGTACGTCCGGTGATGGACACCAGCGGCGGAGCCTCCTGACCTGCACCCGTACGGACGACACGGTGATCGAGGCTCGTGACGTCGCCCGCCGCGTCGAGGAGGCGCATCGGCACCACTGGGCGACGGTGCTGGCGGCCACGGTGCGCCTCACGCGTGATCTCGATCTCGCCGAGGACTGTGCGCAGGACGCGTTCGTCCAGGCACTGCGTCGCTGGCCGGACGGCGTCCCCGACAACCCGGTCGGCTGGTTGACCACGGTCGCGAAGCGGCAGGCGTTGGACCGTCATCGCCGAGAGCAGACGCTGCGCCGCAAGCTGCCGTTGCTGCTCGTCGAGGACACCGTGGATCGCGATCAAGTCGACGAGCCGGTGCCAGCCGACCTGCTGCGGCTGGTCTTCACCTGTTGCCACCCTGCGTTGTCGCGTGACGCCCAGCTCGCGCTCACGCTGCGGTTGATGTGCGGGTTGACGACCGGCGAGGCCGCCAAGGTGCTGCTCACCAAGGAGGCCACGGTCGCGGCCCGGATCACCCGGGCGAAGCAGAAGATCGCCCGAGCCGGGGTGCCTTTCCGACTGCCGTCTGACGAACAGCTGCCGGCCCGGCTGGACACGGTCCTCACGGTTGTCCACCTCGCCTACACCGCCGGTCACACCGCCAGCGGTGCGGACCTGATCAGACCCGATCTGACCGGGCGCGCGGTGGGACTGGCGCGGTTGCTGGTGGCGCAGCTTCCTGACGAGCTGGAGACCCTCGGGCTGTTGGCGCAGCTGCTGTTCGCCGAGGCGCGCGGATCGACGCGGCTAGGTCCTGCTGGCGAGCTCGTCCTGCTGGCCGACCAGGACCGGTCGCGTTGGGACACACCGCTCGTGCACGAGGGACTGGCGCTCGCGACCCGGGCGTTGCCGGGCGATGGGCGCTTTGCCCTGCAGGCAGCGATCGCGGGGCTGCACATGTCGGCATTGTCGTGGGACACGACTGACTGGGCGCAGGTGGTGCGGATGTACGACGCCTTGCTCGTTCGCTGGCCGACCCCGGTCGTGGCGCTGAACCGACTCGCCGCGACCAGTCTCGTCCCGGGCGCCGATCTCGAGGATGTGCTCGGCCGGCTTGAGGTGTTGGCGCTGGACCCGACCCTCGAGCGCTACGCGTACGTCGCCGCCACCCGCGCCGACGTGTTGTCTCGGCTGGGCCGGCAGCGCGAGGCCCGGACGGCGTACGACACGGCGATCGGACTGACCGACAACGAGGCCGAACGCAGCTTTCTGCGCGCCCGCCGCTCCTCCTGACCCCGGCTGGGGTTTGCCTAGTTAACAAGCCGGACTCATAGTGAACTAGGCAAACCCGCCATGTCAGCAAGCCATCGGAATAGATAACTAGGCAAACCCCAGCGGCGCTCCAGACCAGCCGGCGGGTCGACGTCAGGACTCGCGGTGGACCTTGTGCTGGGCCGCCTGCGCTCGGGGGCGTACGACGAGCAGGTCGATATTGACGTGGGACGGTCGCGTCGCCACCCAGGCGACTGCGTCGGCGACGTCGTCGGCCGACAGCGGATCGGGTACGCCGGCGTACACGGCGTCCCGTTTCCCCTCGTCACGACGAAACCTCACCAGGCCGAACTCCTCGGTCCGCACCATGCCCGGCGCGATCTCAGTGACGCGGACCGGTTCTCCGACCAGCTCGAGCCGCAATGTCTCGGTCATCACGGCAACGCCGTGCTTGGCGGCGGTGTAGCCACCCCCGCCCTCGTACGCGACTCGTCCGGCGGTCGAGCCCATGTTCACCAGCACCGCGTCGCCGCTGGCGATCAGGGCCGGGAGCAGCGCCTTGGTGACGTTCAAGGTGCCGATCACGTTGACGTCGAACATGTCTCGCCAGTCCTCGACCCGCCCCTCGGCCACGGTCTCCGAGCCGAACGCACCGCCGGCGTTGTTGACCAGCACGTCCAACCGGGGGCCAACCGCCGCACGCAGCGCAGCCACCGAGTCCTCGTCGGTGACGTCACAGGTAACCGCGGTTCCGCCGATCTGCGATGCGAGCGTCGCAATTCGGTCGGTACGCCGGGCGGCGCAGATGACGTGGAAGCCGGCCGCGGCCAGGGCACGGGCGGTCGCCGCGCCGATGCCGCTGCTGGCCCCGGTGACGACGGCTCGGCGAGCATCGCCGCTGACGGAGCCGACTGCTCCAGCGGCCTGGGTCGCGGCACCCGCACTGCCGTCGTCCTGCGGAGGAGCGGTTTCAGGCATACCGTCATCGTCGCATCTTCTCGAGTCGACCTCTGCCCTCGTCCAGCACGGTGTCGCCGCCGAGCGACAACCTCGAAGACGTCCGAATCGCAGGCGTTCAGGAAATACGGGAGACTTGACGGTTGTTGAAGCGACGTGCGCATCAGCCGCGCGATGACAGGAGCGACATGACACACGCACGCGGGCCTCGTGGCCCCGTGGGATCGCTCGCGACGGTCGTCCCGGTCGACAAGATCCGCACTCCCCGCCGGGTCGCCATGCTCAGCGTTCACACCTCACCCCTCGACCAACCCGGCACCGGTGATGCCGGCGGGATGAACGTCTACGTCGTCGAGCTCGCCCGGCAGCTCGCTGCCCACGGCATCGAGGTGGAGATCTTCACCCGATCGACCTCCGGGCAGCTGCCACCGGTGGCTTCGCTCTCGGACGGCGTCACGGTGCGCCACGTCGTGGCCGGGCCGTTCGAGGGTCTGTCCAAGGGCGAGCTGCCCGGCCAGCTGTGCACATTCGCCCGCGACGTGCTGCGCACCGAGGCGGCGTACGCACCCGGCTACTACGACATCATCCACTCGCACTACTGGCTCTCCGGCCAGGTCGGGGCGCTGGCTCGCGACCGTTGGGGCATCCCCTTGGTGCACTCCATGCACACGATGGCCAAGGTGAAGAACCAGCTGCTGGCCATCGGCGACGCCCCGGAGCCGGTCGCCCGGGTCATCGGCGAGGAGCAGGTCGTCGAGGCTGCCGACCTGATCATCGCCAACACCGACGACGAGCGGTGCCAGCTGATCGACCTGTACGACGCCACGCCCGATCGGCTGCGAGTCATCAGCCCCGGCGTCGACCTCGAGGTCTTCCGGCCGGGCAGTCGAGACGAGGCGCGGGACCGGCTCAACCTGCGTCGGGACGCGCTCGTGGTGGCGTTCGTCGGCCGCATCCAACCGCTGAAGGCGCCCGATGTGGTCATCCGGGCCGTCGCCGACCTCGTCGAGCGTCGCCCCGACCTTCGTGACCGATTGATCGTCCCCGTGGTCGGTGGTCCGTCCGGCTCTGGCCTGGAAACTCCGGACGGCCTGGTCGACCTCGCCGCGGCCCGCGGCGTCGCGGACGTGGTGCGCTTCGTCTCGCCAGTCGCGCAGGCACGGCTCGTCGACGTCTACCGTGCTGCCTCCCTGGTGTGCGTGCCGTCGTACAACGAGTCCTTCGGGCTGGTGGCGATCGAGGCGCAGGCCTGCGGTACGCCGGTCGTCGCGGCCGACGTGGGAGGACTGCCGACGGCCGTCGCGAACGGTGTGAGCGGAGTCCTCGTAGAGGGACATGACCCGCAGGATTACTCCCGGGTGTTCGAGTCCCTGCTCACCGATGAGGAGGCGTTGGCGGCGCTGGCCGCGCACGCCCCCGAGCATGCCCAGCAGTTCGGTTGGGGGCGTACCGCCGCGCTGACCCTGCAGGCCTATCGCGACGCGACCGTGTCGATGCAGCGCGACGCCCTGGCGATCGCCGAATGAGTGCCTCGTCGGGAGAGTCGGCGACGCGGCGCTCCGCTGCTCTCACGACCGTCCGTGCTGCCCTCGCGGACGCCGAGATCGAGGCCACCGAGCCGCGCGAGGGGGTCTTCGTTTTCGACCTGCCTGGCGAGCGGAAGCTGTCGACGCCGTGCCAGCTGGTCGTCGGCGACCATGCGCTGGCCGTGCATGCCTTCGTGTGCCGCAACCCCGACGAGAACCACGAGGGCGTCTACCGCTGGTTGCTCGGCCGCAACCTACGTCTGTACGGCGTGGCGTTCGGGGTCGATCACAACGGCGACATCTATCTGGACGGGCGGTTGGCGTTGGCCGGCGTCACGTCTGAGGAGCTCGATCGGCTGCTCGGCTCAGTGCTGACGTACGCCGATGAGTCCTTCAACACGATCCTTGAACTCGGCTTTGCCTCCTCGATCCGGAAGGAGTGGGAGTGGCGTCGCTCCCGCGGGGAATCGACTCGTAACCTCGAAGCGTTCCGGGGATGGCTCGAGCGCGGTGATGACGCGCGGCCACCAGAACTGGAGAACCCTGTTTGACCTGGGAGAAGGTGTCCTGGCTCACGTGGCGGGGATCACCCGTTCCGAAGTTGGGTGAGGCCCTGCCCGGCCCCTACACTGTAAGAGGCAAGCAGCGAAGGCATCTCTTACTGAGCGCGGAGCCGACCTACTCGGTCCCCGCAGCCGCGCCGGGCAGCCGGCACCACCCCCAAACACGTCATTCATACCGTCGGCGCACGCCGATAGAACACGGAGGAAAGCCATGCTCACCGCAGCGGACGTCGCGCGCGAGGTCAGCGTGTCCAGGCGAGCCGAAGCGCGGGAGTCTGAGTTGATCTCTGCTGCCCGACTCGCTCGGCGGCAGCGCCGACTCGAGCGCCGGATCGAACGCGTGAACGGATTTCTCGCGGCCCATCGTTGATGGACCCTGAGCCGCCGAACCAACCAGCCGTTCGACGGTCGAATCCCTGATTCACCGTCCCTAGCGGCCCTGGTTGGCCACGGCGGCGATGGCCTCTTCGGCCGCGGCCGGGTCGAGGTACTCACCACCGCGGGCGGTCGGACGCAGATCGGCGTCGAGCTCGTACAGCAGCGGGATACCGGTCGGGATGTTGAGGCCGACCACGTCGTCGGCAGACATGTCGTCGAGGTGCTTGACCAGGGCACGTAGCGAGTTGCCGTGGGCCGCAACCATCACGGTCTGCCCGGCCAGCAGGTCCGGCACGATCGCGTCGTACCAGTACGGCAGCATCCGGTCGACCACGTCGGCCAGGCACTCTGTGCGCGGCCGCAGCTCGTCGGGCAGCGTTGCGTAGCGGGGGTCGCTGACCTGACTGAACTCGTCGTCGTCGTCGATCGTCGGGGGAGGCGTGTCGTAGGACCGCCGCCAGAGCATGAACTGCTCCTCGCCGTACTTCTCGAGGGTGGACTTTTTGTCCTTGCCCTGCAGGGCGCCGTAGTGGCGTTCGTTGAGACGCCACGAGCGGCGTACCGGGATCCAGTGCCGGTCGATCTCGTCCAGGCACAGCTGCGCGGTGGCGATCGCCCGGCGCAGGACCGAGGTGTGCAAGACGTCGGGCAGCACGTCTCGTTCGGCGAGCAGGGAACCTGCCCGGACCGCCTCGTCACGGCCCTTGCCGCTGAGCGAGACGTCCACCCAGCCGGTGAACAGATTCTTGGCGTTCCAGTCGCTCTCCCCGTGACGGACGAGGAGCAGCCGGTACGTCGTTTCAGTCATGCACCGACCCTAGACCGCGCCGACCAAGGTTCGCCCGCTGCGCGGCAAGGCTAGCCCTGGCTGCCGAGGCGCTGGACGGCCGTTTCGCGGGACAGCGCCTCAGCGCGATCCACGGCCGCCGCCCGGCGTACCGGCTGGTGCGCAAGGCAAACCCTCAGTCCGCAAGCCAGGTTTGCCTAGTTATCTATCCACCCGAATAGATAACTAGGCAAACCACGGGGGGCAGGCAGAACGGGGGAGCAGAAAAAGGGGGAGGTCAGACGCCGGCCGGGTGCTGACCGGTCACCAGGAAGACGATTCGCCGTGCCAACGAGACGGCGTGGTCGCCGATCCGCTCGTAGTACCGCCCGAGCAGCGCCATGTCGACGGCCGGCTCGACACCCGCGTCCCAGTCGTCGCTCAGCAGGGTCCGGAACATCGAGCGGCGGAGCCGGTCCATCTCGTCGTCGGCCTGTTCGAGCTCTTGCGCGGCGTGGACGTCGCGACTTCCGACGATGTCGGCGGCTGCGGCGATCATCTCGTCGGCCGTCTTCGCCATGTCGGCGATCACCGGCTCCAACGTCGCGGGCACCGCCTTGGTCGGGTACCGCAACCGGGCCACTTTCGCGATGTGCACCGACAGGTCGCCCATCCGCTCGAGGTCCGCCACCATCCGCAACGACGCGACCAGCATCCGCAGGTCACCGGCGACCGGCGCCTGGCGAGCCAGGATCTCGAAGCTGTCGTTCTCGATCCGGTCGCGGGCGTCGTCGATGGCGAGGTCTCCGCTGATGACCAGCTCGGCGGCCGAGGCATCGGCATTGAGCAGCGCATCGGTGGCCTGGGCGAGAGCTGCCCGGACGCCGCCGGTCATCTCCACGAGTTCGGTGAGGACGTTGTCGAGCTGCTGCTGGTACTGGACGCGCATGACGTCCAACGTACGGCGACCGGGTAACGCGCAGGCGTTACGACATGAACAAAGCATGAACGGTCGCGGAAACTGCGGTCAACTGAGCTCTCCGGATAGCGGGTCAGACCGCCCGTGTTGCGTACCATCGTTGCCATGGACTCGTCGACGGCCGCCCTGGTGGGTGGCGGGATCGGGGCGCTGCTCGGTGCCTGTGCGGTCCTGGCGTTCCGGATCAGTGAGCGCGACCAAGGCCGCGCGCCGTCGGCGGCCGCGCCCGACCCACAGGTCCCGGCCGGCGTCACAGCGGTGCTGTCCGTCCTGCGTTCGTCGGTCCTGGTCGTGGGACCGGACGACCAGGTGCTCAAGGCGAGTGCGCCAGCGCACGCGATGGGGCTGGTACGTGGCTCGCGACTGTCGCTGCCCGAGCTGCTGGAGCTGGTTCGGCAGGTACGCCGGGACGGCCAGATCCGCGAGGAGGAGCTCGTCCTGCGACGAGGTCGCACCGTGCAACGCCATATCGCTGCGCGGGTCGCCCCGCTGAGCAGCAAGCTCGTGCTGGCCTTGGTCGAGGACCGGACCCGCGAACGTCGGGTCGAGGCGATCCGGCGCGACTTCGTCGCCAACGTCAGCCATGAGCTCAAGACTCCGGTGGGCGCTCTCAACCTGTTGGCCGAAGCTGTCGGAGAAGCGGCCGAGGATCCTGACGCCGTGCACCGCTTCTCCTCGCGGATGAAGACCGAGAGCGAACGGTTGACCCGGTTGGTGCAGCAGATCATCGAGCTGTCGCGTCTGCAGGGCGACGACCCGCTCGACGAGGTCGATCCGGTCTCGGTCGACACGCTCGCCGAGCGTGCCCTGGACCGGGTCCGTGTCGACGCGCTCGATAAGGGTGTCGAGCTCGGGTTCGCCGGCGAGCACGGTTTTCAGGTGCTCGGGAACGGCGACCAGCTCGTGGTGGCGCTGGGAAACCTGGTCGAGAACGCGGTCACCTACAGCTCGCCGGACACCAAGGTGACCGTGAGCGCGCGGGCGAACGAGTCCATGGTGGACATCGTCGTCACCGATCAGGGCGTCGGCATCCCGGCCGACGAGCTGGACCGGATCTTCGAGCGGTTCTACCGAGTCGACCCGGCACGAGCGCGGGCAACGGGCGGAACCGGACTCGGACTGTCGATCGTCAAGCACGTGGCGGCGACCCACGGCGGGGAGATCAGGGTCTGGAGCGTCGAGGGTGAAGGCTCGTCCTTCACGTTGACGTTGCCCGCACGGGTCGACGTCGACACCGGCGAGCCGGTGCACCGGGACGGGCCGGCCACCTCGCGTGAGGCCGACGGCCCACGCGCCGTACCCGAGCTCGATCCGGACGCCGAACGAACGACCGACCCGGCGCCCGACCGGACCACCCCTGCCGCTGTTCCGACCTGCGCCCACGCCGAGGAGGCATCGTGACTCGTGTGCTCGTCGTGGAGGACGAGGAGAGCTACAGCGACGCGCTCGCGTACATGCTGCGCAAGGAAGGCTTCGATGTCGCGCTGGCCGGGACCGGCCCGGACGCGCTGGAGGAGTTCGAGCGCGGTGGCGCTGACATCGTGCTGTTGGATCTGATGCTGCCGGGCCTGCCAGGAACCGAGGTGTGCCGCCGGATCCGCCAGGTCTCGTCGGTGCCGGTAATCATGGTCAGCGCCAAGGACGCCGAGGTCGACAAGGTCGTAGGACTCGAGCTCGGCGCCGACGACTACGTCACGAAGCCGTACAGCCCGCGCGAGCTCGTCGCCAGGATCCGGGCGGTGCTGCGACGCGGCGTCGAGCCGGACCTCGCGCCGGCCACCCTGGAGTCCGGCACGGTGCGGATGGACGTCGACCGACACGTGGTCACGGTCAAGGGCGAGGAGGTTCGGCTGCCGCTCAAGGAGTTCGAGCTGTTGGAGATGTTCTTGCGCAACGCGGGCCGGGTGCTGACCCGAGGGCAGCTGATCGACCGCGTCTGGGGGGCGGACTACGTCGGAGACACCAAGACGTTGGACGTCCACGTCAAGCGGCTGCGGGCCAAGATCGAGCCCGACCCGGCGCACCCGCGGTTCCTGGTGACGGTGCGGGGGCTCGGATACAAGTACGACGCCCCGGTCCTGGTCTGACCCCCCGGCCCGTCTGCCTGTCCCGCCCGGCGGTTGGACCCTCGAACGGCCGGGCAGGCCTACTGGGAGGGTGTTGCGGAGCTGGCGGGCTGCTCGATCGGTCCGACCGTGATTCCGTCGTAGATCGCCGACTCCGCCACGACCGGTACATCGATCTCGATCGGTCCGGCCTGCTTGAAGCGCAACGTCAGCGTGAGGAAGGTGCCCGGGGCCACCGCGTCGCCGTGCAGCTGGATCTGGCCGTCGTCGGGCAGCTTCGCGGGCTGCTGGGACGCAAGCGCGATCCCGCTGGTGGGCGGCTGGACGTCCGGGCAGGTCGTGCTGGTGACGCTCTGGGCGGGCGGCAGCTGACTCGTCTCGATGCCGCCGCCGGCGTTGTCCGCGGCCTGCAGGTTCACCATGTAGTCGGGGCACGTGGCCTGGTTCAGCAAGGTGCCGACCAGCGTTCCGTCGCCGGAGTCGTCGGCGACCACGAGCGCGTTGAGGATGTAGATGTCAGTGGACCGGTCGTCGGAGCCGACGGCAGGCTGATACTGCACCTGCGTCTGAGCGCCGAAGTTGGCCGCGCATCCGGTGACCAGGGGCAGCGTCGCCGCCGCCGCGACGAACGCCATTCGGCATCTGGTCCGGCGCACGTTGGTGCGCGTCCGGCGCGCCGGTACGGAGCCTTTCGGGGAGCGAAACGGCATCTCCACGACAGGTCCTCCTAGGCGGGCCGGGGGCATCGGGCGGGTCGGGAATCGCATCATCGATGCGGCCTTGACGAAGGTCGCGGACGAGGCAGCCACAGCGTAGCGAAACGTGCGGCGCGCCGTGGCAGCGGACCTCGTGCTGCGCCGACGCGGCGCCAGGCGGGCCGGGCGACACGCACGAGATCGGTGGTTTGTCAAGGTCCGATTTGCGCTCTGACCAGGGGAAACGCGATTCCGGCGACCTTCCGGACGTGGTATCCTTGAGCCCTGGAAAGGGGTAGCTGACACATGACTTTTACGGTCGGCGAGACGGTGGTGTATCCCAATCATGGGGCCGCGGTCATCGAAGATATTGAGACCCGCAACATCAAAGGTGAGGACAAGCTCTATCTCGTCCTCCGGATCGTCGCCCAGAACGACTTGGTCGTTCGAGTACCCGCCTGCAACCTCGATCTCGTCGGTGTACGCGACGTCGTCGACGCAGAGGGTCTCGAGCGAGTCTTCGACGTTCTGCGCGCAGAACACACGGAGGAGCCGACCAACTGGTCGCGACGCTACAAGGCCAACCTGGAGAAGCTGCACTCAGGTGACGTGATGAAGGTGGCCGAGGTCGTCCGTGACCTGTGGCGCCGCGAGCGCGAGCGTGGCCTGTCCGCCGGGGAGAAGCGGATGCTGGCCAAGGCTCGCCAGATTCTCGTCTCCGAGCTCGCTCTGGCCGAGCACACGAACGAGGACAAGGCCGAGACGATTCTCGATGAGGTCCTCGCTTCTTGACACGTGACACACGGCCCCGCCCCGCGGCGGGGCCGTTGCCATGTCCGGGGTGCCCCGGCTACTGCTGGCGCCTACGTTGACCACACCGATCGGCATCGTCCCGCTGATCGGTCGCGAGCAGCTGGCGTACGCGCGCTTCGGAGACGCACCGCTGTTCATGGCTGCCGTAGGGGCTCTCCACCGTGCCATCGACTCGACCGTGCACCTGTTGGTCGGCAGCGCTCGAGCCGCCTCGGCCCAGCGGGACGCGCAGGTGGGGTCGTACGACGCTGTGACAGTGCCCGAAGTCTTCGAGCTGGTCCGCGAAGCGGCCGAGCGCGACAGCCCGATTGCGATCCACGATCCGTTGTGTCCACTGCTGTCGAGTGGCTTCCTCGCCGATCTGGTGAGCCGTGCATCCCTCGGCGAGACCGTGGTAGGCGTTCGGCCGGTGATCGACACCGTCAAAGCAGTTCGCGACGGCGCGATCGTGCGCACCCTGGACCGCGATGCCTGGAGGTCGGTGGCCTCTCCGGTGGCCCTGCCTGCGCGACGGCTTCTCGAGCTGAGCAAGGTCACCGACCTGGCAGGCACCCTGCTGCGCCATGACGTCCTGGTGCTGGCACTGCGAGAGGTGGGGCCGGTCACCCTTGTGCCGGCGCCGGCGGCGTCGCTTCGTGTGCACGACTCGTCGTCCCTGGCGCTGTTGAGAGGCTTCGATGCGGTGGGCCACCGTATCCGTGAGCGATGACTCTGCGTCAGCGCTTGAGGACGGTCCATACCTCACGCGCGATCTTGATCGGCTGCCGTGCGATCGCCTGGGGAAGGCCCTTCAGGAAGGACCCACCGTCGCGGTGCACCCGAGCCAGCATCCGACGCGGCTTGCTCGCCAACCGCTGTTCGAGGTCATGGAGGTACGCCGGCACCAGCACCCGCTGTTCGAGCTCGACCACGTGTCCACAGTGCGAGCACCGAGTCGACTCCAGGAGCCGGCCGACGTACCGAAGCTCGTGCTCCACCGTCTCTCCGCACTCACTGCATGTGAAGACGGCATGTTCGAGGGTCATGGCTCGCTCCATGCACGTCGGCTGGTGAGATCCCAGTGTGCCTCGGCCAGCAGGTGCTCTGCGAGAAAGAGATCCTCCGGAAAGGTGATCTTGATATTGGTGGCTGACGCAGGGACACAGCGGACCTCGAGCTGGGAGTAGCGCTCGACGCAGCTGGCGGTGTCGGTGCCGATGAAGCTGTCGATCTCAGCCGCACGATAGGCAGCCAGCAGCGGCTGCGCCCTGAACGCTTGTGGCGTCTGGACCGCAACGATCTCCCGTGGGGCGGGCTCGTCGAGCGAGGCTGACACGAGGGCTGCTTGCGGGCGCACGGGCACGGCCCCGCCCTGCAGGTGTGCGGCGTCAATGACGGCGGCGAACACCTGAGTTCCGGCCAAGGGCCGCGCTGCGTCGTGGATCACCACGACATCGATCTCACCTGCCTCGATCTGTGGCGCGAGCACGCTCAAGGCCTTCCACTCCGATGCATGCCGGGAGTCACCGCCGAGGACGACCTCGACATCGACACCTGGTGCCTCGCGCTGCAGGGACGCACGCGCCAGCTGCTCGTCTCGCGCAGCGACGACCAGCAGCTGGCGGCGTACGCAATCCAGCTCATGGGCCCAGCGCAGCGACCAGCTGAAGACACGTCGGCCGGCCAGCGGCAGGAACACCTTGTTCAGGTCGTGCCCGACACGCGCACCGGAGCCCGCCGCCAGCAGCACGACGGCCGCGCGTATCGAGTCGGCGCCCGACGCCCTGGTGGCCATCGCGCCAGCCTAGATGGCCGCTAGCGATCTCGGCGTTCGGCATCAGGCCGCCCCCAGGAAGGGCTGCAGGCGTGTCATCGGGTCCTCGTCCGCTCCGAGTGAGTCCTGCAGTCTTCGTAGCGCAACGATGACGGAGTCCTCGTCGAGGATCACGTCGTCGTACGTCAGCATCCGACTCGCGTCAACGTCGTGCCGCAGCGTAGCTTGGGCCAAGACACCGAGCGGGACGGAGCCCTCGTCCGCGAACTTCCTCGCGTCGTCGATCATCCCGCGCACGGTGTAGCCGCCGACACCGTCGATGACCTCTCCCGCGCGAAGATCGCGTTTCGCCACCGCGCCGACCTCCGCCGTCAAGTGCTCGGAGACCAGACTCGGCCGGTGGTCGAGCATGATCTCGCAGACCGTGAGAGGTGCTTCGATGCTCGCCAGGTGATACGGCCGGTAGAGCGCGAAGTACGGGCCGTCACCCATCTGCAGGTAGCTCATCTCGTGGTTGATGTAGGGATCGTCGGTTCGCACGATCACGAACACGCCGGGTGCCACCGGACCGGTGCAGTAGTCCACGACTCCGGAGCGCTCAAGAACGCCACCGTCCTTCTTCAACGCGAAGGTCTGATGCAGCGTGGGCACGGTCGACTGCGGTCCGTGCATTCCCGTGGTCGACACCCCGAGACCAGTGGAGTTGGCCAGGGCTGCCATCTCTATCATCGCCTTGGACCCGTCGACGAAGCTGCACAACATCTTCGGGTTCATGCCCTTGGCCGCCGCCTGCTCGGCGAGCGTCTCGGGATTCGCGGTCACGTCGAGCGGGTTGTTCTTGCCCTTCCCGGCGCAGACGACCTCGAAGGACAGGTCACGCGCGTAGTCGACCAGGATCTTCGCCTCGACCGGTTCGTCGCCCCGGCAGACCGAGTAGATCGCTCCGCTGCGCTGTGCTACGTCGGCAAGCAGCCGCCCGACCGTCACGTCGCTCTCGACGTTCAGGGTGGCGACATGCTGGCCCGATGTCAGTGACTGCAGCGCGACCCGGGCGCCGACGTCCGGGACCCCGGTCGCCTCGACGACGACGTCGACAGGCAGGGACGTGAGATCTTCGGTGCCGACGATCGCCACCGACCGCCCCTCCTCGATCGCCTCCTGTCGCTCCTCGAGCGTGGACGCGTCACTGATCGTGCGCCCCGTCTGCTCCAGTGCTTCGCGTGCACGATCGTGGTCGACGTCGAGCACAGCGGAGAGCTCGACGCCGGGCATCCTGAGGAGCTGGGCTGCGAACCCGCGACCCATCTGGCCTGCCCCGACGAGTGCGACCCGGACTGGCCGACCCGTTGCCGCCTCACGCTCGGCCAGGCGTGCGGAGTAGTTCATGCCTGCGCCCCAGTCGGTGTGGCAGGGCGGACGATGCGAAGGGTCCCGCCGACCGTTGGCAAAGTGAGGCTGCCCGCTGGGACACAGACGTCGCCGGGGAGCTTGGCCACGTCCCGACCGTCGGCCTTTAGGTCCATGTGGCCGAGGTTGAGCAGGTTGTCGCCGACCACGTGCCCGACAGCCAGGACGTCGACGGTGGCATCACCGATCTCTACCCGGTCACCTGCCTGCGGCCCGGCCTCGGTGACGGTGGCAGCATGCAGCACGGAGATCGGATGGAGCTCGGCCGGAGCGCTGTCCGCGAAGAGGATCAGGATGCCCGCCTCGAGGAAGGCGGGCACCTGCTCTCCGACCGAGGTGACCGTCGTCTCGTAGACGACCTTCGTCGTTCCTTCCTCGACGAAGGACGTCATGTCTGCGCTACGTCGTCTGGCGCCACCCCGGACACGAAAAGCTCCTCGGTGATGAACTGAGCCAGCGGTCCGGCCGGTGAGGTCGCATGGATGTCGACCGTGAGGACTTTCTTCATCGGGTAGACCCCGACTCTCGCAGTCCCCCCGCAGTCGATCACCGCTACGGCGATCTCCTCGAAGGGCTTGGACGAGCGGAACCCGTCGAACGGCGTACCTCCGGTGAGATCGGCGATCCGCTGGGCAACAGGGTGGATCCCGCCGCCGGTGACTGAGTAGATGTACGGCTTGGCGTCGGTCGGCGTGATCGTCAGCGGACCGCCCCAGCCTCCTCGGCCCTTGTTGATCGTCACGGTCTTGTAGTCACTCATTCTGGGTTCCTTCCAGGTCTGCGGCGGGACATGCTCAGGCGCCTGAGTAGAGGCCGAAGCTCGCGAAGTACGCGATGACGACCGACGCCGGGCCGGTCACGAGGCGCGAGAACAGCACGGCGGGTACGCCGACCTCGACAGTCTCCGGCTCGGCCTCGCCGAGCGCCAGTCCGACGGGGATGAAGTCACAGCCCACCTGAGGGTCGATCGCGAACAGGGCCGGCAGTGAGTACTGGGCCGGGACCGCGCCACGAGCGATGGCCGGCCCTATGACTGCTGTTCCGACGATCTGCGCGATGACCGCTCCGGGTCCGAGGATGGGGGACACGATGGGGATCGCACAGAAGATCGACAGCACAAGCAGGCCGCCGATGTTGCCGGCGAGCGGCTCCATCCGGTGCGCCAGCCAGGTGCCAAACCCGGTGAAGTTGATGATGCCGATCAGCACGGAGATGAACGCCATGAACGGGAGGATGTTGCGGATGATCGTGTCGATCGTGTCGCGGCCGGACTGGTAGAGGATTCCGACGACGCCTCCGACGCCGCGACCGACGCGCACCAGCACGGTGTTGAAGCTGTCGAACCCTGACTTGTTCCCGGGGGACGGTGTTGTGGTCGTGCTCATGCCGATGCTCCTTCTTCTTGCTGGCTGGCGGCCCGAGAGATGAGACGCGCGGTGATCAGCTCGGTGACCACGCCGCGCAGGAAGATCACGATCATGCCGACCAGCAGGTACCGAACGGCGAGATCTCCCAGAGGCAGGTTGAGGCTCGTCAGCCCGGCAGCGACGCCGAGGTAGACGAAGAGCTCACCGGGGTTGGCGTGGGGGAAGAGTCCTGTGATCGGGTGGACGAAGCTCACGGCCGAGTCGTAGAACGCCGGCTTGAAGCGCTCTGGCAAGAAGCGCCCCATCGTGTAGGCCATCGGGTTGGTGAAGAAGAACACCGCCAGCACCGGGAGGAGCAGGTCGCGGACGGGATACCACTGGAGACCCGGCCGGGCGGCCATCTCTCCGAATCGCTCGATGCGCTCAGGCCCGATCAGCCGGACGACTGCGTTGACGGCCGTCAGCAGGACCACGAGCAGCGGGATGATGCCGGTGACGAGGCCGAGGAAGACGTCGCCGCCTGCCTGGAACGCCCCGATGAAGTGTTCGGCACCGTTGGCCAGAACCCCGAAGAAGCCAGTGGGGTCTTCGACTGTAGGAGGATCGTCCGCCGCTGCCAGCGCGGACATCAGGATCGCTGTGGACATGCAGGCTCCTAGGGGAGAGGGGTGTGTCGTCTGCCCGCGACGGCCGAGACCGGCGTGGGTCGTACTGAGGCGAGACTTCGAGAAGTCAGGCCACCTTGACCAGGTGCTGGTGCAGGGACTCAGCGGCGCTCTGCAGTGCCGCTCGTTGGGGCGTGCCGATCAGCGGGATCGGCACGTCTCGCCGCAGCTGCTTGAGCGGCAGACCTTGAACCTGGTCGAGCTCGTCGGGTCGGGAGAAGGTGGTCCATCCCGACAGCGAGATCGCCTTCGTGACACGGCCGCCCGGATCAGCCGCGATGGCGACGAACGCCTTCCCCCCGTGGTAGCGCTTCCCGCCTCCGCCGACCGCCACCGCACCATGGGTGCGGAGCTCGCGGACGGCAGCGCTGAACGCACTGGTCTGCTTGATCGTGAGAATCGCCTGCACGACCATCCCGGCGGCGATCGCCCCCAGGACGCTGATGACCATCGTCATGGAGTTGCTCCTTCGGTCGAAGACGTCGAGGCGCCGGCCAGAACGCCGCGGGCAAGGCTCTCGTCACAGACGAGAACGTCGATGAGGTGACCGCTGAGGGCGCCGAGAACTCCGGGGACCTTGGTGCGGCCTTGAGCGACCCCGACAACGGTCGGGATGTCGGAGAGGTCGGCGAGGGATACGGCCAGGATGCGGTCGTTGACGGGTCCGCTGATTGGCTTGCCGGTCCGGTCGAAGTAGCGGGCGGCGATGTCACCGACCGGCTGCTGGGACCAAAACGCTTCTTCCTGGTCGGCATTGAGGTCCAACGCGTCGAGGATGGCGCTCGACGAGCCGTGCGTCGGGGTGCCGATGCCGACGAATGCGATGTCGGCGGTGCGGGCGGCCTCGAGGGCCTGCGAGATCGACTGTTCGGCCAGGAAGGCCTGCCGTGACTCAGGGGCCGCAAGCACGGCCGGCGCGTGCAGGTAGCGATAGGAGGCACCGAGCCGGGAGGCGAGCTCCCGGACGAGCTCCTGACCGCTGACCTCGTTGGCGATCGAGGAGAGCCCGCCGACCAGCTGGACGAGCTGCGCCTGGTGGTCCCGGTCGCTGGTTGTCGCCCAGACCATGGACTGCAACGCGTGACCCCAGGACAGGGCGACGGTCATCTGATCCTTCACGCTGTCGATGAGGACCTGAGACGCCAGTACGCCGACCTGGCCGCTGACACCGGAGGGACCCAGCGCGCCCGGACGTTGCGCCACCCGCGCCTCACGGAGGCCGAACGCCTCCTCCAGCTGCCGCTCGAGGGCACGTTCGCGCCCGGCCGGGTCGTTGATCCGGATCTCGACGATGCCCTGACGGAGGGCGTCGGCCAACATCCGCGAAACATTCGACCGGCTGATCCCGAGCTGGTGGGCCACCTGCTGCTGCGACTGGTTCTCGACGTAGTACAGCCGGGCCACCTGCAACAGCGACTTCGGGTCGCGTGGTCCTGGCATCATCATCACTTTCGTTCATGTGTAAGCACGGATGTGCTTGTACTTTGTAGCGTGTGACACGGGTCACATGCAAGGGGTCGCGCCAGATTTTCTGGTTTGGGGGCTCAATCAGGGGGCCGAGGAAGGTCGTCCAGCGCACGGCTCAGCGCATCGAGGACGCGCCCCCCGTCGGCGCCGTCGGCCACCCGATGATCGACGGTGAGGCCCACGGTCAGCGTGAGCGCACTCCCGACGCCGCCCGGGACGGCCACCGGGCGTGGTCGGATCGAACCCGTGGAGAGGACGCTCGCCTGCGGCGGAGTCACCAGTGCGGAGAACCGGTCGACTCCGAGGCCACCGAGGTTGGACAGCATGCCGTTGGCAGACTGTAGGTAGCGCGCCTCCAGACGCCCGGTCTGGACCGTTCGCACCATCGCCCGCAACCGCTGGTCGAGCTGTTCGGCGTCCTCGCGGTCGGGCTCGAGGAGGACCGGTGCGACCAGCCCGAGGGGGGTGTCGACGGCCAGGCCGATGCACGGCGGCCCGGTCTCGACTGCGGCGCCGTCCTCCCAGCGTCGCAGGAGCGCGGGCACGGCTCGTAGCGCCTGCGCATAGGCACGGGCGAGGACTGTGGTCCAAGAGAGCCCGCCCCGCCGGCGGTCGGCCTCGCCGAGGTCGAGGTCGCGCCACAGGGTGAACTGGGGGACGGTCGCGCTCTCGATCATGGCCGCGGCGACTCTTGCCCTGACCAGCGCGGCGCGTTTGGACCGAGGCGTGGTCGCGCCTGGCTCCGGAGTCTCCTGATCGGGAGGCAGCAGGGCTCGAACGTCGTACACGGTGATCAGGCCGTCGGGACCGGATCCGGACAGCTGGCTGAGATCGAGGCCATGCTCGTGGGCGAGTCCGCGGGCTCGCGGGACGGCAGCTGGCGGGTGCCCAGAATCTGGGTGAACCGACGGGACGCTCTCGGTCGTCACTTCGGTCGCTTCGGGCTCGGCCGTGACGGTGGTACCCGTCTCTTCGGTCCCTGAGTCAGTTTCGTCCGACGCGGTGGTGGCCTCCGGTGACGCGAGCAGATCGCCGAACCCCGCGGAGTCGTCGCCCTCAAGCCAGGCAATCGGCACTCCGACATCGACGACGCCGTCTTCGATCTCGATACTGACGAGGACGCCGCTGGCGGGCGCCTCGACTTCCATGTCCACCTGGTCGGTGAGGACGACGCAGATGGGGTCGCCTTCTGAGATCTCGTCGCCGACCGAGGCCAGCCACTCCGAGACCTCCCCCTCGGTCATCGTCATTGACATCTTCGGCATTCGGACCGGGATCTTGGCCATCATGACCCCTGCACGAGATCGTGGGCCTCACGCACGATGGAGTCGACCTGCGGGACGACCGCCTTCTCGAGCGCGGGAGCATAGGGAATCGGCACGTCGAGCCCACACAGCCGACGGATGGGAGCCAACAGGCGATAGAGGGCAGCCGACTCCGCGATTCGCGCCGAGACCTCGGCCATGAAGCCGACGTGGCTCGGCGCCTCCTGAATCAAAAGCGCACGACCGGTGTGGGCGACCGACTCGAGCACCGGATCGGCGTCGAACGGGCTGAGTGTCCGCGGGTCGACAACGCTAGCCTCGATACCCTTGGCGGACAGCGTCTCCGCGGCCTCGAGGGCTCTGGAGACCATGACCCCGGTGGCGACGATCGTCAGGTCGGCACCCTCGCGGCGTACGACGCTTTGGCCCAACGGCACGCGCTCGGCCGCCTCGGGGACCGGACCGCTCTGGCGGTACAGCAGCTTGTGCTCCAGCACGATCACCGGGTTGGGATCGTCGATGGCCGACAGCAGCAAACCCTTCGCGTCGGCGGGCGTTGCAGGCATCACCACCTTCAGGCCGGGGACGTGGGCGAACCACGCCTCCAGGCTCTGGGAGTGCTGCGCTGCCGCACCGGTTCCAGAGCCGAGTGGGGTTCGGAGCACCATCGGCACGCTCAGCTCACCGCCGAGCATGAAGTGGATCTTGGCCGCTTGGTTGACGATCTGGTCCATCGCCTGGCAGGTGAAGTCGGAGAACTGGATCTCGACGATCGGCCGCATGCCGGCGACCGCGGCACCAACGGCGGCGCCGACGATTCCGAGCTCGGAGATCGGCGTGTCACGGACGCGCTCGCCTCCGAATCGCTGGTAAAGGTCGCCGGTGACGCCGAACGCGCCTCCGTAGACACCGACGTCCTCACCAAGCACGAACACGCGGTCGTCGTCAGCCATCGCTTGCGCCATCGCTTCGCGGACGGCCTCGGAGTACGTGAGCTCGCGCATCGTGGCGCCCGTCTGCGGGGACTCGGTCGGGGCGCCATGCGGATGCTGGGTGAGTGTCATCGAGCCACCTCCGCGAAGACCGAAGAGAGGATGTCGTCCGCGCGCGCGTCCGGGGCGGCATTGGCGGCTTGCGCGGCGTCCCGGATCGTTGCGACCGCCTCGTCTCGGATGCCCTGGAGCGTCGCGTCGTCGAGCGTGCCGCGGGACCGGACGGCCTCTTCGAAGGCCACGATCGGGTCGCGAGTGCGCCATTGCGCGATCTCTTCTCGCGTCCGGTACAGGTTCTTGTCGCTCTTGCTGTGGCCTTTCCAGCGGTAGGTCTCGGCCTCGACCAGCGTCGGGCCGTCACCGCGACGCGCCCGGTCGACGGCCGCGCTGACAGCCTGGTCGACGGCCTCGACGTCGTTCCCGTCGACCGTCTCCCCAGGCATCCCGTATGCCGCCGCGCGTTCGGCGACGTGCGCGATCGCGATCGAGTGTTCGGTGGAGAACGACATGCCGTACTTGTTGTTCTCGCACACGAAGATCACGGGCAGTGACCAGATGGCCGCTAGGTTCAGCGCCTCGTGGAAGGCTCCTTCGTTGGTCGCGCCGTCCCCGAAGAAACTCACCACGACCCGGTCCAGGCCCTGCATCTGATAGGCCAGTGCAGCGCCGGCGGCGATCGGGATGCCACCGGCGACGATGCCGTTCGCACCGAGGTTTCCCGTTGCGGTATCCGCGATGTGCATCGATCCGCCACGGCCTCGGCAGTAGCCGGTCTCCTTGCCGAGCAGCTCGGCCATCATCCGCTCCAGTGAGGCGCCCTTGGCGATGCAGTGCCCGTGCCCACGGTGTGTCGAGGTGATCGCGTCATCTTGGCGCAGCCTCAGACAGGCACCGGTCGCGGAGCCCTCCTGGCCGATGGACAGATGCATGGTTCCGTGCATCAGGCCGCGGGCGAACAGGTCGTCGACCGCTTCCTCGAACCGTCGGATACGCCACATGGACTCCAGGGTCCGATGGGCGAGCTCGGGGTCGTCTCCCGGCCGCGTTCGCGGGGGGGTCTCCGACGTCACGGTGCCTCCTGCGCACATATGTGCAAACGATCATCACGAATGATCGGCACAGGTTATGACGTGGATCACGTTCTGTAAAGGGCAGCCCAGTGGGGTGTGCGGGCGGATCTCAGTCCGCCAGGTAGACCAAGGCGGTGGCGATGGCAACCAGGCCCTCGCCTCGACCCGTCAGGCCCAGACCGTCGGTGCTGGTCGCGGTCAGCGTGACGGGCGCACCCGCAGCCTGCGAGAGGGTCCGCTCGGCCTCGGCCCGGCGTGGCCCGACCTTGGGGGTCTCACCGATCAGCTGGACGGCAACGTTGCCGATCGCTGCACCGGCCTCCCAGAGTCGGGAAGCCGTCTGGCTCAGCAGGTCGACCCCGCTCGCGCCGGACCAGGCCGGATCTGCGGTGCCGAACTGACTGCCGAGGTCCCCCAGACCGGCCGCCGACAGCAGCGCGTCGCAGGCCGCGTGCGCCACGACGTCGCCGTCGGAGTGTCCGACCAGACCCAACGGTTCCTCGGGCCAGTGCAGCCCGGCAACCCACAGCTCGCGTCCCCGCGCGAACGGGTGCACGTCGACGCCGATGCCGACACGGAGCCTGCCCGCTGGGGTGTGGTTGCCCGGCTCTGAGGTCACGACCAGCATCATCGCGCAGGTATGACGAGTCTGTGACATCAGGCCGTTGTGGTGCGGGTCGGGGCTGGCGCTGAGGCACTCTGGAGCCATGAGGACGCAGCCGGCACTCGCATCGAGGCGGCCGACGCGCCGTTGGCTCGGTGCCCTGGTGGGTGTGGTGTCGGCGGCGGCCGGCCTGGCCACCAGCGAGCTCGTGAGCGGGGCTTTCCACCAGCGCGTGTCACCAGTGATCGCCGTGTCCGAGTCCGTCATCAGGCTGACACCGGGCTGGGTGATCGAGCACGTGATCTCGCTGCTGGGCCACCGCGACAAGCCGGTGCTGATCACCCTCACGCTGCTCGGCTTGGCCGTTGTCAGCGCCCTGGTCGGTATCTTGTCGCTGCGCAGCATCTTGGCTGCGCAGGGCGTCTTCATGGCGATGGGTGTCGTGCTGGTGCTGGCCGTGCATGCCCGACTGACATCGTCCTCAGCGATCTACATCGCGCCTGTCCTGGGGGTGGTCGTCGCCCTCGGCGTACTCGCGGTGCTGGCGCCGATGGCCGCCAACGCACTGCCGGCCGCGCCACGCGAGCCTGCGCCTTGGGAGAAGCCTGGTCGTCCAAAGGGCCGGGCTGACGAATTCGAGCAGCATGACCTGAGTCGTCGACGGCTGTTGGTCGCCGCCGCGGCAGTGGCGGTTGGTGCGGTCGTCGTCGGGGGGACCGGTCGTGTGCTGGCCCACAGCCGCGCCGCGGTAGAGGCCGCTCGCCGCAAGCTCAAGCTGCCGATCGCTGCCCGACCCGCCCCGGTGAGCGCCGACCTGAAGATCCGCGGAGTGGCCCCTTGGATGACCGGGGTCGGCGACTTCTACCGGATCGACACGGCGCTCGCGATCCCGCAGATCCTGCCGCGCGACTGGCAGGTGCGGGTCCACGGGATGGTCGACCGGGAGATCACCCTGACTTACCAGGACCTGCTGGACCGCGGACTGAAGGAAGCGTGGATCACGCTGTGCTGCGTCTCCAACCCGGTAGGCGGCGGACTGATCTCCAACGCTCAATGGTCCGGGGTCCGGATCGCGGACGTGCTGGCTGAGGCGGGAGTGCACCCCGACGCCGATGCTGTCCTGTCGACGTCTGCTGACAACTGGACCGCGGGTACGCCGTTGGCCGCTCTGACCGATGACCGGGACGCGATGTTCGCGGTTGCGATGAACGGCGAGCCGCTGACACCCGAGCACGGGTTTCCGGTGCGGATGGTCGTGCCCGGTCTCTACGGCTACGTGTCGGCAACGAAATGGGTGGTCGATCTTGAAGTGACGCGGTTCGACCGATTCAGCGCCTTCTGGACCGACCGAGGCTGGTCGGCAAACGGCCCCATCAAGACGGAGTCGCGGATCGACGTCCCGTCCAGCGGATCCAACGTGAAAGCCGGCGAGGTGATCGTCGCCGGTGTGGCCTGGGCACAGCACACCGGGATCGACAAGGTGGAAGTCCGGATCGGCGCTGGCGAATGGGTGGAGGCGAAGCTGGCCGCCGAACCGACGATCGACAGCTGGCGGCAATGGGTGTACCGATGGTCGGCGACGCCGGGTCGCCACGAGATCGCCGTCCGTGCCACCGACACCAGCGGGTACACGCAGACCGGAGATCGGGTCGACGTCGTGCCGAACGGCGCGACCGGGTGGGACACGATCTCCGTCCAGGTCAGCTGAGCGTCCTTCGTCAGGACTCGGCGGGCTCGCCGAGCAGCTCTGACAGCCGTTCCAGCCCGCGGTAGGTGTGGCTCTTCACGGTGCCTTCGGCGATGCCGAGCTCGATCGCCGTCTCGCGCGTGGACAACCCGAGCCAGTGTCGGAGGACGACCGAATTCCGCTGCATCGACGGCAGCAGCTGGAGTGCGGTGATCAGCTCGTCGCGGTCCTCGACCGACGGTTCGCTCAGACCCGGACGGTCGGGTACGTCGTCGGTGGCACGCTCGCGATGCCATGGGCGCCGGTGCTCGTCGATGTTCGCGCGGACGATGATCTGACGGGCGTATGCCTCCTCGCGCCCGTCCCGGTGCACACGCGGCCAGGCAACGTACAGCTTGACCAGCGCCGTCTGCAACAGGTCCTCGGCGCGATGCCAGTCGCCACACAGCGTGTAGGCGATTCTCCGCAGGTGCGCCTGTCGCGCGGCGACGAAGGCGGCGTACGACTCGTCCCGCTCCTGGGCGTTCAGAGCAACCCCACCCCGCTGTCGTACCTGTGCCGGGCCCAGGCGATGAACCCGTCGAGGTCGCTGGGGACCGGACCGACAGCTGGTCGAGCCGAGATGTTCTGTGTGGTGCCGTCGCCGTTGTCCCGCGCGACCACGAACCATCGTGTGCCGTCGTTCTCGACCCTGATCTCGGCCACGGCGACCGCTTCGCCTTCGGGACTGAAGTTCGCGAAGCCAGGGTCCGGCCGCTCCTGGAGGATCACGACACCGGCCTCGGGGAGGAGCTTGCCGTTCTCGAAGTGCACCAGCTGCTCATCGGCACTGATGGCCTGGCCGGTCGCGTCATGGGACGACTTCGTGGTCGAGGTCGGGTCGGAGTAGCTCGCGCGAAACGACTGCTGCAGCACCCAGTCGCGGAACCGCGGCGACTGGAAGCTGTCGAACGGTCCGACCAGGGTGTACGCCGTCGCCTCCTTCCCGCGCTGCCAGGTCATCGCCAGCCACCAGACCTCGTCCTGGGAGCGGACCGCGACCTGGATGGCCCAGTCGTCGGGCGGCTTGGCCGGTGTCGAGACCTTGCGGATCAACGAGACGTCGGTCGCCAGCTGCAGGCGTCCCGCGTCGTCGACGTAAGCCAGCTGGTCCGGGTAGGGCCATGCCTGCGGCTGCGCGGTGGTCTTTGGAACGTCGCTCCTGGTCGTCGTGGTGGTCGCCGAACCGCCGTCGGTGGCCGGCGCAAGCCTGCCGGGGTCTGCCGAGCGACCGCCGAGGGCAACGGCGCCGACCGAGATGGCGGCCACCGCGGCGACGGCCGTGACGCTCTGCCCGATCCGTCGACGGCGCAGGGCGGCACGGCCGGCCGCGAGACGTTGCTCGATCGGGACCTGCTGGGGCTCGGTCTCGAAGGCAGCCTCGAGGCGATCGCGGATCAGCATCTGTGCCCCCTGGTGACGGAAGACGGGTCACCAGCAGATACGGACCGGCCGCCAGATCCGTTTACCTGATCCACCCTCGCCCCGGAACTACGGCAAGCTCCGCGACTCGTGCGGTCGACAACCCGGACTCACCCCGCAAGTCGCGGTCGGGTCATGGGGCTTGCCCGGTCACGCAGAACTCCACGCCGGCCGGGTCGCGCATCACGATCCAGCCGCGCCCGGCGCGCACTCTCTCCGCGCCGAGAGCGACCAGCTGGTCGGCGACCGCTTCGGTGTCGTCGGCACCGAGATCGAGGTGGGCTCGGGTCTGCATGACGGGGTCGTGCTCGCCGAGCTCTTGGAGCAGCAGCTGCATACTGCCACCGGCAGGCGGCTTGAGGTGCCCGGCGAACTCCGGTGACGCTGATGGCTCGAAGCTCCACCCGGTCACCGCGCGCCAGAAGCCAGCCTCGTCGTCCAGCTGTCCGTTTGGGACGTCGAGGCAGACCTGGGCGAGACTGCTGCGGTGGCCATCAGGCCAGGTCCTCGGTACGGGTCGGTGGTGTCCACCCTCGTCATGGACGACGCAGAACTCGAAGCCGGCCGGGCTCGTCAGCACCTGCCAGTGGGCCCGACGTTGCCCCAGGGCTGCTCCCAGACCGGCGATCCGGGCGCTCTGCTCGTCGACCTCGGCGGCATACAGGTCAAGATGCAACCGGGGCGGCCCCTCGACCGTCTGGATGAGCACATGGCTGTCACCTTTGGGTGGCTCGAGGTGGTGGAACTGCGGGTAGTCCCGCCACGCCTTCCCGACCGCCCATCCAAGGGCCTGGCTCCAGAACGCGTCGGTGGTCGCGACCAGCTGAGCCGGTCGGTCGAGGACGGCGCCAAGCCAGAGACCGAAGCCATCGTGCGCGCCGTCACCGGTCGTCATCAGGGCCTTAGTCGACCGAACCGGCAGGAGCAGTGAACGTGTTGCAGACATCGGTGTTGTTGTCGGCGTAGCCGGTGAAGATCCACTCGCGGTTGGAGACCCCGGAACCGTGATCGCGGCTGTCTCCGGTTCCGGCAGGCTCATCGCCGAAGGAGCCTGCGACCTGCTGCAGCTGACGCAGTCGCTTGTCGTCCATCGGGAAGGAGTCGGCCACCGCGCCCAGGAACAGGCCACCCATGCAGCTGGCCTGCAGCTCCACCCGACGGTTCAGCTCGAGCCGGCCGCCGAAGTTGTCATAGGTCAGATCGTCGTACGCCTGGAGTACTCCGACCTCTTCCTGGACGTGATGACCGAACTCGTGGCCGATCACGATCGCATAGGCCACGTCGATGTTGTCGAAGAAGCGGCGCATCTGTGGCACGTCGGCGTACATCACCGAGTCGCCGGGACAGTAGAAGGCCAGCGTGCGGCCGTCCTCGGGCGAGGCGTTGCCGCAGGGTGTGTCGACCGGGGAGTCGAAGACGACCAAGCCGGGTTCGGTGTAGGAGTAGCCGGCCGCCTCGACCTTGGGCCGCCACTCGTCGTTGAGGCAGTTCATCAACGCGGTGTAGAAGACGGTCTGCTCCTGGCGGGAGGCGTCACCTAGGGGCTTGGCGGGACAGTTGCCGTTGTCCAGGCCGCCTTGGGAGTACAACGTGTTGCGCCTGACCACCCCGTTGGCGTCACTGGAGTTGATCGGGGTCGTGCCGGGATTCTCCGCGCGTGCAGGACTGTGGTCGACGGCGGTCTCGTCGGTGACGGCCCCGTTGGCCCGCTCGCCCGAGCCGGTCGTGGCGGCGCTGACCCAGACGAGCACGAAGAAGCCGGCCGCGGCGATCCCGACCAGGGCGAGCAGTACGGCCGCCAGCGGGTTGCGCCGTCGACGATGGGTGGCGGTGTCCCAAGGGCCGTAGCCCCACTGTGGCGCTGGGTAGCCGGTGGCCGGCGGCGGGTTGTACCGCTGGTACTCGGCGTACGGCACCTGGGTCGGTGGGGGCTGCAGCGGTGGCCCGTACGGTGCCTGAGTGGGCGGGCCGTACGGGGCCTGGGGAGGCGGGCTGTACGCCTGGGCCGGTAGGCCCCAACCCGGGCGAGGCGTCGAGGTACCGGGCGATCCGTGCGGCGGCGGCAGGATCTGCGCAGGGGGGAGCGGACGATAGGCCGGTGGGCCGGGCTGGTCGGCCGAAGGCCGTCGCGACTCGTCGGGAAGGTCGGAGCCGGTCGGGTCGTCGCGTCCGGTGCCGTCTGGTGACACGTGCCCCCCTCTGCTGGCTGGTCCTGCGCGGCAACCTGAGCGCACATTACCCTGACGCCATGTCACCCATGCCTGCTCGACGGATCCAGCTTCGAGCACGCCTAGGTTTGCTGGCCGGCGCGCTCGTCCTGGCCCCGGCACTCGCGTGTTCACTGGCTGTAGGCGGCGCCGCTGCCCGGGTCTCCGCCGCCGACGAAGCGACGATCGCGACGTACTCCGCCACGGTACGCGTGAACGCCGACGGCTCGTTGCACGTGGTGGAACGAGCCACCTACGACTTCGGTGGGACGCCTGTCGGGTCTCTGAAGCGCGTCCTCACCACGCGGGAGCAGTACGACGCGACCAACGATCGCGTCTACGCAGTGGACGACGTCTCCGTCAAGGCGGCGCAGACCGACCTTGAGACCAACGTGACGGGTGGCGACACCGCGAAGACGATCGAGGCCGACTTCGCCGAGCCGCAGGCGGGCAAGCTCACCGTGACGTTCGACTACGTCGTGAACGGCGCAGTTGCTGAGACTGCGGACGGCCTCGAGGTCCGATGGCCGGTCGTCCAGGGGTTCCCGGTCCCGATCCAGCGCGCCACGGTGCAGTGGAACGCGCCGAACGCGATCTGGCTGTCGTGCCTGGCCGGCTCACCCGGGTCGAGCCGCCCGTGTACGACGTCGCAGCTGGTCGACGTACCCGCTCCGACGATGACGCAAGTGAACCTCGACGCTGGAGGCGAGATGGTCGGCATCCTCGGCCTCGACGCGCAAGCCGGCGTCGCCGCCAGCGCCGACCTGCGGGCCCGGTGGAGCCTGGCCAGGGCGTTCTCCGCCTCAGGGCCGCAGCTGCTGATGGCCCTGGCAGTCGTGATCGTCGGCGTACTGGCGGCGCTTCTGCTGTGGTGGACCCGGGGTCGGGACAGTGGGCACACCGGGCAGGTCCGGATCCGGCCGTTGCTCAACCGGGGCGACGGGTCGATCGTCTTCGCGCCGCCGAGCGCCGTACGTCCCGGGCAGATGGGGACGCTGGTGGACCAGCACGCCGACGTGATTGACGTGGCTTCCACGGTGATCGACCTGGCCGTGCGCAACTACCTGTTCATCGAGGAGCTGCCAGGGGTCCACTATGGGCGCGGAGACTGGTTGCTGCGACGCCGTAACGACCCCGGCGACGAGCTGCTCCCGTACGAGCGCGAGGTCTTCGATGCGCTCTTCTCCGTCGAGGACCAGGTCGAAGTCAGCCGATTGGAGGCGGCGCTTCGGCCGCGGCTGTCCGACGTCCAGGCTCTGCTGTACGACGACATGGTCCGGCAGGGCTGGTTCGGCGAAAGGCCGGACGCGGTGCGCTCACGCTGGACAACGGCCGGCTGGGTGCTGGTCGCGGCAGGTGTCGTGCTTACCGCCATTCTCGCGGCCGTCAGCACGTTCGGACTCGTCGGTGTCGCAGTGGTCCTGGCCGGCGTCGCGCTGGCCGGCTCCGGGCAGATCGCCCCGGCTCGGACGTCACGCGGCAGCAAGGTGTTGCGTGAGCTGCAGGACTTCCGTGAATTCCTGGCCGAAGGAGACATCGAGGAGATCCCGCTCGCGCAGCGCGAAGAACTGGTGTCCCGGTTCTACCCCTACGCCGTCGTGTTCGGGCTCGGTGACCGGTGGGCGCAGGCGCTTGCGGCGATGGACACCGACGAGACGCCTGACGAGCCGCTGTACTGGTATGGCGCCGCCCAGGACTGGCACCTGTCCGACGTGGCCGGCGCCTTGGCAGCGATGTCCGGCGCGCTTACCTCCGGCATCGGATCCCGCCGGCTGCTCGCCGTCGACTGACCAACCCTCCCTCCCGTTGACTGCGCACTTAGTGGGGGTTGAGTGCGCAGCCAGTGATCACCAAGTGCGCACTGAACCTGCACCAGGTGCGCAGTCAACCGGCACCAAGTGCGCACTCAACAAGGAGAGGGGGTTACCAGTTGGCGGGGGTGGAGGGGTCGGGGGCGGGGAGCGGGACCGATCGCGGGTGGATGACGTAGGCGATGCCCCCCGAGCGAGGGATCCAGACGTTCTCGAACTCGGTGCGATCGTAGACGGCCCGGACCGAGGCGTTGTCGGGGTCGAGATGAGAGGCCGGGTCATTGACGATCACGTCGCCGGAGGCCGTGAAGCCGCGGATCACCATCAAGTGGCCGTCGGTGCCGTATCCCGACCCGGACAGCTCCCCCTCGCCGAAGGACACGGACACGATCAGCGGGACGCCGGCGCCGATGAATCGTTCGGCCTCTCCCAACGATCTGAGCCGAGTCACGAAGCTCTCGAGTCCGAACCGTCCGGCGTACGCCGTGTTGAACGGCCAGTTGCCGGCGCCGTCGTAGCTCCAGTCAAAGGTGCTGGCTGCCGCGTAGTCGACCCACGGATCGGGCGGCGCGAAGTCGGAGTACGCAGCCTCGGGGGGACCGTAGGTCGGGTCTACGCGCCGCCAGTAGTCCAGGATCATCGCGATCGAGGTAGGACTGCACCAAGCCTCACCGCCGTGGTTGTACGCCGGGTGGTGGCCGCGATGGATCTCCTGGGAGTACGCCGGCACGTCCAGGTCGCGCGCCGCCCCACCGAACGAGCTGACCTCGACCTGCGCGACGTCCGGTAGCGCACTCACCATCGCACCGATCAAGTCGACCGACGGAGTCGTCTCGGTCCCCGTCACCCGGAACAACGACACGGAAAGCTGCCACGAGGACAGTGTCCGGCCCCTTCGAGCGATCAGCGTGTCGACCGAGACCGTCGCGAGGCTGCCGCCCTGGGCAGGCACCGACGTGCGGTGGATGGCACTGGTGTCCTCGGCCCAGCGTCCCAGGATGTAGGCCTTGGACGGCGCGCCGTCCTCGGAACTGCCGCGCACCGACACCTGGATCCACGTCCCGTCCGGGGTATGGGCGTTCCAGGACGGGATCAGCTCGGTGTAGGGGAACGCCGTGGTGATGCACGGAGACGTCCAGGTCCCGACGTCGTACTCCGCCGTCGTCCCGGTGACGAACGGGTCGGTATAGCGGAAGGTGCTTCTCGGCGTACCCAGGCGCAGCGAGTCCTCGACGACGACCGTGCCTGATCGGTGGCCGCGGGTGAAGGACGCGGCGCAGTCCCACTGCTGGTAGGCGATGTGGCGCACGGGCAAGATCCTTCCTGGCCAGGGCGCGGTCAACGGGCGCCGGGTCGAAGCGGAGGTCGGTTACCAGTTGCTGTGACGTCGAGGTGCAGGCAACGGCTTCGATGCGGGGTGGATGACATAGACGACCCCGCCTTTGTCGGACCAGGCGTTCTCGAACTGGCCGCGCCGATAGACACGCCGCACCCCGCGGTTCGTGGCTGCCGCGGGGTCATTGACCACCACGCGGCCGTCGGCGGTGAACCCGCGGATCACCACCAGATGACCGTTCGAAGCGCTGATCGGTGCGCCGTCGAGCTCACCACGCCCGAACGAGATCGAGGCCACGAGCGGGATGCCGGCGCGGATGAACAGCTCCGCTTCCCGAAGCGAGCGGAGTCGGGTGACGAAGGAGTCCGGGCCGAAGCGTGCGGCGTATGCCGTGTTGAACGGCCACATACCGGTCCCGTCGTAGCCTGCGGCGAAGGTGTAGCGCGCGGCGTGGTCGACCCACGGGTGTGCGTAGCGAGGGTTCACCCAGGCGTACTGCTTCTTCGTGGGAAGCCGGTCGTAGTAGCCCAGCACCATCGACGTCGAGGTCGGGCTGCACCATGCCTCGCCACCGCCGTTGTACTGCGGGTACTCGCCGCGGTGGATCTCCTGCGAGTACCGCGGCACGAGCAAGCTGTGCCCTGCGCCGGAGCCGGGTCGACTCGTCGTGGACGAAGCGGGCAGCCGGGACGCCACAGCGCCGGTCATGGTGAGCACCGGCGACTTCCCGGCCCCGGCCCGCCGGTACAGCGAGATCCGCAGCTGCCACGCAGACAACCTGGTCCCCGCTCGGGCGATCAGCGTGTCCACCGCGACCCGGGTCACGTCGTCGCGCTGGATGCCCAGGGACATCCGGTGGAACCCCTGGTCGTGGCTGGCCCACCGACCCAACGAGTCCCACGAGCCGGTCCGTCCTCGGTTGGTCTTGGCCCGCGCGGAGATCTCGATGAACGTGCCGACCGGTGTCGAGGCGTTGTACGACGCGATCAGCTGGTCGTAGCCGAAGCCCGGCTTCACCCACGGACTCGTCCAACGCCCCCGGTGGAATGCCCGACGCCCCGTCTGGCCATAGGGGTCTCGGTAGGTGACCCGCGTCGGTCGTGCCCCGATCACGACTCCGCCCTGGCCGCGCTTCGCATGAGAGAAGATCCCCTCACGCAGGCCGGCACCCCGCCAGCGGTCCAGGTCGATCTGCTTGGCCGGCTTCCCAGGGCGGTCGGGCACTCGCGCTTTCCCTTCGCTGTTCGACGGAGCTTCGAGTCCTCGCCCGCCCTGCCCTTCTGACCACAGAGCCGGCTGGGCGTGGGCAGGAGTCGGGCTGTTCAGGAGGATGGCGACAGCGAAGACGAGACCGCGGGTGCGCATCGCCTCAGAGTAGGCGTCTTGGCTCGCGAATTCGCGGATTCGTCGCTGCCGCAGGCTGGTCGATACCCTTGCTCGCGTGACGCTTCGCCTGTACGACACCGCCACCCGCGAGGTCCGCGACTTCGTCCCGCTCCGGACCGGCCAGGTCGGGATCTACCACTGTGGCCTGACCGTGCAAGGCCCTCCGCACATCGGCCACATCCGCAAGGAGGTGACCTTCGACGTGCTCCGTCGGTGGTTCGAGCACAACGGGTACGACGTCACACTGGTTGCCAATATCACCGACATCGACGACAAGGTGCTCGCCAAGGAGGCCGAGGAGGGCCGACCGTGGTGGGCCATCGCCTACGCCAACGAGCGAGCCCTGCACCACGCCTACCACGTGCTGGGCTGCCTGCCGCCGTCCTACGAGCCGCGCGCCACCGGCCACATCCCGGAGATGCTCGAGCTGATCGGCCAGCTGATCACGAACGGACACGCCTACGCCGCGGCCGACGGGTCGGGAGACGTCTACTTCGACGTACGGTCCTGGCCGGCGTACGGCGAGCTGTCGAACCAACGTGTCGACGACATGGAGCCGGCCGCCGACGCCGACCCGCGTGGCAAGCGTGACCCTCGCGACTTCGCGCTGTGGAAGGGCTTCAAGAAGGAGGAGGAGCCCGAGACCGCGGCCTGGCCCTCGCCGTGGGGACTCGGCCGGCCGGGATGGCACCTCGAGTGCTCGGCGATGGCCGGGAAGTATCTCGGCGACGCGTTCGACATCCACGGCGGTGGTCTGGACCTGCGCTTCCCGCACCACGAGAACGAGCAGGCGCAGTCACGTGCGGCCGGTCGCGACTTCGCGAAGTACTGGATGCACAACGCGATGGTCAACCTGGCCGGGGAGAAGATGAGCAAGTCGGTGGGCAACTCGCTGCTGGTCAGCGAGGTCGTGAAGCGGGTCCGGCCGATCGAGCTGCGCTACTACCTGCTCGCGCCGCACTACCGGTCGATCATCGAGTTCACCGAGGAGTCGCTGGCCGAGGCCGCGACCGCGTTCAGGCGAGTCGAGGGGTATGTCTCGCGGGCGGCTGAGCTGGTCGGGGCGCTTGCGGTGGACACCGCGGACGTGCCGGCGGAGTTCTCCGCGGCGATGGATGACGACCTCGCGACACCGGCCGCGCTCGCCGTGGTCCACGGACTGGTCCGCGACGGCAACAAGCTGATCGCGGAGGGCGATCTCGACGGCCTCCAGGCGAACCTCGGATCAGTGCGGGCAACCCTCGCCATCCTCGGCTTGGACCCGCTCGACGACATGTGGCACGGCGCGGCCCGTGTCGGGGTATCGACCGACGTCATCGACGCGTTGGTCCGGGCCTTGCTCGATCAGCGCACCGGGGCCCGCGCACGCAAGGACTTCGCAGCGGCAGACGCCATCCGCGAACAGCTACGAGACGCGGGCGTCGAGGTGGAGGACACGCCGCAGGGCCCGCGTTGGACGGTGACCGAGTCATGACGGTGGAGGGCTGATGTCCGGCAACAGCAAACGACCCGGTGCCGTGCGCAAACGCCGGGGCGGCAACCCGACCGCAGGCTCGGGAGGCCGCCGCCGCAAGGGGCTGGAGGGCAAAGGCCCGACCCCGAAGGCCGCTGAGCGCGAGAAGCACAAGGCGAACCGTTCAGCGAAGCCGACCGCCAAGTCGGGCTCGTCCGGGGGCCGTTCCGCCGGCGGTCGGACCGGTGACCGCAAGGCCGCCACCCCTGAGTGGGTGGCCGGTCGGAACTCCGTCGTCGAGGCGCTGCACGCGGGCATCCCGGTCATCACGATGTACGTCGCTGAGAATGCAGAGCGCGACGACCGGCTTCGCGAGGCCTTCAAGCTCGCCGCGGAGCAACGAGTCTCGATGCTTGAGGTGACCCGGCACGAGCTCGATCGGATGACCGATCGTGCGGTTCACCAGGGGCTGGCCCTGAAGGTTCCCCCTTACGATTACGCCGATCCGCATGATCTGGTCGACTCAGCGAGGGAAGCGGCGGAGCCGCCCCTGGTCGTGGCCCTGGACTCGGTGACCGACCCGCGCAACCTGGGCGCGGTGGTGCGTTCGGCGGCGGCGTTCGGGGTCCACGGCGTCGTCGTACCCGAGCGGCGGTCGGCGGGGATGACGGCCAGCGCCTGGAAGACGTCTGCCGGTGCGGCGGCACGCGTCCCGGTGGCGCGCGTCACGAACCTGACCCGTCAGCTCAAGGCCTATCAGGAGGCCGGGTTGATGGTGGCCGGCCTCGACGTGTCCGGTGAGGTCGACATCGCCGATCTCGAGATCGCGACCGAACCGATGGTCCTCGTCGTCGGGAGTGAGGGGAAGGGGCTGTCCCGTCTCGTCAGCGAGACGTGTGACGTGCTCGTCCGGATCCCGATCTCCGCGACGACGGAATCCCTCAACGCCGGCGTGGCCGCGGGCATCGCCTTGTACGAGATCGACCGACTGCGACGACGGTCCGACTGAGCGCCGTACTCTGGTCGAGAAGCCCACACGCCCGCAAGAAGGACTTCCCTGCCGATGCCCGTCGAACGTCTGCTTCCCAGCGAGGAGGCCCAGGACCTGATCGCGCTGGTCCGCGAGATCGCCACCGAGCAGCTCGCGCCCCGAGCAGCGCAGGCCGAGGCCGACGCGGAGTTTCCGCGCGACGTGTTCCACCTGCTCGGCAAGACCGGCCTGCTGTCCCTTCCTTTTCCCGAGGAGCAGGGTGGCGGCGCTCAGCCGTACGAGGTCTACCTCCAGGTGCTCGAAGAGATCGCCACAGCCTGGATGAGTGTGGGGGTCGACGTCTCCGTGCACACCCTGTCCGCCTCGGCGTTGGCCCGCTTCGGCAGCGACGAGCAACGGGAGACCTGGTTGCCCGGGATGCTCGGCGGGGAACAGCTCGGCGCCTATGCGCTCTCAGAGCCACAGGCCGGTTCGGACGTGTCCGGCATCGTGGCCAAGGCAGTGCTCGTGAACGACGAGTACGTGGTCAACGGCACGAAGGCGTGGATCAGCCATGGCCCGCACGCGGACTTCTGGCTGCTCTTCGCGCGGACCGCGCCCGACCCTCGACGTGGGCTGTCCGCCTTCCACGTGCCGGTCGGTACGCCGGGGATGTTCTTCGGCGCGCCGGAGAACAAGATGGGGATGACCGCGTCGACGACCACGCAGGTCATCTTCGACGACGCTCGGCTCCCCGCTGACCTGCTCATCGGGGCCGAGGGCCAGGGGATGGAGATCGCGCTGTCAGCGCTCGACTCCGGACGGCTCGGTATCGCCGCCTGTGCGACCGGCCTGGGACAGGCTGCGCTCGACCTCGCGGTGTCGTACGCGGCGGAGCGTCAGCAGTTCGGTCGTGCGATCGCGCAGTTCCAAGGTCTGCAGTTCCTGCTCGCCGACATGGCGGCCGCGGTCGAGTCGAGCCGGGCGACCTATCTGATGGCCGCGCGCCTGCGTGATGCTGGCCGACCCTTCAGCCGGCAGGCATCGATCGCCAAGCTGGTCGCCACGGACGCTGCGATGAAGGTGACCACTGACGCGGTCCAGGTGCTCGGTGGGTATGGCTACACCCGCGACTTCCCCGCGGAGCGCTACATGCGAGAGGCGAAGGTGACGCAGATCTTCGAGGGTACGAACCAGATCCAGCGCATGGTGATTGCTCGCTCGTTGCTCAAGGAGCTCGGCCGGAGCTGACCTCGCTGCTCCCCGGCCGTGACGGGCGGGCTCTTGCGTGTGGTCTGTCTCGCTCCCCGGCCGTGACGGGCGGGCTCTTGCGCCTGTCGCTGCGCTCCTTGACGGCGCTGCGAGTCCTCGCCCGTCCCCGCCGAGTCGACCAGCGCCAGAGTGGCGTCATCGCCCGTCCCTGCCGACTCGCTCCCAGCAAAAGCGGCAGTATTCGCCCGTCGGCGCGGACCACGACGAGACCCAACGCCTCTAGCTCTTCTTCGCGATCGTTGTCGCTACGGTGCTGCGCGCGACCACGGTGCTGTTGACCGTCGATCTCAGTGACGAGTCCGGCCGCGGGGTCCAGCAGGTCGACGATGCCGACCAGGCGTCCCGAGACGTCGAAGACCGGAATGTTCACCACGGGGGGCGGAAGCCCTGCCTCCAGCACGTGGATCACCCGGACGATCGATTCCCAAGGACTTCTGGTTGCGGCGTCGGCGAACGAGATCGCCTGCCTTGCCTGGATGATCGCGCGTACGCCGCGGGCACTCGCGGCTCGACTTTCGAGGTACTGGAGGTCGATCAGGCCGGCATGTGCTGCCGAGTCGACGATGATCACCGCACTCGTCAGATCGCGTGCCCAGCGAGCTGCGTCCAGTGCGGCGCGCTCGGCTACGGTCAGCGGGACGCCCGGCCCGGTCCCGACGTCCCTGCCGCCCAGCCCTTCGCGGTGGTAGGTGACGGAGCCGCCGCTGCTCCGCCCCAGCCGACACGGGTCGATCACGTCCACGGCGTCGAGGCGTCCGGTGCGGTGGTCCCGCCCGTCGAGCCGGTCCGCGCCACGGGCGAACAGGCTCGCCCAACCGGAGACCACCAGACCAGGCGAGCAGAGCTCGGCTGCCTCGAGGATGCGCTGCGTCGGGTCGGTCTGGGCCGGCGCGGTCCCCACTGGCACGTACATACCGCGACTCGTGCGACGCCAACCAGGCCCGCGCAAGGTCGATCGTGGCACTCCTGCGGCAGAAAACTCCTCGACCGAGCGAGGGAGCACCGCTGCGGAGAGGTCGGAGTCGAAGCGGGAGCGAGGCATCGCGCCACCGTGTCAGAGCGGCGGGGATGCGCGCGTTCGTCATCCAATGCTGCCGAGTGAGAGGTTGCGGCAGTTCACGGGGTCGATGGACAGCCGGACGCTCTCACTCGGGCGGCGCGGAGCAGGCAGACGGGCACTCAGGGATGGGCGTCGCGAAGAGTGGCCACCTCGGGGAGCTCGGTGAGCGGTGTACGCGGGTCGTCCTGGTTGGCGAAGTAGTCGCGTGCGGTCTCGAAGATGTCCTGTTCCTTGCTGCGCTGCTCCGACAGGTACCACCGGTGTTCGAGGATCTCGTGGAAGAGCTCGGCGCCCTCGAGCAGACCCCGCCGGTTGGGAGGGGCCAGGGCGATCACCGGCTCGAAGATCTCCGTCAGCCAGCGGTGTGCCACCCAAGCCGGGTCGGCGTTCTGCAGCTCGTGGTACGCCGTGAACGAGTTCAGGTCGTTGAGCAGTCGCCGGGCCTGGTTGTCCTCGACGTCGAGACCCGTCAGGCCCTGTAGCCGCCGCGAGTGGTGGCCGGCGTCGACCACCTTCGGCTGGATGCGCACCGAGGCGCCGTCCCAGTCCGTGACGATATCGAGCTCGTCCACGTCGAAACCGAGGTCGTTGAGGCGCTCGATCCGTGTCTCGATCCGCCACATCTCGTCGGTGCCGAAGTCCTCCGCGTCGGTGAGCTCACCCCACAGTGCCTCGTACCGGGTCGTGACACCTTCGATCAGCTCGTACGGGTCGATGTCGTCGCCGACCAGCCCACCGGCCTGTAGGTCGAGCACCTCAGCGAACAGGTTGCCCTCGGCGATCTCGATGTCGTACCCACGCTGTCCCGAGCTCAGCTCGTGGTGCAGCTCCCCGGTCTCGGCATCGACGAGGTACGCCGCGAACTCCCCGGCCGAGCGCCGGAACAACGTGTTGGACAGTGAACAGTCACCCCAGTAGAAGCCCGCCAGATGCAGCTTGGTCAACAGCACGACCAAGGCGTCGACGAGCTTGGGCATCGTGTCAGGTCGTACTCCGCGGGAGAACATCTCCCGGTAGGGCATCGACGAGGTCAGGTGGCGCGTGACGAGGCAGGGCTCGATCGGCTCGTCGTCGGCAGTCTGCCGGCCGGTCACAACGCCGACAGGCTCGACCGCCGGCGCCTTGATCCGGCGCAGGTCACGAAGCAGGGCGTACTCGCGCCAGGCGATCGGCTCCCGCGTCTCCTTGACGGCGTACACGTCGCGGCCGAGTCGGACGAACCGCACGATGTGTCGGGACAGCCCGCGCGGCAACGAGACCGTGACGCTGTGATCCCACTCCTCCAGCGGCAGGTCCCACGGCAGGGTCACCAGCGCAGGCTGAGGGGTGGTCGCGACGATGCGCAGGGCCATGCCGCGATCTTCCCATGCGTCGGTGCGGCCTGAGGTGGCCGCGGTTGGTTGGTCTCCCAAGGCTCGCTCAGCCAGCGAGGTCAGGCCCGCGTCAGCACCCGGGACAGCTCAGGCAGGGCGGCCAGCTCGCGGTCGAGGATGCGCCGCGCCACCGGCACCGAACCGACCAAAGGATGCACCGCGAGCGCCTTCACCGCCAGCGCGTGCGAGCCGAGCGTCGCTGCCTCGATCGTGGCCTGCTCGGCGGCCTTCTGGCTTGTCACGAGGCCTTGCGCCGCGAGGTCGAGAGGCCCAACGGGCAGTGCGGCAGGACCGGAGGCGTCGATCCGGCAAGGCACCTCGATGACCGCTTCGTCGTCGAGGAAGTCGAACGTGCCCCGGTTGGCGACGTTCAGGACCAGGGTCTCCGGGCGGTCGGCCGAGACTGCTCGCATCACGGCGAGGGCCATCTGGTCGTAACCACCCCCGTCGAGGTCGTACGGGTCGCGCTCGCCGCTCTCCGTGACCTCGCGGCTGTCGGCCATGTAGGAAGACTCCCGGGCTACCCGGCTCTGCTCCCATGCGTCGTACGACGTAGCGCCGGCCCGCGCGCCCGTCGAGAGGTAGAAGTCGCGCTGCTGACGCAGGATCAGCTCACCCCTCGTCTCGCTCGCAGCTTGCTCCGCGGCGAGGGCGTCGCTGCGGAAGTACCAGTACCAGAGGTACTCGTTCGGGATGGTGGCCAGGGTCTGCAGCCACTCGGTGCCGAAGAGCCGGCCCTCCTCGATCCGTTCCAACAGTGGGCCATCGGCCAGCAGGCCGGGCAGGAGGTCGCGTCCGTCGACGTGAACCGCTCGAAGCCAGCCGAGGTGGTTGAGCCCGGCGTAGTCGAACGCCGCCGTGGTCGGGTCGATCTCGAGAGCCCGGGCGACCCGCCGGAACAGGCCGACAGGAGAGTCGCAGATCCCGATCACCCGGTCACCGAGCCGCGCGCGCATCGCCTGGGTCACCATGCCGGCCGGGTTCGTGAAGTTGATGACCCAGGCGTCCGGCGCCTCGCCGGCGATCACGTCGGCCACCCGCAGCGCCTCGGGCACCGTGCGCAGGCCGTAGCAGATGCCGCCGGCGCCAGTGGTCTCCTGGCCGATCACGCCCTCAGAAAGGGCGGATCGCTCGTCACAGATCCGACCGGCAAGTCCACCGACCCGGATCGCGGAGAACACGAAGTCGGCGTCGTGCACCGCCTTCGCGAGGTCATCGGTGGTGCGGACACGCGGTGCGTGCTCGACCCCCTCGGCCAGATGTTCGAGCACGGTGGACACCGCGGCCAACCGTGACGGGTCGACGTCGTGCAGGACCAGTTCGTCGACCCCGAGGTCGGTGTCTGTGCAGAGCGCTCGGTACACGAGTGGCACGCGGAAGCCTCCACCGCCGAGGATCGTCAGTCGCATGGCACCTCCTGGTCCGTTCGGGCTGTCTCGTGTGTCATGTCGCCACCACGCGCGCGCCCGCTTCGGTGAACGCCTCGAGAGTCTGCCCATCAGTGCCCTCGCGGCACACGAGTACGTCGATCTGGTCCGGCCCACAGACCCTGGCCAGCCCGGTGCCGGGGAACTTGTCGGGTCCGGCGAGCAGCACGACCTGCTCTGCTGCTCGGATCATGGCCTGCTTGATCGGGACCTCGACCACGCTGGTGTCCCAGGACGAGCCGTCGGGGTGGACGCCCGAGGTCCCCAAGAAGAGTCGTTGCGTGTGGATGTGGCTCAACGCCTGCTCGGTGAGGAAGCCCACCGTGGATCGGTAGTTGCGTCGGACCGAGCCGCCGAGCATGACGAGCTCGATGCCTGAGTCGTCGGCAAGCGTCTCGAGCACCGCGAGGCTGGAGGTCACGACGGTGAGCTCGCGTCCCCGCAGCCGGGTCGCGAACTGGCCGACGGTGGTGCCGATGTCGAGCAGCAGCACGTCACCGTCGCTGACCAGCTGCAGGGCGGCTTCGGCGACCGCGTCCCGGTCGACGTGCGGCCTGGCTGCCACTTGGGCGTACGGCGGTTCGGGACTGGACCGGCCGCGCGCCCCTCCCCTGACCCGTCGAACGGCCCCTTCATCCGCGAGTCGGCCGAGGTCGCGGCGCACCGTCGTCTCGCTGACGCCGAGCACCGTCGCGAGATGAGTCACCTCCGCGACGCCCTCGGCGCGCAGCAGCTCCAGGATGCGGTCATAGCGGCGTGCGGCGAGCACCACGCCACGGTAGCAGCCATCGGTCAACACCGGTCACTATCGATCAATACTTGCCAACCATGAGCAGTATGGATCAGACTGCTAGCGCGTCCTAGGGAGGAGGTGGGCGTGATTCAGGCAGGGATCGACCAAGCGACCGTACCGACCCCGACCGACGTCGACTACGACGTGTTTCTCTCCGGAACCGTCTTCCTCGACATCGTCTTTACCGGCATGCTCGGTCCACCGAGCGGTGGGCGTGAGGTCTGGACCGACGGGATGGGATCGAGCCCGGGCGGTGTGGCCAACCTGGCCGTCGCGTGCTCGCGGCTGGCGTTGCGTACCTCGTTGGCAGCAGCGTTCGGCGGCGACGTCTACGGGGACTACTGCTGGCGTCTGCTCAGCGAGTCCGAGACGATCGACTTGTCGCACTCCCGCCGCTTCGAAGGCTGGCACACACCCGTCACGGTGTCCCTCGCGTTCGACGAGGACCGCGCCATGGTGACCCATGGGCACCCTGCACCCGTCGAGCTCGACGACCTCCTGTGCGATGTCCCGATGTCCCGCCTGTGCTTCTTCGACGCGGGCCTGCCGCGCCCGACCTGGCTCGACGCGTCCATCGCCGCCGGCACCCTGGTCTTCGCCGATGTCGGGTGGGACGCCACCAGCACGTGGGACTTCGGTCGGCTCAGGGAACAGCTCAGAGGTGTTCATGCCTTCGTCCCCAACGCATCGGAGGCGATGGCGTACACCCGCACCGAGTCACCTGGAGCAGCAGTCGGCAAACTCTCCGACATCGTCCCCCTGGCGGTGGTCACGGCGGGCAACGAGGGCGCCTTCGCCGCCGACGCCGAGACCGGGGAGACCGCCTGGGTTCCCGCCGTACCCGTCGAGGTTCTCGACCCGACGGGGGCGGGCGATGTGTTCCTGGCCGGGCTTATGGTCGGCACGGCCGGCGGCTGGCTCCTGCAGCAACGGCTCCGCTTCGCCAACCTGTGCGCCGGGCTGTCCGTGCGCGACTTCGGCGGCGCACTCGCCGCCCCGGGCTGGGGCGCCGTCGCCACCTGGTGGGCCGAGAACCGGGCTCTTCCGCGGCTCAGCCGCGACTACGCATTCCTCGACGACGTGATCCCCCCGGGCACCCCCCGTGAGGTGTCGCGCGCCGACGCCACCATCGGACTCCGCCACCTCCCACCCCTCACGCCACCGCAGCCAAGGAAGCAGACATGACGATGACACTCCGACGTACCTCCCTTAGTCACACCCGGATGCGGTTTGTCGCCGCCGCGGCGGTGCTGGCCGCGTTGGCGGCCTGCTCTCCCGGAGGCGGGAACGACAGCGGCGGGACCCAGGTCAATCCCAGCGACGTGACGACCGATGTCGCGTCGGCCGGTGACATCACCTTGACGGTCTGGGACCAGGAAGTACGCGGCGGTCAGGACAAGCCACTCAACGCGCTGAACGCGGCGTTCATGGAGAAGTACCCGAACGTCACGATCAAGCGCGTCTCCAAGTCGTTCTCAGACCTGCAGAAGCAGGTCAAGCTCGCGATCAGCGGGGACAACCCGCCGGACGTGATCCAGGCCAACAACGCGCGCGGCGATATGGGAGCGTTCGTCAAGGCCGGCCTGCTGCGCCCGCTGAACGGCTACCAAGACGTCTACGGCTGGGGGGACCGTTTCCCCGAGACGGTGCGGTCGGTGTCGTCGTACTCAGCGGACGGTCAGACGTTCGGCGAGGGAAATCTGTACGGCGTCCCGCTGACCGGAGAGATGGTCGGCGTCTGGTACAACCAGGCCAAGCTCGGCCAGCTCGGCATCGACCCGCCGAAGACCGTCGAGGACTTCCAAGCCGCCCTTCAGAAGGCCAAGGACGCCGGCGAGGTGCCGATCCAGTTCGGAGACCTCGACCAGTGGCCAGGTGTGCACGAGTTCGGCTTCGTGCAGAACCTGTTCGCGCCGCGCAACGACATTCGTAAGCTCGGCTTCGGCCAGCCGGGAGCGTCGTGGGAGACCAGCGGCAACGAGAAGGCCGCGCAGACCCTCGTGGACTGGGTGAACAAGGGCTACTTCACCGACGGTTTCAACGGGCTCGGCTACGACCCGGCCTGGCAGAACTTCGTCAAGGGTCAGGGCGTGTTCCTGATCTCCGGTACCTGGCTGCTGGCTGACCTCGAGGCCGGTTTGGGTTCCGATCTCGGCTTCATGCTCCCTCCTGTGGGTGCCTCGGGCGAGCAGTCCGTCACCGGCTCCACCGGTCTGCCGTTCGCGGTCACCGAGGCGAGCAAGAACCCGGATGTGGCCGCTGCCTACCTGGACTTCATCACCTCACCCGACGCGATGACCAGGTACAGCGACGCGGGTGGCCTGCCCGTCTACGACACCGACAAGCAGTCGCCGAGCGGTACGCAGGCCCAGATGTTCGACGCCTGGCAGACGGCGACCGGCGAGGACGCGCTGACGCCGTACCTCGACTGGGCTACCCCCAACTCGACCGACCTCGTGCCCACGCAGGTCCAGGACCTGATGGGTGAGAAGACCTCTCCTGCGGACTTCCTGGCGAAGCTTCAGGACGACTACGCGTCGTTCACGGGCTGAGCGGTCGGCGGAGTCGATGTCTGGTCGGGCGCTCAGCGACGTACCCGCGGAGCAGCGGGACGGCAGCACTGAGCCGTCGCCGCGCCGGCCGAAGCAGCCCATGGCGCAGCCTGCGCGCGGTCGTGCTCCCGGGGAGCCTCGCGGGGTCGCGTATCTCTACATCGCACCGGCCTTCGTGGTGTTCGCGGGCTTCATGGCCTGGCCGCTGATGCGCGCGCTCTGGCTGTCGTTGTATGAGTGGGACGGGCTTTCCGTCGGCACGTTCGTCGGGCTGGACAACTACCGCGAGGTGTTCACGCAGCCCGAGCTCCGCGAACCCTTCCTGCACTCGCTGGTCCTGCTGATCTTCTTCTCGGTGCTGCCGATCCTGTTGGGTCTGGCCCTGGCCGGACTGATGACGCGGGCCAAGGTTCGCGGTGCGGGCTTCTTCCGTACGGTCATCTTCATCCCGCAGGTGATCACGATGGTGGTCGTGGCGATCTCGTGGCGGCAGATCTACGCGCCGAACGGCCAGCTCAACGATGCCCTGCGCGCCGTCGGTCTCGGCAGCTGGGCGCATGCCTGGCTGGGGGATTCGACCTACGCTCTTGCCGCCGTCGGGCTGGTCGGCACCTGGGTCGGCACCGGCTTGTGCATGGTGCTCTTCATGGCCGGACTGTCGAAGGTGCCGCGCGAGCTGTACGAGGCCGCGGCCCTGGACGGGGCGGGTGGGGTGCGGCAGTTCTTCGCGGTCGGACTGCCGGCGTTGCGGGGCGAGCTGGCCGTGGCCATCACGCTCACGGTGGTGGCGGCCCTCCGGACGTTTGATCTGGTCTACGTGATGACAACGGGCGGACCCGGCACTGCGACCCGGGTGCCGTCGTACGAAGTCTGGCGCTGGTCCCTCGATGCCGGGCGCGTCGGCGATGGCGTGACGATCGCCATCGTGCTGACCGTCATCATCATGACCTTGACCATCGGCGTGAACCAGATCGCGGAACGAGACCCGACATGACGTCCACGTTCGAGAAGAGCATGACCTACCTGGTCCTGGCCGTCGCGTCGGTGATGGCCCTGTATCCGTTGGGGATCATCCTGGCGACCGCCCTCCAGCCGGACCAGATCGGCGCGAGCGGGGGGCTGCACTTCGAGAACTTCTCGGCCGCCTGGGAGCGTGGCAGCTTCAGCACGTACCTGACGAACAGCGTGATCGTCTCGGTGAGCGTCGTGGTGCTCAGCACCGTGCTGTCGTGCCTGGCCGGCTACGCGTTCGGGACCATGCGGTTCCGCGGCTCATCGCTGTTGTTCTACCTGCTTCTTCTCGGTCTGATGGTTCCCAGCGAGGCCGTGGTCATCCCCTTGTACTACGACCTGCGCTCACTCCACCTCACCGACTCCTACGTGGCGCTGATCTTCCCGCAGGTCGCGCAGTCATTGGCCTTCGGTACGTTCTGGATGCGCGCGTACTTCCGGAGCAGCTCACGCCAGATCGTCGAGGCGGCTCGGCTCGACGGTGCCGGCCACGGTCGGATCCTGTGGTCCGTGCTGCTGCCGATGGGGCGGCCCGCCGTCTTCACGATGGTTCTCCTGGTCTTCATGTGGACGTGGAACGAGTTCCTGCTGCCACTGGTGATGATCAGCGACGAGTCACTCCGCACCGCTCCGCTCGGCCTGTCGAACTTCCAGGGCCAGTACACCTCGGGCACATCGCTGCTGGCGGCGGCCGCCGTCTTGGTGGCGCTACCGGTGCTTGTCGTCTTCCTGCTCACCCAGCGACAGTTCATCCGAGGGATGGTGGAGGGCTCGGTGAAGGGCTGACACAACGGATGGATCCACACCCGCACCACTCATACGAAGGAGATGAGTCATGAGGATCTCGATCGGTCGTCCACTGCGGCGACCGCTGACCATCGCGGCCGTTGCGGCCGTGGCCGGAGGCCTGCTCGTTGCCACGCCGGTACCGGCCAACGGCGCCCAGGGACCGCACACCGCGGTCCGCGCATCGGTCGGCACCGACGAGCACACCAGTCCCGACCTGGATGTCCTGTTCATCGGAGCACACCCCGACGACGAGGCTTTCCGGTTGGCGACCTACGGCCAGTGGAACGAGTACAGCGGGATCAAGACCGGCGTCATCACGATCACCCGGGGCGAGGGCGGCGGGAACGCCGTTGGCCCCGAGGAGGGTCCACCGCTGGGTCTGATCCGGGAGGCCGAGGAACGACGGGCTGTCGCCCGCGCCGGCATCTCCGACGTCTACGACCTGGACAAGGTGGACTTCTACTACACCGTCAGTGCCCCGTTGACCGAGCAGGTGTGGGGACATGACGACACGCTCGCACGGGTCGTCCGGGTGATCCGGGAGACGAAGCCGGAAGTGATCGTGACGATGGACCCTGCGCCGTCGCCGGGCAACCACGGAAACCATCAGTACGCGGGCCGGATGGCGTTCGAGGGTTACCACGCCGCCGGGGACCCGAGCCAGTTCCCGACACAGATCGGCTCCGAGGGCCTCTCGGCGTGGAGCCCGTCGAAGCTGCTGCTCCAGACCGCCCGCGGTACGGCGAGTGCCGGCCCGACGTGCCCCACCAGCTTCGTACCGCAGCGCGCCAGCCAGAACATCTACGGCGTCTGGCAGGGTCGGCAGTCCCAGGCCAACGGCACGACCTGGGCTCAGGTCGCGCGTGAGGCACAACGTGAGTATGCGTCCCAGGGCTGGGCGGGCTTCCCCGACGTTTCCACCGATCCGAACCAGCTCGGGTGTGACTACTTCACCCAGGTCGAGGCACGGGTGCCCTTCACCCGTGGCAACCAGTCCAGCCAGACCGCGGACCCGCTGACCGTGCTGCGCGGCGCAGTCGTCCCGACGCCGGGTGGCTTCCCGCTCGGCACCGGCCTGGAGGTGGACGCCGACCCGTTCACGGTCACCCCAGGTGGCTCGACCACCCTGTCTGCGACCCTCACCGCTCCCGCCACGAGGCTGAAGAAGGTGCGGATCACTCCGCAGCTTCCGGCCGGCTGGTCGGCGAGCGGCGACGGTTACGTCAGGAAGCTCAAGCCCGGCCACTCCGCGACCCGAACGTTCGACGTGACGGCGCCTGGGGACGCTGCTACCAACGAGCGCGTGCTGGCTTCCGTGGAGCTCACCGCCAAGCGCGGCTACTCGGGCCACGGTGACACCGAGCTCGAGGTCACCCCACCCGTCCGCGGGGACCAGCAGCTGTTGCCGCAGGTGAGCGATTTCCAGCACTGGGCGACCGCGCAGGGCTATCCGCAGATGGAGGGCTTCGTGAAGCCGGTCCTCACGCTCGCATCGGGCGGCAGTCGAGACATCGACGTCACGCTGACCAACTTCTCCGACACCACGCGGTCCGGCCGCGTTCGGATGAAGCTTCCGGCCGGGTTCTCCGCCCAGCCGGCGGCCGCGAGGTTCCGCCGCCTGGCGCCGGGCGCGACCACGACGGTGACGTTCCATGTCACCAACACCGACAGCAGCCTTCCGACGTCCAACGCCGGTGGGACGGCAGGTGACTACGACTACGCGCTGGTGACCAGGACCGGCGGATCGACCAGCACCACGAAGCCGGCGCTGGAGCTCGTCCCGACCACCGCGATCCCGCAGGCCACCACCGCACCCTCCGTGGACGGCACGGTGTCGAGCGGAGAGTACGCCGGGAACTCGATCGACCTGAGCCGGCTGTGGGAAGGCTCGCCGTGCACCAGCGCGGCCGACTGCTCGGCGACCGGTCACGTCACGCGCTTCGGTGACGACCTGTACGTCGCTGTCGAGGTGACCGACGACGTACTCGGGACACAGCTTGACCGGAGTGACTGCAAGCGTCACTGGCGGACCGACTCCGTCGAGATCGCACTGGATCCGACGGGTCGTTCGGAGAACACGTCGACAACGTTCAAGACCGGCATCCTCCCGACCACTGCCCAGGGCGGTCCGTGCTTCGAGCGGGACGCCGACAACCGGCAGGGGCCAGGCAGCGAGACCGCTCCCGGCATGGAGGTAGCGAGCACGGTGTCGTCGCCTTACCAGGGCTACGTCATCGAGGCGAAGATCCCGGCCACGGTGCTGCCCGCGACCGTGGATCCGCAGCACCTCGGAATGAACGTGTTCGTCTACGACTCCGACACCCAGGACAAGACCGGCCAGACTCGGATCGGTTGGTCCACCTGGGGCGGCGTACAGGGCGACCCGTACCGATGGGGACTCGCCACGACGCCCGGCTGGACTCCTCCGGACGTCCCCACGTCCGACCCGGTGATCCCGTCCGAGGCGCTGCTGAGTGTCAACTCACCGCAGACCATCGCCCAGTCGGTGCGTAACGGTGTACCGGTGGCCGGTGGACCGGCTGCCGCCGAGGGCACCAGCGCGGTCGCGACCCGGGCGGTCGGCTTCCACTCACGCGTACGCGTCAGGGTTGACGTAGCCGGCCCAGGTGAGGCGCACGTGTTCGTCGTCAGCCCCGGTGGTGAGGTGCTGGGTTCACGCGTGGTCGCGCTGGCTCCGGACGCGAGACGAGTCCGGGTGCCGGTGTCGGCGACGCCGCCGGCCGGTAGTCGGGTGCTGATGGCCTATCTGGCGGACGCGGGCGGTACCACCTCATCCGCCGTGCCCATCCGGACCAGGAGCTGACCCTGGACTAGTCGCGGGTGATGCCGGCATTCTCCTCGGTGGCCAGCCAGGCCGGACCGGGGCCGGCATCACCCTGCTCGTCGTCAGGGTTGCTCAGGGCGCACGTCCGCAGGCTCAGGCAACCGCAGCCGACGCAGCCGGTCAGTTTGCGCTTGAGGCGCTGCAGGTCGTCGATCTGCCTGTCGATTCGAGCCGTCCAGTGACGCGACACGCGTTCCCAGTCGGCCTTGGTGGGGGTACGCCGGTCCGGGAGCGTCGCAAGTGCCTCGCTGATCTCCTCGAGGCTGAGCCCGACGCGCTGGGCGGCCCGGATGAAGGCGACCCGGCGCAACATGTGGCGTGGGTAGCGGCGCTGGTTGCCGCTGGTCCGCTCGGCCTCGAGGAGCCCCACTTCCTCGTAGAAACGCAGCGCGGACGCCGCAACCCCTGATCGCAAGGACAGGTCACCGATCGTGAGGTGGTGGGGCATCCGCGCCATGCAGTACCTCCCGTGCAGCCTTACTTCTTGAAGGCGTCCTTGACCTTCTCGCCGGCCTGCTTCAGGTTGGCCTTGGACTGGTCGCGCTCGCCTTGAGCCTTCAGGCTGTCGTCGCCGGTCGCTTCGCCAACCTTCTCCTTGGCCTTGCCGCCCAGTTCCTCGGCCTTGTTCTGCGTCTTGTCGTCTGTCGCCATGTCGGGCCTCCGTATGCCTCGAGAAGCCGTGGTCGGGAAGTCCCCACCGCGGTCATACCGAGAATACGTACCCATCTGGTGCGTCCGCACACCTCGTCCGACGAAGACGAGAGCCGCGTCACACTGCCAGTTGGAGATCCGTGGCTCAGAGTCTTGACTTCAAGTTTACTTGAGATTGCAAGGTGACGGTATGACTCTTCTGACGACAGAGCCCGCAACGACCTTCGGGTACGACGACTTGCGCCACCTGATGTCCCTTCAGACCGGCGACGAGAAGCACGACGCCTCGTCCACCTCGACCCTCGACGTGACCTGGGTGCTGTACGACCAGGTCCTCGCCATCACTCCCGAGACCGTGGACGACCCCGCCAGGGACCGATTCCTGCTGAGCAAGGGGCACGGCCCGATGGCCTACTACGCGGTCCTCGCGGCCAAGGGTTTCATTCCCGTCGACTGGCTGAGTGGCTTCGGTGGTTTCACGTCCCCCCTCGGGTACCACCCCGACCGCAACCTGGTCCCTGGGGTCGAGATCTCCTCGGGCTCGCTCGGTCACGGATTTCCGCTCGCCGTGGGAGTGGCGCTGGGTCTACGGGCTCAAGGCCTTCGGTCACGTGTCGTGACGCTCGTGGGAGACGCCGAGCTCGACGAAGGCACGAATGGTGAGGCGATCGTCGCCGCAGGCGCTCTCGGACTCGACCGGCTTACCGTGGTGGCCGTCGACAACCGATCGGCATCGCTGGGCTGGCCAGGCGGTCTCGAGCGCCGGTTTGCCCTGGAGCGATGGATCACCCGGCGCGTCGACGGACGTGACCACTCCGCGCTGGTCGAGGCACTGCGGCATACCGACGACACCGCGCCCACGCTCGTGGTCGCCGATGTGGAGGAGAAGGCATGACACTTACCCTGCAGACGCCTCGAAGGTGGGCGCTGCCGATGCGCGAGCAGTTCGCCGTCACCACGACCGAGCTGCTCGACACGGACTTGTCCGTGGCCCTGGTGCTGGCCGACATCTCCGAGCAGCTGTTCACCGACGCCCTCGAG